>NZ_CP017774.1:1925607-2567476 GCF_001857965.1 Flavobacterium commune | reverse complement strand
ATTAAAAAATGATTCCACTCACTTATCCGAAATGATTTTTCATATTGTATCGGTGACAACAATTGGTGTTTTAATGCTTATTTTTGGATCATTCATACGATTTGGAGGTTTTTAAAAATTGCTACACCAATAGGCAATATTTATTTTAGAGGATAACTATGCAAAAATCTTGGCTTTTAACCTGCTTTTTCAATTTCTTTATTGCAGCATTCATGGGATTGCTGCTTCGGTTGCTCTATGTATTCCCTGTTGAAATTATAAATTATCAGTTTTTATTACACGGACATTCTCATGTTGCCATGCTAGGCTGGGTTTATCTGATGATTTACAGTTTGATTGTTCATTTTTTTATTCCAAAAACAACACAACAAAAACCCGTTTACAACCGATTATTTTGGCTAACTGAAATAGCCGTTATTGGCATGATGTTTCGTTTTCCTGTTGAAGGATATGCTTTCTTTTCGATTGCATTTTCTACACTTCATATTTTTTGCAGTTATTATTTCTGCCGATTGGTATGGAAAGACGCCCATACCGATTCGCTTCCGGAAAAGCTATTATTGCGAACCGCATTATTTTTCATGATTTTATCGACTCTGGGGGTTTGGTGTTTGGGACCGGCAGTTGGATTGCTTGGTAAAGCCAGTGCTTTTTACCAAATTGCTATTCAGTTCTTCCTGCATTTCCAATTCAACGGTTGGTTTCTTTTTGCCATTTTAGCCTTGTTTTTTCATCAATTAAAAGCAAATATCAACGAAAAGCAATTTCGATTATGCTACAAATTGTTAGTCACAGCCACCATTTTCACTTTGGCTTTACCGGTAAGTTGGTATCTTTCTAATCCTGTTTTTCATTGGATAAACAGCATAGGAGTACTATTGCAACTGCTTTCTTTTATTATTTTTATTCAAATAATCCGACCATATTTTCAAACTTTCTACACCGCTTTAAAAGCTATTGAAAAATTACTTTATGGTTTTGCTTTAACTTCATTATTCTTAAAAATTGTTATTCAATTAGTGGTTTTAATTCCTGAATTGGCTCAAATTTCACATCAAATTCGAAATTTTGTAATTGGTTATATTCACCTGACTATGTTAGGGATTATCAGCAGTTTTTTGTTTGCTTTCCTATTAAAAAATTCTTTTTTAAACGGACAGAAAAAATTATCCAATTGGGGAATAAAACTATTTATTTTTGGTTTTGTACTAACCGAATTGCTGTTATTTGGACAAGGCATTTATCTCTTTTTAGAGAAAGGACAATTCCCTATGTATTTCCAAAACCTATTTTTTACTAGCATTTTCTTACCTGTAGCTATTTTAATGCTTATTTTTAGCCTTTTTAAAGGCATAATTAAATCACATAAATACTGAAAATTGAGTCGAATAATAACGCTTATTTTCTATAAATTTGTAAAAAACTAATTATGTTCTCTAAAACCTGCGAATATGGGATTCGAGCGACTATTTTTATTGCATCCGAATCTTATCAAAATAATAGATCCGGTCTAAAAGATATTGCCAAAAAGATAGATTCTCCCGAGGCTTTTACTGCCAAGATTTTACAGATTTTATCTAAAAACAATATTATCAATTCTATCAAAGGTGTGGGTGGTGGATTTGAAATTCCAAAAGAAAAAATGAGTCAGATAAAATTGTCTCAGATTGTAACTGCACTCGAAGGTGATTCTGTTTTTACAGGATGTGGTTTAGGCTTAAGCCATTGCTCAGAAACACACCCTTGTCCGGTACATGAGAAATTCAAATCTATCCGAAATGAATTGGCTTTTATGTTAGAGAATACTAATTTAGAAGAATTGGCAATCGGAATTAAATCAGGAGATACTTTTTTAAGGTATTAACTTTTTAAATAAATTAGCTTTACAAAAACAAAACAACAAACAACAACATATTACAATTAAACACTTGTTATCAATATTAAAATGGATACAAACAAAATAAAAGATCTAAAAGAACGAATATTACAATTAAAAAAAGAGAAAAATGCGGTTCTTTTAGCGCATTATTATCAGGAAAATGATATTCAGGACATAGCGGATTATGTAGGGGACAGCTTGGGATTATCACAAGAAGCGATGAAAGTGGATGCCGATATTATTCTTTTTGCAGGAGTCCATTTTATGGCTGAAACAGCTAAGATTTTAAATCCAAACAAAAAAGTAATCCTTCCTGATTTGAATGCAGGATGTTCATTGGCAGAATCCTGTCCTCCGGATTTATTTAAAAACTTCATCGATCAACATCCTGACCATACGGTTATAACTTATGTGAATTGTTCGGCCGAAGTAAAAGCACTGACTGACATTGTGGTTACTTCAGCAAATGCAGTGAAAATTGTAGAATCGATTCCTAAAGACAAACCAATCATCTTTGCTCCGGACAAGAATTTAGGAAAATATGTGATGAGCAAAACAGGGCGCGATATGTTACTTTGGGATGGTTCCTGCGTAGTTCACGAAGCCTTTTCATTGGATAAATTAATCGAATTGCACAAGCAACATCCAGATGCAAAAATCATTGCACACCCGGAATCTGAAACTCATATTTTAGCTACTGCCAGCTATATTGGTTCGACTTCAGGAATGATTGATTATGTAAAAAACAATCCTAACAATAAATTTATTGTAGCTACTGAATTTGGTATTTTACACAAAATGCAACAGGAAGTACCTGATAAAATCTTAATTCCGGCTCCTGCAAAAGAAGACAATACTTGCGCCTGCAGTGAATGTGGTTACATGAAAATGAATACTTTACAAAAAGTATATGATTGCTTAGTAAATGAAAGTCCTGAAGTTCACGTAGCCGAAGACATTATCCAAAAAGCATTAATTCCAATTGAGAGAATGCTTGAATTATCAAAATAATGACAAATACCAATTACCTGATTATCGGTTCTGGTGTTGCCGGTTTGACATTTGCCCTTCGAATAGCAGAGCAATTTCCGAACAAAAAGATAACCATTGTAACCAAGGCAAATGCTGACGAATCAAATACCAAATATGCCCAGGGTGGTATAGCCATTGTTACTGATAAAAATGAAGATTCATACCAAAAACATATAGAAGACACTTTGATTTGTGGAGATGGATTATGTGATGAAGCTGTCGTAAAAATGGTTGTTACCGAAGGTCCAAAGCGATTAAAAGAATTAATTGAATGGGGAGCCAAATTTGACAAAAACTCTGATGGCAATCTAAATTTAGGTAAAGAAGGCGGACATTCAGAAAACCGTGTCGTACACCATAAAGACCAAACCGGTCATGAGATAGAACGCGCTATTTTGATGCAGGTGTATCAAAAAGACAACATCACCGTTTTAGATCATCATTTTGCAGCCGATTTAATTACCGCTGACAACTGCTGCTTAGGAGCTATTGTTTTGGACGAAAAAACAAAACAAATAAGCACTTACCTATCCGATATTACGCTGTTGGCTACCGGCGGAATTGGTCATCTTTACGGACACACTACCAATCCTGTAATAGCAACCGGAGACGGAATTGCCATGGCCTATCGTGCTCATGCCAATATTAAAGAAATGGAATTCATCCAATTCCATCCTACCGCTTTTTATGATACATCTACCGGTTCCAAATTTTTAATTTCTGAGGCAGTTCGAGGTTTTGGTGCTTATTTACGCACCAAAAAAGGACATCGTTTTATGATTGATTATGATTCCAGAGAAGAATTGGCATCCAGAGATATTGTATCCCAAAGTATTGATTTGGAACTAAAAAAATCAGGTGACGATTGCGTATATTTAGATTGCACTCATCTGGATATAGAAGCTTTCAAAAAGCATTTCCCAATGATTTACAATCATTGCCTAAAGGCAGGAATTGACATAGAAAAAGACTGGATTCCTGTAGTTCCTGCTCAACATTATATTTGTGGCGGAATTGTTGTTGACACTGACGGAAAAACATCAGTAAACAATTTATTTGCCTGTGGCGAATGTTCACAAACCGGCTTACACGGAGCTAACCGACTAGCATCTAACTCATTGTTAGAAGCATTAGTTTATTCGAGTAGAATTTACGAATATCTGGCCGATCCTAATTTAGAGATCAGAACAATAAAGAAGGATATTCAGGAAACAGTAGCTACTGAAAAACCGGAAATTGATGCTAACTATTTGACAAATTTAAAAGCAAATCTTCAGCATTTAATGAGACAAAATGCGGGTATTGTTAGATACGACTCTGATTTAATTAAAGCTAAAGAACAACTATTGAATTGGAAACAAGAAATAGAAGCGATTAGTAAAACACATCAAATCAACACTTCGTATTACGAATTATTAAATATGATTACTATAGGATATTTGATTGTTACCCAATCTATTGAAAGACATGAAAATCGTGGTGGCTTTGTAAAATTTGAATCGGCTTCATTTGTTAAAAAAAAATCCTAGTTCAGTTTTAGGATTAAAAAAGACATTCAATATTTTTTTATGAATAATTAAACCTTTTGTTCTTTTTATTATCTTACTGCTATAACTTTTAACATAAATCAAAAAAGAAATGAAAAAACTAATTATTGCCGCATTATTGGTTGTTGGAGTATCAAGTTTTGCTCAGGAAAACAACGACAGACCACAGAGAGCCAACATGGAAAGAATGACTCCGGAACAGCGCTCAGAACAACGTATCGCAAGAATGACTAAGGAATTGAATCTGGATGCAAAACAACAGGAACAGCTAAAACAACTTTATGCTGAGCAAGCTGCCCAAAGAGCTAACAGACAAAACAACCAAGGTCAGGGCAGAGAAAATATGGAGGCTCAAAGAAAAGCAATGGAAGATAAAATGAAAGCTATTTTAACTCCGGAGCAACTAACAAAATGGAAAAGCAGCCAGGACAAAATGAGAGAAAGAATGCAGCAAAGAATGGGTGACAGACAAGGTGGCGGAATGGGTGACGACAGACCTGCTGGTGGAAATATGGAAAACTAAAAAAAAGCTTCGAGAAACTAAACTCGAAGCTTTTTTTTACCCTTTTATATTACAATGTCTTTGAAACTTTATCAATTGCATTGATTGTAAAATCCAAATCTTCATAACTCAAAGCATCGGTGATGAACCAGGTTTCGTAAGCTGAAGGCGCAATATAAACACCTTCCTGTAACAATCCATGGAAGAATTTCTTGAAAGTATCATTATCACCTTTAGCAGCCGTTTGAAAATCAACAACAGGACTGGCATCAAAATGTACCGAAATCATAGAACCTACTCTATTAATAGTATAAACAACATTGTTTGCTTGTAAAACTTTATGAATTCCGACTTCTAAATAAGCTGTTTTTTCTTCTAATCTTTGAAAAATAGCTGTATCATTATTTAAAGATTCCAGCATTGCTTTACCAGCAGCCATTGCTAGTGGATTTCCCGATAAAGTTCCCGCCTGATAAACAGGACCAAGCGGAGCCAGATAATTCATAATTTCTTCTCTGGCAGCAAAAGCTCCCACTGGTAATCCGCCACCAATTACTTTTCCGAAACAAACAATATCAGCATTGATGTTTAATAACTCCTGAGCACCACCTCTAGCTAATCTAAAACCGGTCATTACCTCATCAAAAATCAGTAAGATTCCGTTCTCAGAACACAATTGACGTACACCTTCTAAAAAGCCTTTGCTTGGCGGCACACAACCCATATTTCCTGCAACTGGTTCTACTATAATGGCTGCAATTTCGTTCGAATTTGCTTCGATTAAACTGCGTACATTTTCTAAATCATTGTATTTAGCCAACAAGGTATCCTTAGCTGTTCCAGCAGTTACACCCGGACTATTAGGAGTTCCAAAGGTCATTGCCCCGCTTCCGGCCTGAATCAGGAAAGAATCAGAATGCCCGTGATAACAACCTGCAAATTTTATAATTTTATCTCTTTTTGTAAATCCGCGTGCCAATCTTACCGCACTCATACAGGCTTCAGTACCTGAATTTACAAAACGGATTTTATCAATATTAGGAACCATCGATACCGCCAAAGCAGCAATTTGAGTTTCTAATTCCGTAGGCATCCCAAAAGAAGTTCCCAGTTTAGCTTTCTCAGTTACCGCCTGAACTACTGGCTCATAAGCATGTCCCAAAATCATCGGTCCCCAGGAATTAATATAATCAATCAATCGGTTTCCGTCTTCATCATACAAATAAGCACCTTTGGCTTGTTTTACAAAAATAGGTGTTCCTCCTACCGATTTGAATGCTCTAACCGGCGAATTTACGCCTCCCGGAATTACTTTTTCTGCTTCAGCAAACAGCTGACTACTTCTTTGGTATAACATTTTTAATTTAAAATTTCTGATTTTAGAGTTTAGAATTTAGATTTACAATCTTGACTTCTAACAACTCATTATTTTTTTATAACTTATAATTACTTCACTTTCAACTTTTGCCCTACAAAAAGAGTATTATCCGAAAGATTATTTTTTTGCTTTAAATCATCCACTAACAGATTGTATTTTTTGGAAATAGAATACAAAGTATCTCCTTTCTGAACTTCATAAAAAGTATCATTTCCGGAATTTCTAACTACAATTCTTCGATTCTGATTTTCCACAGGCACATAATTTGTTCCCAAAACCTGAGCATCATATTGACCTAAATTGTAACGTTCTATATAAGAAATCAATTTGTCTGGATATCTCGGATCAGTTGCATAACCTGCCTTTCTCAAACCTTTTGCCCAAGCCTGATAATCGTCTTTATCCAGTTCAAACAAGCTGGCATACCTGACTTTGCCTTTTAAAAACAATGCATGATCTCTGTAAGATTCGGAAACTTTATCGTATTTTCTAAAACATTCCTGACTGGAATCGTCATCATGTCTTACCGAATCTCCTTTCCAGTCGGCGTGGCATTTGATACCAAAATGATTGTTAGCACTTTCAGCTAATTTTCCTCTTCCCGCCCCTGATTCTAAAATTCCCTGAGCCAATATAATACTTGCCGGAATTCCATAGGTTTTCATATTACTCATCGCAATATCTTTGTATTGCAACACATAACCATTAACAACATCATTTGTAACCACCGTTCTCGAAGTAGATTCAATTACTTCATTGCGACCTTTGTATTTTTTATTTTTTTGAGAATAAGCAGTGTTTTTACCGGATCCTTTTTTAGTTGTTACAATTGGAGATTTTGTAGCATTACAACTAATCAGCGTCAGAAGAATAAATAAAAGTAGGTTTTTCTTAAACATCAATATTTATTGTTGGTAATTGTTTGTTTTTCAATCGCTCATTCATGCCAAAAATGCCTTGCAATCCACCAGTGTGAATAAGCAAAATATTGGAATGAGCCGGAAAATAATTCTTTTGTATCAAATCCATAACACCAAAAACCATTTTTCCGGTATAAACAGGATCTAACGGAATTTGATTTTCAATATAAAACTGATTGATAAAATAAATCAAATCTTCATTGACCTTGCCATATCCGCCAAAATGATAATCAGTTAGTAACTCCCAATTTTGATTTTGCACAAAAATACGGATTTCATCTTGTAAAAAATCACCTTTTAAAGCCGGAAATCCTAAAACTTTTTGATGCGGCAACGCGCTGTTAATAATTCCCGAAATGGTTCCGCCCGTTCCTACCGCACAACAAATATAATCAAACGCGCTATCCTCATCGGTTAAAATTTCCTGACAGCCTTCTATGGCCAAAGCATTCGTTCCCCCTTCGGGAACCAAATAAAAATCTCCAAATTGTTGTTTCAATTCATCTAAAAACGAAGATTCACTTTTTAATCGATATTCTTCACGGGAAATAAATTCAAATTGCATTCCGCATTCCTGAGCAAATTGGAGCGTTGGATTACTATCGATTTTATCTCTTAATTCATCGCCACGGATAATCCCAATGGATTGAAGTCCTTGCTCCTGAGCCGCAAAAGCTACAGCGGCAATATGATTAGAAAAAGCACCACCAAAAGTAAGCAGCGTTTTTTTATTTTCAGCTTTCGCCTGAAGCAAATTGTACTTTAACTTTCGAAACTTATTTCCCGAAACCACCGGATGCAGTAAATCTTCCCTTTTAATGGTAACAGCAATCGAATTAGGAAATATTATTTGCAGTTTTTGATTCAAAGCATTTATTTTTTTGACAAAGGTAAAACTTATAGCTTTAAAATAGTGAAAACTTTTTTTAACCCCGAGTTCACTGTGAATTATATGATGACTGTGATAATTTTTAATACCGCAGATTTTCAGATTTTTTTCCCTTCTTTGAATTAAAAAAAATCACGAAAAGCTTTGCTTACCCTACAATAAATAATTCAAAAACAACTATTAAAAAATCTGCGAATCTGCAGTATTAAAAAACTTCTAAACTTTGCGATTAAAACAAATACTTCCAAAAACTAAAAAACCTTCTTTTTTTAAGATAATCCATATCAATTTCGTTGCTATATGCCTCTCTTTCAAAAGAAATATTTCGATAGGCACGATTTTTGTTACGAAATTGTAATAAGCGAACAAGATATTCAAGGAAGTACCAAATAAAAAAAGGAAGTATCAATAATTCTATTTGTTGCCGTAAGTGAATGCGTTCGTGATTGATAAAAACTGGATTTTGTTTATCAATCCGATGTTTCAAAAACACAAATGGATAAGCCGTTAATCCACGGTATCCTTTTGGTATTAAATACTTGTTAACAACAAAAAACATTGGTTCTTAAATTTATAAATTTGTGTAAACTAACAACAAAACCTATTAATGATTGAACAAAGTAATGAAAATAAATTAATAGAAGGAGAAGATTTCTATTACACAGCCGAAGGATACAAATGTTTTACTGAAAAATACCACTTAAAGAGAGGCTATTGTTGCAAGAGTGGTTGCCGTCATTGTCCTTATGGATACGACAAAAAAACAGGTACAAATAAGAAATCGTTATAAAAACAACCCGAATCTATTTATCTTATTTTAGCGTATATAAAAACATAACCCATTTTTATTCATATATTTAACAATCAAACAATTGCATTATGAAAACACTCAAAATACTACCGCTTTTATTTATTTTTCTATTGAGTTCCTGTAGCTCTGTTAGGGTTTATTCTGATTTTGACAGTCGTGCTGATTTTAGTCAATACAAAACCTATGCTTTTCACAAAAAAGGCATTGATCGGGTTCAAATATCTGAATTAGACAAAAAAAGAATACTACATGCTATTGACAACGAATTGAGTAAAAAAGGCATGAGCAAAAGTGAAAATCCTGATTTACTAATCAATTTTTTCACCAAAGAGAGAGAACAACTTGACGTGAACCAATTCAATATGGGTTGGGGTTACGGTTGGGGTTGGGGATGGAATCCTTTCTTATGGGGCGGCAACACCTATGTTAGCTCATCAACCCAAGGCACACTGTATATCGATTTAATCGATGCTAAGAAAAAAGAGTTGATTTGGCAAGGTGAAGGAGTTGGAACCCTAACTGAAAATCGAAGAGAGAAAGAAAACCAAATCAATGAGTTTGTTGCCAAAATTCTGGCGCAATTCCCACCTACTGAAAAAAAATAAATCATATTCTTTCACCAAGCCTAAAGGGTGTAAAATTGATTTAAAATTTTTAAAAGACCTAAAATATAAAATGATATATTTGTAATACAATCATAAAAAATGAACAACACGATTAACATAGGTATCACAATTAACATTATTATCCAATAATAATGACGGAGTGTTATGTAAATAAGTAATCAAGATACCATTTATTCAACCTCCCAATACGGGAGGTTTTTTTATACCAATAAAATGAAACTACTAAACCAAATACAAGAAGCCAAAAAGCAATTACAGGGCGTGGTCATGGAGACACCGCTATCGGAAAATTTGAATCTATCAACCGAATTCAATGCCCGAATTCTATTAAAAAGAGAAGATTTACAAACGGTACGTTCCTATAAAATCAGAGGAGCTTACAACAAAATCAGCACGCTTAGCCCTGAAGAACAAGATCAGGGTGTAATATGTGCTAGTGCCGGAAATCATGCGCAGGGCGTTGCTTATTCCTGTAAATTACTTCAGATAAAAGGCAAAATATACATGCCTAAAACCACACCGAAGCAAAAAATAAAACAAGTCAAACTTTTTGGAGGTTCCTTTGTAGAAATTGTGCTTACAGGAGATACTTTTGACGATGCTTACGCCGCTGCATTGGCTGATGCTACCAAAAACAAGATGCCTTTCATCCATCCTTTTGATGACATTAAAGTTATTGCCGGTCAGGGAACGGTAGGTCTTGAAATTCTGGAAAGCTATAAAAAACCTATTGATTATGTATTTGTTCCCATAGGCGGCGGCGGACTAGCCTCAGGGCTTTCGGAAGTTTTCAGGTATTTGAGTCCTAATACTAAAATCATTGGCGTTGAGCCCGAAGGTGCTTCTTCGATGAAAACATCTATAGAAAATGGAAAAGTGACCATTTTAGAAAACATCGACAAATTTGTTGACGGAGCAGCCGTAAAACAAGTGGGGAAAATGACTTTTGACATTTGTAAAAAAAACCTAAGCGACATTATTCTTGTTCCTGAAGGAAAAGTATGTACCACTATTTTGCGTTTGTACAACGAAGAAGCCATGGTAGTAGAACCCGCAGGGGCATTGACTATTTCGGCATTGGATTTTTATAAAGAAAAAATAAAAGGAAAAACCGTAGTGTGCATTGTTAGCGGAAGTAACAACGACATTGAACGTACCGCCGAAATAAAAGAACGCTCTTTGCTTTACGAAGGATTGATGCACTATTTTATGATTCAGTTTCCGCAACGTCCGGGTGCTTTAAAAGAATTTGTCAACGACATTTTAGGTCCTGACGATGATATTACTTATTTTCAGTTTACAAAGAAAAACAATCGCGAAGTAGGCCCTGCCGTTGTAGGATTGGAACTCAAAAACAAAAACGATATTATTGCTATAAAAACCAAAATGGACAACAAAGGTTTTGAATACAAATACCTCAACGAAAAACAAGACTTATTTCATCAATTAATTGGCTAAAAACAAGCTAACTTTGTAATTCATTATTCCAGAAAACATGAGCGATTTAGCCGATATTAAAAATCTTGACGACATCAAATTATTAGTAGATAGTTTCTATGCTAAAGTACGAGAAGACAACTTAATTGGACCTGTTTTTAATGAAAAAATAGGCCCTAATTGGCCGGCACATTTAGAAAGAATGTACCGTTTTTGGCAAACCATCTTACTCGAAGAACACACCTACTCAGGCAGTCCGTTTCCTCCGCACAAGCATTTGCCGGTAGAAAAAGAGCATTTTAATCGTTGGATGGAAATTTTTACCGAAACTATCGATGCTTTATTCCAAGGAAAACTAGCAGAAGAAGCAAAACTCCGAGCTAAAAACATGGCAGAAATGTTCTTTTACAAAATTGAGTATTTCAGAAATGGCGGACGGAATTTTTTCGAAAACTAAATCAACTATAATTTCACCTGTTGCCCTAAATCTTTTTCAGTTTCAATAACTTTGCCTTCGTATTGTAATTTCCACCCCATAGTGTTGGTCAGAATCAAAATTTTAGAAAGTTCGCTAATGAGTCGGTTTTGGGCATTAGATTTTAAGGTTGATTTAGCTATTTTCTTTGCCAAATTAGCCTTAACCTGCTTGTTGATTTTATTGTAATCATCGCCCGTAAAAGGATTCAGTTTGCTTTGTTCTACATCATAAAACTGAATATCGGGACTGATTTTTATTTCTTCTTTTGGAATACTTACAATAGTGATTATTTTGTTTTTTTCGTCAATATCATACTTCATTTGGTGCAAATCATAAGCCACGGTCACATCGGCATTGACCACAATGAGCGCTTTTTTTTCAAAAGAAACCATATCCAACAGGTATTTTTGCTGATTTTTATAGGTAATCACTTCTGAGAAATGCCCCTCGGTAACGACTAATTTACCAACGTTTACAATTTGCTGCTGAATCAGATTGGTATTGTAACTAATAGCATCTTCATCGCTTTTTTTGAAATCACAAAATTTAAATAACAAGACGGCTGCCACTATAACTGCGGCTCCAATAAGTATGTTTTTTATCATAATTAAAATTTCATAAATGGATATTCCGAACACAATTTAGTAATTCCTGCCTGAAGTTTGGCTAGAAATTTTTGATGACTTTCTGATTCTGGCTTAAAAGACCGATGGGATAAGCTTTTTTGAATTCCTTCCACTTGCTCCATAACAATAAAAGCAGTTTTTGAAATGGAAGTTTCCTTAAATCGCTGCCAGATGTAATTTATTGCCACTTGGTTAGGATGCAGCATGTCTTCGGCATAAAAGCGATAATCACGTAATTCGTCCATCATAATTTCGTAACTGGGAAAATAAATGGCGGAATTTACATTGCAGAAAGCAGAATCCCCTAAAACCTGATGAATTGCACTAATTAAATGGGCTTTACTCCTTTGATTTTCTACAACGCCATCTTTGATATGACGCACTGGTGAAACAGTGAATGTAAATTTTGCCTCGGGATTTAGCGACTGAATTAAACGAAATGTATTCTGAATTGCGGTTTGAATGCTGTCAATCGATAAAATTTCCTTTGTAAATTGCTTCTGGGGTAGTTTATGACAATTGGCCACTATTTCTCCGCTTTCGATATGACGATATACCCAAGCCGTTCCGTAAGTAATTAGAAAATGGCTGGACTGGATTATTTGCTGATGTGTTGCAACAACTAATTCATTTAATAATTGTAAAAAAATTGCTTTATCAGAATTTGAAAGTTCCGAATGAACTTCAAAACAATGCCATGAATCATTGAGAACGAAAATATCTTTTTCGCTAAAAAACTGTTTAGTAACGGCTCTTGAAATTAATTTTTCAATCGAAACGGGATTAAAAATAATCCCAAACGGATTGCAAGCATTTTGAAATTTAAAATACTCCAATTTTTCGGCCATATTTACCGCAAAACAAGAACCCAAACTTAAAATTCCTGAATGATAATCAACAGGAAACGGACTTTCTAAAATGGGTATTGGGGTACGAAATTGCATTGCAGTTTTTTACCAAAAATAAGTATAATAATATTTATTATAATGAGTCTTATACCAACTTTTTTTTGCAAACAATTAAACATAAATAATGTTGCTTTTTAAACCATATAAGCCATATAAGTTTTAGCTTATCTAGTCTTACTTACATAAACTTTGAGTTGCTGTTTTATAATATATTAAGACCATATAAGTATCGATACACCAAACAACAAAACTTATATAACTTACAGACTTACAAACTGCTTTAAAACCGATAACTAATACAAATATTGGATTTTAGAATAATTTGAATTTCCTACACTCGATTCCGAAACCTGTTCAGTAGGATAATTATCGGCATCGTATTTATAGGTTGTTGGATACAAATTTGCCGAAGCAATTGTTTCTTCTCCATTTACAACCTTAGTTTCAACAACGGTTAAAACAACATTGTTTTTAGAAACTAAAGCAGCATTATCCAATAATTGGTTGTAACCTAAAATAGCACAATACGGATTATTATAAGTATCGTACTCATAAGTAGTTTTAGAAGTAGAAAGCACTCCTTCATCAACATTATCAAAAGTACGCTCCACCTTGATTAAATTTTTATTCTTAAAAAACAAGGTTCCATGATGTACCATTTGCTCCTGATTTTGAGTATCGATCTTGAATTTTTCATACAAAACCGTTTCACTGTTTTCATGAGTGTAATAAATCACATAATGATCGGACGAAGTTATTTTAACTAATTTATCATCAAGATAAGTATATTGTAATGTAACACTAAGTTGTGTTTGCTTATTATACTTAACAATTTTAGTAATCAAGCCGTCAGTATAGGTATAATCAATTCTTTCCTTTGAATTATCGGCACTTAACAATTGATTTTGATTGTATGTAAAAACGGAATTTTCTGAAACACCATTCTCGGTAGATTCAATAATTTTGACAAAATTCTTTCCTTTAATTTCTTTTTCATTGGAACAAGAACTAAAAAGAACAGCAACTATTGAAATGAAAACAAATATTCTATTTAATTTTCTCATGGTTTTATAGGTTAATTTGAACATAGCATATTGGGGACTTCAAAACTATATATTAAATACAGCTAAGCCAACAAAACAAGTTCAACAACCTAAAAACTCGTTAAAAAGAATATTTCAAACAACAATTACTGCAAAATATCGAAACATTTTCTATATCAGGGTTTAACCTCATCAAATTGTTAATTCGTTTTTGCAAAACTTCTTAGGCTAAATTCGACCTGAACTCAAACGAACTCTAATTTGGTACTTCAAAAAGAATTACTGATGCAAACCAACTACTTATTTTATCGACAAAATACATAGCCCAAGCGATTTAAAGAGTATTTTATCCTTTCAACGATTTTAAATGGTGAACTCATTTATTGCTTTTACTTTTGATAATGAATACTACAACCAACACCATGAAAAACATATTCAACCCAATTTACAGACAAGATTATTTAGAAGGTTATTCTAAAGGTCTTGATCCTTATTCGAAAGTAAAAAGCGACACAGCCAATACTGCTTTTAATGACGGATTTAACTCCGGTAGAGTTGATTACGAAAGTGTAAATGGCTGCATCCTTGACGGAATTCCGAAAAAAATCATCACCGAAAAAATCTTAGAAGAATTCCTAATGGCAGGCTTACTGGGTATTAATATTGACACCGAAGGTTATACCCATTTCCAGATAAGTGTTTTAGTGAAGTGGTATCAAAGTGGTATTGAAAAATACGATCCTAAAGAAAACAATTACTTACTGGATATTCTGGAAGAAAACGGAATTGAACTAAACCATTCCTAAAAATAACTTTTTCATACTTAAAAAGAGAAACCCTTTTAGTTTGCTTACACATTCTAAAAGGGTTTCTTGATTTTTATAAAACTTAAATTTTACTTCACAAAGTCAATTGCTTTTGATAAAGCATCCGGGATTCCGGCTGCGTTTTTACCTCCTGCAGTTGCAAAGAACGGCTGTCCTCCACCCCCACCTTGGATAAACTTCCCTAATTCACGAACTACCTGACCTGCATTTAGATTTTTCTCAGCCACTAATTCTTTAGAAATATAACAGCTTAACATTGGTTTTCCTTCTTCGGCTGTAGCCAAAACTAAAAACAGATTATCTCCTAAATTCCCTAATTCATAAGCCAAATCTTTTGCTCC
Organism: Flavobacterium commune; assembly: GCF_001857965.1. NCBI lineage: Bacteria > Pseudomonadati > Bacteroidota > Flavobacteriia > Flavobacteriales > Flavobacteriaceae > Flavobacterium > Flavobacterium commune. The sequence continues at coordinate 2,552,232 of NZ_CP017774.1, read as the reverse complement.
CTCTGGGTTCAAATCAACTTGTTTAGCTAAAAATTGAACCCCGTTTACTTGTTGAAGTTCGTTTGCCAATTCCGCTTTCATATTTTTCGCTTTCTCTTTCAACAAAGCTTCCACTTGTTTTTTCAATTTGGCATTTTCATCCTGTAAAGAAACTACTGCTTTAACCGTATCTTGTGGATTCTTCAATGCCGTTTTAATTTCGTCTAACAATTCTTCCTGCGAAGCAAAAAACTGTCTTACGCCATCTCCGGTAATCGCTTCAATACGACGGATTCCTGCCGCTACTGCTCCTTCAGAAACAATTTTGAAAGACCAAATATCAGCGGTATTGTTTACGTGGATTCCTCCACACAATTCCATGCTGTCTCCAAATTTAATTGCACGTACATTATCACCATATTTTTCTCCAAACAAAGCCATTGCTCCTTCGTCTAAAGCTTGTTGGATAGGAATACTTCTTCTTTCGATCAATGGCAATTGCTCTTGAATTCGAGCATTTACAAAATCCTCTACTTGCTGCAATTCTTCATCAGTTACTTTAGAAAAATGAGAAAAGTCAAAACGTAAATTTTTTGGGTTTACCAAAGATCCTTTTTGCTCCACATGCGTTCCTAAAATACTTCTCAACGCCTGGTGCATCAAGTGTGTCGCCGAGTGATTTTTAGAAGTCGCCGCTCTTAAATCGGTATTAACTTTGGCTACGAAAGAGGCGTTTACATTTTCCGGCAATTTTTTAGTAAAATGCAAGATTAGATTATTCTCTTTCTTGGTATCTATAATTTCAATGGTTTCATTAGCCGAAACCAATGTTCCTTTATCTCCTACTTGTCCTCCTCCTTCTGGGTAAAATGGCGTTGCATCTAAAACGATTTGGTACAAAACACCATCTTTTTTAGAATCTACTTTACGAATACGAGTGATTTTTACTTCGTTTTCTACTTGATCGTAACCTACAAAAGACTCTATATTCCCGTCAACCATGATTTTCCAGTCATCAGTAGAAACTTCTGAAGCCGCACGAGAACGCGATTTTTGTTCTTGCATCGCTTTATCAAAACCAGCTTCGTCCAGACTGAATCCTCTTTCTCTAAGAATCAAAGCGGTTAAATCAATTGGGAAACCAAAAGTATCATACAATTCGAATGCTTTTGTTCCTGCTACTTCTTTTCCTTTAGTCTCAGCCATTACATTTTCCAACAATTGCAATCCTTGATCTAAAGTTCTTAAGAAAGAAGCTTCTTCTTCACGAATTACATTGGTAACCAAAGTTTGTTGCTTTTTGATTTCCGGGAAAAATTCACCCATTTGATCTGCTAAAACAGCAACCAATTGATTGATAAAAGGTTCTTTAGTATTTAGAAAAGTAAAACCGTAACGAATAGCACGACGCAAAATACGACGAATTACATAACCTGCTCCAGTGTTAGATGGCAACTGTCCGTCAGCAATAGCAAAGGCTACGGCACGAACGTGATCCACCACTACACGAATCGCAATATTGGTTTTATTCTGCTCTTCTGAAATATTTTTTATTTCATTTGAGGTGTATTTCAATCCTGTAATTTGCTCCACTTTTTCAATAAGTGGTGTAAATACATCGGTATCATAATTAGATGTTACATTTTGCATCGCCATACACAAACGTTCAAATCCCATTCCGGTATCTACGTGTTGTGCCGGTAACTTTTCCAATGAACCATCGGCTTTACGGTTGAATTCCATAAATACGTTGTTCCAGATCTCCACTACCTGCGGATGATCGGCATTGACTAAACTAAAACCTGAAATTGCAGCTCTTTCAGCATCAGTACGCAAATCGATATGAATTTCCGAACATGGTCCACAAGGTCCCTGATCTCCCATTTCCCAGAAATTGTCTTTTTTGTTTCCAAGGATAATACGATCTTCAGATACAAATTGTTTCCAAATATCAAAAGCTTCCTGATCAAAAGGTACATTCTCTGCTTCGTTACCTTCAAAAACAGAAACATACAAACGGTCTTTGTCTAATTTCAACACTTCTGTTAAAAATTCCCAAGCCCACGGAATAGCCTCTTTTTTGAAATAATCTCCAAAAGACCAGTTCCCTAACATTTCGAACATCGTATGATGGTAAGTATCAAAACCTACATCTTCTAAGTCGTTGTGTTTTCCTGAAACACGAAGGCATTTTTGCGTATCAGTAATACGATTGCTTTTTGGCGTGGCGTTTCCTAAAAAATATTCTTTAAACTGAGCCATTCCTGAGTTATTAAACATCAGGGTTGGATCGTCTTTTAGAACAATAGGTGCCGAAGGAACAATTAAATGTCCTTTACTTTCAAAGAATTGTAAATACGCTTTGCGAATGTCTTGTGATTTCATTTTTATATTTTTTTGCCACTAAGGCGCTAAGGCACAAAGTTTTTATTTATTTTTTGTAAAACTCCTAAATTCAACAATTTTTAAATCCTTGAATTTTTAAATTTTGTCAATCAATTTTATGTTATATTTAATACTAAAAAAAGGGCGGAACAACTAAAACATTTATTAAATTTGTTGCAATGTGCTTTTTTAGAGGTGCAAAAATAGGGTATTTTAAAATATGGCGAAAGTAAAATATTATTACGATTCTGAAAATCTGGCTTATCGCAAAATCAAAGTCAAAAAAAGAACAAAATTTGGCTTTGTAGCCTTATTTTTGTTGGCTTCCGCTTTATTTGGTTTTATCAGTTTTGTAGTTTTGTTAAACACCCCTTATTTTGACACTCCAAAAGACCGTCTTTTGATTCGGGAAATTGAAAATTTAAAATTAAACTATGCTTTTTTGAATAAAAAAATAGATCAACTGGACAATGTAGTGGAAGCTATTGAAGAGCGTGACAACAACCTGTATCGCACTTATTTTAATACAGCGCCCATTCCTGAAGAAGAAAGAAAAGCAGGCTACAAGGGTGCAAATAAGTACAAAGCGCTTCAGGGATACAACAACAGCCAACTGGTTTTACAAACCACTAAAAGAGTCGATATTTTAACAAAAGAGCTCGTAATTCAATCGCAATCATTAGATTATATTTTAAAATTAGCCAAAGAGAAAAACAAATTACTGGCCGCTATTCCGGCCATTCAGCCGGTTAGAAATGAAAATTTAAAACACATGGCTTCCGGTTTTGGTTATCGCACTGATCCTTTTACCAAAGCTAGAAAAATGCACAAAGGCATGGATTTTACAGCTAAACAGGGTACTCCTATATTCGCCACCGGAGATGGGGTCATTGCACGGGCCGACAATACCGCTTCGGGATATGGAAACCATATTGTTATCAGACATGGTTATGGATACGAAACCTTATATGCCCATTTGAGCAAATACAAATGTCAAAGGGGACAAAGAGTAAAACGTGGGGACATTATTGGATTAGTAGGAAGCACAGGAAGATCCGAAGCACCACATTTGCATTATGAAGTTCACAAAGACGGTCGGGTGGTGAATCCGCTTAATTTTTATTATGGCAATATTTCGGCAGTGGAATACGTTGCCATTTCAAAATTGGCCAACCAGGAAAACCAATCGCTGGATTAGTTTTTAGTACTTAGTATCTGATCCTATAGTGATTAGTAACAAGTAATTGAAAATTTAGATACCATAATTAATAATAGATGATAAAAACAATATAAAAAAAAGACTGGGAACTAAGGACTAGTAACTACGGACTAAAAAAATAACAAAAATGCACATAGAATTACAACCCGGCAAAAGATATTACAGCATCGGCGAGGTGGCGAAAGCCTTTGACGTCAATGCATCTCTTATTCGTTTTTGGGATAGCGAATTTGACATTCTCAAACCCAAAAAGAATGCTAAAGGCAATAGAATGTTTACTCCTGAAGACATCAAAAATCTCCAATTAATTTACCATTTGGTTAAAGAAAGAGGATTCACGCTAGAAGGAGCTAAAACCCATTTGAAAGAAGGTCAGAAAAAAACGCTAGACAAATTTGAAATCATCAGTAAACTGGAAGCAATCAAAGTACAGCTGACTAATATTAAAAATGAGCTTTAGTCAATATCAATTTTGAAATAAATAAAAACAATAAATATTAAACTTTAAATTAAACAGAAACATGGATTTTAAAAAATTTTTACCTTGGATTATTTTAGCAATTATCATTATTGGTGGTTATAGCTGGGTTAAAGGAATTAACAACACTGCAGTGACTCTAGGTCAGGATGTAGAACAATCTTGGGGAGATGTGCAAACTTCTTATCAAAGACGTAATGACTTAATAGGAAACTTAGTAAATACCGTTAAAGGAGCTGCTGATTTTGAAAAAAGCACTTTAACAGCTGTTATCGAAGCTCGTGCTAAGGCTACACAAACTACAATTGACCCAACTAATATTACACCAGAACAATTAGCAGCGTTTAACTCAGCTCAAAGTGGCTTAAGCAGTTCTTTGTCTCGTTTATTAATTACGGTAGAAAAATATCCCGATTTGAAAGCCAATCAAAATTTCTTAAAATTACAAGACGAATTGGCCAGTACTGAAAACCAAATTTTAACGGCTCGTACTCGTTTTAATGAAGCGGTAAAACCATACAATACGCACATCAAAACGTTTCCAAATACCCTATTTGCTGGAATTTTTGGTTTCAAAGAAAAAGCCTATTTCAACGCTGTTGAAGGTGCTGATAAACCAGTGGAAGTAAAATTCTAATCCTCCCCAACCCCTCCAGAGGAGGGGCTTTTTAATAGGTATTAAAAAAACAAAACAAATGTCAAAAGTAGAAGATTTTTTAACCAAAGAGGAAGAACAAGAAATTGTTGAAGCTATCCGAATAGCTGAAAAAAACACCTCCGGCGAGATTAGAGTCCATATTGAAAGAACAACTTCTATGGACACCTACGATCGTGCGAAGGAAATTTTCCATGAACTTAAAATGGATGAAACCGAATTAAAAAACGGCGTGTTAATTTATCTGGCGGTTGACGATCATAACTTTGTGATATGCGGAGACAAGGGAATCAACGATGTTGTTGAAGCCGATTTTTGGAATTGTACCCGTGATGCTATGGTTGCTCAATTCAAGCAACATAAATTCAAACAAGGACTTGTTGACGGGATTCTAAGAGCCGGAGAACAGCTTAAAAAATATTTCCCTTGGCAGGAAGGTGACAGCAACGAATTATCTAACGAAATCTCAAAAGGATAAATAATGAAAATTCCAACACAGAAAAACTCAAATTCCAAAGGAATTTTTCAATTTGTACTCTTACTATCTGTACTTTTTTCCTGCAATTGCATCTTTTCACAATTTACAATTCCAGAAAAACCAAAAGACCCCAGTTTACAGACTTCGGTTTATGACTATGCCAATCTTTTTAGCACCAACGAAAAAACGCAATTAGAAGAAAAACTCATTCGATATTCTGATACAACCACAACACAAATTGTGGTTATTACAATAGAGAGTTTAAAAGGCGAAGACGTTAGTTTACTCGCTACCAAATGGGGACACACCTGGGGAGTTGGAGGAACTAAAAAAGACGATAATGGCGTAATTATCTTAATATCTAAAAACGACCGAAAAATTGCCATCAATCCGGGTTATGGTTTAGAAGACCGATTGACGGCCGGAATTGGCGGTGAAATTATCCGAAACATCATCATTCCTGAATTCAAAGCCGGTAGTTATTACAACGGAGTTAACAAAGGAACCGACGCCTTGTTTGATGTTTTTAAAGGCAAATACAAAGGCACTCGAAAACAAGCCAAACAAGAACAAGATTTCCCATTTCTCCCTTTTATCATCATCATTGCTTTTATTTTGATTTTAGCATCCAGAAACAAAGGTGGCGGTAGTGGAAACTCCGGAAATAGTGGTGGCGGAGGTCCCAGTTTATTAGATGTTATTATCCTGAGTAATCTGGGACGCAATAGCGGTGGTTTTGGAGGAGGCTTCGGTGGAGGTTCTTCTGGTGGTGGATTTGGTGGAGGCGGCTTCGGTGGAGGCTTTGGCGGCGGAGGTTTCTCTGGCGGCGGTTCCAGCGGAAGTTGGTAATTTTTTATATAACTTTCATTGAGAATGGCACACAGATGAAACGGATTTTCGCAGATTATCATTTACAAAAAACTAAAAAAATCCGTTTTTATCTGTTCAATCAGTATCATCTGTGGCCTATTTTTTCATTTGGTCCGCTTAGCGGACAGCCATAATTTTTTATTCAAACACAATCATAATAAACCATTGGCTACAGCTAATGGTTTATTTATTTTAAAAATTCCTTGACTCCTTTATAAAATTATTTATCTTTATCCTGAATTTATCTGAACCACATAAGATAACCCACACAAATGCTTTCACAAAAAACCAAATACGCACTTAAAGCCCTACTCTATTTAGCGCAACAAGATGTCAATCATATTTCTAAAACCACTGATATAGCTGAAGCAGCTAATATTCCTAAAAAGTTTTTAGAACAAATTCTTTTAGACTTAAAACGTGGGCATTTAGTAGGCAGTAAGCAAGGGAAATTTGGCGGATATTACCTTTTAAAATCAGGAAACGAAATTACACTAGCTGATATTCACCGATTATTTGACGGTGCTATTGCTTTACTACCTTGTGCTTCTATCAATTTTTACGAGCGTTGTTTAGATTGCAAAGACGAGTCGGAATGCCTGCTACGACACGGATTAATCACTATTAGGGAAGAAACTTTAAAAGCAATGCAAGGCATTACGATAACCTCATTAGTAAAAAAATAAAAAAATATATTTTAATTTCTACTAATTATATAGAATTAATTATATACATTTGCCCCAGAATTAAAATCATATATAAAAACCTAAAAATGAAACTTATGAAAAGGCAACGAACAAAATTTATTTTTTCGGAAAATTATTCAAAAGAAAACAAAACTCTAAACAGCAATACAACCATAGCTATTATAATGTGTATGTGTTAGTTAAAAAAATTTATTTTTAAATTCTACTAATTACATATAACATACATAAATACTAAACATGAAAACAATTTATACAAAATCAATCACAATAATCACATTACTATTATTCTTTTCAGTTTCAAATGCACAGAATACTTTAAAAGGAAACGTAAAAAACAGTCAGGACCAATCTCTACCAGGTGCAAATGTTATCCTGAAAGGAACTAAATACAACACGACCACAGATGCAAACGGAAATTTTTCGATTGACACAAAAGACAAGACTTCTTTTTCCCTATTAATACAATATGTAGGATACAAAACGGAAGAAATAACTATTACTGAAAATCAAACAGCTCCATTAACAATAAAACTTTCTGAAGAAAACGAACTTGTTGAAGTTGTTATCTCATCTCGAAGAAGAATTGAAAAAGCACAAAACGTACCTATTCCAATTTCAGTAGTTAGCGGAAAACAAGCAGAACAGGCAGGTGCCTTTAATGTAAACAGAATTAAAGAATTGATTCCATCTGTTCAGCTTTACTCATCAAACCCAAGAAACACAGGAATTAACATTCGTAGTTTAGGTTCTCCTTTTGGTCTTACTAATGATGGTATTGATCCGGGTGTTGGTTTCTATATTGATGGTGTCTATTATGCCCGCCCTGCAATTACAACTTTAGATTTTATTGATGTAAGTCAAATAGAAGTACTACGCGGACCGCAAGGAACGTTATTTGGAAAAAACACCACTTCAGGTGCCTTTAATATTACAACCAGAAAGCCAAGTTTTACTCCTGCTGCTGACTTTGAAGTAAGCTATGGAAATTATTCTTTCCTGCAAGCCAAAGCATCTATTACAGGAGCAATTGCAAAAAAAATTGCAGGACGTATTTCTTTTTCAGGAACACAACGTGATGGTTTAATTGAAAATGTGGCAACAGGAAAAGCAACAAATACATTAAACAATCAGGGAATCAGAGGTCAGTTACTTTTTACCCCTACAGAAAATACTAATATTACATTAGCTGCAGACATCACCACACAACGTCCTGATGGATATGCACAGGTTCTTGCCGGTGTTGCTCCAACTCAAAGAGCTGCATACCGTCAATTCAATCAAATTATTGCCGATTTAAATTATACCCTTCCAAGCACAAATCCTTTTGATCGTAAAATTGACCATGATACTCCATGGCGTTCCGGACAAGACATAGGAGGTATTTCGCTTAATGTTGATACAAAAATTGGAGGAGGAACACTTACCTCAACAACAGCCTGGCGCTTTTCAACTTGGGATCCGTCAAATGACAGGGATTTTACAGGATTACAAGTTTTAGCAAAATCACAAAATCCAAACAGACATGAGCAATTCACCCAAGAAGTGCGTTATGCTGGAGAAATCAGCCCAAAATTATCGGGAGTTGGAGGAATATTCTTTATTGACCAGGAAGTTAATACATATGGAACAGAAGAATCAGGAAGTGCACAATGGCGTTTCTCTCAAAGTACTACTAGCACCAAATGGCAAACACCAGGTCTTTTTGAAGGATATGGTATAAGAACAAATGCAGGTATCCATTCAGTTAGTGCTGCTGTATTTGGTCAATTAGACTGGGCTATTACTGATAAATTACATATTTTACCAGGTTTAAGATACAATTATGATAAAAAGGATGCCGATTACGACCGTGCCACTTACGGAGGTTTACAAACGACAGATCCTGAATTAATCGCTCTAAAAAGATTAGTTTATACTGACCAAAGTTTTAGCAAAAACACGGATGCAACTGACTTTTCAGGAAACTTAACGCTATCTTTCAAGGCATCTGACCGAATTAATGCTTACGCAACTTATGCAAAAAGCTACAAGCCTGTTGGGGTAAATGTTGCCGGACTTCCAACTGTTTCCGGTCAACCAGCTCTTGATTTGGCAGTAATCAAACCCGAAAAAGTACAGCACTACGAAGCAGGTGTTAAAACATCTCCATTTAATAATACTATCTTGAACCTAACTTTCTTTAATACCGATATTACGGATTACCAAACTAATGTTCAGGCTGCTGAATTAGGTGTCAATCGTGGTTATTTAGCCAATGCTGATAAAGTACGTGTAAGAGGTGCCGAATTGGATGCCAGTTTTGTTATCAACAAAAATTTTACTATAAATGGAGCTGCAACTTATACGGATGGAAAATACATTAAATTTACAAATGCACCACTACCATTAGAAGAAACAGGATCTTCAGTATCTTTTAAAGATGTTTCAGGAAGCAGTTTACCAGGAGTTTCAAAATGGGCCGGAAGTTTAGGTGGTGAATACACAACAGATGCAAAATTCTTTGGAAATTTAGGTAAATTCTTTGTAGCTGTAGATTCTTATGCCCGTTCAGAATTTTCTTCAAGTCCATCGGCCTCAAAATACTTGGTTGTTGACGGCTATGCAATCTTTAATGGTCGTTTAGGATTTAGAGCTACTGAAGGTTTATCAATCAACTTCTGGGGACGCAACCTTTTAAATAAAGATTATTTTGAACAATTATTACCTGCCGGTGGTAATGCCGGTCACTATGCCGGAGTATTAGGAGATCAGAGAACGTATGGAATTACATTGAAATATTCGCTATAAAATTCAATTTTCTAACTAAAGGAAGCCGTCTCAAAAATTGTATTGAGGCGGCTTCTTTATTTAATCCAATATTAGAAAACGCAAAAAAACAGCAGTTCAAACAAAATTTAAAATCATTCAAATCACTTACAATAAAGACTATTTTTTTTCTATTTTTACATCTTTAGTAAAATACAAATCATAAAACTGTAACATCATAATGCACATAGCAGTAGCAGGAAATATAGGCTCAGGAAAAACAACATTAACCGCTTTACTATCCAAACATTTTAAATGGGAACCTCATTACGAAGACGTAGTTGACAATCCGTATCTGGATGATTTTTATCACCAAATGGAGCGTTGGTCTTTCAATCTTCAAATTTATTTCTTGAACAGTCGTTTCCGCCAGGTTATGCAAATTCGCGAAAGCGGAAAAAAAGTAATTCAGGACAGAACCATTTATGAAGATGCTCATATTTTTGCCCCTAACCTTCACGCCATGGGATTGATGACCAATCGTGATTTTCAAAATTATGCTACCCTTTTTGAATTGATGGAATCTACGGTTAAAGCTCCCGATTTATTAATTTACCTAAGAAGTTCAATTCCGAATTTAGTGGGACAAATCCACAAACGCGGACGCGAATACGAAAACTCTATTTCTATCGATTATTTGAGTCGTTTGAACGAACGCTACGAAGCATGGATTCACACCTATACAAAAGGAAAATTACTGATTATTGATGTGGATAAAATTAACTTTGTGGACAACCCTGAAGATTTAGGAAACATCATCGAACGAATTAATGCCGAATTAAACGGATTGTTTTAAAAAAAGAAACCGCTTCAAAAATTTGAAGCGGTTTCTTTTTTAACCTTGGCATTAGAATTCTTCATTATACCACTTGGCAATTTCCTCTTTAGTCTTACCTATTTTTTTGTTGAATTTTCCCAAACATTTCATCTTCTTTCCCTTCTTCATACAACAAGTCGTCTTCTGTAAGTTCGGCATACTTTTGTTTTAGTTTTCCTTTAATTTCGTTCCAATTTCCTTTAAGCTCTGTACTATTCATAATTTCTAAATTTTAATATTACTATTTATTTTTGATCTATATATTTACGCAGCATCCACGACTGTTCTTCATGTTTTTGAATTAAAGCCGTTAGAAAATCTGTTGTGCCATAATCTTGCGTTTCTTCAACTGTTTTAACAAAATCTCTCAACTGCTTTAATACCGTTTCATGATCTGTTAAAAGCTCATGAAGCATTTCTCTTTGATCTACAGTTTTTAGATTTTCTTTTAAAATAGAATTATCAATAAACTCTTTCATAGTACCTATGGCATTCCCACCTAGTTTACTAATACGTTCGGCTATTTCATCTATTTCTTGTTCTAATGCCGTATACTGACTTTCAAACAGTTTATGCAACTCCATAAAGCTATTCCCTGAAACATTCCAATGAAATTTTCTTGTCTTTGTGTACAGCAACATTTCGTTTGCTAAAACCGTCGTCAAACAATTAATACTTGACTCGAGCTCTTTTTTTGTGATTCCAATTTTTGGCTCCATTATATTTTCTTTTTGTTATTTACAAATATATTACACTACCACAACTAACATCTTACACAGTTCTCCAAGATTGTTATACAATTGCTTCATATTTAAATTTTATGATTAGGTGCTTTTAATAACACAACAACTATAGGAGAACAAATAAAATTTTGCGACCATTAATAACGACAAAATCAATCCGTTTTTGACGTAACTTAATGTATCCATTTTCGCTTCTATCCCCAGATTTACCTTTAATGATTCCTCTAAAAATGATATACTGATTAGTAACTTAAATCAAAAAACCATGGGAATATCTAGCCTACGAAAAAGATTTATTTGTCTATTTCTTGTTTTCATGCTAACTTTTCAAAGTTGTAGTATTTATGAAAAAGCAGCGTAAGCTTAAGTGAAGCTGAAAAAGCAAATCTAAAAACCTTAGTAATTTTTAATGATAATGTAAAAACATCGTTATTCGAGAATCATAAAAATTAATGATCGTTATTATGGTGAAGTAAAAACAAAAGGCAAAATTGAAACCATACTTTTATCGGAAGAAGAAATTAAAAGTATTCGAATTCTGGACAAACCTTCATCATTATATAGGTAATCTTGTTATTGTTCTGACTACATTTGGAACAATATTAATAATCAGTACTGTTAATTTCGCTCCAGATTTTAATATTGGCGATAGCGGTTATTAATTGTTAACGTAAAAAAATGCCTCACAATTGCGAGGCATTTTTAGTTTTTTTATAGCAAAATTTATTTTTTGTGAGCACAACAACTTCCCTTAGAAGTTCCTGAAGGTATAACAAACTTTCCATTCGCATCATAATGAGACAGGCAGGCTTCTTTTTGCGCTGGCGAACATTTTAAACTATCGCACATTTTTGCACATTCTTCTTTGGACATTGTTGCCATTTTGGACATGTCGCAATGCCCCATCATAGCAGCATTATGATGCTCGCAATTTTTATTCGTACAACCTTTGGCGATACATTCTTCTTTAGACATCGAAGTACATTTAGCAGTTGAAACACAACAAGAAGCCGCAGTTCCAATAGTATGACTTCCATTACCTAAAATCGGAGCAATAACTAAACCTATTAAACATGTTAATTTGATTAAAATATTCATCGAAGGTCCGGAAGTATCTTTGAATGGATCTCCAACAGTATCTCCGGTTACAGCAGCTTTATGCGCATCAGAACCCTTATAGGTCATTTCGCCATTAATCATTACACCAGCTTCAAAAGATTTTTTAGCATTGTCCCAGGCACCTCCGGCATTGTTTTGAAAAACCGCCCAAAGCACACCCGAAACTGTAACTCCAGCCATATAACCTCCCAACATTTCGGCAATTAACTGATTATTGTCGCCATAAACCAATTTACCAAGCAACACAATCGCAATAGGAAAACCAATGGTCAAAACACCCGGCAACATCATTTCGCGTAAAGCGGCTTTTGTTGAAATATCCACACATTTAGCATATTCCGGTTTGGCTGTTCCTTCCATAATTCCCGGAATTTCTTTAAACTGACGACGTACTTCATATACCATGTCCATAGCTGCTTTCCCAACGGAATTCATTGCTAATGCTGAAAAAACCACAGGAATCATTCCGCCCACAAACAACATTGCTAAAACGGGTGCTTTAAAAATATTAATTCCGTCAATTCCTGTAAAAGTAACATAAGCCGCAAACAGAGCCAATGAAGTCAATGCTGCCGAAGCAATTGCAAATCCTTTTCCGGTTGCTGCAGTTGTGTTTCCAACAGAATCTAAAATATCGGTTCGGGTACGTACTTCTTTAGGCAATTCACTCATTTCGGCAATTCCTCCCGCATTGTCTGAAATGGGTCCGAAAGCATCAATGGCTAATTGCATTGCCGTAGTAGCCATCATAGCTGAAGCTGCCAAGGCTACACCATAAAAACCCGCTAAAGCATACGATGTCCAAATTGCAGCTGCAAACAATAAAACCGTTGGAAAAGTAGAAATCATTCCAGTTGCCAATCCTGCAATAACATTTGTCCCGGCTCCTGTACTCGATTTTTGAACAATAGCCATTACCGGTTTTGTCCCAAGACCTGTATAATATTCAGTTACCGAAGAAATCACTCCACCAACTATTAATCCGATAATGGTAGCATAAAAAACACGCATCGAAGAAATTTCCTGACTTCCCTCACCAAAAAATTCCATTCTCATCATTGGTGGTAACATGTATTGCACTAAAAAGAAACAGCTAATAGCCGTTAGAACTATGGCAACCCAATTCCCTATATTCAATGCTTTTTGTACCTGAGCTTCTTTAGCATTATCATCGGTTATTTTTACTAACATTGTTCCAATGATGGAAAATAAAATTCCAAAACCAGCAATGGACATTGGCAACAAAATAGGTCCAATTCCGCCAAAAGCATCCTGAATGCTTCCGCCCATATCTTTGATAACATAATTCCCCAAAACCATAGCTGCCAAAACTGTTGCTACATAAGACCCAAATAAATCGGCTCCCATTCCTGCCACATCGCCCACATTATCTCCTACGTTATCTGCAATGGTTGCAGGATTTCGAGGATCATCTTCTGGGATTCCGGCTTCCACTTTCCCTACTAAATCGGCACCTACATCGGCAGCTTTTGTATAAATTCCGCCTCCAACACGGGCAAACAAAGCAATCGATTCGGCTCCTAAAGAAAAACCTGCTAAGGTTTCTAATACTACGGTCATGTCATCAATAGAAGTCCATGTCCCGCCCATAAAAAAATGATAGAAAAAAATAAAAAAGGAAGTCAATCCTAAAACGGCTAAACCGGCAACGCCTAACCCCATTACGGTTCCACCTCCAAAAGAAACCTTTAAGGCCTGAGGCAAACTACTGCGAGCAGCCTGAGTGGTTCTTACATTGGTTTTAGTTGCTATTTTCATCCCCATATTTCCTGCCAGAGCAGAAAATAAAGCACCAATAACAAAGGCTACAACAATTAATAAATGTGTTTTAACACCTGGTAAAAAAGTAATTCCCGCCAAAACAATACTGGCAAAAAAAACAAAAACGGCCAGTAATCGGTATTCCGCTTTTAAAAATGCCAGAGCACCCTCGTAAATAAAATCGGAAATTGAGGCCATTTTACCATCGCCGGCGTCTTGTTTTAAAACCCAGGCTCTTTTTAAAAACATAAAAGCAAGTCCAACTAATGCCATAAAAACAGGCACCCAAATCATAATTGTATTCATAAATTCGTTTTTGGTTAAGGTTAATAATCAACAGCATACAAACGAATTTAAACAAAAAAGCAATACTCCTGACGAAGTATTGCTTTTTTTACAAATTTATAACCTGAAAATTATTTAATGCTAAATAACCCTTCAGGCTTGTTTTCAATGGCATTAAAACGATCAGTACACTCTTTGATGATTGCTTTTGCTTCACTCAAATCTCCCCATCCTTCAACATCTACTTGTTTGTTTTCAAGATCTTTGTAAACCTGGAAGAAATGCTCGATTTCTTTTAATAAGTGTGGATTAACGTCTGATAAATCATTTAATTTATTCCAAATTGGATCAGAAACCGGTACACAAACAATTTTCTCATCCGGTCCTTTATCATCTGCCATGTGGAAAACACCAATTGGTTTTACTTCCATAACACATCCAGGGAAAGTTGGTTCGTTTACTAAAACCAATACGTCCAATGGATCTCCGTCAAGAGCTAAAGTTTCAGGAATAAATCCGTAATCAGCAGGATACATCATTGAAGAGAATAACATTCTGTCAAAACGCATTCTTTTGATTTCAAAATCGTATTCGTATTTGTTTCTACTTCCTCTTGGAATTTCGATTAACACATCGAAAGTGTTTATTTTGTCTGCAGTCATTTTATTTATTGTCTTAAGTTGATTTTATCTGGGCACAAAAGTAACTCAAATCCTTATTTATAACAAAACATTTGCTTTAGATTTCGTGATTTTTAGAAATAAAATCCAAACGAACCTTTTACAGAAAACTTCTGCGTATCAGGTGTATTCAAATAATTTCCTCTCCAGGTAAAATCAATTCGAAATACTTTAAAAATATTGCCTATTCCTGCACTGTATTCCCAATACACATCTTCGGGAGCGGCATACACTAAGCCCGAAGCATTAATGGCTCTGCTGGCATCTGAAATTGTTCCGTAAACTGCTTTTGCCCCAATTATTTCTCGCCAATTTAGCTTTCTCATAAATGGAATTCTTGAAAACACACGTCCTCCAAAATTATGTTCCCATTGCAACGTACTGTATTGATCGGCAACAAATTCGTAAAAATTAAGGTTATTAAAAGTGTTTTCGATAGTAGAATATGACTGGTTTCCGGGAATTACACTCATCAATCCTAACGGAATTGTTCCAAAAGTTTTTCCTAATTCCAAAGTAAGATTAGTACGTCCTAATGGTCCAATAATAATAGGCTGTCTATAATACAACTGTAATTTATCATACTTAAAATCACTATCAAACAGGCCTTTAAAACCATGACTATAATTAACATAAAAACGGCTAAAAGGACTATCTACAGTACTTCTTTCTACTCCGTAACCTATCATTTTTCGGTTAGGAGTTAACTCTAACTGCAAATTAACCTCTGATTGCTTAACATCACTTCTTGTGGTGGTTTGGCTTGCATCAGTATAATAATCCAACTTAAAAGTATCCGATGCCGATTCTAATGTCCTGTACGAAAATCCCATTTGAAACATTAAGTTTTTTACAGGCTCCATTTCAACCGACAAATTAGACAAATTAATATTAGTCAACTTTCCATTATTTCCTGTTGAAACCAATGAAGAAGAAGCAAAACTTCTGCCCAAAACATCGTTAGTAGTTGTTAAACTGGCACCTATTTGCTCCACATCCCGTCTATTTCCACCTGAAATGATAATTCGGTTCTTCTTATCCACCATCCATTTTCCTGACAAACCGTATTTGAATTTATTATCATCAAAACCATAGGCTGTATATCCTTGTAAACGCCAGGTGTCATTAGGACCAAAATAAGTTCTTCCCCCTGTTCTAATTCGGATTCCTTCTACTTCATTGTAACCAAAAGTGGAAAAAATAGGCCCGTAATCAAAATGCCCAAACTGTACATATCCACTACCTAAAATAGAGACCAAATTATACAATTGCCTGAATTTCTTGACTGTTTGCAAGGTATCCAGCATTTTATAAATTCCTTTCTCGTCTTTATTTAAGTTTTCAAAACGATTGTCATCCCAATACTTCTCCGATCGATTATAAACCTCATTATCAATATAATTAACCTCATCTCTATAAAAAGCAGCCGGTTTTTCGATATTGAATTGATGATTTTGATACAAGGTAGTACGTTTTCCATACACCCCTTTAGACTCATCTTTTTTATTCAAAGCAAAATCTGACATCATGTGATCGCGGGTCAACAAAAAGACCGAATCGTTTTGCACTTCAAATTCCTGTTCGATATAAATATCTTTTACCCAGTTAATATTGGCACTTTTAGTCACTGCCATATTGATTTTTTTGATGGCAAAAGTGGTATCGTTCACCCAAAAATCGCCTTTAAAAGTCAGCTCATTTTTACGTCTTGGATAAAACAAAATGTTGTAACACCATTTTTTATCAATAAAAGCACTGTCTCTAAGAACATAACTATAGACATCTATACCCGTTTTAGACAATGGACTGGTGAAACTTTTGTCAAAAAAAGTAAGGTGGTTGTTGTAAATATCGTAATTCGAATACAAATCCTTAATAAAAGATAAAATTTGCTGATTATCACTAAATCCAGAATTTTTATTAGCCTTTAATTTTTCTTTTACCTTATTTATTTTATTATTCCCATAAACATCCATTAACGATTCATTGATAAAAATAGGCAGATACGTTTTCCCGGTAACTCTCGAAGTATCAATATGATTAAAAACAAATTCCATTCCTTTGAAGATTTTGTTTTTCATAAAAGCACTATCAATAGTATTCATATCAAACTCTACTTTTTCGTACTTCTCCATTTGGTACTGATCAAATTGGTACAAACCATTTTTTCGCTTTCTTTCCCAAATTTTCCTAAGAATATCTAATGCCGGATTGTTCTTTTTAGAAGTTTTTCCAGAGTAAATAACCACCTCTTTTAATTCCTCGACATCTTTTAGTAATACCTTAAAATTATAATTTACGGCTTTGTCCAAAGTAATTTCCGTATCTGAAAACCCTACAGAAGTCACTATCAAAACAGTATAAGTAGCAGGCGATTCGATATAAAAACGTCCGTCTTCATTAGACATAACTCCCATATTCGAACCTTTAAAAACAACATTTGCAAAAGGAACGGGTTGATTGGATTTATCTACCACTATACCGCTCACTTTTGTTTGGGCAAAAAGTGTTGAGAAAACAGACAATACAAAAAACAGAGCTAGAAATAGGTACTTCTTATTCATACAGGTTGACATTTATTGCTTTTTATTGAGGTTTGTTTGCAACAAACTCCCATTAAAATTAAAAAAAAAGCTTCATCAAACTAACGTAAGATGAAGCCTTAATAGTATTTACTAATGTATTATTTATACATTACTTTCTTTACTGCTTTCACAACATCAGCTGCGTTTGGCAACCAATCTTTCAACAATACCGGAGAGTAAGGTGCCGGAGCATCGGCAGTTGTAATTCTTTGAATTGGTGCATCAAGGAAATCAAAAGCTTGTTCTTGTACAATATAAGTAATCTCAGAAGAAATACTTGCAAATGGCCAAGCTTCTTCAAGAATTACCAAACGATTTGTTTTCTTAACTGATTTTAAAATCGCTTCGTTATCCATTGGACGAACCGTTCTTAAATCGATAACTTCACAAGAAATTCCTTCCTTAGCTAATTCATCAGCAGCAATAAAAGCTTCTTTGATGATTTTTCCAAAAGAAACAATTGTTACATCAGTTCCTTCTCTTTTAACATCAGCAACTCCAATAGGAATTACATATTCTCCGTCTGGCACTTCACCTTTATCACCATACATTTGCTCAGATTCCATGAAAATTACAGGATCATTATCGCGAATAGCTGATTTCAAAAGTCCTTTAGCATCATAAGGAGTAGAAGGTACAATCACTTTTAATCCTGGAGTATTAGCAAACCAGTTTTCTAAAGCCTGTGAGTGAGTAGCTCCTAATTGACCTGCAGAAGCAGTTGGTCCACGAAAAACGATAGGCACATTAAATTGTCCTCCTGTCATTTGACGCATTTTAGCAGCATTATTTATAATTTGATCAATACCAACTAAACAGAAGTTGAAAGTCATGTATTCTACAATAGGACGACAACCGTTCATAGCAGATCCTACTGCAATTCCTGTAAAACCAAGCTCAGCAATTGGAGTATCAATTACTCTTTTTTCGCCAAATTCAGCCAGCATTCCTTTTGAAGCTTTGTATGCTCCGTTGTATTCTGCAACTTCTTCGCCCATTAAATATATGGATTCATCGTGACGCATTTCTTCGCTCATCGCTTCGCAAATGGCCTCTCTAAATTGTATTGTTCTCATATTATATTGTATGTTGAATTTTCTGAAGAGCAAAAATAAATATTTTAAACCATTTAAAACACAAATTAACTTAAATAATCCTCCATAAATTCTAACATCTTAGATTAGGTATGTGAATATCTCGCATTTATTCTGCTATTTTACACGAATCAAACAAATAAAAATATTATTGCAACAATGCTTAGTCTTTATTCATACTAAATTATTCGAAATATTATTCTAATTTTGTAACTCAATCTACGAAATTTATAAAATATCCCAACATGAAAATACTAGTTTGCATCAGTCATGTTCCTGATACTACCTCAAAAATCAACTTTACAAACGCTGATACCGAATTTGATACTAACGGCGTACAATATGTAATCAATCCTAATGACGAATTTGGATTAACACGTGCTATTTGGTTTCAAGAACAACAAGGAGCTACCGTAACTGTAGTAAACGTGGGCGGTCCTGAAACCGAACCTACATTAAGAAAAGCATTAGCAATCGGAGCTAACGAAGCCATTCGTATCAATGCTACTCCTACTGACGGATTTTTTGTTGCCAAACAATTAGCTGAAGTTATCAAATCAGGAGCTTACGATTTAGTTATTGCCGGAAAAGAATCTCTTGATTATAATGGAGGAATGGTTCCCGGGATGATTGCCGGTATTTTAGGATACAATTTCTTAAACGCCTGTATTGACATAGCAGTTGATGGTACAAATGTAAAAGCGGTTCGCGAAATTGACGGAGGAAAAGAAACTGTTACCACTTCTTTACCTTTAATCATTGGCGGACAAAAAGGAATCGTTGAAGAAAAAGATTTGCGTATCCCCAACATGAGAGGAATCATGACTGCCAGAACAAAAACATTAAATGTTGTTGAACCGGTTGACGCTGCCATAAACACCAAAGCGGTAAAATTTGAAAAACCGGCTCCAAAATCGGCAATAAAAATGGTTTCCCCAGATAATTTAGACGAGTTAATCGACTTATTACACAACGAAGCGAAAGTGATTTAAGATTGTAGAGTTTAGATTTTAGATTGCTGATTGCAATACGAAATCTAAAAATCACCATTTGATTCACCTCTAAAATCTAAAATCGTTAATCTAAAATCTAAAATCATATGTCAATATTAATATATGCAGAATCTGCAGAAGGAAAATTTAAAAAAGTAGCATTCGAAATCGCTTCTTACGCAAAAAAAGTAGCTGAATCTTTAGGAACTACAGTAACTGCCTTAACTATCAATACTGAAAACGTTGCCGAATTAGCAAAATACGGGGTTGACAAAGTATTAAAAGTAAACAACGACAAATTAGCCGGTTTTAACGCCAAAGCTTATGCTGACGTTATCAAACAAGCAGCTCAACAAGAAAACACAAAATTAGTTATTCTTTCTTCCAGCACTGACAGCATCTATCTTTCTTCATTGGTAGCCGTAAATCTGGAAGCAGGTTTTGCTTCAAACGTAGTAGGATTACCGGTAAGCACTGCTCCTTTTCAGGTAAAAAGAAATGCTTTTTCAAACAAAGCATTCAACATAACAGAAATCAATACCGAGGTAAAAGTTATTGGTCTGGCTAAAAACTCTTATGGTATTTTCGAAAATGCCTCAACATTAACAGAAGAAGCTTTCAATCCAAGCATTGGAGATAATGATTTTGGAATAAAAGTAGCATCAATTGAAAAATCATCAGGAAAAGTATCTATTGCCGATGCTGACATTGTAGTTTCCGGCGGACGCGGATTAAAAGGACCAGAAAACTGGAACTTAATTGAAGATTTAGCTGCTGTTTTAGGAGCTGCAACAGCCTGTTCTAAACCCGTTTCCGACTTAGGATGGAGACCACACGCTGAACACGTAGGACAAACAGGAAAACCGGTAGCAACTAATTTATACATTGCAGTTGGAATTTCGGGTGCTATCCAGCACATTGCCGGAATCAATGCTTCTAAGGTAAAAGTAGTTATCAATACTGATGCCGAAGCACCTTTCTTTAAAGTTGCCGACTACGGAATTGTAGGGGATGCTTTTGATGTTGTTCCCAGATTAATCGAAAAACTAAAGGCTTTTAAGGCGCAAAACGCTTAATACCCTAACTCCTTATTAAAATAATTCTGCCTAATAAAATAAGATAATCGTATCTTTGCTTATTGGCAGAATTTTTAATTAATATTGTAACCTAAAACTAGCCAACAAAACTAAAATACTTTTTCATTTCAACAATTATGAGCTTAGTCAAATTATCCATAAAAGGAATTTCATATAGCCAAACACAAAATGGAGCCTACGCTTTGATTTTGAATGAAGTAGATGGCGAAAGAAAACTACCTATCGTAATAGGAGCTTTCGAAGCACAATCTATCGCTATTGCTTTAGAAAAAGAAATCAAGCCGCCACGTCCATTAACTCATGATTTGTTTAAAAATTTTGCAGAACGATTTGATATTGTTGTCAAACAAGTTATTATTCACAAACTCGTTGACGGTGTGTTTTACTCCAGTATTATTTGCGAAAGAGACAAAATAGAAGAAATTATAGACGCCAGAACATCTGATGCTATCGCATTAGCCTTGCGTTTTAATGCTCCTATTTTTACCTATAAAAACATTCTTGACAAAGCGGGAATTTATTTAAAAACGAATCCTACTGATTCCGACAAGGAAAATCAGCCAATGGATGATGTGATTTCAAATCCGGAATCTTTTACCGCCGAAGCCGAAAGCGGTCGCGCTTACATCAAATACAGTCTTCAGGAATTAAACGACTTATTAATTCAGGCTGTAGAACAGGAAGATTATGAAAAAGCAGCAAAAATAAGAGACGAAATTTCAAAAAGAGAATCCTAATTTAAACGTCAATTCGATCATTCAAATCAACAAATAAGCAAATTCAAAGCAATGAAGCAATATTTAGATTTAGTAAAACATGTTATGGAAAACGGCTGCCAAAAAGGCGACCGAACCGGCACCGGAACTAAAAGTGTATTTGGCTACCAAATGCGTTTTGATTTAAGCGAAGGTTTTCCAATGGTTACCACCAAAAAACTACATCTTAAATCGATTATTTACGAATTGCTTTGGTTCTTAAAAGGCGAAACCAACATTGGTTATCTTAAAGAACATAATGTAAAAATATGGGATGCCTGGGCAGATCAAAATGGCGATTTAGGTCCAGTTTACGGACATCAATGGCGCAACTGGAACAGTGAAGAAATCGATCAGATTTCCGATTTAATCCAAGAATTAAAAACCAATCCTAATAGCCGCAGAATGCTGGTTTCGGCATGGAATCCTTCGGTTTTACCCGATACAACAAAATCATTTGAAGAAAACGTAGCCAATAACAAAGCGGCTTTACCTCCGTGTCATGCGTTCTTTCAGTTTTATGTTGCCGATGGAAAACTGTCCTGCCAACTTTATCAAAGAAGTGCCGACATCTTTCTGGGAGTTCCATTCAACATTGCTTCTTATGCACTATTAACCATGATGATTGCACAGGTATGCGACTTAGAACCAGGAGAATTCATCCACACTTTTGGTGACGCACACATCTATAACAATCATTTTGAGCAATTGGAATTGCAATTATCACGCGAACCAAAACCATTACCAAAAATGATTTTAAATCCGGAGATTAAAAATATCTTTGATTTTGATTACAGTGATTTTACCCTCGTAGGTTATGAACCACACGAAACCATAAAAGGGAGCGTAGCGGTTTAAAATTATAGAAATTCCAAATTTTAAATTCCAAATTCCAATCCCGATATAGTTATCGGGATAAAATTAGAATTTGGAATTTTTTATTAGAATAAAAAAAAAGCGTTTTAGATTAAACCTCTAAAACGCTATTTTCTGTTCCTGCAAATTCATTCCATTTAAAAGAATCTGCTTCTGTTTCGTTGATATATTCTCCGTCAACTAAATATTTGAATTCGTAAGCGGCATCTTTATTCAAATCAAAAGCTCCTTTAAAAGTTCCGTTTTTTAATTTGCTTAAAGCACCTTCTTCAGGATTCCAATTATTAAAATCACCAATAACCGAAACTTGAGTCGCTTCTTTAGCTTCTATAGAAAATGTAACTTTACAAACTGGTTTTGACTTTACAAATTGTTTTTTAATTGGCATAACTATTTCATTTTTAGATTTATGAGACAAAGTAAGTCAATTTAATCGAAGTATAAATACCCAAAAGTAAGTTTTAGGATAATGCTCAATAAACTGTTAAAAACAAACCAATTCATCAAATTTAAAAGCTTTATATTTTCAAAATACAAAAAAGCAAGAGACTAAAAGCTAAATATTCTATAGTACAAATCGGCATTTCCAAATTAAATTTTATCTTTATAGTCAAAAAAAACAGCCTATGAAAACCGAACAATATGAATTGTACGAATACGCCAGAAAACGTATAACACAAAAAAAAAGAGTCTATTTTCATTTTGTTGTATTGTTTTTAGCCAGCCTGTTTTTATTTGTATCTACCGAAGTTTTTCACTTTAACGAAGATGCAAATTGGCACATTTGGTTAATTACAGTCTGGTTATTTCTTTTTATATTACACTTTATCAAAGTTTTTATAACCGATCGTTTTATGAGTAAAAATTGGGAAAAAGAACAAATTGACCGATTAATTGCCCTACAGGAAAAAAAGATAGCCGAATTAAACGACCAAATCAACGAAGAATCCTCTACAAAATAAAAACTAATGATTACAATGATTGCTGCCGCTGCCCAAAACAAGGCATTGGGAAAAGACAACCAATTGATTTGGCATTTACCTAACGATTTTAAAAGATTCAAAAGCCTGACAACAGGACATCATATTATCATGGGAAGAAAAACTTTTGAAAGCTTCCCAAAACCATTACCTAATCGCACACACATTATAATTACACGTCAGACGAATTACAAAGCCGAAGGTTGTATTATTGTAGATAGTATCGAAAAAGCCATTGAAAAATGCCCGGAAGGAGAAGAATCTTTCATTATTGGCGGAGGCGAGATTTATCAGCTAGCCATGCCTTTTTCAGATAAAATCGAACTTACGGTAGTGCATCACAACTTTGAAGCCGATGCTTTTTTCCCAGAAATTAAATTGGAAGACTGGGAATTAATCAATAGTGATTTTCAGCCCAAAGACGAAAAACACCTCTACGATTACAGCTTTGATACTTATATCCGAAAACAAAAAATACCGTCTGAAAAGTAATTCCCAAACATCCTCTTATTGTTTTTATGTGAATTTTTCAAAGTATTAAAAAGATCTACTGATGTAAGTTTGTACCTTATCCTTTTAGATATGCTTAATACAAATTTGAGTGATGCAATATTTGCTATAAATTTTGATTTCAAGATTTCACAACCCCAAACAACAAAACCAAGTGTTTGATTAATAGATATTTAACCCTTTTTTTCCATTTAAAAATCGTAACTTTAAGAGAAAATGGGGCTATGAAAAATTTTGCTATCAAACTGGTATGGTTTACAACGGCTTATGTATTTGTATTTGCTGGTCTCAATCAAACTAATGTTGATTTGAGAATTATAATGACTTTACATCTTATAGGTGTAATTTTGATCCCTTACATGACGTACTGCGTACTCACGGATAAATACAAAACCAATAAAACATTTAAAGATTGGTACGAAGATTATCCTATGGACACGCTGGAAGACGAAGAAGACAATTAAATTCTTAATCATTTTATTCCAAAAAAAAGTCCCAATTCCGATTGTTCGGAACGGGACTTTTCTATTATTTCTCTCTAATATAGATATCTATTGGAACACCTGAGAAATCCCAATTTTCTCTAATTTTATTTTCAAGGTAACGCTTGTACGGTTCTTTTACATACTGCGGCAAGTTAGCAAAAAACACAAACTGAGGCGTTGGCGATGGCAACTGCATGCAATATTTAATTTTCACATATTTTCCTTTAGTCGCTGGTGGCGGATAAGCTTCAATTACTTTCAACATGAATTCGTTGAATTTTGAAGTTGGAATACGTTGTTGTCTGTTTTCATACACTTTTACCGTAGCTTCTAGTGCTTTCAACAAACGTTGTTTAGTCAATGCAGAAACAAAAAGAATAGGCACATCTGTAAAAGGCATTAATTCTTTCTTAATCTTCTCTTCGTAATCACGGGTTGACATGGTATCTTTTTCAACCAAATCCCATTTATTTACTAAGATCACGACTCCTTTACGGTTTTTTTCAGCCAACCAAAAAATACTTTGATCTTGTCCTTCAAATCCACGAGTCGCATCAATAACCAGAATACAAATATCAGCATGCTCAATAGCACGTACCGAACGCATTACCGAGTAAAATTCTAAATCTTCCTTAACCTTCGCTTTTCTACGAATTCCCGCTGTATCCACTAAGTTAAATTCGAAACCAAAACGATCAAATTTAGTATCAATAGCATCACGGGTTGTTCCTGCAATATCCGTAACCATAAAACGGTCTTTGCCAATAAGTGCGTTTATAAAACTAGATTTACCAGCATTAGGACGTCCTACAACTGCAAAACGTGGTAAAATCACTTCTTCCTGAACAGGTTCCGGTTTTTCAGGAAAAGCATCGATTAAAGCATCCAATAAATCCCCAGTTCCACTTCCGGAAATACTGGCAAAAGTGTAATAATCTCCTAAACCAAGGTTGTAAAATTCCACAGCATCCTTCTCACGCATAGCGTTATCAACCTTATTTACTGCTAACAAAACCGGCTTAGTTACTTTACGCAACAATTTAGCCACCGTTTCATCCATTGGGGTAATCCCCTCTTCTACATCCACCACAAAAATGATAACATCGGCTTCATCGATAGCCAATTCGACTTGTTTGCGAATTTCCCCTTCAAATACGTCATCTGATCCGCGAACGTATCCTCCGGTATCAATTACAGAAAACTCTTTTCCGTTCCACTCGCTTTTACCATAGTTTCTATCACGGGTAACCCCAGATACTGAATCTACAATAGCTTCTCTTCTTTGTATCAGCCTATTAAAAAGGGTTGATTTCCCTACATTAGGTCTTCCTACTATCGCAACAATGTTATTCATTTTTTTGAATTTTAAATTTCAGTCCCGATAGCTATCGGGATATATTTTAGATTTTGCAGACTAAATCACATTAGTTTAACAAATCCAAAATGCGGTGTTTTAATTTTTTGCAAAGGTACACTTTAGTTTGCAGTATTCAGCATTAAGTATTCAGTTATTAAAATGCGAAAACTGATTACTACTCCCGAAGCTTCGGGACTGACCACTGATTACTGGTTATAACCAAAACGCTTCAACATATTAGCGTTGCTTCTCCAGTTTTTATTGACCTTCACATACAATTCAATGTGAATTTGTTTTCCGAAAAATTTCTCTAAATCCACACGGGCATCCATTCCTACTTTCTTCAAAGCCGCTCCTTTATGACCAATAACAATACCTTTTTGAGTATCTCTTTCGACCATAATCAGCGAACGAATACGAATAATAGTATCCGTTTCAACAAACTCTTCCGTTACAATTTCTACAGCATACGGAATTTCTTTGCTGTAATTCAACAAGATTTTTTCGCGAATAATCTCATTCACAAAAAAACGTTCCGGTTTATCGGTCAATTGGTCTTTTGGATAATAAGGCGGTGAATCCGGTAATAACGAAATAATTCTTTGAAAAACTTCCGGTACATTAAAGTTTTGTAAAGCCGAAATGGGGTAAATTTCTGCATTCGGCACTTTCTCAGTCCAGAAAGCCACTTGCTGCTCTAATTGCTCCTGATTAGAATTATCAATCTTATTCAACAACAACAAAACCGGAATCTTAGAATGAATAATTTTATTAAAAAAAGCTTCATCTTTCAATTCCTGCTCTCCTATTTCGACCATATAAATCAACACATCAGCATCTTCAAAAGCCGATTTCACAAAATCCATCATCGATTCCTGCATTTCATAAGCAGGTTTGATAATTCCGGGCGTATCCGAAAGTACCATTTGAAAATCGTCACCGTTTACAATCCCCAGAATTCTATGACGGGTAGTTTGCGCTTTTGACGTTATAATAGACAATCGCTCTCCTACAAAGGCATTCATCAAGGTTGATTTCCCTACATTTGGATTCCCTATAATATTTACAAAACCAGCTTTATGTGTCATTTTCTTATAATTTAATGCTGCAAAGGTAGTCATATCAAGCCAATAGACGAAATAAAACATTTTTTAAAATTCGGCATTGTATATGTCGAATTTATTTGTATATTTGCACCCGAAACATCGCGGGATAAAACATTATCCAAATCAGATGGCTCATATCCGCCATGGCGGACACAGGTTCAGAAATTGACAAATTGAAAATATATCGCGGGATAGAGCAGTAGGCAGCTCGTCGGGCTCATAACCCGAAGGTCACAGGTTCGAGTCCTGTTCCCGCTACTAAGATAGCCTTATTGAGATTACAAAACGCACATCGCGGGATAGAGCAGTAGGCAAATCAAAGAGCTCATATCCGCCAAGGCGGACACAGGTTCTAAAAATATATTGAAAATACATCGCGGGATAGAGCAGTAGGCAGCTCGTCGGGCTCATAACCCGAAGGTCACAGGTTCGAGTCCTGTTCCCGCTACTAGAAAAGCTTCATAGAAATATGAGGCTTTTTTATTTATATTTATCAATAAAAACATATGGATGAATTTGTAGTTTATATTCTGTTTTCTGAAAACTTCAATCAGCACTACACTGGATACACTTCCAATGTTATCGACCGCTTCAAATCTCACAATCATTTAGCAACAAAAGGACATACCATCAAATACAGACCATGGATTATAATTCATATTGAATTTTTCAATTCTAAATCTGAGGCAATGAAAAGAGAAAAATATTTTAAAACAGGAATAGGACGAGAATTTATTAAAAACATTATCAAAAACTTATAACTCGTCAAGCTCATATCCGCCACGGCGGACACAGCTTCGAGTCTCCGCCGCGGCTGACTACTAAGAAAACACCACTGAAAAGCTGGTGTTTTTTTTTGTTTAAAAAATATCTATATGGATGAATTCGTAGTCTAAATTCTATAATTCTGGAAAATTTAATCAGCACTACACTGGATACACTTCCAACATTATTGAACGTTTCAAATCTCACAATCATTTAGCAACAAAAGGACATACCATCAAATACAGACCATGGATTATAATTCATATTGAATTTTTCAATTCTAAATCTGAGGCAATGAAAAGAGAAAAATATTTTAAAACAGGAATAGGACGAGAATTTATTAAAAACATTATCAAAAACTTATAATTCGTCAAGCTCATATCCGCCACGGCAGACACAGGTTCGAGTCTCCTCCGCGGCTGACTACCAGAACAGCTTAACATAAATAGAACATTTTTTCCACACCTTAAAACAAATCACTTATTCTTAGCTCTTTTTGAACCTATCCAAACGCATCAAAATATTTTTGTTTAAATTACTATTTGTATTCACCTCAGGCTAACATTGTCACAAGCTAGAAATATTCCTAAAAAACGACAAAGACAATTACTCGAAAATGTATATATTTGTGATTCACACGTTTTAGTTTATGGAAGAAAATAAAGATATTACCATTTATGATATCGCTGAAAAACTGAATCTTGCAACCTCTACCATTTCGAGAGCGTTAAAAGATCATCCGTCAATTAGCGATAAAACGATAAAGAAAGTAAAAAAAACCGCCGAAGAAATGGGTTATGTCCCCAATACTTTGGCAGCAGGACTTCGTGGTAACAAAACCAATACAATTGGTGTTCTAATACCCACCGTTACCCAACCTTTCCTTTCTTCATTAATTAGTGGTATTGAAATTACGGCTCAAAAATCAGGATACAACGTAATTATTATGCAATCACATGACTCTTACGAAGAAGAAGTCAGTTTAGCAAAGTCTTTATACAGCAGTAGAGTAAGTGGTGTAATTAGCTCACTTGCAATGGAAACACGTGACACTTCGCACTTTCAACAATTTGTGAGCAACAATATTCCTTTAGTTTTTGTTGACCGTGTACCCAAAGATTTTAATACGTTCCGGGTTATCATTGATAACTATGCAGCCGGTTACAAGGCTACAAAACATCTTATTGAACAAGGTTGCACCCGTATTGCCCATCTTACCGCCGGATCTGAATTTGGTAATTTGTACAGCGAAAGAAAAAGAGGTTATCTTGATGCTTTAAAAGACCACAATTTACCTTTAATCGAAGAATTAATAGTCAATCTAAAAACAGTTACCTACGAAGAAGGAGCTAAAGCCAGTAACAAATTATTTGATTTAGAACTTCGTCCGGATGGAATTTTTGCTTCCGGAGATATTATAGCTGTTAGTGCTATTCAAACAGCAAAAAAAAGAGGCATTAAAATCCCTGAAGAATTAGCTATAATCGGTTTTAATAATGACCCTATCTCACAAATTATAGATCCTAATTTATCCACCATTACGCATCCCGCTGCCAAAATGGGAAAAGCATCAGCTGAGATTATACTAAAAAACATAAAATCGAATAAAAAAGATGAAGTCAAAGAAATCACTTTTCTAAATACCGAAGTACTGGTTCGGGAATCTTCTAAAAGAATCTAAAAAAGAAACCACGTTAAGCATAATGTCTGCTAACGTGGTTTTTTGATTATTTCTTTTTCACTTCAAAAGGTGTAGCCGGTAATCCTTCTTTCGAAAATAAATTAGCATCTTCTGGATTGTTATCCCAGGCATATCGAACGATTGTGGGATTGCTTATTTTTTCATTCCAGACTTCTACGTTATTACCAATTATTTTAGCCTTTGCCCAGACAAAATTTTTGCCATCATCTGAAATAGCAAAAGATTTTAATTCAGTTCCTTTTTTTACAATTAGTCCTCCTCCACTATTTTTGAAAGAAATAATAGCTTTATCTTTTTCAAAAACAGAAGTATTTGGCATCGGGCTTGAAGCTTGTAATTTACGCTCTCCATAGGCTAACTTTCGAGCCAATAAAGACAAGCGTTTCCCCACATCTTCTTTATTTAAAGGATGAATATCGTTCCACTCTCCCAAATCAATCGTTACTGCCATAGCTGTATTAGGCACGCTTAATGTTTCTAACTGAGCTTGTCTTAAAGCCGCCCAATTGCTTTCTCTAGGTTCTGAAAAAGTTTCCATATAATTAGGCAATTGAACAAAAAGAAAAGGAAAATTACCCTGTCCCCATTTTGTTCTCCAATCCTGTATTAATGCTGGTAAAGCTTTAGCATATAATTTAGGATTTCCTGAATTTGATTCGCCTTGATACCATAAAACCCCTTTAATTTTTAAATTAGTTAAGGGAGCAATCATAGCATTAAACAAACCTTCTGGTTTCCAGCGAATAAAGGTCTCTCCTCTTAACGGCTTCATTGTTGCTCCCAATTTGTATTTCCACAATCCTTTTAAATCGATAGTATCTTTATCTACCGCCAAATAATAAGGTTTGTCCAATACAAATCCTCCCTGTCCGGAATTATTAATCACTCTTATCGAAATAACATTCTTTCCTTCTTTCAAAACAGTTGGTTTTACGGTATATCTGCGTGGCGGATATTGATAACCAGTAGTACCTACTAATTCATCATTGACATAAACAAAATCCTGATCAACAATACATCCCATGAACAATTTAGCTGGCTTTCCTACCATCGATTTAGGGATTTGTATTTCTTTTCTAAACCAAACTGCCCCATTGACATTTCCAATAGACTGACGATTCCAGAATCCAGGAATAGACATTTGTTCCCAGTTTCCATCATCTATTCCTGCTAAATTCCAGTTATTCTTTACCCCTTCATCATTTGCATTCAATAATTGATACCATTCTTCATTTCGTTTTTTATCGGCGGTTTCAATTTCCTTGATATAATCATTGCTCTTGAATTTTTGAGCTTCGTTGTAAGCCTCCGGAAAAGCAGTGAGTGCAGTGTCACTCAACCAAGCTTCTATAGGAGAACCTCCTAATGCTGAATTAATTAACCCAATAGGAACCTGATGTTTCTCATAAATATTTTTAGCAAAAAAATAGGCTACTCCTGAAAAATTAAGCACCGTTTCAGGACTTGCAGAAATCCAATTTCCCGAATCTAAATCGGCTTGCTCTTTTTGAAAATTGTATTTATCTGGCACTAAAAAATGTCTAATATTGGCATTTTTTGCGTTTTTAATCACCTCTCCATACTTTTCTTTGAGGCGTTCCATAGGAAGTTCCATATTTGACTGTCCCGAACAAATCCAAACATCGCCAAATAGAATATCTTTGATTACAATTTCATTACTAGCCTTAAGAGCCATTTGGTAAGGTCCTCCTGCTTTTTCAGCCTGCAAAATAATATTCCAATTTCCTTCTTGATCCGCTTCTGTAAAATACACTTTGGATTTGAATTCTAACTTGATTTTTTCCTTTGGTGAAGCCCATCCCCAAATTTTTACTTTTTCATTTCTTTGCAAAACAACCCCATCACTAATTAGTTTAGGAAGTTTAATTTGAGAAAGAATCATATTAGATGGAATGAAAAGCAGAACAATTAATGCATTTTTTAATTTATTCATTTTGTATGTTTTTATTTTTATAAAAGCTTTGAATTGCCTCCAGCTTTAGCTGGAGAAATAGAATTAAGAATTGAATTCATTGGCTTTAGCCAAAATTATTTTTCTTTTAGCTAAAGCCGATTTCATATTTATTTTACTCCAACTAAAGCTGGAGGCAATTCAAAGCCCTATTTACTATTTCACATTAATTATAACTTCAGACATTTTAGGCGCACCTAATTCAAAACTTCTTTTCATTGGACTGGATCCTCCCACATAAATTTTGAAATCTCCTGCTTCCATAACCCGATTACCTTTATTATTAACCATTTCGAATGCTTCAGGAGTCAAAGTGAATTCAACCTCTTTTACTTCGCCGGGTTCCAAAGTAATTCTTTTCATATTGGCAAGCTGAAAATTAGGCACATCTACTGATGCAACCAAATCCGAAATATACAATTGTACTACTTCATCTGCTTTCACTTTACCTGTATTAGTTACTTTTACGAAAATGCGAAGATTGTCCTTTCTCGAAATTTTATCTGAAAACACTTTTATGTCTCCATAAGAAAAAGTGGTGTAACTTAATCCAAAACCAAACGGATACATCGGATCTTCGTTCATGTATCGATACGTTCTGCCTTTCATCGAATAATCTTCAAATGGAGGCAATTGATCTAAGGATTTTGGAAATGTTATTGGTAATTTTCCTGATGGCGCAGTTCTTCCAAAAAGAATATCAGCTACAGCAGTCCCTCCTTCTTCTCCCGGATACCAAGCCAATAATACTGCATCTGACAACTCCTGTACTTCGGCAAGATTCATTGGACTTCCTCCTGTAATTACAGTTACAATTGGATTTTTATCATTCGGATTTTTATCTGCTGTTTTTCTTAATTCTTTTAAATAATCTATTTGATTTTGAGATAAATTATAATCCAGTCTATCTCCTGCTGTGGAAGAATCTAATGAATCTCCCTCCTCTCCTTCTATAGTACTCGAAACACCCAACACAACAATTGTTACATCACTATCCCCTGCATTGCCGGTAGCATAATTAATAGGATTTATAGATTCTTTATTGAGCATTGCTCCTAAACGATATTGCAACTGACTTGCCGGACTTATAGAAGCAGTAATTCCCTCTAAAATAGTTACCATATTAGGATTTATACCATAATAATTTCCTAAAAGGACTTCGATACTAGCTGCATTTGGCCCTGTTACAAAATATTTAGAAAGGTCATTTTTTAATGGTAAAATCCCATTATTTTTTAACAAAACCATACTCTTTTGAGCCACTTCCCTTGCTAATTCCCGATGTGCTTTACTATTAACAACTTCAGGTGCAATAGCATCATAAGGATTACTTCCCATAGGGTCAAACAAGCCCAGTTTGAATCTGGTTTGCAACAAAATTGCCAATTGCTTATCAATATCTTTTTCAGTTATCAATCCATCCTTAACAGCCTGAGGAAGTGATTTATAAGAATCTCCACAATTCAAACTTACCCCGCTTTTTAAAACTAATGCAGCGGCTTCGGATTGGGTTTTCACAATCCCATGCCCTCCTTTATCTTTGGGAACATAAAAATCATCAATAGCTCCGCAATCGGTTACCACATGACCTTTAAACCCCCATTGTTTCCTTAAAACATCAGTAATTAAATATTTATTAGCACAACAAGGTTCGCCATCGGTACTGTTATAAGCACACATTACGGATTCAACCTTAGCTTCTACCAATGCCTGAAAAGCAGGTAAATAGGTTTCCCATAAATCTTTTGGAGTAACTTCGGCATTAAATTCATGTCTTACTTTTTCCGGACCACTATGCACAGCAAAATGTTTAGCACAAGCAGCTGTTTTTAAATAAATAGGATTATCCCCCTGCAATCCTTTTACAAATTCAGTACCTATCATAGCCGTCAAAAAAGGATCTTCTCCATAAGTTTCCTGCCCACGACCCCAACGAGGATCTCTAAAAATATTAATATTAGGTGTCCAGAAAGTCAGACCTCCGTATTGTTTATTATAGCCTTTGGCTTTTGCAACATTATACATTGCTCTGGCTTCATCTGAAATGGCAGTAGAAACCTTAAGTGCTAAATCGGTATCAAAAGTAGCCCCTAAACCTATAGCTTGGGGGAAAACTGTAGCAGTGCCCGAACGTCCCACACCATGAAGCGCTTCATTCCAATAATCATAAGGTGCAATATTTAATCTCTTTATTTCCGGGGTAGCATTCATCATTTGCTCTACTTTTTCCTCTAAAGTAAGTCTGGAAATCAAATCCTGAACCCTTTGATCAATCGGTAATTTTGTATTATAAAAAGGTAATGTCTGACTCTGACAATGAAGAGCAACAAGCACCATTAACAACATGCCTGATTTTTTAAAATTAACACTCATAAGTAGATTTTTGTTAGTTATTATCTCTTTTTTCAATGAATATAAAAAAAATATGAGATTTTTTTTTTTTATATCATACAATGTTTTACTTTTACGCAACCGATTGCAAATATAAATAAAAAACGATACAAAGATTAAGACTGTAAAAAAATTATAACATGTACTCATAACTCAAACAGAGAGTAAATTCAACTGATGTGTTAAAAAAATCGTTATATAAAATCAATACTAAATGAATCAGCCATTATTTCTATATATCCTATTGCAACTATCTTTTTTGATAGCTCCATTTAATATGTCTGCACAGGAGGATTATAAATTGTGGCTTCAGTACAAAAAAGTGCAAGACACTAAAATAGCAACAAATTATCATTCAAAAATTAATGGAATTGTTGCCTTAGGTAATTCTGAAACTATTCAGACTGCAATAAAAGAAATACAATTGGGTCTTTCTGGTTTAATAGGTCATCAAATTACTCTTCAAAAAAACACGAATACTGAAAACATGTTGATTTTAGGCAATCAATCTTCTTTAGATGAAGCTGTGCTTAAAAATGTAAAAAGTGAGTTTGACTTGATTAATAATGAAGGATATATTATAAAAACCATTCAATTAAAAAATAAAAAACATATCCTAATTACGGCAAAAACAGATATAGGAGTTTTATACGGAGTTTTTAATTTTTTAAAATTACTTCAAACCAATCAACAGATTGAAAATCTAGCAATTACTGATTCTCCTCGAATAAACATCCGAATGCTGAATCATTGGGATAATTTAGATCGAACAGTCGAAAGAGGTTATGCTGGATTTTCGCTTTGGAACTGGCAAAAACTGCCTGATTTTATTGACCAACGTTATATTGATTATGCCCGCGCCAATGCTTCTATCGGGATCAACGGCACAGTTATTAATAATGTAAATGCCAATGCTTTGATATTAACACCTCAATATTTGGAAAAAGTCGAGGCTTTAGCCAAAGTGTTCAGACCTTATGGAATAAAGGTATATTTAACGGCTCGTTTTTCGGCACCAATAGAAATTGGAGGATTAAAAACTGCTGATCCATTTGATGCTGCCGTTAAAAATTGGTGGAAAGAAAAAGCAGCAGAAATTTATGCTAGAATTCCCGATTTTGGTGGATTCTTGGTAAAAGCAAATTCTGAAGGGCAACCTGGTCCACAAAATTATGGTCGAAATCACGTTGATGGTGCAAATATGCTTGCTGATGCTGTTGCTCCGTTTGGAGGAATTGTAATGTGGAGAGCCTTTGTTTATTCAGAACACGATGTTAACGACAGAGCAAAACAGGCTTATAGCGAATTTGTTCCTTATGATGGTCAATTCAGAAATAACGTAATTGTTCAGGTAAAAAATGGAGCGATTGATTTTCAACCCAGAGAACCTTTTCATCCAATGTTTGGCGCAATGCCTAAAACTCCTTTGATGATGGAATTCCAAATCACTCAGGAATATTTAGGATTCAGTACGCATTTAGTATATCTGCCGAAATTATACCAGGAAGTCTTAGAATCTGATACGTATAGTAAAGGCAAAGGCTCTACTGTTGCCAAAATAATTGACGGAACAGTAGACAACCATAAAATTTCAGGAATAGCTGGAGTGGCTAATATTGGAAATGATATTAACTGGACAGGACATCCTTTTGCACAAGCTAATTGGTATGGATTTGGACGACTGGCCTGGAATCCGTATCAAGACTCGGAAACTATCGCTGAAGACTGGTTGCGAATGACTTTTTCGAACGACGAAAAATTTATAAAACCTGTAAAAGAAATGATGCTAGAATCCAGAGAAGCTGTAGTAAATTATATGACTCCTTTGGGCTTACATCATATTATGGATACTGGTCATCATTATGGTCCAGGACCTTGGGTAAGTAATTTATCCAGACCCGATTGGAATCCTACTTATTATCACAAAGCTGATACCAAAGGAATCGGATTTGACCGTTCTAAAACAGGAAGCAATGCAACCGCACAGTATAGTCCTGAAGTGGCTAAAATATTTGATGATGTAGCAAACTGTCCAGAAAAAGATCTGTTGTGGTTTCATCATATATCCTGGGATTATAAATTGAAAAATGGTGAAACGCTTTGGAATTCTTTAGCATTAAAATACCAGGAAGGTGTAAATCAAGTGGAATCAATGAATACAACCTGGAATAAAATGGAACAGTATGTTGACCAAGTGAGATTTAAAGAAGTTCAAATGTTGCTCAATATTCAGCATAAAGAAGCCAAATGGTGGCGTGATGCCTGCCTGTTGTATTTTCAACAATACTCTGGAAAAGAATTACCTAAATCAGTTGAAAAACCAACCCAAACATTAAATTATTTTAAATCATTAAAATTTCCATTTGCACCAGGGAATTAATAAAGAAAACAGCATAAATAATGAGATTTTCAATTCAAAAAAATACATTTCTAGCGCTATTATTGTTTTCAATAATGAACATTGGCTATGCCATTAATCCAAATAAATATGTAACCAATAAAGCTTCTAAAGAAAGTTTTCCTTTGGCTTCGAATGGAAAAGTAGCTTCTCTACTAGTAAGTGATGTAGATTTCCCGGGAGTATTGCGTGTGGTGAATCATCTTCAAAATGACATTCGTTTAGTAACTAGTATTTCACCAAATATTATCAATAAAAGCAGTACCGAAAACTACGTTGTAATTATTGGTACTTTAGGTAAAAGTCCTATCATTGATCAACTAGCCCGAGAAGGCAAAATTGATACCAGTCAACTGCAAGGAAAATGGGAAAAATTCACCACTCAAGTTGTCAATAATCCTATTGCGGGAGTTCAAAAAGCATTAGTGATTGCTGGTTCAGACAAAAGAGGAACTATCTATGGAATTTATGATCTTTCTAATCAAATTGGCGTTTCGCCTTGGGGATTTTGGGCTGATGTTCCTTCAAAAAAACAATCGGAATTACACGTACTTCCTGGCGTTCATACTTTGGGAGAACCAAAAGTAAAATACCGCGGTATTTTTATCAATGATGAAGCTCCTGCCCTTACGGGTTGGGTTCGTCAGAATTACGGAAAATTTAATGCTAAATTCTACGATAAGGTTTTTGAATTAATCCTTAGAATGAAAGGAAATTATTTGTGGCCAGCCATGTGGGGCGAAAAATTTTATGCCGATGATCCTCAAAACGGAATTCTGGCTGACGAATATGGAATTGTTATGGGAACTTCTCATCACGAACCTTTAGCAAAAGCGCATCAAGAATGGAATAAGTCTGTTAATGGAGTATGGGATTTTAATAAAAATCCAGAAGGTTTAAAGAAATTCTGGACTGCTGGAATGGAGCGAATGGGAAATAAGGAAACCTTGGTAACTATTGGTATGCGTGGCGATGGTGACGAACCCATGACTGAAGGAACCGCTATTGATTTATTAGAAAACATTGTTAAGACTCAACGTGAAATTATAACCAATGTCACTAAAAAACCAGCGGAAGAAACACCTCAAATCTGGGCTTTGTACAAAGAAGTTCAGGAGTATTATGACAAAGGAATGAAAGTGCCTGATGACGTTACTTTATTGTTGTGTGACGACAACTGGGGAAACCTAAGAAAATTAACTGCACTGGATGCAAAACCTAGAAAAGGTGGCTATGGAATTTACTATCATTTTGATTACGTGGGAGGTCCAAGAAGTTACAAATGGATTAATTCTAACCAAATAGAACGTACCTGGGAACAAATGCATCTGGCATATGAACATGGTGTTGATAAAGTCTGGATTGTAAATGTGGGAGATATAAAACCAATGGAATTCCCTATCGAATTCTTCTTAGATTATGCGTGGAATCCGGAATACTGGAATGAAACCAATTTAAATGACTATTATTTGCAATGGTCAAAGGATAATTTTGGAGGACAAAATACCGAAGAAATTGCCAATCTATTAAAGATGTATTCTAAATACAATGCCAATAGAAAACCAGAACTATTAGATCCTTCCAGCTATAGTTTAATCCATTATAATGAAGCTGAAAATGTAGTTTCAGACTATAATAAATTGGCTCAAAAAGCACAAGAAATCAATGCA
Organism: Flavobacterium commune; assembly: GCF_001857965.1. Classification (NCBI taxonomy): domain Bacteria; kingdom Pseudomonadati; phylum Bacteroidota; class Flavobacteriia; order Flavobacteriales; family Flavobacteriaceae; genus Flavobacterium; species Flavobacterium commune. The sequence continues at coordinate 2,514,495 of NZ_CP017774.1, read as the reverse complement.
CAGCTTAAACCGGAATACAAAGATGCTTTTTACCAATTGATTTTATATCCTGTTTTGGCCAGCGCCAATTTAAATGAATTGTATGTTACCACAGCAAAGAACAATTTGTATGCTAGTCAAGGTAGAGCAGCAACCAATGAATATGCTGAGAAAGTAAAAACGTTATTTGATAAAGATGCTGAACTTTCGAGCTATTATCATAAAACAATGGCGAATGGAAAATGGAATCACATGATGTCCCAAACGCATATTGGATATAAAAATTGGCAGGACCCAAAAACAAATATTATTCCTAACACTAAAACTATTGAAGTCCCTGTTAAAGCTGAATTAGGAGTTGCCATTGAAGGTTCAACAAATTGGTGGCCAAATGCAACAGAAAAAGCAGTATTGCCAAGCTTTAATTCTTCTGAAAACAGCACTTCTTACATTGATATTTTCAACAGAGGTACGACGCCTTTTGACTTTAAAATTACATCAAAATCAAATTGGATAAAATTTTCTAAAACCAAAGGAAACATTGGCAAACAGGAAAGAATATTTGTAGAAATAGACTGGAAAAAAGCACCTCAAGGCAGTCAAACAGCTGCTGCAGTGATATCAGGAGCTGGAAAAGAAATTCCAATCAATATCAAAATAAACAATACTAAAACAGATAATGCTAAAGGTTTTGTTGAAAATAATGGATACATCGTTATCAAAGCGGTAAATTTTTCCAATAAATACGAACCGGAATCTTTTAAATGGAAAATAGTTCCTAATTTAGGAAAAACCGATGGAGCTGTAATTTCATCACCTATCAAAAAAGGACGGGTAGAACTGAATGAAAATTCTCCAAAACTATCTTATAATGTTCATCTTAAGAATACAGGAATAGTAAAAGTTCAAATGCATTTTTCTCCTACAATCAATTATTCTACAAGAGAAGGCATGTATTATGGATTATCATTTGACAACGAAAGTCCAACCAAAGTAAACTATGCTTCAGACCCAATTATTTTTGATTATAATGGAAAAGTGACAAAGAATTGGGACAAAAATGTTACTAACAACATCAAAATTATTACAACTGAATTTAAAATAGATAAAGCAGGAAATCATACCTTAAATTATTATCGAATGGATGAAGGTTTAGTACTTCAAAAAATTATTATCGAAACAGAAAAAAGCGAATTAAAACCAACCCTTCTCTGTCCTTCTGAGAGTTCAAACATAAAAAATTAATCAAAAAAATATAAAATCAAAAAATATGAAACCAACCAAATCCTTTTTATTCTTCTTCTCGGCAATACTTGCGTTAAGTAGTTGTAACAATAAAATCAATAGCCAATCTGCAGCAAAAAATTCTCTTAAAAATGCATACAAGGGTGATTTTTACATTGGAACAGCCTTAGATATTAATCAAATTGAAGAAAAGAATCCTAAAGTAACTAATCTAATTTCAAAAGAATTCAACAGTATCACTCCCGAAAACATTATGAAATCAATGTTTCTTCAACCCGAAGAAAATAAGTTTGATTTTGATGTAAGTGATAAGTATGTCGCTTTTGGACAAAAACACAAAATGTTTATTCATGGTCATACCTTGGTATGGCATAGTCAATTAGCTCCCTGGATGTCAAAAATAAAAGACAGCGCAAGTATGGCTAAAATGCTAACCAATCATATTACTACTGTAGTAAAAAAATACAAAGGAAAAATTGACTCCTGGGATGTTGTTAATGAAGCACTTAATGAGGATGGTTCATTAAGAAAATCAGTCTTTTTAAAAACTTACGGAAAAGATTTTATTACTCATGCCTTTAAAACAGCAGCTGAAATAGACTCAAAAGTAGAATTATATTATAATGATTACAATCTATGCAATGCTAAAAAAAGACAAGGAGCTGTTGAATTGGTAAAAAATCTTCAAAAAAACGGAGTTAAAATTGACGGAGTTGGAGAACAAGGTCATTGGCATTTAGACACACCCACTCTTGAAGAAATTGAACAAACTATTTTAGATTTTTCTACTCTTGGAGTAAAAGTATCTTTCTCTGAATTAGATATTTCTGTACTTCCAAGCCCTTATGGATTACAAGGTGCTGAAATAAGCCAAAGATTTGAGAATAACGAAAAAATGAATCCCTATCCTAAAAGCTTACCCGATTCTATGCAGGTTAAACTTGCTCAACGCTATAACGACATCTTTAAATTATTTTTAAAACACAAAGACAAAATAAGCAGAGTTACATTTTGGGGAGTTAATGATACTCAATCCTGGTTAAACGATTTTCCTATTAAAGGAAGAACAGATTATCCATTATTATTCGATACGAATTTACAACCTAAGAAAGCCTATGAAAGCGTTATCTCTTTGAAAGCAAAAAAATAAATCCACCTACTAAAACAAAAAATTAAATGACATCTATTTCACAAAAATTATCCATAAAAGAAAAAATTGGATACAGCTTGGGAGACCTTGCTGCCAACTTGGTTTTCCAAACCTTGATGACTTATCTTGCTTACTTTTATACGGATATATACGGTCTGTCTCCTTCCGATTCGTCAATAATTATGTTAAGCGTTGGATTAGTAGCTGCTTTTATCTTTAATCCAATTATAGGCGCCATAGCTGACAGAACGAATTCCAAATGGGGGAAATTTCGCCCTTGGATTTTATGGACTGCAGTTCCTTTAGGAGTCATTGCTTTACTGGCTTTTACTACTCCTGATTTTTCATACAAAGGCAAAGTGATTTATGCTGTTATAACTTATACTTTATTACTCTTATTTTATGCAGGTAACAACCTTCCCTATTCCGCTTTAAGTGGTGTTATCACTGGTGATATGGGAGATCGCAACAGTCTTTCGTCTTATCGTTTTGTTGCTGTTATGTTTGCTCAGTTTTTCGTGCAGGTTTTCATGCTCGGAATCATTAAAAGTGCAGGAAATGGTGATAAAGCCATTGGTATCGAAAAAGTAATGACTGTGTTAGCTATTGTGGGAACCATCATGCTTTTAATTACATTTTTTACTACCAAAGAACGAATTATTCCTAAACCAGAACAAAAATCAAGTGTTGGTGAAGACTTAGCCGATTTAGTAAAAAATAAGCCATGGTTAATTATGCTATCACTAACCACGTTAGTATTTATCACACTCGCGATGAAAGGTGGAGCTTATGTTTATTATTTTGAAAATTATGTAGATAAACAAGAATTAGCCATTGTCATCCAACCTATTTTGGACGTTTTAAACTCCATTGGATTGAATCAATTTGGTGAAGATCCTATTTCTGCCGGTTTCGGATTGTTCAATGCCGGTGGTATCATTTTTATGATTGTTGGAATTACTTTGTCAAAAAGATTAGCCGATAAATATGGCAAAAGAGACATTTTTGGATTTTTCCTTTTTATCTCAACCTTATTCATTATTGCTTTTTATTTTTTCTCTCCGCAATCGGTTTCCCTGATGTTTATTTCCCAAATTTTTCACGGATTTTTCTACGGTATTACCATACCGCTTCTTTGGGCCATGATTGCTGATGTTGCCGATTATTCAGAATGGAAAAACAATCGTCGTGCTACTGCTATTATATTTTCAGCAATGATGGTTGGGTTAAAAGCGGGATTGAGCATTGGCGGAGCCTTAACAACTTCATTATTGGGTTATTTTAACTATACCCCAAACTCATTAGAACAATCCGCAACGGCTATAAACGGAATAAAATTATTAGTAAGCGTATTTCCTGCCATTCCTTTTATGATAGGAGTTGGACTATTGTTTTTCTATGAAATCAATAAAAAAATGGAAGTTCAAATAGAATCGGATTTAAAAGGAAGAAGAGCTTAATCATTTTGCATCACAATAAAATTAAATAAAATGCCAGAAGAAAGTATAAAACATATAGACTTTAATGAATTAGCAAAAACAGCTATATCACAACCATTAGTATCCAATATATACACCGCAGATCCTTCGGCTCATGTATTTAATGGTAAAATTTATATTTACCCATCCCATGATATTGATGCAGGAATACCTTTCAATGATAATGGAGATCATTTTGGAATGGAAGACTATCACGTTATATCAATGGAAAGTGTTACTTCCGAAGCTGTAGATAACGGATTAGCATTGCATGTAGACGATGTCCCTTGGGCGGAAAGACAGATGTGGGCTCCTGATGCTGCTCATAAAAACGGAAAATACTATTTGTATTTCCCAGCCAAACGTGCCAATGGAATTTTCCAAATTGGAGTAGCTATTAGTGATTCACCAATAGGTCCTTTTTTACCAGAACCCGAAGCCATCAATAGAAGTTACTCTATTGATCCAGCCGTTTTTGAAGACGAAGATGGTAAATATTACATGTATTTTGGCGGAATTTGGGGAGGTCAACTTCAAAAATACAGAAACAACAAATATGCTGAAGAAAACGAAGAACCTTCAGCCGATGAAGCTGCTCTGGGACCAATTGTTGCCTTATTAACAGATGACATGAAGGAATTTGCCGAAGAACCTAAAGAAATCAAAATTCTGGATGAAAACGGCGAAGAAATTTTAGCAGGAGATAATGAAAGACGTTTTTTTGAAGCTTCATGGGTACATAAATACAATGGAAAATATTACTTCTCCTACTCTACCGGTGACACTCATTTTATTTGTTATGCAACCGGTGATAATCCTTACGGTCCTTTTACCTACCAAGGAATAATTCTTAAACCCGTAATTGGATGGACCTCACATCACTCTATTTGCGAAGTGGAAGGAAAATGGTATTTATTTTATCATGATTCCAGCCTTTCTAAAGGAGTAACTCATTTGAGATCTATTAAAGTAACTGAAATTACGTACAATGAAGACGATACAATAATTCCAATAAATCCGTATCTGGAATAAACTTCTAAATTTCAAAAAAATAAAAACACTAGTTTTCTGTTTATTATTGTTTTACCCTTTTTTTGTATCACTACTTTCTCAAAGTAAATAATCTTAATATATATGGATTCCATTAAACATCAATTTATAAAAAAATTGGTGTTGGAGACTTTCTATTGCAAAAAAGTAGCGTTTGGGTAAAATAAATCTAAAGAGATTAATCCTAAAAAAATAAAATGAAACCTAACACTCAACAATTAAACGATTTAATTATCCAAGTAAGAAGAGACATCCTTCGAATGGTTCACGCTGTTAATTCAGGTCACCCGGGAGGCTCTCTAGGCTGTACTGAATTTTTGGTAGCCTTATATCAAAACATAATGGACCGCAAAGAAGGTTGGGATATGGACGGTATTGGTGAAGATTTATTCTTCTTATCAAACGGACACATCTCTCCTGTTTTTTATAGTGTTCTGGCAAGAAGCGGTTATTTTCCAGTTTCAGAATTGGCAACTTTCCGTTTGTTAAATTCAAGATTGCAAGGACACCCAACTACTCATGACAACTTGCCGGGAGTACGTATTGCATCTGGTTCTCTAGGTCAAGGATTATCAGTAGCAATTGGAGCAGCGCAAGCTAAAAAACTAAACAACGACAAACATATTATTTACACACTTCACGGTGATGGTGAATTACAGGAAGGTCAAAACTGGGAAGCTATTATGTATGCTTCTGCTAAAGGAGTAGATAACTTAATTGCAACTGTTGACCTTAACGGAAAACAAATTGACGGTACTACTGACGAAGTTTTAGCAATGGGAAGTCTTCGTGCTAAATTTGAAGCTTTTGACTGGGAAGTGGTTGAAATCACTAAAGGAAATGATGTTGAAGCTATCATTGGAGGAATGGCTGAAGCAAAAGCAAGAACTGGAAAAGGGAAACCAGTTTGTGTATTACTACACACTGAAATGGGTAATGGAGTTGATTACATGATGTACAGTCATGCTTGGCACGGTAAAGCACCTAACGATGCTCAACTTGAAAACGCGTTAGGACAAAATTATAATACTGGAGGCAATTCAGATTACTAATCCCCTCCTAACCTCCCCAAAGGGGAGGAATATCAAAATTAATAAATAACATAAACCCTATTACCCCAATAGGAACTCCCCTCCTTCGGAGGGGTTGGGGGAGGAAAATGAAAAAATATATAAATACAGGAAGTAAAGATACCCGTTCAGGTTTTGGAGTGGGTATGACTGAATTAGGTCAGAAAAATGAAAATGTAGTAGCACTTTGTGCAGATTTAATTGGATCGTTAAAATTTGATGATTTCAAGAAAAATCACCCAGAGCGTTTTTTCCAAATCGGTATTGCTGAGGCAAACATGATTGGAATTGCTGCAGGATTAACTATTGGTGGAAAAATTCCTTTTACAGGAACTTTCGCTAACTTCTCTACAGGAAGGGTTTATGACCAAATTCGTCAATCGGTTGCTTACTCTGATAAAAACGTAAAAATCTGTGCTTCTCACGCCGGATTAACTTTAGGAGAAGATGGAGCTACGCACCAAATCCTTGAAGATATCGGTTTGATGAAAATGTTACCTGGAATGACTGTTATCAACACTTGTGACCACAACCAAACAAAAGCGGCTACAATTGCACTTGCTGATCACCACGGTCCTGCTTACCTGCGTTTTGGACGTCCGGTTGTACCTAACTTTACTCCTGCCGACGAGCCATTCGTAATTGGAAAAGCAATCATGTTAAACGAAGGCACTGATGTAACTATTGTTGCTACAGGTCACTTGGTTTGGGAGGCTTTAATTGCTGCTGAAAAACTAGAAGAAAAAGGAATTTCTGCCGAAGTAATCAACATCCACACCATTAAACCATTAGACGCTGAAGCTATTTTGAAATCGGTAGCTAAAACAAAATGTATCGTAACTGCTGAAGAGCACAACTACCTTGGTGGTCTTGGAGAAAGTATTGCAGGTGTATTAGCTTTACACCATCCTACTCCACAAGAATTTGTAGCTGTTAGAGATAGTTTTGGTGAATCAGGTACTCCTGAACAATTAATGGAAAAATACAAATTAAACAATCAAGCGATTGTTGAAGCTGTAGAAAGAGTTATTAAAAGAAAATAATTCGCCCCGATTCCGATAGCTATCGGGACTTTCGGGACTGAAATAAAAAACGAAACCGTCAAAAGTAAAATTTGACGGTTTTTTTATGGATAAATTATAAGGTACTACATAAGCCTAAAAAAGGCTGCCCGAAAGGGCAGCCTTAATAAAGATAGATTCTCTTTTACTACAAGATTCACTACACTACAATTTAACATTAATTGCAAATAACCATCTTTTTAGCATATTCTTTAAACCATTTATTCACTGGATTTGCACATGCCTGTGGATCATTATCATAAGCAATACCTCCGTTGACAGATCCTTTATCGATAAGATTTTCCGGGGATAAAACATTCCAGCTTACGTTGCCAGATTCATCAGTCAGCACTTTAAAATTAGCACCAAAACCCCATCCTCCTGCGGTTCCAGTTACTCCTCCTTTTCCCCAAACTGCATATTTCTCTGGTCCCCAATCAATTTCTGTAATAGCGATTGGCGCTATATCTGCAACAGGTTTTATGTTTTCATTCCAATTGGCTCTAAACAATGAAGGGCTATTATTGTCTTTTCCCCAATATCCCGGATAGATATGTACAGCATAGCCTATATTCTCTCCTGCAATAGGATTAACTGCATAGCCTTTATATTGTGATTGCCAACCAGAACCTGGAATCCAAAGAATATTATTGGCACCATTCGTTCTAATCATATCGACAATGGGTTGAAAAAACAATTTCAACTGATCAAAGTGAGCTTGGGTATTGGCTCCATAAGTACCATCGGGAAGTTTTATTCTTATAGGTTCATTTGCTAATTCAAACATCACGTGATCTGAATTTTTTAAAGAAGGATGTTTCGATATATAATCCCAAATTACTTTTAAATAATCATGATAAGCATCACCTACTGCTATATGCTCAGGACAAACACCAGGTGGACGCAAAATGATATACATTCCTCTGGTTTTTGCATGTGCAATAAGCGGAAGAATAACATTATCAATTGCCGATTTAAATCTTTCAACATTAAATTGAGAAATATCATTTTCCTGAATACCTGAAACCCCTAAATTGTTTGTCCAATAAGGGTCTATATGCAAGCGCACATAGTTTAGATACCAACCTTGTTTGGCATCAGATAACTTATTCATTACAGCTTTATTATAGGATAAACATGCCGCTACGTCATAATTATTCCAACGCCATTCGCCAACAGCTCCCCCATTGAACCAAGGACTTGGAGTCATGGCAACACCATGCATATTAATTATATTACCACAAGGATCTTTTAGATATTTACCAACTACTTTTAATTTAGGAGTTGCTAATGGCCAGGCAATGGTTTCTTCAACCGGGACTTCTTTTACAGGTTCTGTTTTGGTTGGAGTATCATCCTTTGAACAGGAAAACAAAAACAAAAAAGCAAATTGTATGCTAAATAATTTATATAATTTCATTCTGACTGATTTTAAAATTAATAAACCCTTTGAACGTAATTAAAAAATAAGTACGCCCAAAGGGTAAACTCAAACTAGTTATTTATGATGATTGCAAATAATTGGATAGATTATCCAGCAACTTTACGTTGCCTAGAAAAAATTCATTTGAATAGAGCTTATTTTAGACATTCAAATTTGAACTTCCTAAAAAAATGCAACTTATTGTAAAAAAACTTGAAAAGTACTTCTTCATATTTAATATTTAATTAAAACAAGTTAATAGTGTAAGTAAATGAAGTAGGCACTGCAAAAACCTGGTATTCTTCAAGTGGTTTAGGTCCACAACTAGCCGATCCTACACCAAGTGTTTTGGTTGAAAGACAAAATACAGTCGAAGTACTTGCTGGTAAATCAATCTTATATTCCACCGGATGCATTTGCTCATCAGTATGAGGAAGCGCCGCCACTTGCATTAATTTATCATCTGATTTTACTATCAATGAAGGCATGTCTTTACCACTTAATTTTGCCCAACTGACATCTTCATGATTTCCACGTTCCATCGGTTTTTCGTATTCGTATTGTTCATTTACGCCTAATTCATAAAGACCTACTTCAGCAGAACTTTTTCTATCCGAATAATTTTCGAATGGTCCTCTACCAAAAAATGACATGCGATCCAGTTTTTTATCAAGTAACATACGTACACCTATTCGAGCCAAATTAATTCGGAAACCTACAAATTGAACATCATTATCCACTTTTATCAAACCATCTCCTTTAACTAGATAAGTTGCGGTATGATACACTCCAAAACCTTCTTTACCATCTGCCTTTGTTGTAGCTGTTATTTTCACTGAAACTTTGTCAATAATTTCTACTTTAAAATCCACCAATTTATATTGGAGCGCAGTTACACCATACTTTTCCCATTGTCTATAAGCCCAGTCATCGTCATTTCGGTGAGAAGCACGCCATAAATGCAATTTAGGAGCACCATCAACTGTTAATAAATTAATACCATTTTTAGTTAACTGACTCATGAAGCCGGTTTTCTTATCAAAACTTACAGAGAAATCTTTTCCTGAAACAATTGCCGATTGAGAATTCTGTACCAGTTTTACGGGTTGAGTAACTTTTATTTCTTCCGCTGGTGGCGTATTAACAGGAAGTTTAAACTGTTCTGTTGCAACTTCAAAGCCTTTATCTGCCCAGAGTGTCTTTTCTTTTAGCTTATATGAAACACGTAGGTAATATTCAGCACCTGCTTTTGGATGCTCTATTTTATAAGAGATATTACCAGTAAAATTCCCTTTCCCCCATGTAGGGCGTATTCTAATTTTGCCATTATCAATTTCTTGACCGTTTTCGGTCAGGCTCCACGTGGCGTCAAAACCATCCAGAGAAATAAACTGATATTTATTTTTAATTTGAATTCCTCCACTAACTGGATCAGCAAGTTTTGTATCAATCCATTGGAATGCTTTCTTCATTTCAGGATAATGTGGTTTTACATTTTTTCCTCCTGTAGCACGATCATAAGAAATCACACCTTTATGAATAAAATAATGGTCATTTGGATTTTCGCCAAAACCACCACCATAAGCCAAAATTGGATGGTTTGGATCACGCCTATTCCACAATGCCTGATCTTGGAATTCCCAAATAGCACCGCCTAAAATTTCAGGATTTTCATCGAAAACTCGAGAGTATTCATCAAGAGAACCCATAGAATTAAACATAGCATGAACAAATTCACAAATATAAAAGGGTTTAGTAAGATTTTTGTCCTGAGCAATGCGGGCATAATCTTCTGCAGTTCCATACATTCGCCCATCGAGATCAGAAGGATTATTTTTACCAGTGCCAAATCTTTCATAGTGAACAAATCGGGTATCATCAATCTTTTTTACCTCAGTCATAGCAGCTTTTAAATTTGTGCTAATTCCACCACCTTCATTTCCTAATGACCAGATGATTACTGATGGATGATTTTTAAAATTTTCAACATTAGCCACATTACGATCAATAATAGCTGCTTTTATTGTTGGTTCTTCATCAAATCGGGTATCATAACCATGGTATTCCATATTAGCTTCAGCAACCAACCAGATTCCCCACTCGTCACACAATTCATACCAGCGTGGATCATTGGAATAATGACTCGTACGGATGTGGTTACAATTTCCTTGCTTAATAACTTCCAAATCACGTATCATTTGCTCTTCGGTAACCGCATGGCCCACATCTGACCAATGCTCGTGACGATTTACCCCCTTCAATTTAATTGGTACACCATTAGCCATAAAAACCCTTCCTTTGATTTCTACCTTACGGAAACCTATTTTCGATGAAAGTATTTCTCCTTCAGAACTTGTTAATACAACCGTATATAGATTAGGTGTTTCAGCGGTCCATTTTAATGGATTAGCTACTTTAATTTTTACACTCAATAACTGCTCTGTATTGGATTTGAGTGCAGAACCATTTGCACTTGCTTTGGCTATTTCTTTGCCCTCTTTGTCGTAAAGTGTAGCTGTAAATGTTTGCGCTTTTCCAGTTTTATCACTGTAATTTTTAATTTTGGCAGATACATCTAATGTTGCATCTTTATAATCTTTATCCAAATCTGTTTTCACAAAAAAGTCACGAATATGTACCTGAGGAGCACTCCAAAGCGTCACATTACGAAAAATTCCGTGCAAACGCCACATATCCTGGTCTTCTAGCCAGGTTCCTGAGCTGTATTGATATACTTCAACAGCAATCATGTTTTTACCTGGTTTTAGATATTTGGTAAGATCAAATTCGGCTGCATTACGACTATTTACACTAAAACCTACTTTTTTACCGTTTACCCACAAAAAGAAAGCACTATCAACCCCATCAAAAGTGATGAAATTACGACGACCTTCCCATTCTGCAGGAACTGTAAATTCTCTGCGGTAACTTCCCACAGGATTTCGCTCATTGTATGATGTGTACCATTTCTCTGGTTCACTCATTACATGTGGAAAATCTTTTTTGATAGTATAACCTAAATTTCTGTAAAAAGGTGTACCATATCCTTTTACTTCCCAGTTAGAAGGCACAGCAATTTCTTTCCAACCAGAAACATCATAATCAGACTTATAGAAATCGACAGGACGTTTTTCAGGCGTTGAAACCCAATTGAATCTCCACTCACCATTAAGGCTCTGACAAAATGATGATGCATGTCGTTTGGCCACTAAAGCTTCTTTCAAATTGCCATAAGGCATCAAAGTAGCGTGATAGGGTTCTTTGTTTATGCCGAGTAATTCGGGATTTTCTATTTCAGGTGGAATTGAGGCTCCTGCTACAGTAGTCTGAGCCTCAATATCATTTATAAAAAATATTGATACCAAAATCAATAATAAGAAAGCGTTTTTTTTCATTTTTTTTACAATTGTTGTCTATTTTTCTGAATGTTTAGCCTTTATGCAAAAATCATCTTATTGTTTAGAAAAACTCCAAACTTGACCAATTGTAGTTCCACCTTTTCCATCTTTAACAACAATATTCCAATAATACTTTGTTCCAGGTGTTAATGAAGATACTTCATAAGTAGCAGTAGATAAGTCTGAAGCTACTTTCTGAGTAGGTGGATTTGAAGTTCCTAAATACACATCATACGACAAATTATCATTATCTGCATCTACTGCTGTCCAACTTAAAGTTGTTGTACTACCGGAAATACTCGAATGCAAAACCGGCGTCTTTATTTCTGGTATAAACGGTAAATGATTAACTATTCCTTCATTTTCAGTAAAAAAAGTATATACCGAAGAATATTTACCAACTTTATTGTTAGAATCTATTGCTTTTACCCGCCAATAATAAAACTTACCCTTCTCTAAAGACAATGACTTACTCAGCATAGTAGTCGTTGAAGTAACTACATTTTTAGTGAAAGCATTATCTGTTGCAACATCTAGTTGATATGTAATAGCATCATTTTGAGCATCAGATGAAGCATTCCACTTCAATTCAACTGTATTGTCTATACAAACCAAATTATTTGTTGGATAAACTAAACCTGGAATAGTCGGTGGAGTTTGGGCATCGCCCTCATCTCCACCACTACTACATGAAACCAATAGTATCAAACTCAAAATAAATAAACTTGTTTTTTTCATATCTCAATTACTTTTTAATAATTTTAATTGTCTCTATAGGATTTGATTGAATTTTGACAAAATAAACACCTGTTGGTTCTTTTCCTAAATCTAAATGCACTTTACCATTTTCAATAGTGTAAACCGATTTAGAAATTAAAATTCCATTTACCGTATAAATTCCTATTTCTACTGAGGTGTCATTAGTAGGTAAATAAATATCAAACGGACCAGTTGTAGGATTAGGAACTGCTCTCACTAAATCAAAAAGTGTAATCGTTTTAACTAATGTTCCTTCACATAATTTTGAAGTTGAAACTTCCAAAACATCTCCGGAATTTACTGCTACATCAAAATTTGAATTATTGGTTTCAAATTGTAAAACTCCATTAACATTTACTTGGTAAGGTGCTGTTCCTGATTCAATTTCAACGTGTAATTTATCCGACGAAGAACTCGTTTTTGCTGTTATAGCTGCACTTGCAGGAATTACAATAGAGTAGCATTGTTTTGAAGCTGCACCTGAAGCCTCAACACATATATCATAAGTCCCCGGAGCAAGATTATTTAACGCTAAAATCTTATTTGTAAAAGCTTTAGAGGTTCCGTTAACAGTTGCTGAATAAGTCAAATTCTGACTGGCAGTAATTGTAATTTGACCATTATTTTTATTTGGACAACTTTCGCCAACAACTTCAATAGAATAATTTGTTGATCCTAAAGCTATACACCCATTAGCATCAACAGCCTGACCGCTAGGTGTATTTGGACAAATATCAATACTATTTTTAACACCATCGCTATCATCATCCAATTGACTCTGAGCACATCCACTAGAATTTACAGTTTGACCTGATAGAGTATTTGGACAGATATCCAGACTATTTTTAACACCATCTCCATCGTCATCTAATTCACTTTGAGCACATCCGCTGGCATTTACGGTTTGACCTGATGGTGTATTAGGACATGTATCTATATTATTTGGAACACCATCTGCATCATTATCATCTGATATATCAAATTTTAGAGGAAGAACTTCTGCTGTATATAAATTTTCGGAAGTAATATATGCCGTAAATGGATTCATATCTGAAAGAGAAGAAGTTGTTACAGTATAAAATCCCGAAACACCATTAACTGTTTTAAAAACATAACTTTTCACAGGAGATTTGTAGCTGATATACACAGGCACAAAATTATTTACTGTGAGATTTTTAGGAGTAGAAACAGCTCCACTTCCCGTAAAAGTAAAGGTGCCATTTGCACTAATTAAAACAGGCGTATTCGCAGGAATAATTCCGTTTTTGATTGATGTACAAGAAACATTTGCAGATGATGAAACCATATTATAAGCAGTAACTCCTGTGGGAATTGATGCTTCAAAAGGCAATGTCAAAGTTCTATACCCTGCAAAAACTCCAGTATAAGTAGCTGAAGTGGTATTAAAATTAAAAGGTACACTAAAATCACCACTCTGATCAGCTAGTGAAAGTAAATTTGCATTGTTGTTTGCAATAACATTCGTTGTAAGACCTGTATAACCTTGAGGCACATAATAAATACTGTTTTTATTTGCTGCTGATTGATACCAATTTTTACTTTGGGGAATTGCTGTTACATTACGAAGATCGAGAGAAGTACTATAGCTACTTGTCAAAGCATCCAGCAAGTTACTATCATCATCGAAATAAACTCCGGAGAATTTCGAAGTTTTTTCATTACCGATATTCAGATAGACATCTCCAAAATTCATGGTGAGTACTGAACTATAATTGGAATTTGTAAGGCTAATAATTCCTTTAATACCATCGGTCAATGTTGCTGTGGAAATATCTAAAACAATGTCAAAACTCCCAGCAGCGGGAAAAGTCACCCGCCCGTAATTTTTACTCTTTACTGTTCCGGCGGCATTTACATAAATAAGCGTCGTATTATCAGAATAGCGATTAGAAACAGATGTTGCACTGTTTACATGCATTATCAATTTGCTATATCTGTCATCCAAAGCAATATAACCATTTGTTCCGTTAGTATTCGAACTAAATAAAGGATTTGGATTAGACCATGTTTTAGTTTGTCCACTAATTTTATAAGCCGTTCCAAAAGTAGCACTAGAAGTTTGCTGAACATCAATTTTATTATAATGGATATCTTCCCCAATCATATTAGATTGTAATCTCTCGCTATTTTTATTAAAAATAAAAGTCATAACACTAGAAGCATCTACAGTTACAACAGGACGAAAAGTTTGTTCATTATAAGTAAGATTAGAAATGGTATAATCACTTGTAGCATTTGTAAGTGCTTTTGTTCCTGAAACGGTATAAAATGGTAAATCTACTGTCAAAGTTGAAGGTGTAGATGCAGTATTATATACAAATAAAACGATTTTATTTCCATCTTCAGAAATATATGAAGATCCTTTTAAAAAACCTTCATCTGTCCATATAGCATTGATTCTGGTCTTTCCGGTAACATTTTTAGCTAATTGCTGAAGAACATATCCTCTTTTAGTAATTTCACCATCAACAGAACCATTAGTTCCATCCCCCATTAACCCATAAAAACGCTTTGTAGCATAATGAATCCAGGCATTTATATTACCCAATAACGCATCATTTACACTTTTAGCAAAAGAAAAACCATCTGTATTCCAATCAAAATCTCTTGGCGTAGTACCACTAGAAGAGTTCCAATTGATAAGATACTCTGTCTGCCAGATTTGTTTGTTATAATTCTGAAATTGCTTATAGACAGACTGCATTCCACCATACTGATGGCCTCCATATACTTCAAAATTAGCCATTACTTCAGGCTTCAAAAAAGCATTTGCATAATTATCTGAAAAACCAACACTCTCGGGTGCGATTACTTTACAATTGATAAGATGACCATAGTCTTTCACAAAAGTAGCAATCTGATCTGGAGTCCATATACATCCATGATACAATGCCTTCTCATCTGGTTCATTTTGTACAGAAATATAATCCAGTTCTATCCCATTATTTTTAAGATACGTCACAAAATCATCCAGATATAAAGCATAATCCTGATAATGTTCTGGCTTTAGATATCCTATCTGTTGTACACCATTAGCATCTACGTACACTGCATTAATATGATTATTAGTTTTCCATTCTGCAGGCATTGTCCAAGGACTTGCAAAAATGGTAAGTCCCATAGATTTTGCAAGTTGTGCAGTAGCCAACACAGAACTCCAACTACTCTTATTTTCAGGAATATAAAGTCGCATAATATTATAACCTGCCCCACTATTTGCACCCCAAACTTTTTGAATTTCTGCTGTTGACATATGATTATAACCAAATTGTGGACTATTTACAAATCCACCAAATCCGGTAATTTTTTGATAAGGTGTATTCTTGTCAATTCTGACTTTTGGATTTTGTGCAAACCCTAGACCGCAAAAAATTATACCCGCAATAATTGCAAATTTTATTTTAATTTTTCTTTTCATACATAGTAGAATTATTGTTACATCATTAAAGTTAATAGATGTTTTTTTTTTATTAAGTGATAAATCAAGTTTATAGATTATTAAAAAAACAAACAATTAACATTCAGTTTTTTATAAATCATAAATTCATAAAAAACTAATCATTTGAAAATCAAGAATATCTCCTGAAAATTGTTTACTTATTTTTTTCGATTCTATATCAAGAGAGATATGAGACCGTCCTAAAATTTAGATAGTCTCATATCAAACTTCTTTTATTTAAAAGATATTTATAAGATAATTGCTGTGTGCAAAACTTATTGTTTATTAAAATCCCAAACCGGACCTATAGTATTTCCTCCTTTATCATCTTTAACAACAACTTTCCAGTAATATTTTGTTGAAGATGTCAATGAAGATGCTGTATAAGAAGCAGCCGACAAATCCGATGCTACTTTTTGAGTAGGAAAGTTTGACGTTCCTAAATACACATCATACAACAAATTATCATTATCTGCATCTACTGCTGTCCAACTTAAAGTTATTGAACTACCGGAAACATCCGAATGTAAAACAGGTAATTTTATTTCTGGTATAAATGGTAAATGGTTAACTATTCCCTGATTTTCAGTAAAAAAAGTATATACCGAAGTATATTTATCTGCTTTATTTTTAGAATCAATTGCTTTTACCCGCCAATAATAAAACTTCCCCTTCTCTAAAGACAATGACTTACTCAACAAAGTGGTAGTTGAAGTAACTACATTTTTAGTGAAAGCATTATCTGTAGCAACATCTAGTTGATAAGTAATCACATCATTTTGAGCATCAGATGAAGCATTCCACTTAAATTCAACTGTATTGTCTATACAAACCAAATTATTTGTTGGATAAACTAAACTTGGAATAGTTGGTGGAGTTTGGGCATCGCCCTCATCTCCACCACTGCTACAAGAAGAAAATAGTGTCAAACTCAATATAAATAAACTTATTTTTTTCATATCGCAACTACTTTTTAATGATTTTAATTGTTTCTAAAGGATTTGATTGTATTCTAACAAAATAAACTCCAGCAGGTTCTTTTCCTAAATCTAAATGTACTTTACCATTTTCAATAATGTAAACCGATTTAGAAATTAGCATTCCTGTGACAGTATAAATTCCTATTTCTACTGAGCTGTCATTAGTTGGTAAATAAATATCAAACGGACCAGTTGTAGGATTTGGAACGGCTTGAACAAAATCAAACAAAGTAATCGTTTTGGCATAAGTCCCCTCACATTCTTTTGAAGTTGTAACTTCTAATACATCCCCATTACTTACATCTACACCAAAATTGGAATTATTGGTTTCAAATTGTAGTACTCCATTAACATTTACCTGATAAGGAGCGGTACCTGACTGAATTTCAACCATTAACTTTTCAGATGTTGATGTCGTTTTTGCTGTAATAGCCGCACTTGCAGGAATTACAATAGAATAGCATTGTTTTGCAGTCGTCCCCGATGCATCAATACATATATCATAAGTACCCGGATTAAGATTAGTTAAGGCTAAAATTTTATTTGTAAAAGATTTAGGGGTTCCATTAACAGTTGCAGAATATGTCAAAGCCTGGCTGGCTGTGATGGTAATTTGACCATTGTTCTTATTTGGACAACTTTCTCCAACAACTTCAATAGAATAATTCGTTGAGCCTAAGGCGATACAACCATTAGCATCGACTGCCTGACCAACAGGTGTACTTGGACATAAATCAACACTGTTCTTAACACCGTCGCCGTCATCATCTAATTGCCCCAAAGCACAACCTGAAGCATTTACTGACTGACCTGTTGGTGTGTTTGGACATAAATCAACATTGTTCTTAACACCATCATTGTCATCATCTAATTGACTCTGAGCACAGCCTGTGGTATTTACCGTCTGACCTGTTGGTGTGTTTGGACATAAATCAACATTATTCTTCACACCATCATTGTCATCATCTAATTGCCCCAAAGCACAACCCGAAGCATTTACTGACTGACCTGTTGGTGTATTTGGACATAAATCAACATTGTTTTTAACACCATCATTATCATCATCTAATTGACTCTGGGCACAACCTGAAGCATTTACTGACTGACCTGTTGGTGTGTTTGGACAGATATCCAGACTATTTTTGACACCATCATTATCATCATCCAATTGACTCTGGGCACAACCTGAAGCACTTACTGACTGAGCTGTTGGTGTATTTGGACATAAATCAACATTGTTCTTAACACCATCATTATCATCATCTAATTGACTCTGAGCGCAACCATTAGCATTTACAGTTTGACCAGTTGGTGTATTTGAACAAAGATCGACATTGTTTTTAATACCATCCCCATCATCATCTAATTGAGTCTGAGAACAACCAGTGGTATTTACCGCTTGACCTATTGGTGTATTTGGACAAATGTCTATATTATTTGGTACACCGTCATTATCATCATCAATTTCTAATGTTGCTGATTCATCTAAACCTGAAAAAGCAATATCATCCATGTAAAAGTCTAAACTGTTAACAGCTAAACCCCATACAATTTGCGTAGCTCCAGCTGAATAAGTTGAACTACCGTCAGTAGTGGAGCCGCCTGTAGTCCAGTTTACTCCATCAGTTGAATACTCAATTTTTAATGCAACACTACCACTTCCTGAAGCAGATGCTCTATACCAAATAGGCTTATTAGGAATTGGATCCAAACTTACAGTTGTACTAATTAGGGTTGTTAATCCACTTGATGTGGAGCGGTAAATTCTAAATTGTGAATCAGTTCCTGTATTATACACTAATAGTAAATAACCTTCCATAATACCCTGAACATATCCTGTTGTTGCATTACCTATTTTACTAGTATTACCTCTTAACAAAACGCCTGTTTTATATTGAGTTGGATCAGATCCAATGTATTGTTTCCATGTTACAGAGTAATTTGTAGCTGTTTTCGAAAAAGCATTCAAATCTATCACACCTGTAGCGTTTTTTTGCCCCACACCATAAGGTTTAATAACATTACTTGTCAAACTATTGGCATCTGTATAAGATACAACGCCAGCTGTTGCAGCATTCCCTTGTCCAATAGTTGCATTGATTGCCGCAGGTGTTGTTGCAGACGTTGTAGCCACATCATTTGTAAAATCATATTTAACAAATATTGGACTTTGATCTACTTTACCGGTCAAACTTATTTGACGGTCTATTGTATTGGTAGTTTTTATTGTGATTACACCTACCTTTTTACCTGTTGACAATCCAGATGTCATACGAACAAATATTGGTGTACTGGCTACTGCTCCATTAATTTGCGGTAATATAAGTTTAGGCTGATATGTGCCATTAGCACTCAAAGAGAGTTCGTAATTTACTGGAGCTTCAACACTTATGTCTCCTACAAGTGAGTTGCCTGACACAGAAAACATTTGACTGGCTGATGGACCTGAACTCTGAACATAAGTAAACCCTTCCATGTCAAGCTTAGATAAGGTGATGCTTGATGAAGAAAATTTAATATCGTCCATTACCCAATTCAAATTGTTTGAGCCTAATCCCCAGACTAATTCTGAAGCTCCTGAAGTATAAATGGCATCCTGGAAAGTTGTTTGCGGCGCACCTTCCCAATTTATACCGTCTGCAGAACATTCAAAAATTAACTTATTAGCTATTGCAGAAGCCCTAAACCACACAGGTTGACCCGGCATTACTTTAAGAGTTGTGGTTGTATAAGTTGGTTTAGCTATAATACCATCTGTACCAGCAACATAAGGCATAAGTGTAATAGTTCCATCTGAATTGTTTAAAGCAATAAACAAATATCCTTGTTTCATTCCATCAGCATAAGTGCATGAACCATTTGCACCTGATGCTCTTAATAAAACACCTTTTTTACCTCCATTAGTAGAATAATATTCTTTCCAGGTAACAGAATAATCTTTTGCGTCAGTCTGGAACAAATCCAAATCTGCCACTGCTGTTCCGTTAATTGACCCCACAGAATAAGCCTTAAAAGCATTACTGGTATTATTATTTACATCTTTATATGATATTACACCAGCACTACCACTTTTTACGGTAATTAAATTAGCAGCAGGCAAACTAGCACTTGTAGTAGCTACATCATTTGTAAAATTATAAACTCCATTATTTTCATTCTGTGAAAATGTAATATTGTCAAAATAAATAGTTGCCAAACCTGCCGCATTGGCTTCTAATTTTATTTCATTATCTCCCTCATTCAATTCTATATTTTGTGATATCGTTAACCAAGAGCTTTCATCATTGGTTTTATTAAATATTGGAGTCGCAACTTTAATCCCGTTTACATATAAATCAATAGTTGTAACTGCTGAAACAGGAGCTGAATATCTTATCTCAAGTTGATAAGTCCCTTTTCTTAAAGCTTTAATTACATCTCTTATACTTGCTGCAGCATTTGTTCCAAAATTTAAATATCCCTGACCCTGATAATTTCTTATAGAACCATTTTGACCACCGGTAATAATGCTGTTTATGTTTTTATAATCAAAATGTTCTGCTTCATTTTGACGAGCCCCAATATAAACTGACGGTTTATTTGGTTCAATTAATCGGGCTTCTGTATAAGCTGATAAACGTCCTGTTGCTGCACCCGAACAATTCACAGTTAAATCAAGAGGGCCATTATGCTGAATTGTTAAAGTAAGTACCCCTCCAGACCAGTTTTTTGTAATAATACTTGCCTGATGATTGGCTCTATCCAGATAAGAATAGGTAGGTTCTGAATTACTTCCAAATATTTTGATAATATCTGTCTTTAAACTCGAATCATACTCATTATAATTTGTCAAATAGAAATTAACTTTGTTTGAAAATTCCTTAATAATTCCTGCAGAATATTGTGAATACGTCAGCTCTACCTTTTCACATGTATTGTATTTAAAAGGGATACTTGCACTAGCAATTTTTCCAGCTACTGTTTTATATGGATTATAAGTCACCCATCCGTTTTCATGTCTCCCTACAAATAAGTCTCCGGTATATTCTTCAGGAAACAATGCATTTAATTCAGTCTGTTTAGAAGTTATAGTTGGCCATTTAGTGGCATAATTTGATTTATTAATCTGGACATCAAATGACTTCGCCTCAGTATCATCCAATTCAAAAACCGTTGGAATTGTTGGAAATCGCCCCGTTTTCTTAAAGAAACTCTTATTATCTTTATAATTACCATCACCATCCATACGGTAAAGCCCTTCGAACAAAGTTTCAGGAGTACTATAAATATTATCAGGAGTACCCGATTGAACATCATTAACAATTACGACCTTAGTTCGGTCAATAACTTCAGTTCTGGTTGGAATACGGACCGTACCATCTAATATTTTTCGGAAAATATCTACAGAAGTATTATCAAATTGAGGAAAAGTTTCCCAATTTCGACTCATATAACCATTTGATGAAGTGATACGGTTTGTTTCACGGAAACACTGTGTCCATATAAGCTCCGGACCATCTATTACGGTTTGTCCTGTAAGCATCATGTGTTCAAAATGTGGCGCAGCTGCAGTAGCCATTGTAAAACCTTCATGGACTCCACTGGCATTTGTCCACCCTGTATCGTCATAACGAATACCATAATTCCCACTATATCCTGAAAGATAAGATCCCAAACAAATACTCTCCATATCTGACTGGTAAGAAATTTGAGTATATTTTTCGGACAGTATATAATTTTCTGTATAATCCCGACAAGCTTTAGCAAAAGCCGGATTTCGTTTCATCATACCAATAGGATTTATAGCAGGGCTCCATTGGTTTCCACACCAACTCACTGACAGATAACCTCCATATTGGTTGCTCAATTTTAATAAATTAGCAAAATGAGACATTCGATTAGACCAAGATGGGGAAAGCGGGTCACTGGCATCATCATATCCCCAGAATTGTTCAGCATAATTGAATCCTATAAAGTTTGGATAATCTTTATAAAACTCTTCATAAACCGAAAGATCAAAATCTGAAAACTGGGAATATCCACCACTAGAAGGTTGAATCATCGCCCACATGCGATTCTGAGCGCAAGTTCTAATCCAAGACTTAGCTATTTCATAACCATATTCAGCAACTTTAAACTGACTAGTTGCTACATCATGACTAATAGAAAGTGAAATATTCATCACAACATAAGGACGAATATCTACGGGGATTAAATCAATAATTTTTTGTGGATCTGCATAATTCCAAGTATCAATATGAACTAACCACATTGGCTTGTCAGGTGAAACAGGTCGCCTTAAAGACACATTTTGTTGAGCGTTAACCAATTGAACGAAAGACAAAAAAAATATTATCAAAAAAATATTCTTAGTACTTTCTTTATAAAAAAGTATTTTTTTTTTCATAATTAAATTATTTCATTAAAATCAACATAACTATATGGCAAACAATACGTATGAAATATCACAGAGCGAATTAATTATAAAATGGCTCAATAATATTTCAAAAAAAGCAATCGGTTGTGTTTTTTTTTTTTTTGCAACTATGACAAAAAATAATTATACCTGCTTTTTTGACGATAAAAAAATGAACCTAAATGTTCTCTTTAAAATATGTAGTAAAATGCCAATAAAAGAAAATAAGAAACAATGAAGGAATTACTTCATTGTTTCTTATAAAAACATTTAAGTAAAGAAATCTAAACTAGAAAAAAGTTTTTACTATTAGATATATGAAAACAAAATCAATTAAATTAATAATTCTTTTTCAATAATATAAAAAAATATTTCTTTATGATTTAATTTTAAGGAGCTAAAACAGGAGTAAATTGTTCCATAACAACCCCTCTGTTTCTCATTACCAGAGTATCCTTAGTTTGTGTTGTAATACCTTTCCCTATATGATTTATTGTATAATCTAAATAAAGAACATCTCTGTCAAGGCCTCCAAAACTTTTCTTCTCACCTTTTTTCACAAACTTTCCAGTACCAGTAACTGTATAAGCTGTCGGATCAGAAGAAGTGATTACACAGTTGTTTTCTTGATCAAAGTTTAAATTTAAAATACAATTGTAATTTTGCGAAGCATTATCCTGATAAACTATTGGGAATCTCAAAACATTTAAAGATTGTGTAGTCAATGGAAAAACCCATTTTTGAGAATCAGCAGCTGAGGCATCATAGGTTACAACATCCACAGGGCGTCTAACTGTAGTAGCTACTTTATTTCCAGAATAAATATCTCTCCCCCTTCTAAGATATTGACCATGCCATGTATTAATATATTTTACTGCATACAATACATAATCTTTTGCGCGAACATCCCAAAGTGCTCCATTCAGCCTTCTAGGTTTAGAACCTAAAACAATTGGTTTCCCTTGCAAAATAGTATCAGCATTAGTAACTGTAGTCATCATTAAAGGAATTACATAATTATTAGCTGTAGCTAAAGGATCAGCAAAAAAAGCATCCGTTAATTGCACTTGTACACCTCCAGAAATACTCCCTTTCTTAATAATGATTTGATTTGATGCTAGTGTATAGTAATTTCTTGGCATAGCTCGTATGGCTCTAGTGGTTCCAGTAAAATTATAACCACTAGGAATGGTATCGGCTATTTCAATATTAATTATTCGGTCTTGTTTGTTTTCATAAACACCACCTAAAGCACACATAATTTCGCACTTACCCTGAAGATCTAAAGTATTGTCAAAAATATCTTCTCCAAAAGTTATTGTTCGCACAGGGAACTGGTAAGGAAAATATACTGCAGAATAATCATAATCCGGAAATGATATTGGATCGTTTGAACATCCTGCAGCAGATATCAATATCAATAAAAATAAAATTAGTTTTTTCATAATTTTTGTTATTAAGTATATTTCTAATTATTCCAAAGATCGTTTTGAAGCAAATTAGTAAATTTTAAAGTTTCCAAATATGGAATTGGTCCATAATACATGTGATTTTGATACGCTCTATTTTCAACGGTTGCAGGCGTGCTGTAAACAGGAGCATTTAATGTTCCAGATACCGTTATTCCTTTAGCATCTTCAGTCAACTTTGAAAACGGAACTTTCCATCGTCGTAAATCCCAAAAACGGAATCCTTCAAAAGACAATTCTAAACGACGCTCATTACGAATTAACTCACGCATAGCATCCTTATCATTTTTAATAGACTCTAAATAAGGATCCGTATTCAAATTCATTGCTCTTTTACGAATAACCTTAATTATATCATAAGCAGTGTAACCATAACCTTCCGGATCGGAAACTGCCCCCCAAGCTTCATTAGCAGCTTCAGCATAATTAAGATACATTTCGGTATAGCGAATACGTGGTCTGTAATGCAACTGCGTATTTCTACCGCTTGGATTATAATTCACATCCTGTCTTAACAATTTTCTCATATAATAACCTGTACGAGTAGAAGTTAACACCTTATTTACTGGATCCTGAGTTCCCGTTGCCATATTAATTTGAGCATTAGTAACTCCTGCTGTTCTTCCATGATAATTAACAAACTCTGCTAAACGAGGATCGCGGTTTGCATAAGGACTATTTTGATTATAATTAGATGAAGGATGTGTTATTGGATAACCATTATTTGCATAAAAAGCATCAACAAAATTTTGGGTTGGATTCACACGACCATTACCAAACAAAGATGGAGGAAAATGTTCACGTTCTAAATCATTATTATTTGAAGTTCCTGCCCTCCATAGAACCTCTGGAGGGTTAGATCCCGCAGTCAATCCATTAATTTGTGATGTATTTCTGTACCATGCAACACCACTATTAAAATCAGTTGGAAGTCCAGTTAAACCACCTTTGAAGGCAATAACTTCAGCAGCATGTTTAGCCGCATTTGCCCATGTTTCGTTTGAACCATTGGCAGTCCCATCAGCAAAAGCAGGACTGGCTGCCATTAAAGATGTTTGCGAACGTATTGCTTTTACAATAATCCCACTTACTAAACCTAAATAGCGCAAACCCATCGTTCTATTATATGCACCAACTGTAGCATTAATCGCTAGGTAACGTGCAGGAATGTCACTTTCGTTAACAATATCTCGATAGTTAAGAGGCAAACGAACTGCTGCACTATCCACATCTTTATAAATTTGTGCTACACAGGTATTAAAATCCTGACGAGGAACATTAAAGTTAGAATCTTTATTTAAAACCTCCGAATAAATCGGAACCCCCATTAATTTTCCATTTACCCAACCTGCGTGTGACTGTAACAAATTAAACATAAAAAGAGCACGTAAACCATAAGCCTCTCCTTTAATACGCTCTTTAAACAATTTATCAATAATTGGGTCTTCTGCAAACGTCATTTTGTCTGCTTCAGTTAAAACAATATTCATGTATTGTATTCCTGAAAAACAAGATGTCCAGCGATCAGCAGCATTATT
The DNA here is from genome assembly GCF_001857965.1 of Flavobacterium commune. NCBI lineage: Bacteria > Pseudomonadati > Bacteroidota > Flavobacteriia > Flavobacteriales > Flavobacteriaceae > Flavobacterium > Flavobacterium commune. The sequence continues at coordinate 2,489,040 of NZ_CP017774.1, read as the reverse complement.
AGATGCCGTCCATTGCCCTGTTGCTAACCTCAAAAAACCATTACTAACATCATTACTTACTGCATCATCTGTGGCTACTTCACTAAAATTGTAGCCATTAGTAGGAATCCTGGTATAACCTTGAGTCAATAAGCCCAAACCAAAATTTGGCTCATTGTATGTTGAATTTTGGTCACGAATATTCTCGTCTGCTGGATCTATAACATCTGTACAGCCAACAAATAAAATAGAGAGAATTAAAATTACAAATATGTTTTTATTCTTAATCATTATACAATTTTTTTAAATTAAAATGTTGCCGTTAAACCCATATTAAAAGATCTCATCTGTGGCATAGAACCAATATTGGTTTCCATATGTTTTCTCTCTTTAGAAATTAATAATAAATCATTACCATTAACATAAAGACCTAAATTTCTTATAAAACCACTACTAGGTAAATACTCTTTTGGCAAATCAAATGAGAATTGAATTCTAGCTAAATTAAATCGATCATTTTTGAATAACCAAAAATCTGAATTTCTATAATTATTAGCTCCAGCTGTAGTTGTCAACCTTGGATAAGTAGCAGTTTCAGCCGTTTCTGGTGTCCAACGATCACGAAGTGCAGCAGAATATTTAGCGTTCACTCCAGCAGTTGGCCAATAATATGAACTGTTTTTTAATCCAACAGAACCGCTAGTTTGGTTTGCTAAAACAAACAAAGAGAAATGTTTCCATTTTGCTGTCATATTAAGACCTAATGTTAATGGCGATCCAGCCCAGCCACCTCTACCAAGATAAACCTGATCATTATTATCAACCAAACCATCATTATTTATATCAACATACTTAATGTCCCCTGCCTTAACATTTCCAAAAGCAGGAGTTGGATAATCGTTATCAATAATATCTTGTTGTGTATAGAAGCCATCGTTCTTTAACCCCCAAATAGCATCAATAGGCGTTCCTTTACGTTTTTGATACGCTTCTTCAAAAGTTATGTCGTTTCTTATATCAGCATCTGCTGTGTAATAAGTAGCTACCATACCTACATTCAAATCAACTTTATTCACTCTCTTATTGAAAGATACACCTACATCAAAACCTTGACGGTTATCTGCATTATAATTAACATATGGAACAAAAGAACTAGCTGAAGGGAATTGAACAGACAAAAAGCTAGGATAAAGATTAACATCATTAATAGGAATACCTGTCAACTGATGTGCAAAATATGAAGCATTAAACTGTAACTTATTTTTAAACAAAGATCCTTCAATTCCAAAACTGATTTCTCTCCTCTGTTGGTAAGTTAAATCAGGATTACCTACCCTTTGAATGTCTGTAGCACGCAACTGACGACCTTCCTGCCATGAAAAATAAGCACCATTATTTGTACTGTAAACATCACGCTCTAAAAAGTAAGCACCATTGCTTGCAATAAGAGATTCAAAATCCAAATCCGTATTCAAAATACCTGCACTTGCAGTTAATTTTAAATCGTCAATAAAACTAGAATTAGCTAAAAAATCCTCATTACTTATTCTCCACCCAATCGAAGCGGTTGGTGAGAATGCTCCACGATTACCTTCTACAAATCTAGCAGAATGTACATAGTTTGCTGTAAAATCAAGGTAATATTTTTGCTTAAAGTTATAAGCGGCTTGAAAACCTAAGTTAGCACTACCAATAGCATGATACACCTGTGATTCAGCAAGTTTGTAACCATGAGCTACTAACATACTAGATACATTGTGAACTTTGTTAAAAGTATTTTTATACTTAAAAGCACCTGAAAAAAACAAGGTTTGACGCTGATAGGATGCCTCCAAAGTTCTTGAATTATTGTTAACGTTATTACCTATTTGAGATAATGAAGTAATATTATCTCCTGTCCATGTTGGTACATAAACAGCATAAGTATTATCAGAAATATTCTGTGCGTAAGAAGTATTGTAATCAATGGCAAACTGTGTATCAAAAGACAAACCTTTTAAAACTTTGGCTAAATCAAAATTGATAGTAGCATCAAACTGGTATTTACGAGTTGTAGCTTGTCTTGTACCTCTAGTATAGATATCTGCGAAAGGATTGGTTGCCTGTGTTTGAGTACCTCCTAGAATATATTGACCATCAATAATAAAAGGATTAGTACTTAAACGTGCCTGAGAACCCGCATCTAAATTTCCTAAATAACTCAAGGGTATTAAAGGAGCTATCAGATTAGGTCTTAAGGTTGCGGCTGCACCCCAAAAATTACCCTGTGCTGTATTATTGTCATAAAAAGTAACATTGGTATTAATCTTAGTAGAAATCATATCATTTATTTTAATATCCAGATTACCTCTAACATTAAAACGATTTTCTCCCTCTTTCTTACCATTTCCTATATCTAGTAATGAAGTAGTATTGTAATTCCCAACATTAACATAGAATTGTGCACTTTCAGTTCCTCCATTATACTCAGTAACAATTTCTGAACGTCTGGCAAATTTATTTATATTCTTAAAAGAATAAAAGTCAACATCTGGATAACGAAACGGATTGGAACCTGATGCGTAATTAGCTATTTCTTCATTAGAGTATAAAGGAGCAATACCATCATTTACTAAAGCCTCATTAAAAAGAGTCATATATTCAGCTGAACCCAAATATTCTGCATAACGTTTAGGGGTATAAAGCGTATTATTAAAACGAACGTCAAATCTGCTCTTTTTAGCAGTACCTCTCTTAGTAGTAATAGAAACTACCCCTTTAGCAGCACGGCTTCCATATAAGGCTACAGCAGCAGCACTTTTTAAGACTGTAATATCATCAATTTCAAATGGCAACACATTGAATTCGTCACGAGGCACTCCATCAACAATAACCAACTTACTATTCATCCCCCATATATTACCATGGTAACCTGGAATAAAACTAGATAAATTATCTAAACTGAATAATGAATAGTTAGTATGTAGCATTCCTTCAATATTCACGTTAGAAACACCACCAAGAATGTCAACCTTATCCACTTTATTGAAGGCTACATTTACTAAATTGGATTTATCCAATTGTAATACGATAGTCTTCAAATCTGACTTAGCCTGGACAGTACTTAATTTATATCCAGACGCTTTTACAGACAAAGTACTATTAGCTTCAACAGTTAATGCAAACTCACCAACTTCATTAGCAATGGTAGTAACATTATTACTATCCGTGATGATTGCGCCTGGTACCTGTACTCCTTTAGTATCAAGCACAACAGCAGAAACAACAATCTTGTTATCTTGTGCACTCATTTTCAATGAGAAAAGAGTGTGTATTGCGCATATAAAAAAAACTATTTTGATATATTTCATTATTATTTACTTTTTTCGATTATATATTGCAATTACCAACCTGGATTTTGAGCAAATTCTGGATACAAATTTGCATCAGCTCTTTTCAAAGGAAGCCAATAATGTCTTTCTGTAAAATTACGCTGCCAAACTACATACTCTCTTAAATTTTCTATTCTATTGTTTTGAGGAACATTTTTATCAAGGAAATTAAATGTTGGAGTAGCATTGTTAGTTTCAGGAATTGCTCGATCAAAACTAATACCTGTTTTAACATTATATGGCGACTTAATTAACAAACGCCAACGACGCAAATCATTGAATCGATGTCCTTCATAAGCCAACTCAACTGCACGCTCACGTCTTACCTCAGACATAAAACTCTCAACAGAAGTAAGAAATATTGGAGCAACGCCAGGTAGAGGATTTCCGTTTGGTAATATCACACGATTTCTTACTTTATTAATAGCATAGACTGCATTCTGACTAAAAGTCGTCGAAGTAGCGTTAATATTATTATAACCCATAGCTACTGATTCTGCATACATCAAATAAACATCAGCTAGTCGCATCCAAGCCGTATGTACCTGATGTCTGTTATATGCATTATCATACTTATTAAAACCAAGAGGATTGAATTTCATCATCAGATATCCTGTATTACTACCCGTGTTTGCAGCTCTGTAATTTCCTCCTGTATAAAGATTAGCATAAACAAAATTTTTAGCAGCAGCAGCAGTACTGTTTACCATCTTTTGAGTATCGAAACCAAAATTGATATAAAAGCGAGGATCTCTATTTTTCCATGGATAATGAACATCATAAGTTGATCCCTGATCACCTGGAACATCAGCCTTACTAACACTGTTGATTGGTAAACCAGTATCCATACCAAAATAATTCACATAATTAGCTGTAGCATACTGCGACCAGCTTCTGTCTTGTAAAACTCCCCCAGCACATAAATACTGTTTGTTAGTAGATTGATCAGTACCGCCCCAGTTAGGACCTCTAAAAATCGCTTCATTGTAAACAACATTGTTAACAGTTGCTGTACCAGGCATTCTACCTCCTTGTCCATTAGTCATATAATTTTCAGAATATTTACTCCAAGGAATCAAACTGTACTGACAAGCACCAGATTCAGAAGCTTGTAACAAAATACCAAAAGCATCAGCAGCTTTTTTGCAATATTCAGCGTTGTAAGCATCAGCACCACCTGAAGACAAATTCATTAATGGACTCCCTGCATACAAATAATTTTTACCTAAATAGGCAATAGCCATCCATTTATTTATGCGTAGCTCATTTTTATTAACTGTTGCTTGTCCTGCTGGTACTGCATCCCAATTTCCTGGTAATAATTCATAAGCTTTTTGAAAGTCCTCAGCAATTTTGTCAGCAGTTTGCTGATAGGTCAACCTAGGCAATCTAAGTGGTTCATCAGACGGAAGCACATAATCTATATAAGGCATTCCGCCCCAATAGGTAATTAAATGCATGTGAAACCAAGCTCTAAAAAAATACAATTGACCAGCAATTATATTTTTTTCCTCAGGCGTAGCATCGACCATTTTGTCAATATTTGCTAGACCTATGTTTGCTCTTCTTATTCCGTACCAAGCACCAACCCATAATGATTTAGATCTCTTATTGTTATCGGTACTAAAATTATCTGTATTTTGATCCAAGAAAGAGCCTCCGTTTCCAAAACCTCCTCTTTGCCATGACCAATAGTTCCCTAAATCAACTTGCCAAATCCAAGCGCCTTGATTGGTTGCATTTTGCTGCCACATTTCTTCTTCTCCATTATTAAAGAAATTGTTATCGTCACGATTACAAAAACTGGGAACACAATTATACAACTCCTCTGTAAAACCTTGGAAATTCACAAAATTTTTGTAAGCATCCTCCGGATTAACTAAAGATGCTGGTGCAACATCTAAATAATCTGTACAGGAAGAAGTACTGCCTGCAAGAAAAAAGAAAAGCCCACAATACAAAATTATCTTATTATATATTTTCATTTTTATTGTATTTTATAATGTTAATCTAAAACCTAAATTTACACGTCTTACCGTAGGATAAGCTATACCCCCATTATCAACCTCTCTGTCATCTGGTGTTTTAGTCCATAAAAACAGATTATTACCGTTAGCATAAACACGTAAGGATTCAAGACCAATAGACTTAACCCAATTTGAAGTGAAATTATAAGCAATTTCCGCATTCTTCAAACGAATATAAGAACCATCATATACATAACGTGTTCCCCAGCTATCACCATTTAATGTATTATTTAATCTTGGTACAGGTGAATCAGCATTGGTATTATCTTTAGACCAATATGTTCCTTCTTCAAAAACATTATTAAAATACGCTAGTGAGAAAGTTGAAATTGGCACAGAACGCATCACATTGTTTACACCGTAAAATTGAACCATCGCTGAGAATCCTTTCCAATCCACACCAAGAGTAGCGTTGTAAGTATTCTGTGGATTACTAGGATAACCATATCGTACTCTGTCAGTATCCTGATTGATTATACCATCTCCATTGTAGTCCATTATTCTATAATTACCCGGTATTTTAGAGTCATTTGTTTCAAAAGCTGTACTACCATACAACTCATCCCAGGTATTATAAAACCCTTGATCAATCATATACCTACCTTGTCTGAGCGCATAACCTTCTCTCTTCATATAGTCAGGTAAAAGTCCCGGATCATCTCTAAATATGACCCTATCTTTAGCATGAGTTAAAGCAAAGTCAGCCCATAAACGTACATCATTATTAATTCTCTTACTAAAGTGCAATTCGAATTCATATCCATTTACCTCCATAGCTCCCAAATTTACCCTTGGAGGAGTAAATCCAAAATAAGAAGGCATCGCTCTATCACTACCAGCCATTAGGATATCCGTTCTATAATCATTAAAGATATCAACACTACCTGAAAACAACTTATCAAAAATTGAGAACTCCACACCAAAATTCTTTTTAGTTACATTCTCCCATCCGATATTAGGATTACCAATCGAAGTTTGAGTAAACCATCCATAAGCAGAACTGGTTTCTCCTTCTGTAGTAGTCAATCTAGGTCTGGTAATCCCATTGCCATACTGGTCAAAGTATAAAAAACGTGCATTTGCACTGTCATCACCAATTGTTCCATAAGAAGCCCTTACTTTTAGATTATCCAGAAAAGTCAGTTTACTCATGAATTTCTCTTTTGAAATTACCCAACCTACAGTTCCAGAGTTAAAAAAGCCGAAACGGTTTGCAGAAGCAAATTTTTCAGTACCATTATAAGCACCGCTATACTCAGCAAAATATTTACTCTTATAATCATAAGTTGCACGGAAAATCCAATCCTCACGATAAGAAGGAATATCTGCCCCTATCCCTAACTCCTGACGTTGAAGGTTACCCATTGCTGTAACATTGTGATCACCAAACTGACGCCCATAGAATAATTGCGCCTGATAGGTCAAGTTACGACGGGTTTGTCCGTTATCCATTAAACCTCCATTAATTGTCCAATCAGAAGATTCATAAAAGTCAAAACCAGTAAGGCCATCAGGGGCATTACGTAAAACAGGAATACCGGTTAACGGATCTATCCATTTTTCATAAACCGTAAAATTTTGATTATTAGCGCCTCTTTGATTTTCAAGAAAAGTATTATCCAAAGAAAAAGTTACATTTGCCGAAAGCCCTTTTATAAATTTCCCTAAATCTTGTTTTAAATTAAAATCAGAGGTAATACGAGTAGTTGTTATATATTCAGCTCCCCCCATTGTCAAGTTCATTGCAGAATTCGCCCCTTGAACCTGATTTAAAGGATGGTATCCCCATGCCCCATCGGAGTATTTCGGATAATAAACATCTGGTGGTAAGGTATAAGCCCCTTGCCACAAATAGCCTTCAGAAATTACCCTCCATGGCTGTTGCTTTTGAGAATAAGAACCTGCTAAATTCACTTTTAAAGTTGTAGTTTTTGATAATTGAAAATCCAAATTCGCTCTAGAATTCAATCTATTTAAAGCATAACCAGAATCAAAACCTTTCCCATTAGGAATTAAATCAACTAAATCTCCTTCATGTAAATAATCTACAGCCGCAAAATATTTAACCTTATCCGTTCCTCCTGTTATATTCAGGTTTGCATTATGAGTCATTGCAAAATCTTTAAACATAAAATCCTGCCAATCAATATTAGGATAACGCTCTCTTTGCTCCTGAGTAGTTTGATTGCGATAGTTATCAATAAAAGATTGTGGTCTGATATAAGCCCAACTGTCTGGCCTCTGATTCAATTCGTATTCAATTACTCTATTTTTAATAAGTAAAGCATCATAAGCATCATATTTACCCGGTAGTTTAGAAGCTGTTTTCATTACAGAGTTGAAACCAAAGTCAATTTTTGCTTTTCCTTCAACCCCTCTTTTAGTAGTAATCAAAATTACCCCATTTGCGCCTCGAACACCATAAACAGCAGTAGCCGAAGCATCCTTTAAAACCGAAACAGTTTCAACAGAAGTAATATCAACACTACTAATTTCACGTTCAATACCATCCACAAGAATAAGCGGGCTACTATTATTCCAAGAACTAACCCCCCTAATAATAATTTGAGGATCTTCCTCTCCTGGCTTACCAGTTGTCTGTAAAGTAGAAATCCCTGGCAGGTTACCTGTCAACGCAGCTCCTAAACTGGAAACACCTCCCGTTCGCTGCAAAACCTTACCTGTAGTTTGAGAAATAGCTCCAATAACACTGGCTTTCTTTTGCGTACCAAAACCTACAACCACCACTTCTTCAAGATTAGTTTGATCACTAGACATGACAATGTTAATTATGGTTTGCGAACCTACTTTTTTCTCAATGGTTTTAAATCCAATACTTGAAAAAACCAAAACTGCATCACTGGAAGGCAAACTAATTTTATAATTTCCATCAAAATCAGTAACAACCACTAATTTTGGATTACCTTTAACTGCGACAGTAACTCCCGGAACAGGTAATTTATCTTCAGAAGATGTAATTGTCCCAGAAACGATAATTTGTTGCGCGACTGGTTTTTTTTCTGTTGCCAAAGAAGGTGAATCAACACCAACCCCTTTAGCCAGCAATGCATTCGAAAACAAAAACTGAAATAAAACTCCCATTACCACGATATTTGTTTTTCGTGGAATTTTAATTAATCGTATTTTCATATTAATATTTTGACATTTTTTAATTTGTTAAAAATTAGAACTTAACTTTAATAACCATATTCTTCCTCATTATCAATAAAATCACTTCAAATGATTCTAATTTATGGTTGCTAAATTACACTACATAAATACAGTGAATTTTTTTTAAAAAAAAACTTTTATTTCATAGGCTTGAGCTGGTCTTTTTAATTGTTAGTTAATAGTTTATGTTTGGTTTATTTAGTTTTTTTTTGAATCTTTCCATACACCCTTATCAGACTGGTTATAATTAATAATTCCCGTATTCTATAACACAACCTAATTACTTACCTAAACAAGTAAAACAACCGATTGCATTCTTTTTTCAATTTTTCCGAGCGTTTTTAATTCTTATACAACATCAAAACTTCTATATATATCGCAAAAATAGTTACTGACTCTTAAAAAGCCGAGAGTAACCAATTCCCGGCCTTTACTACAAACCACACTAACTAAAATTCTAAAAACCTCGATTCTCAAAATTCACGAAACAACAGACATCTTAATTAACAAAAGATTAAGAATTAAACAAATATATAATAAAATAATATTAAACACAACCGATTGCGTATTTTTTTTGTAAAAAAAAGTAAAATTAAATTAATTATAAATATTTAAAATATTATTTAATTACACATTATATAATTAATACAGGAATATACTGAAAAACTCTAAAAAAAATTAATCCATAATCTTATAATTATGACGAATAGATAACAAAAACAAGAACAAAAAATTAACATTTTATTAAACCTTAACAATATGTCCTCTTATCGTAAGTATTTAACCACTTGAAAATAATCTGTATTTGAATTATTTTAAAATCCTTATTTGATAAAAACGAGGCGATACAATTTTATTTTTGGCAGTAATCTTCAATTGAAAACTCTCTTCTACTGGTACTTCAATTTTAATAAGCTTACTTTCAACGGCAATTATTTTAGCTTCATTTCCATTGATTGTAATTTCAATATTTTCAAGATTAGCATCATTCAAAGTAGTGATTTCAGTGTATTTACCTGCATTGTTTTTGTTTTGTAGTTGGTATGAAATATAGGAACGTGTAGTACGCCAAAATTTCTCATCATTATAACCGGAATTACTTTGTTCCCCTTTGTACTGATGATCCACCTCTGGTTGTTGCTCACCACAATTAATTTTATCTACAGTTTTAGCTTCAATGGCTAAAAGTTCCATTTCTTTTTGTTTTTGAGCCTCTTTTTGTTTTTCATAATCTTTTTGGGTGAAAGTTTGAAAATACATTTGATAACGTGCATCATGAATTTGATAAAAAGGTTGTAAAGTCAATGAATCCATTTTGAAATTCATATTATCAATAGGTTGCAATTTTGAAACATAATTTTTAGAATCGTCTACCAAGGCATAAGCTTCATTAATTGGGTACAATTTTCCTCTTGTTTCATGTCCCATTCTACTATCATCAGCAAAAAGTCCTTTTAAATCATCTGTAGAAGTTTTAGCTGCTAAAACGATAGGTCCGCGTACAAAAGCTGCCCAATTAGAACCGTCTGGAAGATATTCTAATTTGGTGTTCATCGTAAATTGCACAACAATTTTATCACCATTTTTCCAATTCCTATTCAAATTAATATATTCTGAAGGATTGGCCTTCACTACTTCTGCTTTTCCATTCACTATAACTTTAATATTTTCAGCCCATTTAGGATAACGAATGTTAAGAGAGAATGTCTGTTTTTTATTCAGTTTTAATAGTAATTCAGTAGCATTCTCATTTGGAAAATTATTTTTTTGTATCAGTTGAATTCCTTTTTCTTTCCAATTCAATTCAGAAGGAATGAAAAGATTAACAAAAACGTCTTTATCAGAATGGCTATATATTAATTCACCATACTTGGTATGGTTTTCTATCCCGGAACCCACACAACACCACATACTAGTTTCTGGTTGTGAATAAACTCTGTAATGGTTTGGGCGAATGGGTGTAAAATATACAAAACCTCCTTTTTCAGGATGTTGAGTCGATAAAATATGGTTATAAAGTGTACGTTCATAATAATCAAGATAACTCACATCATTATTATCTAAAAATAAAGCCATACTTAATCGAAGCATATTATAACTGTTACAAGTTTCAGGTCCCTGATTGGATTCTAACATACTTTTAAAATCGTTAGTTGGATTAAAGTGTTCCCGAACACTGTTTCCTCCAAATGCAACACTGCGATTTTCTGTAATATTATGCCAAAAATATTCCGCTGTATGTTCCCATTCAGCATTGTTTGTCAATGTGCCAATTTTTTCAAAACCAATTACTTTTGGTATTTGTGTATTAGCGTGAAGCCCTGTGAGCTTATCTTGTTTTTCAAGTAAAGGATTCAAAATTTTAAGATGCGAAAGTCTTTTTGCTGCATCAAGATACTTTTTGTCTTTGGTAATAATATACAAATCAGCAAAAGTTTCGTTGATTCCTCCATGCTCTGTATTCAATACTTGCTGAATTTGCTCAGTAGAAAGTGGTTGTATCAATTCAATAAACCAATCGCCTAATCCTATCAATACTTGTTTTGCCTGATTATTACCTCCTATCTCATAAGCATCACGTAAACCTGCAAAAAGCTTATGAATATTGTAAATAGGTACCCATGTATTGTTTAACCCAAAAGTACTTCCGTCAATATCTCCTTTGTGAATACGTTCCCAAAATACTTTCCCATTAGGAATTCCTCCAACATAGCCATTACCATTCTTTGCCTGACAAAGAGCCAGTTCATTAACCATATAATCCAGACGGGTTTTTAGTTCTTTATTTCCGGTACTGGCATACATCATAGCTAATGCAGACAAATAATGTCCACCAATATGGCCATCTAATCCTGTACTTTCCCAGTTGCCATATCGTTGAGCTTTCAATGGCAATCCTGCATCAATTAGATATGGAGCAAGCAATTTATCTGGATTTAGATCTAAAATGTATTTTAAATCAACATCCTGAGCTTTTTTGAAAACACCATCTGTAAGCCTTACTTCCTGCAATTTGAAGGGTTGCATTTGAGCAAAAGAAGACTGAATACAGATAAGCAGTAATACATATTTAATTTTTTTTAACTCCATAATTATTATTTTGAATGATAACCAATTCCTGTTTTATAAATATTAAATTTTAAATAATCCCAGATCAATTGCCTCTCCTAAACGACGATAACCTTTTTCATTAGGATGTAAAAAATCGTTATCATGCATATCAGGTAAAATAGTCTGTGATTCTGTATTTGATTCCATCACTTTATCAAAATCAATAACCGCGTCAAAACTCTTGCCAGATCGTATCCATTCATTTACAATACTTCTGGCTTCTTGTTTAAAATCGGCATCATAAAATGATTTTTTAAAAGGTAAAATGGTACATCCGTACACTTTTATTCCTTTAGCATGGGCTTTGCTTATCATTACCTTATAAGCTTCAATGAGTTCATTAGCTCTTACAGTTGCGTCTTCTGCTTTTCGAATACCTCCAATATCATTAATTCCTTCTAAAAGAATCAACCATTTAACTCCATTTTGAGAAAGTACATCCCTGTCAAAACGCTCTAATCCTGTTGGACCTAAACCTCCTCTCAAAACACAATTACCACCAATACCTAAATTTAATACACCTATAGTATTTGTAGCATGATTGGCTAATAATCGTTCGGACAAAATATCCGTCCATCTATTTTGCTTATTCGTTCCTGAACCTCTCCCATCTGTTATTGAATTTCCCAAGCAAACAATAGCATTTGTTTTTTTGGAAGCCATAACATCGACTCCCATTATGGTATACCAATGATCGGTTTTAATTGCACCAGAAAAATTGACATTCTTACTATGATCCCCTTCTAAAAGAAATGATGTGGTTCGAGATCCAGGATGACCTGATATTTTCGAAGCTGTTTTACCATAATGAATTGTAATAGCTAATAATTGACCTGCTTGTAATGGAAAATCAAATGCGTCTGAAAAAACATCCGTTTTCGCTTCAATAGTCACTGATGATTTTCCGCCAAAAGTAAGTTGCTTAAGCGATTGACCATCAATCATAGCAGCATCAACAACATTAGCAACAGTTACCGATTCTAAAACTGTAGATTCATCACTAAATAAATTGGAAAAATGTAACCTTATATTTTTACCTCCTATAGAAACTCTAATAATTTGTCGTAAGGTATTATTTGTAAGTCCGGGACTTGGAGGTACATTATGTGGTTCAACTAGTTGTTGTGCTGTAGCCCAACTTCCAACCCAACTTGACTTATTATTTGATAAGCGTTGTGATTGACATCCTGAAAAAAGAATCAGTAAATAAAAAAATAAGAGCCAACTTGTATATCGTTTATACATAATTAATTATTATTGTGCTTTAACAACATCATTTACATAGATTTTCCCAACATTAATAGTATTTATATAAATAAATCACGTCATTGTTAATACACAATAGGATTCTAGCTTTACGTATGAAAAGCATTATTGGAAAACTACTGATTTTAAAATTCAGTTTGACTTAAATTATGGTTGTCCTGAATATTTCGATTCAGGACAACCATCTTCTTAATACTATCAAAAATTACTTATGGTCGTGCATCATTAGTTGAAGTAGCATACAATCCTAATAAACAACCTGTAAATCCACCTGCAACATCCGTTGATAAAATATCTCCGGAAACAATTCCTCCTACATTAACAAAATCAGTTCCGTTGACAGAATAAGCAAATTCATAATCATCTCCATTTGCTTTCATTTGAAGCTGAACCGGTTTTTTAAGATCTATTTTTGCACTTGCCACAATTGTAGAATTTATTGCGGCATCTCTTCTTGTTTTCTGATTTTTTTGCAGCACTACATAATAGTCTTTATCCTTCATGGTAATTCCAAAAACATAATTAGAACCTTCATTTTGCAAGGCTACAACACCTGCTAAATCTTTGTCTGATTTTGGTTTGTAATCAATAGTTGTTGTCAATGAAAATCTATTATGCTGTTGGCGATAAAACAACGTAGATGTAGGTTTTAACTCTTTTATATTGGTTTCAAACGGATTAATTTGTAATCCTTTTTTAGTAATTGCTATAAATTTTTCACGAGGTCCTCTTAGACCAATCCAACGATTATCCAATTTGTTTGATGTGAAATTATCATTGAAAGTGAAATTACCATTCGGGAAGAATCCTTCCTTACCTGTTTTGTTTTCAGTAGCTCCTTGTGGCATTTTCATTTTTGGTTCCAATGGAATCAATCCATTTTCGAAAACTGGAAATTCACCAGACCAATCTACAGGCAGCATAAAAGTTTCACGACCGGTATTTACCCTATTTTTTTCGTTTGGTCTAACCGCTAAGAAAACACCATAATATTTGTCTCCAGGTCCTTTAACCAAATCGGCATGACCAGCCCAATCGACTTTGTTTTTTCTGTCTCTTCCAAAATACTTTTGTGTTAGAATTGGATTGCTTGGTGCAGGAATAAATGGTCCTTTTGGACTATCACTTTTAAAGATAACCTCAGTATGATTGCCTCCAGTACCACCTTCAGCACACATTAAAAAATATTTTCCGTCTTTCTTATAAAGATGTGGTGCTTCAATCCAAATTGGATTTTTAGCAGGATCTACTCCTCCATCAACAATAATCTTGTCAGTTCCCGGAATTACTTTATCATTTTCCACATCATATTCCCAAATTTTAATCACACGATGTCCATTGTAACGCTCTTTCCCATTATCCGGAGCATCATTATGAACGATATAACCTTTACCGTTATCATCAAAGAAAATAGAAGGATCGATACCTCCAAAACCTAATTTTATTGGATTCCCCCAACCTTTTTTAGGATCTTTTGTTTTTACAATAATATTGTTTAAACCTCCTGAAAATGCCGTTACAATCATATAGAATGTATCATTATGAGGATTATAAGTAATTCCAGGCGCATAAACTCCAGCACTAATTCCGGTGTCATGAGGATTGAATTGCGTAACATCATTCAATACTCCTCCCAGGTCAGTCCAGTTGACCAAATCTTTAGAGTGAAAAATAGGCACACCCGGAAACATGGCAAATGAAGAACATACCATGTAATAATCGTCCCCTTTTCTAGTGATGGCCGGATCAGGATAACATCCTTGTAAAATAGGAGTATAAAACTCATCAGATTTTAATGGATTATCTATATACACCTGATCGTTTCCTTGATAGCTGAAATTAGAAAATAAAGGAGGATTATTTTTTGGTTTATTTTGGCTGTTTGCTCCAGTTACAGATAACAAAACAACGCTTAATAATAGTAAGACTTTTGTTTTTTTCATTAGGTTAATTTTTAATTGTTTATTTTTTATTGCTTAATTATTTTATTTCTAGACTTAATTTAGGATACTTTTGAAATCAGCTAACATAATTTTTATTCATGTATCTTTCGAATCCTAATTTAAAAACTTTTTAGACAACCGATTGCTTTTTTCTTAAAAAAAAATAAAATTATTTTGAGAATTTCCAATAATCAAAATACATAATATCCTTTTGGGCTTTCCCTTTAAAAACGAAATAGACATCATGAATTCCGGATACTTTTTTTATATCAATTGTCTGTAATACCCATCTGTCATTTCCTCCTGTCATTGGAACATTTACAGTTCCAATTAACTCTCCTTCTTTACTGTCCAATCGTACCTCCATAGTTACATTACTATTATGCGTTGTACCGATTCGGGCTGTAAATTTTGAAGCTCCCTCTTGACGAAAATCTACCTCTTTGACTTTGGTATAAGCATTATTATATTTTGCTGTAATAAAATTACCAACTACATCATTTTTCATCGACTTCACACCTTCTGACCAGGCAATAGTTTCTGCTTCCGTTTTAGTAAAAGGATTTAACGGACTTAAACTTTGTTTAATTCCTTCGGTCATATTCATTTGCACGATCGAACCGTCTTTATTAAATTTAAGTTCTTCAACACTTACAGAACGGGTGAAACCTCCACCTCCCGGTAATGCTCCATTATGATAGAAAAAATAACTTTTTCCCTTAAAATCAATAACTCCCGGATGATTCGTAAAAGAACCTCCTTGTGTAGGCATTACAACTCCTTGATATTTCCACGGTCCAGTTATGTTTTTACTGGTTGAATACCCAATATGCTCCGAAATAGGTCCTGCTGCAAAAAATAAATAGTAAAGATTATTGCGTTTGTACAACCACGGTCCTTCTTCATAAGTAGTTGGTCTTTGTTCATTTACTTTTCCTTCACGCTTGCCAAATGCTTCAATTGTATTCGAAATTTGTTGGATTTCACCTTTATAAGAAATCATGTCTTCATTTAACTTTACATAATAACACACCGGATTTCCCCAAAATAAATAAGCTTGTCCATCATCATCTATAAATACAGTAGGATCAATATCGGCATTACTATTTGAAACTAAAGGTTTTCCTAACGGATCAATAAATGGTCCATAAGGACTATTAGCAACAGCAACTCCAATACCGTTCTTTCCCTGACGATCAGTTATGGGAACATACATATAAAACTTTCCTTTTCGCTCTATACATTGTGGTGCCCAAGCGTTCATTTTTGCCCAATCGAATTCTTTATAAGACAATACAGCACCATGATCAGTCCAATTGACCATATCGTCGGTGGTATACAATCGCCAATCGTTCATTGTAAACCAGGTAGAATCATCTTCATCATGACTGGTATATAAATACACTTTGCCATTATAAACCATAGGAGCCGGATCGGCAGTATAATTGGTTTGTACAATAGGATTTTGTGCTTCTCCTATTGTACAATTTAAAATGGTAATAAGTATTGCTACTATTTTATAAGGTTGTTTCATAATTCTAATTGGTTATTACAACTCCTCCATTAGGTTGTATTGTTATAGACAATTCTCCATTTTTAGAAACTTTTAAATTAGTGGTATACGTTTCTTTATCCGCTTTATCATTATACATCGTGATCGTTTGACCAGCAAGCATAGGTAATTTTAGTTTTAAAACTTTAGCTGTTTTCTCGGCATTTACACCTGCTACATACCATTTTTGTTCCTGTCTTCGGGCTACAACACTGTATTTGCCCGGATATCCGTCTATAAAAACTGTTTCATCCCATGTGGTTGGAACCTTTCTTAAAAAATCCAATTCAAAAGCAGGTACATCAGTCAAATTATTAGGAGTCAGACCAAACATCTGAACAGGATTTTGAAAAAGAACCGAAGTTGCTAATTGAAAAGCATCAGTAGTCAATCGTTCTTGTCCTTTTGTATTTCCTTTGTTTAGAAATTTATTTAATAATACGCCTCCAAATTCCATACTTCCTACTGCATTTCGAATAAAAGGATGTAATGACGCAAAATAAGCTTCTTTTTCACGTACATCCTGCGAAAAAATTAACATTTCAGAGGCTACTACAGCTTCACTTCCTACAAAATTAGGATACATTTTTTCCCAACCACGAGGTAATGTTGCACCATGAAAAACAATCATTAAACCATAATCATTAGCATCTGAAAGAATATCTTCATACAGTTTCATAGTCTCTTGTTTATCTCCTCCAAAGAAATCCACTTTCAATCCTTTTACACCTGCTTCTTTAAGCCACTTCATTTCGTTTTTTCGGGCAATAGCGGTATTCATTTTATTGAGCGGAGTCTGAAAAGCATCATTAACAGTACCATTAGAATTATACCATAAGAATACCTCAACATTTTTAGATTTAGCATACTTAATTAATTCTTTCATTTTGTCATAACCAATTCTATCATCCCACCAGGCATCAATCAAAATATATTCAAACTTCATAGCAGCAGCCAGATCAATATATTTTACCTGATCTTCATAGTTCATACTATTGTCCTGCCATACAATCCAGCTCCAGCTACCGCGTCCCATTTTATACTCTTGTGAAGGCTTGTAAAGTGGTTTTACAACATCAAAAGGAATGGTAGTTTCAACAATAGGTTTTAGTGTTTCTCCTACAGTGATTGTTCGCCAGGGTGTTACTCCGGGAAGACTTATTTGTGCTCCCGAACTTCCAAAACCATTATTTTGTTTCGGATTGGGATACTCTACAGTGTATATACCGTTTTTATACCCACTTAAATGGGATGCGGTATACAAACTACTCACTCCTGTTTCGGATAACAAAATCCAGGCTTTATTGGCTAAATTGAAAAGTCCCGGAAACACATAACCTTCAGAAGATGTGGTTTTACTCAATGGAGCATCCGCTTCGTAACCGCTTTCATAACTTGGTGCAGTACGGGCAAATCCTGTCATTGGTCGCATCATCGGAGAAAGAAAAGTTGTTGTTGATGACGGAAATTTAAATCCTGTTTTTTCTTCAGAAACCACACATACTTTAGTATCTCCCCATGCCGGAAGCTCATATCTAAAAGCAATATTATTATCACTTACCTGAAACAAAACTGCTATTTTTTGTTGCTTGGCATTCGAAAATACACAGTTCAAAGTATTGGCATTATAATTTACTTTTGATTGTTTGATCTTAGTCTGATGGTAAGTTTCCTCTACTTTTGCCGTAGTTGAACTCACAAAATTCATATTAGTTGTAAAATCACCAGCATTAGTAATTAATCCTAGTGGAGAATCTTCTAATACAATTCCTCCCTTGTAAGCAACGGAATAAAAAGCCGTTCCGTCGTTGATTAACACCTTTAATGTCAGGTCTCCATTAGGACTGGAAACCGACATTGTGTTTTGTGAATAAGCTGCTGAAAAAATGATGAAGCAGCATAAAAAAAATATATTTCTCATTGGTGTTTATTTACTGAATTTCCATGCGTCAAAATTGAATAATTCTCCTTGCTCTCCTTTAAAAACAAAAAACAAATCATGTACGCCATTTACTTTTTTTACTTTAGTTTTGAATGTTTTCCAATTTTGTCCTCCACCCGTATTTTCTATTTTACTGATACCAATGATATCACCATCAACATTATCCAGACGTATCTCAATTGTTCCTCCGTTTAAAGAGGCTGCAATAAGCTCTATTTTTTTAGCGCCTTTTGCAAAATCAACCCCTCTTATCTGAATAAAGTCACCGTTATGGATTTGAGTTACATAAACTCCGGATTCTTTATTTTTATCGGCTTTAACACCTTTACTCCAAGCCATCGTTTCTGCTTCTATACGTCTAAAAGGATTGAGTGTTTCTATTTGTTCCGGTCCTTCTTTGGTGAAATAACTGTAATTTTTAATTGTTCCGTCTTCGTTATAAACCAGCTGTTCAGCATCTACAGAACGTCTTTCATAAAAGGTAGAAGTCTCACTTTTTAACAAATCATAACTATGTCCAAAAACATAGGATTTCCCCTTGTAATCAATAATTCCCGGATGATTTCCTCTTGTTTTTTCACTTGCATCTATAATCATTCCTTTGTATTCCCAAGGTCCTGTAGCTGAATTACTCATGGCATAACCAATACCTTCCGGACAACAGGTAGAAGCATAAGACAAATAATAATGATTTTTTCTTTTCCAAATCCATGGTCCTTCCTGATAATTTTTAGGCTTTGAATCTACTTTTACAACTTCGCCAGAAGTAGAAATCATATCCGCATTTAGTTTCACATAATACAAATGTGGATTTCCCCAATACAAATAGGCCTGACCATCATCATCAATAAACGGACTTGGATCTATATCGTCCCAAATGTTGTGATCAGAATAGACTAGTCTCTTCCCCAGAGGATCTATAAATGGACCATACGGACTATCTGAAACTAATACTCCTATACCTCCACCGTGCATAGGACAATACAAATAAAATTTACCATTTCGTTCGATACACTGCACTGCCCAGGCTCCGTTATCCTGCTTAGCCCATTTAAAATCTTTTAAAGATGCAACTGCTCCATGTTCTGTCCAATTGACCATATCGGTTGATGTATAAAGCAACCAATCGAGCATTTTAAAGCCTTTTGCATCATCTTCATCATGTGAAGTATAAAGAAATATGGTATCATTATGTACCATTGGTGCAGGATCGGCAGTATATTTTGTTTGAATTATTGGTTTTTGGGCTTTTACTGTTGAAAGATTCAAAAGAAAAAATATCCCAAAAGCCAATACCCTTGCATTATGCAATTTTGAATAATTAATCATAATTTTTGTTATTAATAACATTAAAAAAAGAACCACTATTTTAAAACTTTAATTTTTATATTTTTGAAAAACACTTCATTTCCATGGTCTTGCAATAGAATATTACCCTCTGCTGCGTTTCCGAAATTTGGCCAATCCTTATATTTACTGTAGGCAACTAAAGCATCCCACATTTGGTTATTTCGGGTATATTCTACAAGTTTAACTCCATTTAACCAGTGTTCTACTTTTTCATTTTGAACTATGATTGTGGCTGTATTGAAGTCGTTCTTATCAAACTTGAAATTCTTGTCTCTTTTAGAGGTAATTAAATCATAAAGGGATCCGAGTGTACGATTTCCTCTGACTCCATTTTTTGCATCAGGATGATTTTCATCATCTAATATTTGGAATTCACAACCAATTGCAGATCCTGCTCCTTTATTCAAATCAGAATCCACAAAGTACTTTATTCCACTATTAGCTCCTTTTGTTATTTTAAAATCAACTTTCAAAATGAAATTTTTATACTTTTTAACGGTAACAATATCCCCACCATTAGAAGATTCTCCACCATCAGTGCTATGTACTTTTAAGCTACCGTTTGCAATACTCCATCCTTTTGTGGGAAACGTATCCATTCTTGCCCCTCTCCATCCATTGGTCGTTTTTCCATCCCATAGTAACTCCCAACCCTCATTCACTTCTTGTGGGGTTAAAGTATTCGAATTGTCTTTTTGTGCCTGAACAACAAGACTGCTAAGCAACACTATAGTTAGTAACAATATTTTTTTCATGTTTAGATTTTATTTTTGAACGATTCTTTTATCAAAGTTTATAAAATTCTTCCCATCCTTTGCGTGGTGGGACATCTGTTAATAATGCATTAGCAAACGGATTGTTTGTAATCGTTTTTGTATTTCTGTCAAATTGAATAGGTGTATTTAATCTTTGAGCAATCACTCCCAATGAGAAAACCTGACTCAGTGGACCAAAAATCTTAAACGGTGATCTGGTTTTCTCTTTTCCCAAGCAGGACAGCAGAAAATTAGCAAAATGATTAGAAGTGCTTACAGGAACTTCTGGCAACTTTGATTCCATTTCTTTGGCTTTGTCACTTGGAATGATGCTTAAAGTACTTCCGTGCGTACCACCTTTAAAAATAAGATCATCACTGTAAATTATTTTTCCGGGATTCAACTTTGCCTCCTGCAACTTTGCACCAGCGACTGTTGGAATATTAGGATCCAATTGAGAACCACCATATCCGGATGGTAAAGCTGGCATATTGTTTACACCATCATACCAAGTAATATTCATAGGTGGCATACTACCTCTTTTAGGGAATTTAAATTGGATTGTGGACGACATAGGAAAGAAGTAATCATTATGACCTTCTAATTTAATCGGATTAACTTCATAAGGCAGTCCAAGATCTAGAAATTCATGGGCTGTGTCTAAAATATGAGCTCCCCAATCTCCCAGTGCTCCCATTCCAAAATCATACCAACAACGCCAGTTACCCTGATGGTACTTTTCGCTGTAGTCATGATAGGGTCTGGCCATTAACCAGGTGTTCCAATCCATACCCTCGGGAATTGGTTGTCCTTCCGGAAGTTTATAAATATTTGGATCCCAACCATGCCATCTTCGGGGCGAATTCATGTGGGCTACCACTTCAGTTACATTTTTGATAATCCCGGCTTCTTTCCATGCTTTAAACTGGAAATAGTTTGCCTCTGAATGTCCCTGATTACCCACTTGGGTTACCACATTAGGATGTTTTCTGGCTGCCTGCATCATTAGTTCAATTTCATAAAAGGTGCAAGCCATAGGTTTTTCAACATAAATATGCTTTCCTAAAGAGAGTGCCATCATGCAAATAGGGAAATGGGAATGATCTGGTGTACCTACAGAAACTGCTTCGATTTCATTTGACGCTTTATCAAACATTTCCCGAAAATCTTTAAACTGTTTGGCTTTGGGAAACATTGTCATAATTTCCTGTGTGTGCTTAGCTCCCATATCTACATCACAAAGCGCTACGATTTCACACAAACCAGTAGCATACAAATCCTTGGCAATTTGCCCGCCACGGTTACCAATACCTACCAAAGCTAACTTAACCTTCTCTTTTTCGGATGCCGAAGCTGAATTTGCAAATAATGACGGAGCTATAGCAACTGTAGCCGATCCTAATATAGCTTGTTTTAAAAATATACGTCTTGAATTTTCTCTTTTACTCATATTAAAAATATTTTAATGGTCTTGTAAAATTTTATCTTTTTCTAATAATAAAAATCAAATCCCAAAATCAACAATAAGTAGAAGATGATACATTGCTTATGTTCATTCTTGGTACAATTGTCTTTATGATTTACTTAAACAATAATGGTGTAAACAGAAATAAATCGTGTCTCCAAACCGGCCAACTATGACCTCCAGGATATTCACTATATTTGTATTTTATCCCCATTTGGTCGAATTTGCTCATCATTATTTTGCAGTTTTCATACGCAATATCTTCTTTTCCTCCCATAGAAATCCAGAATTCTTTAATATTTGAGTTAAGAGTTGCGACATTGTTTTTCATAAACTCATATTGAGGTTCAGATAATGTTGTATTATTTGCCCACCAACCAGAGCTAAACACTCCTATACTTGAAAACATATTTGAATTTTTCACACCAGCATATAAAGTCTGCAATCCACCCATTGATAAACCGGCCAAAGCTCTGTTTTTGGCATCGGTTGCCACTCTAAAATTACTTTCCACAAACGGAATTGCTCCTAACTTCAATTCATTTTCAAAGGCCTTCAGCGCATTTTCATTAAAACCTGTAATTCCTCCTGTATTTCCCATATTGCCATCAAGCATTGCTATCACCATCGGTTTGGCTTTGTTTTCGGCAATTAAATTATCTAAAATTAAATTAGCTTTCCCTTGAGTAGCCCATCCTCTCTGATCTTCTCCTCCTCCGTGCAATAGATACAAAACAGGATATTTTTCGGTAGATTTTTCATAGCCTGGTGGAGTATAAACATACATTTCACGCCAGGAATTCGTGGCTTTTGAAAAATATTGCTTAATTCTGATATCACCATGGGGCACGTTATTTAGAGCATAAAAATCACCTTCTTTATTTGGAATCTCTATCCCACTGGCCATACGTCCCATTCCATAGAAACTTTCGCTTGCAGGGTCAGCAACCGCTACACCATCAATAAGTAAGGAATAATAATTAAATCCTTTATTGATGACATCAGTAGTCAGATTCCAAGTTCCGTCTTCCTCTTTTATCATGTCGTATTTTTTTCCTAAATCGACTTGTACTTTAGCAGCATCCGGTGCCTTAATTTTAAAAACAACCCGATTGTCTGGTAGTATTTGAGGATACTTGGCATTACGGATATTGGTTTGGGAGGGAACACCTATTAGCTCCTGTTTTGTTTCAATTATCGAACTTTGAGCTTTAACTGTAACAAAATTCAAAAAGAAAAACATTCCTAATGTCAAACCAGTGTTGATGTTACATAATTTTAAAAATTTACTCATAATTGTTTTTTATAGACCGTTGTTAATCCAATATCTGATTATTTTTACTTCTCAACAGAAGCCGTATCCAATACTGTATATTGGCTTAAAGAGGCTACATCAACAGGCTTAAACAAAAACTGTGACAACATATACAAACCATTTTTCCAAACTTTAAAATCATGTCCGCCTGGCTCTAAATAATATACATGCGGTACGTTTTTTTCCAATAAATAATCATGTAAACGCTTGCCGTAAGTAATTAATCCATCTTTGTCTCCACAGGAAATCCAAAGCAATTTTAATTTTTTCTTTGCTTCTTCCGGATTTGGTATTAAAACTTCTGGTAATTTAGTATTAGGTGCAGATGAAAAACCTCCCACCCAGGCAAATTTGTCTAAGTTCCCTAAACCAAAATTAAGTGATTGACCTCCTCCCATAGAAAGTCCTGCAATAGCGCGGTTCTCTCGATCAGTCAGAGTTGGATATGTTTTTTCGATAAAAGGGATTAAATCGTCTAAAAGATCTCTTTCAAAAGTGGCAAAACCTTGAACCTTATCTGGAGCCATAATATTTCCAGTAGCCCGATCATCTTTAATAGCGCGTCCATTTGGCAACACCACTATCATTGGCTTAATTTTTCCTTCGGCAAATAAGTTATCCAATATTATTTGTGGAGTCCCTCCTTTTAGCCACTCTTTTTCATCACCGCCAATACCATGCAGTAAATAAAGTACAGGATATTTTTTGTCCTTTGAAAATCCAGGAGTCTTATAAACTAAAGCCTTTCTGGTGGTTCCTACTGTTTTTGAATCATAAGCGATGGTATCTATTGTACCGTGAGCGATAGCTGGCTTTAATTGGTCAAATCCCTTCGGACCTTCTTTTTCGATTTTTTGTGCAACAACAATTAGATTACACATAAAAAGCATTGTTGCTGTAACAATAATTTTTTTCATTATTTTATTTTTAGGTTGGTTGATAATTGGTTTTTTATTTAAATAATTGAGTTACAAATTGATTTAAGCATCTTCTCCATGTAAGCCATTCATGCGCTGTTTCAGGAGATTCATAATAGGCATATCTAATTCCTTGTTGTTCTAACATGGTTCGAAATGCACCTACGGATGCAGGAAATGGGATAGGCTCTTTCGTTCCTAATCCTAACCAAAAAAGCTTTATTTTTTTATTGAGTGCATTACCCTCTTTAAATTTTCCATCTAAAAAAGTGTTGACGTCAATTGCATCAATACTCGGATAATTGGAAGTTCCACTAAATCCTCCATAATAAGAAAAGGTATCCAAATGATTCATCATTATCCTCATAGTTTGATTGGCTCCCATAGAAAGTCCGGCAATTGCTCTGTGTTCACGATTTGCAATGGTTCGAAACTTTGAATCAATCATAGGAATAATTTCATTTATTACAACCTCTTCGAATATTGATTCCGGACGAGATGTATTCGTTTGAGGTTTATAAGCGTAGCCATTATCCATCACTACAATCATAGGATTTGCCTTTTCCGAAGCAATCAAATTATCCAATATTAAATTGGCTTTTCCTTGTACTGCCCATCCTGTTTCGTCCTCAAAACTTCCATGTTGTAAATAAAGTACAGGAAAACGTGTTTTTGAATCTTCATTATAATTTGCAGGCGTATAAACAAAACAGCGTCTAAACGAATTCGTTAGTTTAGAGAAATAGATATTTTCGCTAACAAGCCCATGTGGAACATCTTTCATTGCATAAAACTCCTGATCAGCAGCTGGAATTTCTATTGCACTTCCTAATCTTCCAGCTCCGTAAAAATATACCGTTCCTGGATCAGGAACTGATGCTCCATCAATATTGAGTTGATAATAATGGAATCCCTCATCCTGAGGATCAGATACTCCTGTCCAGATCCCTTTCTCATCTTTAACCATGTCATATTTTGTACCACCAAGATCAAGCTGCACCTTATTAGCCTGAGGTGCAAGAATACTTGCTCTCACCCGACCTTCGGAATTGACTTGCGGATATAGCTTCCCTTGTTGATTTACAGACGATGGTTTGAAATCTTCCGTAACTTTAAGCGGATTAGTTTGTGCAATACCAATTGTTGTTGTCAAAACACCCACCAAATAAATAATAGATTTGTAATTCATAAAAATCTTTTTTTAATCCTTAAAAAGTAATGGTGCTAATTCTTTAAAACTACGTCTCCAAGTTTGAAATTCGTGACCAGTTCCTTCAGAAACATAGGAAACGGCATTAAATCCTGCTTCTTTTAGACCAGTTACTGCATTTTTCACACCATCAGGACGTTCTTTGCTTCCACAGCTTAAAAAGATAAGTTTCACCTTAGATTTATCTTTAATATCTTCTAGCTTATACGTTCCACCACTCAAAAGTGCGTAATGCGAGAAAACTTCCGGTTTGTTAATTGTTATGGTTTTTGTTTCCATACCTCCCATTGAAAGTCCCGCCATGGCTCGATTTGCATGATTAGCCAGAGTACGGAAATTTGCATCGACATACGGAATTAATTCATCAACAAGAACCGTTTGAAAACCATCAATTTTAAAACTTGCCATACCGCCCCATTTAACTTCATTGGTCATACCATAAGTCATCACTATGATAAACGGTTTTATTTTTCCTTCGGCTATTAAATTATCCATGATTAGGTTAACACGTCCTTGATTACTCCAAGCGGTTTCATCTTCGCCCCAACCGTGTTGCAAGTACAAAACAGGAAAACGTTTTGATTGTTCTTTGGAATAACCCGGTGGTGTATAAACATAAGCACGGCGCGAAGTGTTAGTACTTTTTGAAGGAAAAAGAATTTGCTGTACATTACCATGAGGAACGTTTTTTAATGCATAAAAATCCTGATCATGGGCTGGAATTTCTATTCCGCTTTCCCAACGGGTAGATCCATAAAAATTTAAGGCTCCGGGATCATTAAAAACACCTCCATCAACAGTTACATGATAATAATGAAATCCTTCATCCATTGCTCCTGCTGTAGTTCCCATCCAAAAACCATTCTCTCCTTTGGTAAGAACAGTACCTCCCTTTGCTCCTCCTAGTCCAAGACTCACCACAACCGATTGTGCTTCTGGAGCTAAAATTTTGAATCGTGCGTAGCCCTGAGAATTAACTTGTGGGTATTCCTGTCCAGGCTGATTGACTGTGGAAGGCTTAAAATCTTCCACAATAGATTGTCCTAAACACAAATAGTTAGATAAAATAAATACCAATAACGTAACATTTAAATACTGTTTCATATTTTATTTTTTAAGTTTAAAAATTTTAATTTCAATTAATTTCTGGCTCTATAATTTGATAATTTCCACTAAGATGCATTAAACTGAAGAGATACATCAAACCATCATAATAGGGATCAAAATAGCCATCTTCATAAGGCTCTAGTTTAGCATTCCAAATTGCACGAACAAAATCTACACTTCCTTTATCTTTATTGACAAGTGAAGCAGTTGCTGCCGTAGATACTAATCCTATAGAATGTCTCAACTTTTTAACTGGACCCGCCTGAAGAATAAAATCAGGAGTAGAACCGTCCAGATTGAATTGATCCTCATAAGTTTCTAATCCTTTAGACTTAAGGAAATTTTGAAATCTCTTAGCGTAATCTTCCTGCCATTTTTTATCTTTTCCATACCAGGTATAATCCATCGCAATATTCATTGGAACACGCCAGGAATCATAACGAAAAGCTGCCGGCATCCATCGAGTGGAATGTGGTTGACCGTTAAATTCTGTATAATCTGCATTTAAACCTGTTACAGGATGACAGGCTTTATGCAAAAAATTACGAGAAACATTGGCACATTCTTTATAAAACTCCTCATGTCCATCTTTAGCATACAATGCCCAAACTTCATAGAAAGCAGGCAAATGATAAGAAGGATCTGTCCAATTGTAACTTCCTCCTTCAGGTACAAAACTTATTTGCTTGTGCTCAGTATTAATCAGATTATATACATTATCAGTTCCATCTTTTTTCCACATCGCATCTAATATTCTACGAGCTTCTTTATAATAATCAATACCAGTATTATTACCCCATTTATTAGAGGCAAATAGTAAACTGGTTATATAATATAATTCCCCGTCAGAAGCTGAATTCTGCGAATTCTTTTTCTTGGTTTCTGGATTTACACTCCAAGCAAAGTAGCCTTCTCTTGGTCCACTTTGATGCTGCATGTATTTTACCGACCAACGCCAAAGACGATCAAAAACCTCTTTTTTATCCAATTGAACTGCTACCATCATACCATAAGACATGCCTTCGGTACGTGCATCTTTATTTTTAACATCAGAAACATAACCTAAAGAATCGCCTTCTTTAAAATAAACACGATTTGGACCTTCAAAAATATCATAATAAGCTTTAGCTAATTTCTGGTCTATTTCAACCTGACTGTAACCTGCTTCTTTAAAAAGATTACGATATTGAGATGTTTTGATTGCTGATTTTACGGTTTTCTTTTTGTTTTGGCTTATGGCCAAAGCCGGAACTATCAAAATAAGAATCAGTACAAAAAATTGGATAATTCGATGATAATCCTGCTTATAAAATTTATTTATAACCATACTCAATCTTTATTTAATTCTGAACCAATCAAAATCTACATATCCACCCGTATTTTTTGTAGCATAATTAAACAGACCAAAACGGTATCCCATAAAATGTGGAAGTGTGTAAGGTAACTTTATAGTGTTCCCAATACTAATCCATTCTTTTCCGTCCAAACTGTAATAAAACTTTCCTTTATCTGCTCTATCTTTAAAATCACATTCTGCTTTAAAATATACTTTGTCTTGGTTTACAGTTACACTTGCAATTTCTTTTGGAATTCCTTTGGAAGCATCAATCATTACAATTTTTTTAGAACCATTTTCAATTTTCACCGCTATTAATCCAAATTCTTTTTGCAGTAAAGCAAGTCCTGCCATGTCTCCTTCTTTCATTTTAGAAATCTCAAGCATTGTTGAAGCCGAACTTTCAGGTCCAAAAGTTCTTTGAGTCAAGGTATTTTTAGCCTGAACAAAACTGCTGTCTATTCTGGCTGTTTTTAATCTTAAATACCCTTTTCTCTCTCTCACAGACCAAAGTGAATTGTCTGGGTTATGATTCCATTGCCAAACTAAAGACAAATCTTGATCACTTCTTTTACGTGTAAACTCATCTGAATTTACAATTCCAGGAATCAATCCTTTGCTTGGTGGTAAATCTAAATATTCAGGAACTTTTCCATTCACTCCTAATATTGGCCAGCCATCTTCCCATTTAACCGGAACTAAATAAGGAATACGTCCCACACCTCCGGCATCTTTAAATAAATAAGAAAACCATCTACCATCTGGAGTATCGATAAGTCCACCTTGTGCCACACCCTGATCTTGCAATCCCACTTTTCCTTCCCAAGGACCATTGATGTTATCGGCACGATGAATAATTACAGTACGCATTCCTCCTCTTGGCCAGTTGATATTAAATAAATAATATTTTCCGTTAATTTTAAAAAGTTGAGAACCTTCAGATTGCAACATTATATTGTTTCCAGCAGGAGCACTTGCATTTTCTATTAAGACTCTTTTAGTTTCTTCTTTTACTCCTGAAAGATCCTTATTTAGCTCTATAATTTGAATTTTTCCTGCTCCCCAAACCATATACACTTTTCCATCATCATCAAAAAGAATGGAGTGATCGTGGTATGAGTTGTTTAATACTATTTTTTTCCAAGGTCCTTTTTCTAAATTTTTTGTAGAAAAAATATATGTTTTACCCGTTGTTCCTGAAAAAGTACTTACATAATAAATTCCTTCATGGAAACGCAAACAGCTAGCCCATGAACCTCTGCCATAATCATTTTTTCCATTATCTAAATTGAGCCTGTCATTGTCATCTTCTAATGTTTCATATGCATAATTGACAAGTTTCCAATTTACTAAATCAGTAGATTTCATAATTGGAACTCCCGGATTAACGTGCATTGTAGTGCTACTCATATAATAAGTATCACCTACTCTAATCATTGATAAATCAGGAACATCTGCATAAATCAATGGATTTTTAGCTTTATTTTCCTGAGCATAATTAGTAGTAATTGTTAAACCAACCAGCAAAACAATATAAAAAAAAGTATCTCTTATTTTCATGTCAATTTTTATTTTAAAGCTTTTACACCTTCAGTAGTTTGTACTATTTTCTGAATAGTTCCATCCTCATTATAATACATATAATCTACACAAACAGAGCGTCTGTAACTACCTCCTGTAGGCAAAGTTCCGTTATGATAAAAAAAGTATGAGTTTCCTTTATAATCAATAATTCCCGGATGTGTCGTAAAACTGTTAGGTACATTTTCCTGAATAATCCCCTGGTATGTCCATGGACCTGCGGGATTTGTAGCGGTACAATATTCAATCATTTCCGGTTTTGTACCTGCACTGGCATATACCAAATAATAAAGTCCTTTTCTTTTATAAACCCAAGGTCCTTCAATATAATTTTTAGGTTTAAAAGTGGCAATAGGACCATCCATTTCTATCATGTTCTCTTTCAATTTCACCCATTTACAGCTTCCATTCCCCCAAAACATGTAAGCTTGTCCGTCATCATCCACAAATACGGTAGGATCAATATCATCCCAAGCGTGAGGTAAATCTTTGGTCATTTCGTTTATCACAAGAGCTTTACCAATGGCATCTTTAAAAGGACCTGTAGGCGTATCTGAAACAGCAACTCCTATAGCTGCTCCGCCTCCACTAACTCCATCTTTTTTATGAAAGGTCGAAACAAACCAGTAAAATTTCCCGTTTCTCTCGATACACTGTGCGGCATAAGCATCACCTGTAGCCCACGAAAAAGTACTCGGCGAAAGTGGTGCCCCGTGATCTTTCCAGGTTGCCATATCAGTTGTAGAAAACACATGCCAATCGGCCATTTTATAATTAGTATCAGCTTCGGTAGCGACATCATGCCCTGTGTATAAAAACAGCGTATCTTTATGTACTATTGGCGAAGGATCAGCAGTAAAAATATGCTTGATGATAGGATTTTGTGCTGTAATTTCAATCATCGACAAACAACAAAACGCCAATAAAACCTTGGTATTCAATCTCATATTTATATTTTTTTGGTTGGTTATTTTAAAAGACTAGCCTGATTTAAATTTTATTCTTTTTCATTATCTCAAGCATCTTTGCAGCATATCGTTTCCCTAACACTCTATATCCTTCGGCTGTAAAATGAAGATTATCTGCACCATCCTGGCATCCGCTGGAAGAAATCACATAGGAATTGGGGATTGTTTGAGGCAAAGTGGCAATAATTTTATTCATACCGGCACATACCCCATTTTGGTCTGCATGAACCACTTCTCCAGCCAATAAAGGCGTAGATTCAGCTTTAAGATTTAAATCTTTCAATAAATTATCATAAACTACTTTTACCTTTTTTGTCCAAAGCGTATCACCAGTATTCGATTCTCCCTGATGTAATAATATTCCTTTTATCACTCCGTCTTTCTGAGCAATTTTAGCCATTTCTACCAATCTGGCATAAGGGTTCCCGTCATATTGAGACACCATCGATTTCAACCATTGTGGTGCTGTACTCACGTAAGCTTCATAATTATCTTTGTCAAAAAGTTCGATTTTACATCCTCCCACAGCTACATTGATAACACCAACTTTTACATCTTGCGGAAGATTAGCAATCATTTCTCTTCCAAAATAATCTGCCGGGCTAAGTCCTGTAGTACAACGACTCAAAGGCGGAACTGCTGTGTACCATTGTCCTTTTTTTCTGTTCAAATTATCACAATCTACTGCTTCTAAAACCTGAAAACGCTTATTTACTATAGTATCCTGGGGTTCAATTTTAGCATAGCCTTCCATATTAGACTGCCCTAAACAGAGATAAATATGAAATTTAGGATTTTGGGCAAATGTATTTGTTCCAAAAAATAATAGTGTGAAAGCAAAAAGTAGATTTAATTTTTTTTTCATTTTAGTCCTATTTTTAATTTTTATAAAATTGTTTTATTTACTAACAAATGTGTAAACATTCCCTTTTTTTGTTTCAATATCAACCAATATTATAGGTTTAAGCTCAAGTGGTTTTATATTGGATTTTTCAGATATAATGGCTTGTGCCGTTTCATCAACAAAATAAAAAGGATTCGGATTTTCTCCATTTGCCATTGCTAATTCAGCACCTGATTTTTGTTTGAGATTATTTGGTAAACGCAATCTTAGATTCCCTCCTAATGTTGATTTTACAACTAATTTGGTAAGTTTATAATTCTTCCATTTCATCTCTACAATTTCGAAACCACCTCGAGCACGTATTCCTTCAACGCTACCATCTGGCCAAACATCAGCTAATGCCGGAAGCAAATGAATAGCTCCGTCAGAACTTTGAACTAACATTTCTGTAATTCCCGAAGTACAACCAAAATTTCCATCAATCTGAAATGGAGGATGCGCATCAAAAAGATTATTATAAGTTCCCCCACCTCCTGAATTTACACCTAAAGGAGTAAGTTGATTTTTTATAAGCGAAAAAGCATGATTTCCATCTTGCAATTTTGCCCACCAGTTAATTTTCCAGCCCATACTCCAACCCGTGGAAACATCGCCTCGTTGAAGCAAAGTATTTTTAGAAGCAGCAAATAATTCAGGTGTCTTGTATGCCGAAATTTGATTAGATGGAAACAATCCGTAAAGGTGAGAAACGTGACGATGATTGTCTTTAGGATCATCAATATCATCCAACCATTCTTGAAGCTGATTGTGTTTTCCCACATGCATCGGAGCCAATCGACTGCGTAACTGTTGCAACGTATCTATTAAAATAGCATCTTCTTTTAAAATTTGTGCTGCCCGAATTGTGGTAGAAAAAACATCATAAACGATTTGATTATCCATTGTTGTTCCTGCATCAAGCGATGAACCATTATGAGCCTGTGGTGCATTTTCCGGAGAATTCCCCGGATTTACAACCATCCATTTATATTTAGGATGTTCTACCAGAAAATCTACATAAAATAAGGCTGCACCTTTTAGTACAGGATATATAGATGCTAAAAATTCTTTATCCCCTTTATAAAGATAATGTTCCCATAAATGCTGACTGGCCCATCCGCCTCCTGCTGTCCATAATCCCCAGAAAGCACCATCCACAGCACCAGTAGCCCGCCAAATATCAGTATTATGATGTGCCATCCATCCTCTTGTACCATACATGGTTTTGGCAGTTTCTTGTCCCGTCACAGCTAGATCTTTTACCATTTCTAAAAAAGGTTGGTGTAGTTCTGAAAGATTGGTTTTTTCAGCAGGCCAATAATTCATTTCAGCATTTATATTAATAGTATATTTACTGTCCCAGGCCGGAGTAAGACTGTTATTCCAAATTCCCTGTAAATTAGCCGGTTGTCCTCCAGGCTGTGAAGAAGATATCAATAAATAGCGGCCATACTGATAATATAATGCTACAAATTGTGGGTCATTTGTATTTCTAAAATTTTTCAAACGCTCATCTGTTGGCAAATCAGCTGCCGGAGTTGTCCCCAAATCTAATTTCACCCGATTGAAATATTTTTGATAGGCAGCAATATGTTTCTTCTTAAGGGTTTCATAAGATTTTCCATAGGCTGCATTCATATAATCAGCAGCACGTTTCGCTTCATTACCGCTTACATCATTATAGTTATTAAAATTTGTAGCTATTGATATAAAAATAGTAGCAGCATTGGCATTTTTTACAATAAGTGAATTATCAGTTTGTTCTAATTTTCCGTTATCTAATTTGATACGAGTTATTCCTTTAAAATTAATCAAACTTTTTACTCCTTCATGATCACTGGTAATACCTGTGATTTCAAGATCTTTTGAATTGCTTACTGAAAAATTCTTAATCTTATGGGGCGAAGTATAATTAGCAGTGAATGAAAGACTCCCTTTTTTATTTGCCGTAAGATGAATTACAATCACTCTTTCTGAAAATGAAACAAAAGCCTCTCTCATATAAGTTACACCATCAACCTCATAACTTGTTTTTGAAATTGCATTTTCTATGTTAAGTTCTCTCCTATAATTAGAATACTTTTCATGTCCTTCAAAACTTAAATTAAGATTCCCTACCGGCTGAAACATCTGCCCTTGTGATTTTTTTGAAATAAAAGCCTGGTTTGCTAATTTTTCAGCATCCTTATGTTTTCCATCAAAAATCATTTTTCGAATTTCCGGCAAAGCAGCTAAAGCATTTGGATTATCATTTCTATTCGGTCCACCACTCCATACTGTATTTTCATTTAACTGGATAATTTCATTTTCAACATTTCCATAAACCATAGCACCTAGAAAACCATTACCAATAGGCAAAGCATTTTCCCAAGTTTTCCCTGAAGGTTGATTATACCAAAGTTTCAGTCTATTATTCTCTTGGGAATATCCCAATGAAAACACTAAAACCAAGTATATTAAAAAAAAGTTTTTCATTCTATTAATTGACAAAATCCTAAATTATCTCCAATACTCCAATTTTAACAAACAGCCCCTTTATATATGTGTTTAAATAACACTTAAAAAAAGGGATGAAAAAAACCTTCAAATTAAAGTTTTTTTTTAATCACCAGATTGTTATTTTTCTTTTGAATTATAACTTCTTTTGCCAGACTCAAAAGCTTAAGTATAAATTCAACTTTACAAATATATAAAAATTACACAATCGGTTGCATGTTGTTTGTTATTTTATTTTTGATAAAAATATTTTAGTATTTTTTATAATACCATAAAATAATTCAATAAAAATTAGCCTGATATTTATACGATGGAAGTTATTACAAAAAAACCAGTGAAATATAATCCACTGGTTTAAAAATTTGTTGTTAACCCTGTCAATCTATTTTAAAAAATCACAATTCATACCATTCCTTTTCTGAAGATTTTGAATTACTGCCCAAAATAGTTTTCAAAGTATATCTTTCGGCTTCTGCTTTTTTCAGTTGATGTGTCCATGGCGCTCTTTCTTTTGGTCTAAAACCTTCACCACTACATTCGTATTCAGCAAAAAAAGCTGTTTTTTCATTCTCAACATTTCCCCAATTATCCCATGCTTGCGGAGCAATTTGTTTAGGCAATTCACATTTTATAAATACTGATTTTGCCCAGGCTCTCCAAGGTCGGCCAAGGTACATTTTATCAACTTCGCTAGTCACACTAACTTTACAATCCATAAAGACAAAACCAAACTCTTTATCCTTTGGAGTATTGGGTGCTGTGATATAAGAATTCGCTTTACAAAGGATTGTACAATTTTTAAAAACTGCCGTTGCCGGACCGAATATAAAATCGGTTGTTCCCTCTATATGACAATCCACAAAAAATTGTCTGGAATATTCACCGCCATGATAGATCGTATCTTGATTTCCTAAAAATTTACAATTTTTAAAAACGGCTTTATCAGCATCAACATACAAGGCTACTGCCTGCCCTACCCTGCCTGCTGAATTTTCAAAAGTTATATTTTCAGCCTTAAATCGGTTTCCAGATATTTTAGCGGTATAGGAATCAAAAGTCCCCATTTTGCCTCTTCCTGAATAATCATTATAAGTAATAACGGTTTTATCAACACTTTCACCAATAAAAATCACATCGGTATTATTGGCAGACAAATCTATTTTTTCGTTATAAACTCCATTTTTAATATATAAAGTGATTGGAGCCAAAGGGAATTTTCGCATCGCATCGATTGCATCCTGAATGAATTTATAATCACCACTGCCGTCTTTAGCAACAACAAATTGATATTTATATTTTTCAGGATTTGCTGTTTGGGCAAAAAAGAATTGGCTAATAAATAAAAAAAACAAAATGTATTTTAGTCGGATTACATTTCTCATAGAAAACAGTTTTTATTAATTTTTAATAGTTGCATTTAATTCTTTCATTCCTTCAAAAACAAGTCGGGCTACCTCAACAGCACCTTTGGTTTGAAAATGGGTATTGTCTTTTTGTCCCTCTGGATAGGCTTCATATTTACCGGCAGGGAAATTCATAAAATAATTTTCAGCCGAAAAAGTCTCTCCTTTTTTAGTGAAAAAATCCATTGATTTCTTGTTCAAATCGATAACCAAAACCTGCAATTCATTTGCCACATCTTTTGCAGCCTGATCGTACAATCCGTGAACATTTTGAAGTTTCCCTTCTTTCCATGGATAATTTCTGGCCACTGGTGTTAAGATAATTGGAACTGCTCCTTTGGATCTGGTTTGGTCAACAAATAATCTTAAAAATTCCTTATAACCTTCAATGGTAACATATCTTTCGGCTCTGTCTTCGGCAGCATCGTTGTGCCCAAATTGCATCAAAACCAAATCATCTTTTTTAAGATTTTCATACACCGCCCGCCATCTTCCTTCCTGAAAAAATGTTCGTGTACTGCGACCGCCTCTGGCTCGGTCATCGACAAAAGCACTGTCCGTTTTGATTAATTTATTCACTTTTCGCAAACTATCTTTCACTAAATATTGCTGAAAAACCTGTCCCCATCCTGTAACCGGATATCTTGTTTTCATATAATCTTTGCCCGGCTCGTAATTATTAGCATAATCCGCCATTGTGGAATCGCCAACTAAATAAACCGTTACGTGATTTTTTTTCACACCGAAAGCCATTATAAAACTAGCTATTACACAAACGGCTGGAACTATAAATTTTATTTTCATATTCATTTATTTAAAAACTTTAATTAAAAAATCATTGATATAATTCGCCGTTGGATCAATCCAGGGATTAAACAACCAGAATGTATGGAGCTGGATATCAAATTTATGAACTTCGGTATATATTCCCCAATCTTTCATCATCCCGATTAACTCATCCTGACCGGCGTGAAATCTTGGAAAACCACTATTGACAAACAAGATGGGACAAGATTTTTCATTAGCCCAAAAGATAGGAGAAGCATCTTTCCAAATTTCCGGTTTTTCATAAAAAGTGCCTCCTAACCATTGTACATCTGGTGAATCAGGACCTCGTTTTAGATTAAGAGACAAAGGTGCCATAAAATCCACTACTCCATCCAAATCTACGATGGCTTGTATATCACTCGAAAAACCTAAATTCCCCTGATTTCCTTCCTTGACTTCAACTCCATTTGTAAGTCCGACTAATAAGGCCAATTGTCCTCCTGCCGAACAACCTGAAATTGCTATTTTATCCGAATCAATTCCGTATTTATCCGCATTGGCACGTACCCATCGCACTGCCGATTTTATATTAAAAACAGCTGCCGGATATTTGGCTTCCTGCAACAATTGGTATTCCACAGAAACCGTTACAATTCCTTTGGCTGCCAATTTTTGAGCCAGCGGTACTTGCAATGCTTTATCTCCCGCTCTCCATCCTCCGCCATGAACCATAATTAAGGCTGGATATTTTCCTTTTTTCTTTGGCGAAAAAACATCAAGATGTAAATCTCGGTCTCCAAAAGGAGTGTCTTTTAGTGTGGTATATATCAGGTTCCTACTTTCATTTACATTTTCCGGCAAAGAATCTTTAGCGGGTTTTATATGTGGAAAGTTTTTCAGGTATTTTTTGTATTCATTTTTTACCGTAAAAGAAGTGTCTTTTGGAATCTTAATTGTGGTTTGTTGTGCTTTTGCATAAAAAGAAACAAAAAGGACCATCCAAAAAACATTTTGAAAAAACTGCTTCATAGCATTGAAATATTATTTATTAAAAACTTTAGTTAAAAAATTGTCTATATATTGAATTGTTGGACTAAACCAAGGCTCATACAAACAAAATGAATGCGGAGCTCCTTCGAATTCTTTTACTTCCGAATAGATTCCGTTTTTATCCAAAACT
The DNA here is from genome assembly GCF_001857965.1 of Flavobacterium commune. Classification (NCBI taxonomy): domain Bacteria; kingdom Pseudomonadati; phylum Bacteroidota; class Flavobacteriia; order Flavobacteriales; family Flavobacteriaceae; genus Flavobacterium; species Flavobacterium commune. The sequence continues at coordinate 2,451,944 of NZ_CP017774.1, read as the reverse complement.
TTGATATAATCTTCCCGGCCCGCATGCATCCAAGGCACAGCACTATTGATAAAAAGTGTTGGTGGCGTTTGAGCACTTACATAACTCAACGGCGATGCTGCTTCCCATAATTTCGGGTTTTCTGCTTTTGAATAGCCAAACCAATAGGTTCCAGCCGAAATTCCTTTGCTATCATCTCCTTCTCTCCCATCCGGATGTACAAAAGATAAGGTTCCGTCAATATCTACCACGGCATTTGCATGAGATTTTGCATTTAAATTACAAGAAGTTCCTTCAAATAACGGCATATTTCCCGTTGTACCCATAAAAGCCGCCATTTCGCCTCCAGCGGAAAAACCTAAAACAGCGATTCGATTGGCATCAAAATTATAAGCTGCGGCATTTTCCCGAACCCAACGAATCGCTGCTTTAATATCATAAACAGCTGCCGGAAAAAGTGCTTCGGTAGAAAGACGATACTCTGGTGTAAAACACACATAACCCAAACTGGCTAACTTTTGCGCCATCGGATAATGTTGTTCCCTGATTCCCGTTCGCCAACCGCCACCGTGAATAATGATGATTGCTGTTCGTTTGGAATTTGCCTTTTCAGTATTGTAAAAGACATCCAAATTCAATTTACGTTTCCCAATTTCGCAATAGCTAATATTTCGTATTTCTTTAACTGAAGAAAACTTAAATTCAGTAACAATCTTGATAGACGGATGCGTTTTTACATCATATTTATAAGCATTTTTAGTAGAATAAGAAGAATCTCTAATTCCAGTTACTCCTGTATAAGATTGACCATAACTATGGTTCAACGATAGTACTAAAACAAAAATTAAAATAAATCTAATCGATACATTGGTAAAAGACATCATTACACACAAAATTAAATTAAGATAAAAAACCCATGTATTTTAGAATAATCTAGGAACACATGGGTTTAACCAACTATTTATTAACCAAATTTATTACTTAATTCAAAGGGTAACCTGGATTCTGTTCCAGTTTTGGATTTGCAGTTCGCTGCTCCTGAGGAATAGGATATATACCTCTAAAAGTATCCGTTTGCGTTGTTTTGAATGCCCAGGTTCCTGTAAAATAAGTCCCAAAACGAATCATATCTCTTCTACGGTGACCTTCCCAAATCAATTCTCTAGCTCTTTCGTCTTCAATATTTTTCAAAGTCAAGCTTGATAAAAGAGACGCATTACTTCTACCTCTTACGGTATTTACTAAATTTAATGGTGTATCAGTGATTGTTGTAGTACCTCCTCTAAACAAGGCTTCGGCTTTTATCAATAAAATATCAGCATAACGTATTAAAACCAAGTCATTATCAGCATTAAAACCAGACCATGATGTTCCTATAGGAGTATATTTTAACACCTTGTAACCTTCATTATCCTCTGCGCTGATTAAACTCTGTACAGCAATTATATTTAATTGTGTTCCGTTTGGATATCTTAAAGGTGTAACACCATCTAAATAATATTGTGGTCCATATTCAATCAATGACTTACGGACATCCTGATTTTCATATCTGTCAAGAGCTTCCTGATAGGTACTGTAACCATTGGCCGGTGTAAAAGGCAAATTATATTTTAATTTATCTAATGCGTTTTGAGTATATAAAATAAATTGATTGTTTCCTGCATTCTGTGCTGGCGCAATAGAAAAAGAAGAAATTATCTCTGTTGAATTCTGCTCTTTAGTCGATTTGAAATTATCTACTACAGCTGCTTCCATTGAATATTTATTTGTGCTGATAATTTTATCACACATGGCAACAGCTTCAGTCCATTTAGGAGTTCCTGTATATACCTGAGCATTCAAATACATGGTTGCCAAAGCGCCATAAATAGCTTCTTTTGTAAACCTTGGATAATAACTTGCTTTGTTTACAGTTGTTATTGAAGGTAAATCTTCTATAGCGGCTAACATTTCTGTCTCAACAAAATTAAATATTTCCGCTCTGGGAGTAGTACCAGGCAAATTATTAGGATCTATTCTTGCCACAGTAACTAATGGTACATTACCCCAAAAATCCATTGCATAAAAATAACCATAAGCACGTAAGGCTCTTACCTCAGCAATTAATCCTTTTAAATTGGCACTATTTGGAGATGCCTGCAAACTTTCTAAAACAGCATTAGCCGTACCAATTTCCTGAAAAATATTTCTCCATGCTCTACCACAAGTAGCATTAGTTGGAGCTACAGTATGATTGATTATGTCAATATTGTTTTGATCAAACCATCCCCCGCTGGCTCTTCCTGGCACGATAAACTCATCGGTTCCAAATTCGGCAATGCGCCAAGGATCCCCAATATGAGCTACCTGAGACAAAGCCTGATAAACTCCCACTACAGAAGAAAGTGCCTCTGCTTCATTGTTATAATAAGTATCAGGAGACAAACTTCCGAATGTTTCCTCCTCTAAATTGGTACATCCCGGCAATAATAGTGAAACAGCAAATGAACACCATATTAATTTGATTATATATTTTTTCATAATAGTATTATTTTTAATTGAAGTTTAGTTTAGAAGGTTACACTTAATCCGGCACTTACTGTTTTAGCTTTTGGATAAGCTAAATAATCAACTCCAATAGGAGCAATTCCAGTACCAGAAACATCTGAATTAACCTCAGGATCTAAACCTGAATATTTAGTAAACAACAACAAATTCTGTCCCGTAATAAACAATCTTGCATTAGAGATTGCAGGCAAATTTTTAAGATTAATATCATAACCTAAAGTAACATTGTCTAATCTTACAAAAGAACCATCCTCAATCCATCTGGAAGAATATTGTTTAGGTTGCGTTCTTAAAACACCGCTTGAAACAGCTTCCTGCAATACATTTCGTCCAGGAAGATTACTTAAATACCCTAAATTATTAGCAGTTAAATTAAACACATCATTCCCAACAGATCCTCTAAAATTAAATCCTAATGAAAATCTCTTATAATTTAATGAATTGGTAATACCAAATGTAAAATCCGGTTGGGCACAACCAATAACTTTCATTTCAGGATCAATTATCTCAACACCATTTTCGATTCCTTTGAATTCTCTTCCGTAAAAAGTCCCCACAGGCAATCCCGGTTGTATAAGTTGGGCATAAATACCTGCTGTTAAGCCTTGTCCTTGCAATGGTGCAACCTGAATATTATCCCCTTTGTACAAGCTGTTAGAAAGACTTAATACCTTATTTCTATTTCTTGTATAGTTGATAGAAGTACTCCATGAAAAATCAGCTTTTTTAATGATATCGGCTGAAATCTCTAACTCAATACCTTTATTCTGTACACTTCCCACGTTTGCTAATTGGGTACTAACAGCTGTAGGCGAAGGCACCGGAATACGCAATAAAAGATCAGTAGTTTTTTTAACATAATAATCGATGCTTCCGCGAATTCTACCATCTAATATCGAATAATCGATACCCGTATTAAACTGTGCAGTTTGCTCCCATTTTAAATCCGGATTAGCATATTGCAATGGTAATACAGTGGTGATTCTTTGTCCTCCAACAATATATCCTGCTGAAGTAGCTCCCAATCTTGTAATGGAATTCAAATTTCCAATTTCCTGATTTCCTGTCACCCCATAACTGGTTCTGATTTTTAAATCAGAAATAGTTTTAGATTTAAAGAAATCCATATTAGAAACTCTCCATGCCAAAGACCCCGATGGAAATACCCCCCATTGATTTCCTGAACCAAATCGGCTTGAACCATCTCTTCTCACAGTTGCGGTTGCCAGAATAATATCATCAAAATTATAGTTTACCCTACCATACATCGAAATCAATTTATTACTTCCTTTAAAAGAAGTTACTCCTTGATTAGTACTGGCAGCCTGAAGGCTATACCATTTGAATTCATCTGATAAAAATCCTGATACGGCATTACGAATTCCTTCGTTTACAAAATATTGGTATGAATAACCCGCAATAGCATCTACACTATGCTTACCAAATGAGTCATTATATCTCAAAATAGTTTCTAATAACTTGCTGTAATCTTCTAGTTTTTGAACACTGGCATATCCGCCCATTCCTTCTCCCAGCGGATTGGATTTTTTAACATAGGAATTTCTGTTGATGGCCTGGTTAGTATAACCTAAGTTTACATTTACACTTAAAGGGTTTAAAATCTTATAAGTGGTGGATAAATTTCCTAAGAAACGATTATTGGTAACCTCATCTAAAACATCATTAGAAAAAGAAACCGGATTGATTCTATACGGAGGCACATGGTTGTATTTTCCATTGGCATCATAAATTGGATACGTTGGATTAAAGACATAGGATTCATAGTTAATACTTGTTCCTGCTTCACTTCCTACCGTATTTGACACCGGTGAATTATTAGAGAATGTTTGACCATAATTCACTCTAAAATCAAATGTAAGTTTATCATCAAGTGCGGAATGATTCACGTTGATTCTTGCATTAGCTCTTTCTAATTTAGAACCAATTAATACTCCTTCCTGATTACCATATCCTAAAGAAGCTCTGTATGCGGTTTTGTCTGAGCCACCTGAAAAAGATAAATTATAATCCTGTGTTTTTGCGGTTCTGTAAATTTCGTCCTGCCAATTGGTATTTCCACCTAAATCAGAAAAAGTCAAACCTAAATCGGTATTAATTTTTCTGTATTCATCAGCTGACAATACATCTAATTTATTTGAAACTGTAGCAATACCTCCGGTAACATCAAGACTCACTTTTAAATTTCCTGATTTTCCTTTTTTGGTTGTAATAACAATTACACCATTTGCTCCTCTTGAACCATAAATAGCTGTTGAAGAAGCGTCTTTCAAAACAGTTACCGATTCAATATCATTTGGATTAATGGTCATCAAAGGATTGGTTGGTTCCTGATCAAAAAAGTCAGTTCCATTCCCTCTGATATTTGCTGAACTCACTCCTGCCGAAGTAGAAATTGGCACACCATCAATAACATACAAAGGATCATTGGTTCCTGTTAAGGAAGTTCCTCCACGAATGATTACTGTATTAGATCCTCCTGGTTTACCACTATTCTGAGCAATTACAACACCAGCCATTTTTCCTTGAATAGCTTGCTGTGCGCTCAATTGCGGTCCTTTGTTAAAATTTTCTGATTTTACAGAAGAAACAGAACCCGTTAAATCTTTTTGTTTACTTGAACCGTAACCCACTACAACAACTTCTTCTAATTTTGCGGTTTCTGGCAGAAGTTGGAAATTGATTACTGACTGATTATTAATCTTTATTTCTTTGGTTCCATATCCTATAAATGATACAACCAAAACACTCTCATTTGATGGTACTTTTATTAAATATTTACCGTCAAGATCAGTCTGTGTGGCTATTTGAGTTCCTTTAACAAGAATACTTGCTCCCGGAATAGGCTGATTATTCTCATCGGTTATTTTACCGGACACTTTTATTTCCTGAACAGCTTTTTCTTTCGCTTCAATGGGCTTTTCTTTCGCCTCAATATTCAAAGCCTCTTTAATGATAATATTCTTATCAGCTGTTATTTCAAAATTCAAATTACGGGATTTAAAAATCGGAGCTAATAATTTAGAAATTTCAATGGTGCCTTTTTTCAATTGCACCTTTGGGGCATCTTTAAAAAAGTCGTTAGGATAAATAAAACTGTAATTGGTTTGCTTTTGAATTATTTTAAAAACTTCTTTGACCGAAACCAATTGATTTTCATCAATAGATATTTTTGCCTGCGAAAAGGTGGTTTCAGTATTGAAACTGAAAACGGTCGTACAAAATAGGATTAAAAATGTTTTCATCATAATCAATAGAAGCCGTTTTTGAAATTCAAAACGACAATTAATAGAATTAATTTTCATAGTTTTGTGGTTGTTAGTTGAACAATAGTTTAATTAATGTATAGGGAGGGAAGTAGTAAGGAAACCGCTAAATATCTAAACTACTAACCCTCTTTTTTTTTATTTCAGTATCAAGGTTTTATTTTTAAATTCATATTTCTTTATAATTCCGGAGTTTTTAATAGACCTCAAAATCTCATCAATATTTCTGTCTTTTATTAAAACTCCATTAAATTGCTCTTTTTTGATAGATTCGTTTTCAAAAACAACCTGAATATCATACCATCTCGATAACACTTTCATAATTTCATCAAGTGGCTTATCCTCAAAACTGAAAACACCATCTTTCCAGCATATTTCGCTATAGACATCTACCTTGGCTATTTTCACCTTGTTGGTCTTAAGGTCAAAATTGGCGCGTTGATTTGGAATTAAGTTTTGTTTGACATTATCAAATTGCATTTCGACCTTTCCTTCTACTAAAGTGGTAGAAATACTCGAATCGTCTTTGTATGCTTTTATATTAAATTCGGTACCTATAACATGGATTTCCTGAGCCTTTTGAGACACTGTAAAACCTGCCCCTTTATGAGCTGTACTTGGAGACACATCAAAGTAAGCTTCACCATAAACTAATTCTACTTCTCTGGTTTTTCCTTCTACAAAATTTACCGGAAATTTCAATTTGGTTTCTGAGTTTAACCAAACTTTTGTACCATCAGAAAGCGTGATGGCAAACTGCCCACCTCGTGGAATAGTCAAATAATTATACGCTACTTTTTTTGAAGCCGAATTGGATTTGTTGTACAACAACTCTTTTCCAGTGCTATTTACGTTTTTATTATTGTAAGTTTTACCTTTTTCTAAAACAACAGTGGAACCATCTTCCAAAGTTAACATCGCTTTATCAGTACCAACTTCTATTTTGTTAGGAACCGCTGCAACAACAGTATTTGTTTCTTGTTGATTAAAAAAAGCTGTAAATGTTATCAATACTGCTACTGATGCCGCTACAGCATATTTAAAGAAAGGTTTTTGATATAACGGAATTACTTTAGTTTCTTCTTTTTTATCGAAATCCAATTCTAATCGGATTTTTTCATGCATTCTTTGCTGCACATCTTCTTTGGATCCTAAATGAGCAGGCCAATTTTCGATTTCCTGATTATTTAAAAAGAAATTCAGTAGTTTGTCTAATTCCTCTTTCGTAATAGAACCATCGAGAAGTTTACTAACTAATTCTGAAAAATAGTGTTGGTGATTGAAACTCATTTGTTCGTTTTTTGTATGCTTATATAACTAAGTCTCCAAAAAAACGTTTCACACCTGCTCTATTTGTAATTATTTTTACTTTTTTTTACACATCTTATTTTTTTACTTTAAAAAAAGTGTGATAAACTCAATACTTACGGCTACTCCAAGCGATTCCTTTAAAATCTTTAAAGCTTTAGAAATATGGCCTTCAACCGTACGTTGCGAAATATTTAATTGCTCAGCAATCTCTTTATTAGACAACATATTCTCTCTGCTCAACTTATAAACCTCTTTGCATTTGTCCGGTAAAGTATCAATAATGGAATCTAAATGATGAATTAATTCTTCATGCATTAACTTGGTTTCTGGATTAGAAGTTTCAATTTTATTTTCAAAATTATCAAACAACTCGCCCTTTAGCATCTTTTTATTTTTATCAAAATGGTCATAAACTTTATACACAGTGCTAGTGTACAAATAACTTTTCAAAGAAACTTTTATCTGCAATTTCGCCCTTCTTTGCCATAGCGAAATAAACACTTCCTGAACTATATCCTCACATACCGATCTATCTTTAACAAGATTATAGGCCGCCAAATACATGATTTCCCAATATTCTTTATAAATAATCGTCAAAGCTTCTTCTTCGTTTTCCTGAAGACGCTTCACAAGATCTATGTCATTGTATTTATTTACAAATGCCATTTAAAATATGCTTTAAGGGTTAGTGGGTCAAATCTAAAAATAAATAATCAATTTTCGAATATCTTAAAATTTTAACATAATATTTTATCAAACAAAGAGAACAATCCCTACAAACATTAAAAAAATAGGGTTTTGAAAATTATTTTTATTTCTCAAAAAAATAGCATTCGTTGCCATCAACCAGAATAATAAGAACCAATTTAATTCTTTTATAAAAAACAATACACTAGCAAAAACGAATAAACCAACTTAAAAAAAGCAGCTAACATCAGAAAAAAATGACAGTTGATTTATAAATGTTACTATATTTACATTTCATTATTTTCAAAAAACCTGCTATGACTATTTTTTTATTGTTATTACTTTTTGGATTTTTATACTATATCAAAACCACTCTTGATTCAAAATTCGACGGACTTGAAGACAATTTAAGAGAATTGAGTCGGAAAATAGACCAACAAAAAGTAGTAGAAAAACTTCCTGAAAAACCAATTGCAACTCCTGAAGCTACAAAACCTCCAGTAGCTGTTGCAATCGAAAAACCAATAGCCCCTGTTCCTATTGAAAAGGAAACAATTCAGGAAAAAACAGAGAACGTTATTCAGCCAATAGAGACAGTTCCTACTCCAAAAACGGAAGAACCAAAACCAGCACCAAAATCATACATTCCTGTAGAACCTGAGAAAACTTTTTGGGAAAGATTCAGAGAAAACAATCCTGACTTAGAGAAATTTATTGGCGAAAACCTAATCAACAAAATCGGAATTTTAATTCTGGTTTTAGGCATTAGTTATTTTGTAAAATACGCTATCGACAAAGACTGGATTAACGAACCGGCCCGTGTGGGAATTGGTATGCTTGCTGGCGCATTAATACTGGGAGTTGCACATAAATTACGTAAAAAATATGCCGCCTTCAGCTCTGTTTTTGTAGCTGGTGCCATTGCTGTTTTCTACTTTACTATTGCTATTGCTTTCCACAGTTATCATTTATTTGGTCAAACCGTGGCATTCATCATTATGGTGCTTATTACCGTATTTAGTTCACTCATTTCACTTTCTTATAACCGAAAAGAGTTGGCTGTACTATCTCTAATTGGCGGATTTGCAGTTCCGTTTATGCTTAGCACGGGCGAAGGAAATTATGTGGTATTGTTTAGCTATATCCTCATTTTAAACATCGGGATTTTAGCGTTAGCGTATTATAAAAAATGGGGAATCATAAACATCTTGTCTTACTCCTTTACCGTATTGTTGTATGGCGGTTGGTTATTTAATGAACTCGATGAAAAAACACCGCATTATCTTGGTGGGTTAATTTTTGGATTTGCATTTTATTTTGTTTTCATACTCATCAACATTATCAACAATATTAGAACCAAAGGACTTTTTTCTGTAACAGAATTGAGTATTCTGGCCAGTAATAGCTTTTTGTTTTATGCTGCCGGAATGGTGATTTTAGAAAATTTCCATCCTGAACTTAAAGGAATATTCACCACCGCATTGGGATTATTGAATTTTACTTACGCCTGCTTTTTATACAAAAAAATGGGTCTGGACAAAACAGCCGTTTACTTATTGATTGGATTGACGCTTACCTTTATAACACTCGCTATTCCAATACAATTTGAAGGCAATTTCATTACTTTATTTTGGGCAGCAGAAGCCGTAATTTTATTATGGCTGGCTCAAAAATCAAAAATAAATTATTACCGATTTGCTTCAGTTATTGTTCAAGCCTTAATGACCATTAGCTTGTTGATGGACTGGAAAGCAATTTATCTATCTGATCTTACGTTACCAATTGTATTCAATAAAATATTCTTAACAGGTATTTTTGCCGTTGCTTCCTTATTTGCTTCCCATTATTTATTAAAAAACGAAGAAGAAAATCAACAGCAATTCGGAATCACTTTTAACCCAAAAGAGTACCGTTATTTTATAAGTATCATCGGAATTCTAATCGGTTATTTGGTTGGATTATTTGAAGTAAATTACCAGGCTAATCTTCATATCCAAGGAGTGAATTCGGCATTTACACTTCCTGTTACTTATCATTTCATTTTTAGTGTTTTTGTTTTCAACTATTTTTATAAAATCAAAAATACGGTTGCTAACCAACTTGCCAATATCCTAGCGATTATCAATATTGTATTGTTTACATTTTTCTTCTCTAACTATTCGTTTTACGAACACGAGCAATACATTACAACAGGAATTCATCAAAGAATCGGATTCTATTTGCACTATATTTCGTTAATTATTACGCTGTTTTTTGGCTATAAGCTGTACCAAATCAATTCTGAAAATCCAATATTTGAAATATTCCAAAAGAAATTTTTTATTTGGATTGCCGCATTTTTCATTGTCTATCTAGCCAGTACCGAATTAATGCTTCACGGATTGGTATTTTCAAATGTACCAGTTACAGCGCAGGATGTTCAATCTAGTCCGCTTTATAAAAATTACGCAGTAAGCAATTTGCAGTATCTAAAACAACAAATCGCTTTTGACCAAATACAACTCAGCCGAAACCAAATTATAAAAACAGCATATCCTATTTTATGGGGAATTCTGGCTTTTGTTTTCCTAATTATTGGAATTCGAAAACACATTAAAAACCTACGAATAGCGGCTTTAATCTTATTAGGAATTACCATTTTAAAATTATTTTTGTTCGACATCAGCAATGCTTCCGAAACTGGAAAAATAATTGCCTTTATCTTATTGGGAGTTCTAATTCTAATTATTTCATTTGTGTACCAAAAATTAAAAATATTGGTTCAGGATGATAATAAAAACCACGCCAACAATGAAACTGAATAAATTTTTAGCGTTTTTAATTCTGCTGCTTACCAATGGTATTTTGGCACAATCCAACACTACTGCAAAAATCAATGCTGTAGCCAAAAATGGTTTACATAAAATGAGTTTGCCTTCTGAAATTCGTTCTTTTTCGAAAGAAGATCTGAGTGATTTTAGAATCCTTGATCCCAATGGAACTGAAGTGCCTTATTATATTCTGCAAGGAAATATGGAAAGCAAATCCAGCTCTTTTTCGGAATTTAAAATACTTTCCAGAACGGCAATTCCAAAGAAAGAAACCACTATTATTTTCGAAAATGATAAAACATCTATTTCCGAAATCGCACTATCGATAAACAATTCTGACGTTAGAAAACCGTACAGCATCAGCGGTAGTAATGACCAAAAAGAATGGTTTGGATTAGTGAACAAAGCCGTTTTAAGCGAACTTGAAAATAGTGAAGCTGTTAGTGTTTTCAAGACCATTCCGTTGCCCCTTTCCTCCTATCGCTATTTAAAAATTGATTTAAACGACAGTATATCATTACCCATAAACATCTTAAAAATTGGCTACTTTACCCATAAAATCAATGCTGCCGATTTAATTGAAATTAAAACAAGTAGCATTAAAACAATGCAAATTCAGGCGCAGAAAAAAACGCTGATTCATGTTGCTTTTAAGTATCCACAAATTGTTAACCAAATTCATTTCACGGTATCCAATCCGAATTTATTCCAACGCAATGCCCGAATATTTGTCAATAAAAAAACGGTTATAAAACACAAAACCAAAAGCTATCAAGAAACGCTTTCCAATTTCGAATTAAATTCCAATCAAAAGAACATCTTTACCATTCAGCAGCTTTTCGAAAAAGATTTTTTTATCGAAATTGAAAATCACGACAATCAACCTTTGACTTTTGCTAAAATTCAGTTTTTCCAAAATCCAATTACTGTAATTGCCGATTTGAAAGCCAATGAAACCTACAACATACAAACAGGAAATCCAAAACTTAATCAGCCAGAATACGATTTAGAAAACTTCAAAAACAACATTAATACTGATTTACCTGAAGCTACAATTCATGACATCCAACATCTTACTGCTAAAGAAAACAAAATCAAAACCCAGTCTTTTTGGCAACAAGCCTGGTTTATGTGGCTTTGCATTGGCTTAGGTGGAATTGCAATTGTGTTTTTTACTGCTAATTTGGTAAAGGACATGAAAAAGCATTCGTAAACAACAATCTACAAAATTTAACTTACTTCAATTTCGCTATTTCAAAATAAAATTCTATTTTCGTAAACGATTACGGAAATATGAAGAATAAAATAACCATTAGCGATATTGCCAAAGAATTAGGAATTGCTCCTGCAACGGTTTCCCGTGCCTTAAGCAATCATCCTGAAATAAGTGCCAGTACGAAGAAAAAAGTAAAAGCAGTCGCCGAACGTTTGGATTATATGCCCAACAAAATAGCTTCATCCCTACGTTCTGGAAAAACAAAACTGATTGGTGTTTTAATTCCAACAGCCGAACACTTATTCTTTGGATCTGTAATTCATGGCATTTCAAATTTAGCGAGTCAACATGGCTATGATGTTTTGATCTATCAATCGAATGAATCGGAAGAATTTGAAAAAAAGGGAATTGACACTTTTATTGGTGCCAGAGTCGATGGCATTCTGGTTTCCATTTCTAAAAACACCACTAATTTCTCTCATTTCAAATCGGTTAAAGAGAAAAATATTCCGATTGCTTTTTTTGACCGAACCAATGACGATTTAGAAATTTCTTCGGTTTGTATTGATGATTATTTGGGTGCATTTATGGCAACCGAATCCCTTATAAAATCAGGATACAAAAGGATTGCACACATTTCCGGACCGCAGCATATCAAAGCTTTTTCGGAAAGAATTAGAGGTTACAAAGCTGCATTGGAACAATACAATATTCTTTTTGACAACAACTTAATTTACAACGGAGACATCAGCATTGAAGCAGGAAGAATAGGTGCAGCTTATTTTTTAAATTTAGAAAATAAGCCGGATGCTATTTTTGCCGTGGAAGATTTTACCGCTCTTGGCGTTTTAAAAGAATTAAAAGAAAGAGCAATTCAGGCTCCTAATGAGTTTGGAGTCATTGGTTTTTGCAATGACTTATTTGGGGAACACATCACTCCTTCTCTATCTACTGTGGATCAAAAAACAGTACAAATGGGCGAAGAAGCCTTCCATCTTATTTACGAGTTAATTTCGAAAAAAGGAGAAAAAACAAACCATCAAAAAAGAATACTGACTCCAACATTAATCACAAGAGAGTCTTCCAAAAGAGAATAAAAAAAATTTAATAATCACCGTAAACGATTACGAAAAAATAACAAAAATATGACATATCAACCAGCAGCAAACCGATACGATAAAATGGAATACCGCAGATGTGGAAATTCAGGATTGAAATTATCTGCATTTTCATTAGGACTTTGGCACAACTTCGGAGAAAACAGTGATTTTGAAAACAGCAGAAACTTAATTAAAACTGCTTTTGATAATGGAATTACCCATTTTGATTTGGCTAACAATTACGGTCCGCCTCCAGGTTCGGCTGAAACATGTTTAGGAAAAATTTTTAAATCAGATTTTAAAAACTACAGGGACGAAATGATTATTTCGTCTAAGGCCGGTTATACGATGTGGGACGGACCTTATGGCGATTGGGGTTCGAAAAAATATTTGGTTTCCAGTTTAGACCAAAGTTTAAAAAGAATGGACTTGGAATATGTCGATATTTTTTACCACCATAGACCTGATCCGGAAACGCCTTTAGAGGAAACCATGGCAGCTTTGAATTTGATTGTTCAACAAGGAAAAGCTTTGTATGTGGGTATTTCAAACTATCGTCCGGCCGAAGCTGAAAAAGCATTTAAAATATTAAAAGAAATGGGAACTCCTTGCCTGATTCACCAGCCAAAATATTCAATGTTTGAGCGTTGGGTAGAAGACGGACTTTTGGATTTATTGGGTAAAGAACAAGTAGGTTGCATTCCGTTTTCTCCATTGGCACAAGGCTTATTGACTGACAAATATTTGAACGGAATTCCAGCCGATTCCAGAGTAGCCACCAGCGGACAATTCCTAAAAGCAGATCATATTACTCCTGAAAGAATTGAAAAAATTATAGCGCTTAATAACATTGCCAAAGAAAGAGGACAAAAATTAGCACAAATGGCATTGGCCTGGATTTTACGTGATGAGCGAATAACATCGGTATTAATTGGTTCCAGCAAACCGGAGCAAATTATAGATTCTATTAAAGCTTTGGAAAACACCAATTTCAGCACGGAAGAATTAGAAAAAATCAATTTGATTTTAAAATAAGATCCGCCTGTTTGCTAACGAATTAAACTGCCACGGAGCTGAGCCCACGAGGTATTAAAAAACAACCGCAGATTCGCAGATTATAATATGAAAATCGCGAATCTGCGGTAAAAAACGAAGCAAAGCTCCGAGGAATTAAACCTAAAGAGATTAAATAAAAAAGACCACAGACCTGTTTGCCATTCTCTGTAATTGGCAGAAGAAACGTAAAATAAACCAACTTAAACACCATAAAAATGAAGAATCCAAAAAACATAAAAGCCTACAGCCTTTTATTCTTTTTAGCTTTTGCCACGACAATTTTAGCTCAAGGGAGACAAACCATCAATTTTGATGCGAACTGGCAATTTACAAAAGGAGAAATAGCCGGTGCTGAAAAACCAGAGTTCAACGATAAAAGCTGGAGAAATCTTGACGTGCCTCACGATTGGAGCATTGAAGGTCCTTATGACCGTGAAAATCCAACAGCACGTGGCGGTGGTTATTTGCCTGCCGGGATTGGTTGGTATCGCAAAACCTTTAAGGTTGACGCTGCCGATGCCAATAAATTATTCGCTATCGAATTTGATGGTGTTATGGCTAATAGTGACGTTTGGATCAACGGAAAACATTTAGGAAAACGTCCTTATGGCTACATCAGTTTCAGTTATGATTTGACACCTTATTTGAACTTTGGAAAAGATAAAACCAACACCATTGCAGTTAGAGCTGACAACACTATCCAACCCGCTTCACGCTATTATACAGGTGCGGGAATTTATCGTCATGTGCGTTTAGTTGCAGTAAATAAAACACATTTTAAACATTGGGGAACACAGATTACAACTCCTAATCCTACTGCAAAAAAAGCAGTGGTAAGTATCAAAACCGAAATAGAAAATAAAGGGGCTTCCGGAATTTATAAATTACAAATTGAAGTTATAGATAATACTGGAAAAGTGGTAAAATCCAGCGAAAGCCAGGAAAATATTTCAGCCAATAAAACCAACGAATTATCAAAGGAAATTGAAATTCTAAATCCTAAATTATGGGATATTGAAGCGCCCAATTTATATACGGTGAATACCAAATTGTATTCAGGGAAAACACTTATCGACAATCAGACGATTACTATTGGAATCAGAAACGCCGAATTTAGAGCCGAAACTGGTTTTTGGTTAAACAATAAAAATTATAAAATAAAAGGAGTTTGTCTGCATCATGATGGTGGAGCCGTTGGAGCAGCAGTTCCGCTTGGCGTTTGGAAAGAGCGCTTGCAAAAATTAAAAGAAGTGGGCGTAAACGGAATTCGTACTTCGCATAATCCTGTAGCGCCAGAATTTCTTGATTTGTGTGACCAAATGGGATTTGTAGTTATGGATGAAACTTTCGATACCTGGACGGCAGCCAAACACAATGGTGAAAAAGGATATAATTTATATTTCAAAGAATGGTGGGAACAAGACACCAAAGACATGATTTTAAGAGACCGAAATCATCCATCGATTGTGATTTATAGCATTGGAAACGAAATTCATGATGATTTAAGCTATCCGGAAGGTTACAAAAAATACAAGATGCAGGAAGATGTCGTAAAGAAATACGACAACACCCGACCTGTAACGATGGCGCTTTTTAGACCTAACGTTTCTAAGGTATATGACAATGGTTATGCTGCACAGATGGAAATTGTAGGTCAGAATTACCGTGAAAACGAACTAATTGCAGCTCATGAAGCACATCCAGACTGGAAAGTTATTGGTACCGAAAACACCCATGTATTGAATCAATGGCTGGCTTTAAGAGACAAGCCGTATATGGCAGGACAATTTTTATGGACCGGTTACGATTACCTAGGCGAAGCCGACTGGCCAGAAACGACGAACAATCAAGGTTTGTTTGACAGAGCTGGAAACTGGAAGCAACAATCGTTGCAAAGAGACAGCTGGTGGTCTTCAGAACCTGTGGTGCATATTGTTAGAAAATCAGATAATGCGGGTGCCGGTTTCTGGGTTTCCGATTGGACCCCGAGCGACTTTGATACCTATGATAATGCCAAAGTAAATGTGTACAGTAACTGCGAAGAAGTAGAACTTTTCCTGAACGATAAATCATTAGGTTCTTTGAAAAAACCAGCTGACGATTCACCAAGAGAATGGAATGTTACTTTCGAAGAAGGAACAATAAAAGCTATTGGAAAAAACAACGGAAAAGTGGTAACTCAGGAAGAACACACTTCTGCGGGAAAGCCTGCCAAAATCATTTTAACGCAAAGCAAAAGCACAGTTGCTAACAACTGGGACGATGTCACTTTTATTACCGCAACTATTGTGGACGAAAAAGGAATTAGATGTGCCAATGCGGATAATCTAATCCAATTTTCTATTACTGATTCAGGTAAAATTATTGCTGTTGACAATGGAAACATCATCAACCACGATGGTTACCAAGGTCAAAAAACAAGAGCTTATCAAGGAAAAGCCATTGCGATTATTAAAGCCACTAAAGACAGCGGAAGCATTTCAATAAAAGCAGATGTTGATGGTTTGACACAAGGAGCAACAACGCTCAGTATTGTTACTGAAAAGAAATAATACTATTTCATTTTTTATACTCTAAAAGTACAGTGCAAGCTGTACTTTTTTTGTTTTTAGAAGAAGTTTTAAATTTAATTTTTAAGCATTATTTATCATTAAACTTTACTGCAACTATGTATGGAGTATGTATGGAGTATGTATGGGGTTGACACGTGCATTAAAAAAGCAAATAAATAAACACATACATCCTTAATAAGAAAAACACCCAATAAAAAAATCCATTTGAAGATTTGTAAGAAAAAATTAATACATTTCAAAATACATAAAGCGAAACAAATCTTCGCCAATCTACCCATTTTTAGGTGTATATACGAAGGTTTATTTCGCCTATACACAAGTTAGTGGCAAGCTTAAAACGCTCAAGAACCTTAATTCTTATGATAGGAAAATGCAAGCTTTACGATATTGAATGTGAATTAAAAAAGAGTCATCTCATTCCAAAATTTGCATTCGATTATATGAAAAAAACTGGTGGTAGGTTTCTTCGTGGTCATGAAAATCCAAATAAACGAGTTCAAGACGGAATTACAAAATTTCTTTTAAGTGAAAAGGCTGAACAAGAATTCAGTAAAAGAGAAAGATGGTTTGCTAATAATATATTCTTTCCATACTTAGAAAATAATAAGCAACTGTTTCATTACAACGAAGATTTGTCTTATTTTATGGTTTCTGTTTTTTGGAGAGTATTGTTAGACCAATTAGAACATCCAACATCAAACGTTCCAGAACTTAAATTTCTAAATGAAACAGCGGACGAATGGAAAGAATTTTTAGCAAATAATAAACACCCGAAAAATTTTGATAATCTTAATATTTTTCTAACAGATAGAATAAGCAATTCAGTTTCAAATTTAAAAAGTTCTGACATTTATTTGTCAAGAATGATTGATGCAACAATAGTAGTTAACAACGATTATTCTACAGTAGCAGTTTACGTTAAATTTTTAAGGTTTATAATGTGGAGTATAGTCAAGGGAAAACCAACAACTGGAAATAATCTAAGAGTTAGCTTTTCTCCAAGCAAATTAACTCTTCCTCAATCAATCCAAGATAACTATTTTGGAGGTTTTTTATACAATAGAATTAAAATGATAGATGACGGTCCAAAGATTAGTGCAGAACAAGAAAAAAAAATTGTTGAAGAAATACTAAAAAATGAAAAAGACTTTTTTAATTCAGATATGTATAAATCGTTAAAAAACGACAATAATTTAAACGAGAAAGCCAGCCACTAACAGCCACTACAACGGATTTGGGCAATAGGCTTAATGGGAAGTTGATTTTGTATTTGGAATATTAGGCTTCCTTAATCCGTCACATCGCCAGGTTACAGGAGGTTAATAAAAAAAAACATCCAGAAATAAAAAAAGATTTCCGTGTAATCGTCTCCTAACCATTTCATTAGAAAACAGTAACAAAATTTATTGTTTATACTTGCTGCTGCTGTTCGTTTTTTCTCTAAATAAAAGTATATTTGCGCCCTCAAGGCAGTTAGCTCTTGTTTTCTACGGGCGTAGTTCAAGGGTAGAATAGCGGTCTCCAAAACCGTTGATGGGGGTTCGAATCCCTCCGCCCGTGCAAACTAAAATAACAAAGCCTCAAAAATAATTTTGAGGCTTTGTTATTTTATAAAATTTACTTTTTATTTCTTAAAAACTTTAGTCAGGAAACTATCAATATATTGAATAGTAGGTTCAAACCAAGGATTAAACAAACAAAAAGAATGAGGCGAATTTTCGAATTCATGCACTTCTGAATAGATTCCGTTTTTATCTAAAACCTTTCTGTAATCATCGCGTCCGGCGTGCATTCGGGCTACTGAACTATTAATAAATAATGTTGGCGGCGTACTCGCACTTACATAACTCAAAGGCGAAGCAGCCTCCCAAAGCTTTGGATTGTCTTTTTTCGAATAACCAAACCAATAGGTTGCTGCAGAGATATTTTTGCTATCATCGCCTTCGCCTCCTTCTGAATGTACAAAGGATAAAGTACCATCAATATCAACCACTGCATTGACCTGAGATTGCGAATTAGAATTGGTCACCACTCCTTCAAAAAGTGGCATATTCCCGGTTGTCCCCATAAATGCCGCCATTTCTCCACCAGCCGAAAATCCCAATGCCACAATTTGATTCGGATCTACATTGTATTGATTGGCATTTTTTCGAACCCAACGAATAGCGGCTTTCACATCATAAATAGCCGCTGGAAAAAGTGCTTCTGTAGAAAGTCGGTATTCAGGAGTGAAACAAACATAACCCAAACTCGCTAATTTTTGCGCCATCGGATGGTGCTGTTCTCTGCTGCCTGAACGCCATCCACCGCCGTGAATGATAATGATGGCTGTTTGTTTTTTCTTGATATTCTTATCAACGAAAACGTCCAATTTCATTTTGCGTTTTCCGTAACTACAATAAACAACATTGTTTTTTTGCTTTATATTTTCAAAATTCATTTCGGGAACCATCGTAGTATTAGGATGGTATTTCAATGTCTTTTTGAAAGCGCTCGCTGTCGCAAAAGAAGTATCTCTTACTTGAGTTAAACCTTTAAGGTATTGGGCGTTTGCGCACTGAATACCAATCATAAAAAAGAATAAAAATGATATCTTTTTGATTTTATGCTGCAATATTACATTTGCCATTTGTCCTTTTTATTAATTATTAAATTGAAAAAATCACAATTTACGAAGTGAATAAATTGCAATCAAAATTAATCAATAATTACAAACCATGTTTAGCTTTCCAATTGGTATATTCTGAACCAATCAAGGCATTGGGCCAATTGCCATACCAGGAATAATTAACTCTTCTTTCATTCTCAATTTCGGCTAAAGTTGTTTTTGGGATTCCGTCACGACCACAAAACATTGGTAAATTGTTCGTTAAATCATAAAATCTTGCCCATATTACATTTCCAGGAGATGAAACCACAATAACATCCTGCCCTGTAGGCTGAGAAGCATCGGTAATTTTTTGTGTAGCAATTCCGATAATCTTAGCTCCATTAAACCAGTCAATGGCATCTTTTACAGCCTGTTTTACCGCTGCTGATGGTTGTTCTACCAGCATTAAAACACGTACAATACCAACTGATTCCGAACCGCTAAAAGAAGGTAACTCATAAGATCTGGCTAAAGCAGGTAGCAAAGTCACCTCATCATGTTGCGCACACCAAACTGTTTTTTTGCCTTTATATGTTATTTGAGTTTGTAATATAATATCGATACCTTTATTGAAAGCGGTAGTTGCTTTGTCTTTGTATGTTGGATTTACCAGTTCTAAATTATTTTTGCCTTTTATAATATCCCACATCAGGTTCATCACATTCGCAATAGCATTATCATTATAGGTAATTTGATGTCTGTACCCACTTTTATCCGGATAATATTGTGGCCAACCTCCATTAGCATATTGGGCTAAAAACAGCCAATCAATCGCTTTTTCGGCAGCTGCTAAATAATTAGGATTCTGAGTTGTTTTGTAATCGGCTAGTAACCATCGTAATTCGGTTACCACATGCCCGTTGTCTATAGTAGTATCAGTATTGTTTTTTGTGGCCAATGCAGCTGTTTTTTCTTGAGTTGTAGGTGCTACATTATAATCATTTAAATCAGCAATGGTTTTCCCCCATCCTCCATTATTTCTTTGCCACAACAAGATACTTTCGCCTCGCACTGTAGTTAGATACACGGTGGTGACTCCTGAAATAGTTATTTGAAGTTGGGTACTTTTTCCGCTTCCATCAGTAGCTGTAGCTGTTACAGTAATTGTACCATTAAGTCTGGGAGTTAACAAACCATCGGCACTAATAGTTGCTATTGCCTGACTTGAAGTAGTCCAGCTGAGCGTTTTAGTAGTCGCATTTGCAGGAGCAATTTGAGCGGTCAATTGCAATGGCTGACCGTTAGTAATTGCAGCAGCTGTAATAGCAATACTTTGTATCAATACGGCAGGTGATGTTATTCCTGAAACAGTGTAGGTTTTATCTCCATAGCTACCAGAACCGTCTTTGGCTGTGGCAGTAACTTTTACCGTTCCGTTTTTTAGGCCTGTCAAAAGTCCGGTTTCGGTAATTACAGCTGTTGATGGATCCGAAACACTCCAGCTTACTTCCTTGTTTGTCGCATCAGCAGGAAGTACATTCACTGTTAATTGTTTAGGTGTGCTGGTTAATGAATTATCCCCATTAATTGTAATAGTTTTTACTTGTACTTCTTTTTCTATATCATCTTTTGAACAGGACGAAAGATTCCAAACAAAGAACAGGATTAGTATATATTTCATAATTGATTATCTTATTTTAGAAAAAAATTCTATTGTTAATTCAAAACACATTATAACTAAAGAGGCATGCTAATAGCACACCTCTTTATTGAATTTAAAATATTAAAGATTATTTAATCCAACGAGGATCACCAACTAGTCTATCTTTTAAAGTTTGATTGCTAATGGTAAAATCTCCAGAAGCAGCATTTGTAAATCCTGGGTCTAAAGTAGTTCCTGATGCATCAACTTTATTATTAGTTATCGTAGCATCTTTAAAGTTCGGAGAATTAAAATAATTATTGTCTGTGAAAGTAGGATTGGATGTATTTGCTTGATTGGAATAAATAGCAGCTGTATTGGCAAACAACGTTTTACGAACTGTCAACACATTATTTAAAAAACGAACATATAAAATTCTGTTTGTAGCCAACATAGTGCTATTATGAATCGTACAAGCATCAATTAAAACATTGCTAGTCAAACCTGTACCTGACAAACCTGTTGCAGCATCTATACGCACAAAATCTCTTGAAGCCGAGCATTTATTAAAAGTACTGTTTTTAAGAGTAACATTAGCTACATACGTATTTCTGAAATCAATAAAATCAGCACCTATGTTAGTATTAACATTGGTAACAATGCTATTTTCAACCGTAAAAGAATTAACTCTGGCGGCACTTGCATTTGCACTAATTAAAGCACGGGTATAATCGTGAATGTTACAACCACTAATTATAAAATCACCATAATTTGAACTTGCTCCCGTCACAGAAATAACACTTGCATTGGTAATGTTTTCAAGTAAACCACTAGTAGTATTATATACCCTACCATCTAATTCCAAATCCAATAAGGAAACATTACTAGTTCCAGCATTAACCGTCACTTTATAGCGTAAAACAGGTTTAGTTTTCCCAGGAATTCCGCTAATAGTAATTGATTTCGCCAATACGATATCAGTACTTGGAGTTATTCCATCTGTCCCAAATGATTTGTATTCACCAGGCTCTAAAAATAATTTTGCTCCTGAATCAGCATTTGCAATAACAACTAATAAATCATCGGTACTTTTTACCAAAATACCATCTCCTATATCAATACCAGTCGTAAAAGTAACAACACCTCTTTTCTTTGTTCCATTATATAAAACCGCCTGATAAGATGTTTCCGGACTCAAACCTGTTACCGTAGCAATACCGTTAGCTTTTTCTGTAGCTGTAATAGTATGTGTAATATTTCCTGGAGTTAATACAATTGATGTTACATTACTACCAGCAACCCATCTTAACGTTGCTTCTTTAGATGCAATATCACCATCGATGATACTTAAAAAGATTTGCTCGGTAAGTGTAGTAGCAGTAACAGTCGTCCACTTAGAATCTTCTAATCCATTTACAATGGCTTTTACCCTGATAGAATAGACTGTTTCCCCTTCCATTTGTACTCTCAAAGGCAATTCGGAAGCACTCACTTCTAAACTTTTCGCAATAGTAGTAAAATTGGGATCATCGGCACTAAATTCAACTACATAATGATCTACATTATCTCGTGGAGTCCAGTTTAACTCAACTGTAGTTTGTGTTCTGATTGTTGCAGTAAGTTCTACAGGAGCAAAAGCTCTGTTAACCTCCAGCATATCGATTACGTCTTCATTGTAACCTGTACAACTCATTAGAGTCCCTACAACAAATAAGGAAGCTAAAAATATTTTAACTATAAATTTTTTCATAATTTTTTATTTAATGAATCCTGCTACCCAAAATTTATTAACATTATACAACATAAATATTTTTTCGAATAGCAAAACCAGCTTTAATTTTCATTTCCGTATCCGTAATCATTTACTAATTGTTTGTTACTACCAGTAATAAAGACTTGCCAAATAGGCCAGAATTGTCTTGTATCCGGATTAATAGTAGCATCATATAGTGTACTGATTTTAAGTGGCTCTAACTTAAGCCAGCTTTTTGCAGTATATCCTACACCGGGATTGGTAGTTTCTCCACGGTTTAATCCGTAAATTTCCAATGAAACATTATCAGCTGCGGTTTTAAAATATAAAGTTGAAGGTACATCGGCATATTCGCCAGTACGAGCCTGAAGGTTTGTCATTTTCACCTTAGCTTCGTCTAATTTTGTTTTCAATAAATTCCAACGAATTAAAGCTTGTTTACGCTCCATTTCTCCGGTGAACTCAAATTTATGTTCATCCACAATAGCATTAAACATCGCCTCTTTAGACGCCAAAGCATTTACATAAGCATCTACCATGGTTGCATGTGATGCCGATGGGAAAGCTCTTTTTCTAATTTCTTTTAAATAGGGAGCAGCAGCTGAAGGCCCTTCTAATTCGTTAGCCGCTTCGGCAGCTATTAAAAGCACTTCGGCATAACGCATATACAATTTATCTACTCCATCATCATTAGTTGAAGTAACATAACGAGACATCCATTCGTAACGGTATTTTCCAAAATACCAGGTATCCAAATCATTCAATTCCTGCTTAGAAACACCACTAACCGCTGTACCATATTTATAAGGCACACAGGTCACATCTCTACGGGTATCGGCCTGATTGTAGTCATAGAATACAAAAGGTAATGGTCCTGCAGCTCCTCCTCTATTATTACCATTTGCCTGAAATTGATCAATACTATTATGACGAACTGCAAAAGTAAACAACATACGTCCACGACCATCAGCAAAAGGAATTTGCCATAATGATTCGCCTCCGGCAGTTACATCTTCCTGATTGTATTTTCTCCATAAGGTTTCAAAAGAAGTTTCTAAACGTGCCGTACCACTGTTGATTACATCTCTACATTCATCCAAAGCCAGTTTGTACATTTTGTCAACCGTAAGATCTGCATCATTACTTCTTCTTATTCCATCAGGATATTGCTGCAATCCGCTGGCTGCCATTGCTAAACGGGCGCGTAATGCTTTCACAAAAGCTTTATTAATTCGGTGTACACTGGAAGTAGCTGCACTTCCATTAGGCCAGGGCACTAAATCAGCAGCCTCTCCTAAGTCCTGAATAAGTTGTTTATAAATCACATCACGACTTGATTTAGGGATATATATTGTTGCGGAAGTTATCGGCTCAAAACGTGCAGGAATATCTCCCCAGGCTTTTAACAAATCAGCATAATATACCGCTCTCAACGCCAAAGATTCTCCTAAAAGATAACCCAATTCAGTTCCCGGTTGCGGATTCCCATAGGTACGCAAACCACGGATACAAATATTAGCACGTTCAATACCTGAATACATCATAGCCCAGGCATTGTTAGTCGTATTCATATTGGTATTATCCCATTTTGTGTTGTAATTACACAATTCTGAATTGGCATTTATGGTTTGAGAAGTGTTAAACCACTCCACATCCGTATTCAAACCGTACCATGGTAAAAAACGTCCACGGTAAGAGTTCGTTTCTCCAAATGGAACTTTAATTCCGTCTACAGCTCCTTTAGCCAAACCTGCATTAGAAAAGATAACCGACTCATCTAAAGTTGATTTTGCGGGAGCATCTAAAAAATCATCTGAATTACATGAACTTAAAAAGCCAACTGTAATTATTGATATATATAAAAGTACTTTTTTCATTTTTTAAAAATTAAAAATTAAGATTTAAACCTAAAGAAACTTGTCTGCTTCTTGGGAATGGGGCAAAATCCACTCCTGGCGTAAGAGGTGTTCTTCTGATTGTAGAAACCTCCGGATCTAAACCTGAATATTTAGTGATAACAAATACATTATTAGCCGTTGCATAAAATCTTAATTTGGCAATACCATATTTAGAAAGTGCATCTGCCGGTATGGTATATCCTAATGAAAGGGTATTTAGACGTAAGAAAGAACCATCTTCTACTGCCCAATCACTGAACACATAATTTCTCATGAATGGAGACCACAAAGTAGTATTAGCATTCAAGGCTTCTAATTCGGCCGGATCAGTAACAATTTCTCCCGCTGCATTCAAATTAGTCCATCTATTATCAGAAGCCATCAAAGTA
Source organism: Flavobacterium commune (assembly GCF_001857965.1). Lineage (NCBI taxonomy): Bacteria > Pseudomonadati > Bacteroidota > Flavobacteriia > Flavobacteriales > Flavobacteriaceae > Flavobacterium > Flavobacterium commune. The sequence continues at coordinate 2,427,109 of NZ_CP017774.1, read as the reverse complement.
CTTAAATTTCTATACTGTGTATTTTCAGTTGCTGTACTATACTCGATTTTATTGGCATTATAAACATCATTACCAAAGCTATAATTAAAAGCTGCCGATAAGTCAAAACCATAAGCGTTAGCATTTAACACAAAACCTCCTGTGTGCTTTGGATTAGCATTACCTATTATCGTTAAATCTTTTGCATCAACTACTTCATCCCCATTAATATCCTTTAATTTCATTACCCCAGGAGCAAGTGTACCCAGGAGTGTAGTATTAGGAACTCCTGCTTTTAAAGTATAACTGGTTCCATTGTAATCAAAATCAGACACTTCATAACGTCCATCACTTTTATATCCTTGCATTATTCCTAATGGCTGTCCAACTCTTACAGCATAATCATCTGCAAATGCGGTAGATGCCCAGTTTGTTGACCAAAAGAAATCATTCATTACTCCTAATGAATTGATTCGGTTTTTATTCATCCCAAAGTTCATAGAAAGACTTAAACCATAATTCGGTTTATTAATAATATTAAGATTCAACGAAGCCTCAATACCGGTATTTTGAGTCTCTCCCATATTTCGGTACTGTGTATCGTATCCACTACCCGGAACATTGAAATTAATCAACAAATCTCTGGTGATATTTTTATAGGCTTCAACACTTCCACTCACTTTTCCGTTAAACAACTCATAATCCAAACCGAAGTTTTGAGTTATGGTTGTCTCCCATTTTAAATCCGGATTAGGCATTGTTTTTGATGGAGCCCAAAAACTGCTAACCCCTTCAACCCATGTTGTAACATTAGGATTAAACAACAAACTGGTTTGACCTGTTGGAATATTGTTATTCCCTGCCTGACCATAACTGGCTCTTAGTTTCAATAATTTTAACCAGGAAACATTTTTCATGAAATCTTCTTCAGAAAGTTTCCATGCCACAGCAGCTGACGGGAAATAACCCCAACGGTTTTTTCCTAAAAACTTACTGGACCCATCTGCACGATAGGTTGCTGTAAATAAATAACGGTTTTTGTAGTCGTAATTTACACGTCCAAAAAAAGATAGTAATTTATCCTCAGGAGCATAAGTAGTTTGTGTAAATTGTGCATCTCCCTGAGAAGAAAGATTTTTGGCACTTTGAAAATCAAAAAACAAAGGGAAGGCATGAATTTCACTGGTTAATTCAGTACTATTTATTTTTATTAATTCCTGACCTGCCAGTAATTTTAAGCTATGATCTTCTCCTAATATTTTCTTGAAATCATAATTAGCTGTATTAGCAATTCTAAATGTAACATTCTTTCTGTCTAACAAAGCTAAGGCTGGTTTCCCTTGATTTTCTGCCGCTACCTGATTTCTTACATAAAAAGTTGAACGTCCATAAAAACGATAATCCTGATTATAGTAATTATCCAGACCTAAATCAGAACCCAATTGAAGACCCGGCAAAATTTTATACGATATTCCTCCTAAAACATTGAAGTTTTTTCTTAATTGCAGACGGTCATTATCAGCTGCTGCTACAAAAGGATGTACTAAAAAGCTGGCATCGGCCTCATCTGTATTATCGGAAGTCAAACCTTCTAAAGGAATTGGTGCATAAGCCACACTATTACGTAAACGGGCATCGGCCGAAACAGATTTAGCATTTTGCTCATTAGTTCCTCCACCTTTAATTTCTGTATCCGAATAACGCACCGTGAAAGACAAATCAATTTTATCAGTAGCTTTGTTTTTTACAGCCAGAGATAAATTGTTTCTTTTGTATTCAGAACCGATCATAATGGTTTTTTCATCAATATGGGCATAATTAAAATTGAAGTTCACTTTATCGGTCCCACCTCTAATACCTAAATCTCGGCTTCTGGTTTCTCCCAGACGACCATAAACCTGTTTTTGCCAATTATTACCTTTCATTCCTGTATAAAGATCACGATCAGACCATTGTCCAAAATATTGTTGATACGAACTGTCGTCTTCTTTAAAACGATTCACATATTCGTATTGCAATCTTGCATATTCTTCAGGATTTAAAACACCAATAGTGTTAGCAATCTTTTTAAATCCGTAAAAAGAATTAAATGTTGTAGAAATTTTACCGTCTTTTCCTTTTTTAGTAGTTACAAGAATAACTCCATTAGCTCCTCTGGAACCGTAAATTGCAGTAGAAGAAGCATCTTTTAAAACCGTTATCGTTTCAATATCCGATGGAGCAATATCATTTAAATTGGCTATTGGAAAACCATCTACAATGATTAATGGAGACGCATCCTGAGTTAAAGAACCTCCTCCTCTAATTCGAATATTGATGGCAGCATCCGGAGAACCTTCAGAAGAAGTTACCTGAACCCCTGCTACACGTCCTGTCAAACTCTCAGCCACATTATTCATATTAGTTTTTTTCAAATCTTCTCCTCCAATTGAAGCAACAGAACCTGTTAAATCTCCTTTTTTAGCAGTTCCATAACCAATAACCACCACTTCGTTTAAGGTAGAATTTTCGTCCTTTAAAACAATATTCAAATTGCTGTTTTGTCCTACTGCTTTTGATAAGGTCTCGAATCCAATGAATGAAAAAACCAACACACTGGATGATCCTTTTACACGAATAGTGAATTTCCCGTCAAAATCAGTTTGAGTACTGTTTTTAGTATCTTTTTCTAAGATATTAACACCCGGAATTGGCATTCCCTGAGCATCTTTGACTACTCCTGAAACTTTTACTTCCTGAACATCCAGAGCTTTCACCGCATTAGTTACTAATGGAGCTGCTTCTTTTTTTCTGACTAATAATATCTGTCGGTCGTTTATGGTATAAGAAACATCCGTTCCTTTAAAAACTTTGTCTAATATTTCAACTATTTTTTTGTTCTCAACATTAACAGAAACCTTTCTGTCTAAATCAATCAAACTGCTTTCAAATAAAAATCGATATTCTGAAACGGACTCGATTTTATTGAACAGCTGCTCAACAGAAGTATTATTCACATTTAATGTCAACTTTGTATTTTGCGAATAGGTACTTGCCTGGATTCTGACCAAAGAAAGTATCAATAATAGCGTGGTTAGTTTCATCTTTAGACTAATTTTAGGCAAATACGGACTGAGCCATTTCCCTTTAATTATTTTTTTCATAATTTTGGATGGGTTTTAAATGATTTTAATTTCGATACGTCGTTTGAAACACATTACTAAATCGGGAAATACTGGTACTATTTTCCGATTTTTTTTTAAATGAGTTTCTTCTTTCCTTAAAAAAATTACACTCTTATTTCATTAATTGGCGTTTTAGTTTGTTAGTAAATTAGTTAGTTTATTTTTATGAGTTTACCCTCTTTTTTATAGGTAAAATTTTGAATTTCACTCATTGTTTGCAAGACCTTATCAATACTTTCAATATTTTTATTAAAACTGGCATTGAATTTTCTGTCTAAAAGTTCTTTTTTATTATTCTCTATTGTAACATTATAGGTACGTTCTAATCTTATGATGATTTCTCTAAAAGTTGCCTTTCTAAAAACAAGCTCTCCTGTCATCCACTCGGTATAAATTCGGGTATCTACTTTTTCAACTGCTATTCCGTTTTTTTGAATATTCCAGGTTCCTTTTTCACCCGGAACAAGCATTTCCTTTTCATTTGGTGCTACCACACTTGATAAACTAACCGATCCTTCAACCAAAACGGTATTAATATCAGCCTCTTCTTTATAAGAACTCACATTGAATTTTGTTCCTAAAACCTTCACATCAACCCCTCTTGTTTTTACAATAAAAGGATGTTTTTTATCTTTTGTTACCTCAAAAAAAGCTTCTCCCTCCAGCACCACTTCACGATTGTGCCCTTTTATAAATTGCACCGGATATTTCAAAGAAGAACCTGCATTCATATTGACCACTGTACCATCAGACAGAGTAATTACAAAAGTTTTTCCGTAAGGAATCTTGATTTGATTGTAAACCAATTTATCCATTGAATCATCAGAAGCATAACTAATTTGATTCTCTTTTTGAGAAGCTACTACCTCTCCATTTTTCTTGATTATTTGCTGATCACCATTTGGGCTTAAAATCTGAATATCTCCATTTTCCAATACTAATTGAATGGCATCATCAGGAATTACAATTTCATCTGAATTATTTGTATTATTTTGAAAAACATAAACCAAGCCCAATAAACACACAAAAACTGCTGCATATTGAAAAACAGTTCTCCAATTAATTACAATGGGCTTTTTTCTAAGTTCAATTTTCTCTTTTAATTCTTCCCATGATTTTTGGGTATCTATCGATTCCATATACAACAATGCTTCTTCGAGCATGCCATTAGCCTGGAGTTCTTTTATTAAGTCTTGCTCTTCCTGAGGCAACAAGGCAATTTTAGAAGCATCTACACTTCCATTAGTAACTGTTTCCTTTAGGATATTTATCAAATTTGTGCTGGAATCCATTGTATTTATCTTGTGTGTTAATGTTATGTTAGCAAAAAAGTTTTTTAGGGTGACAATTTTACTAATTATTTTTTTTTAGGATTAAAATTTAACACGATGTAAAAGTTAAGCATAAAAAATGAATTTTACCCAAAAACAAGTAAAAAACTACATACTAACAACTTACATAAAACAAGCTATCCGAAACGACAAAAAAACAATCTCAATTCGCATCTTATACACCATTTAGAAATATGGAGAAATCTAATTATTTTTTGTCCAATCGAGTACAGTCGAGATTCAATAACGGTTCTCGACTGCGCTCGAACTGACAATAAGACCATTTTATATTTCCAAATGGCATTATTTAATTGCAAAAAAATAGCCCGGAAAAAACTTCCAGGCTATATATAATTTAGATAACTGTATCGAACGTCTAGTTCACCGTAAATTGTACTATTTGAGAAAACGAACTGCTATTAGCATCAGACGTTTTTACTCTCCAATAATACACTCCACTGGTTACTGAAACACTAATTTGTGTATCTGATATATTAGTCAATCCCGATAGAGGAGTTTGTTTTCCATCTACCTTATCAAGATAAATAGTATATTTTAAGCCACTACTATCCGTATCAGATCCAGCCCATTTTAAGGTAATTTTACCATCAACGGCCGTTACCATTTTATCTTGAATTGGTGCAATTAAATCAGCCGGAAAAGGTGCATAATTAGCCACACTTTCACCAGCAGAGGCATAAAATTTCCATACTTTGCTAAGATTATTGAATTCCTTAGACAAATCATCTGTAGAAGACACTTTCCATGAAAAAGGAACATCTTTGTCCAAAGTCACTTTATACGAAGTCGTTTCAATATTATTCTTAATCAAAACCACTTTGTTTGTCTCAAGATTAGTTATTGTCAACGTATAACTATCGGTATCAGCTGTAGGTTCCCAAGCCAAAGTAACTTCGCATTTGGTACCGGAAACAGAAGTCCCTTCGCAGGTAGAATTATCCAAAGGACTCGCCAAGAACAATTCTCCTAATTCGGGAGTATTTTTTTCATTATCATCATTACTGCAAGCAGTAGTAAAAATAACCAATGAAAGAACAAAATAAATTAATGGTTTTCTCATTTTTTTATAATTTTAAATGTTTTGCTTATCGTTTTTCCTTCTAATTGAATCAAATACATTCCATCCATATAAGAAGACAATTCTAATTGGAAATTTCTATTAGTCGCAATTGATTTTACATATTTTGAAATCAGATTTCCTGCCAAATCAAAAACAGCAACATTCACTTCATTATCCACTCCTGCTAAATAAATCTGAACAACTCCCGAAGTTGGATTTGGAAAATACTGAATCCCTTCTGACAAAAATATCGTTTCATTAAAAGCACCCTGACACTCTAAATCAGTACTTACTGAAATGGTATTGGTTCCTGTTTTTAGAGCAGCCGTATAATTAGTTCCTGTAACCAGCTCTTCAACACCATTTAATGTTACTTTGTATTGGCTGGCACCTTGCATCGAAAGTCTCACAGTATTTGAATTTTTAGAAACAAAAGAACTAACCACTATTTTTTCAGGCTCTTCAATTTTTACCTCATAACATTGTTTGTAACCCGGAATACTTGTAGTTGAAAAACAAATTTCATATACTCCTGCCGACAGATTACTCAATGTTTTTGTGTATTCATTTTCAGAATTTAAAACATAATTATTACCATTGATTTTAACATCATAAATTAATGTATTTTCTTTAGAAGAAACTGTTATAGCTCCATTATTTGCCCCATTACAAGTAGCACTATTAACTAATACCTCGAAATTATCCAATGGTAATGTTACAATTGTTTCCAAGTTAGGAATTGGATCCCATCCATCCGTTCCTTTTGTAAAATTAAAGGTTGTGATATCAGTACCATCAGCCAACTTAGGAGTTGTAAGCATCTTAGACCAACTTACACGATTAGCTGAATTATCAACACCTGAATCTTCTATTGTTCCAAACTCATAAATATTATCAGATGTACCTCCTAATGAACTTGTCCATCCTGCAGGTGCTATTAAAGACAAACCTTCTGAACCAGTGAAATTAGAAGTTTCAATTTTAGTTTTATACAAAACCACCTCACTTGTATTAGCCGACCATGGACGTCCAAAATAACCCGGCTTAGCTCTAAAGGCTGAAGCGGTTTCAACTCCCGGCACTGCCGAAGTAACTTTACATTCATACAATAAGAAACCTCTACCGGAACTTTGCTGAGGAGCTGTTAAATAAGAAGCATCTCCGGCAACATCACTCACATTCATTACAAAATCGGTTTTATAAAACACTCCTATCATTCCTCCAAAGATATAATCTACAGCTCCCATTACCGCTCCTTTGTAAACCACTACTCTGGAACCTACGCCTCCGTAAAAAGAATCCTGACGACCTACTACTCTACAGTTTTTCAAAACAGTCTTATCAACACCATTTGGAATACCAATAGCCGCAGCTCTTTCAACAAAACTTCTGTTTTGAACCGCTGTATTTCCGTAATCTGTTGGTCGCTGACCTTTATTACCTACAGTCCACATCACTACTTTATCTTGAGATTCTTTTTTAGAAATGTATTGATTGAATGAATTTTCGAAAATAATATCATTGGCCTCAAAACCATTAGCAGCAATTACAGCTGTAGCATTCCAATAAGAACCATTGGTAGTTCCACTAACATTCTCATAGGTATAACTATTATTCGCTTTGTTCACTGCTAAAACATCAGCATTCCATTTATTGTCATTACCCTGACTGTAATAACTATAGCCATAACCATAATAAGAAGTAATACGAACTGCATTAGCATCAATATCCACACCTTTGTTTTTCAAAGCAATACTTGGTTTAGCCGCAGCATTCTTAAAGGTAACATTAGGACTATTGACCACAATCATTTCTTCGTAGTTACCCGGATCGATTACCACAGTTACTCTTTGCTCAGCTGTACGAACCATTTTAGAAATGGCTTTCAAAGCACCATTAATCGTTTGATAATCTTTGTCGATTCCAACAGTAATCACAGAAGTATAAGGTACAATTAGATCGACATTAATATCCGTAAAATAACTTGTTCCATTCACAGCAATAAGAACATTCCCCGGACTAGTTCCTGTATAAACATAATCAACCTTTTCAAAAAGACCTGTACTATTACTACTAGTTGTAACGGCTGCACCTCCTTGTATAGAAAAATTAGCTGCATAATAATAAGTAACCGTTATTTTTTGATTTGGATTTACAGGGACACTAATTGTAGAACCCGTCCCAGCATTTAGATGACCTTTGGCAATTTCGTTAGCAACAGCACCAGTAAACAACATTCCTTTGTAACTAGTTGTTCCATTAGCAATTACTTTATCATCAAAAGACCAATTAGTAACAGTTTTAAATGTTAGTTCTTTTGAAACTGCTGCATTTGAAACTACAAGATTAGATGTCATTGCTAACTCTACCGGATATTCATCCAATCCTAAAGCGCTAACGGAATAAGTTCCTTTACGTAAATTGACATTATTAATATCCGTAAAAGTATAAGTTATTCCAGCCTCATTAATATTGGAGAATTTCAATCCTAATTTAGTCAATTGAGTTGCATCCAAAGAAGGAGCTGTGATAGTAACTTTGTACTTCGGTTTTAGAGTAAAAGCGACATCGACAGTAGTGTTTGACGAAACAGTAACTGAATTAGCTAAAATTTCATATTCATTAACTCCAACACCTGAAACAGTATATCCTACACCCGATTCTAATTTTACTGAGTACTGCCCTGTAACAGCATTAACAACAGCTACCGGAACATAGGTTTTATTAGCTGCTGGATCAGAAGTATACTTCAAACTAAGATTAGAAATAGTTGTTCCTAAACCTGTAACATTTCCAGTTACTGTAAACAATGTAACTTTTGAAATTGTAATATTATGTTGGTTTGAACCCACAGCAACCTCAAAACTATCTCCACTAGTAATTAAATATCCATTGGCATTACCTACACTTAATGTATAAGTATATCCCGCTGGCAATGTTACATTATACTTCCCATTAGCCACAACAGCATTCCAGATTTTCCCTGCTGCATTAGTAAAATCAACTGTATATCCTGAAGAAATATCTGCTGCGTTAGTTACATCAATAGACCCGGAAACCGCTACTAAAGTTGCCGGTTTTCGAATAATACGATAATAACTTGGTTTATTTACCTGATCATAAATTTTATAAACTCCTGTTTGTTTAGCTACAAATTTATATTCTTTAGTTGTAGTTGTTGTTTCTACAAGATCCGATTGTACATTAGCATCAGTAAGATATACAAAATTTAATCTACCCGCTGCGTCAGTGTTAGCAACAACTGTTAACTCATCATTTTCTTTAAGATTAAAACTTAAATAACGACCAGCCTGAGCCGAACCATTTACATAAATTCTTCCTGTATATCCGGCTGCAGCACCAGAGCCTACATTACTATCATATCGAGTAAGTGCTGTGTTACTGGATCTAAGACGATCATTGGAACCTCCAACCCAAGACAAATCCCCAGCAGTAAACGAAGTAGGCATCACATACGTTGTACTAGCCGTACCCACCACATAACCAACAGGATACCATGAATTAATAGTTGCAACATCTAATTTGTTATTATATAAAACATCGTCCAGCTGTTGCGCACCAAAATCCCAAACATCAGCTTTAACAACATCGGTATTATCCGGTATAATTTCTAGCGATGGCAAATATAAATCAGTCCCCGGAGCCACCAATTTAAAACGCAATGTTCTTGCTCCACCAATATACTTAAACTCATAAGTATCCACACGATCAACAACAACTTTAGTGGCTATAGTCCCTAAATCACCTGCTACCGAAGCGGTACCCTCCATTTGCAATGAAGAATATTGTGACCCTAAAAACCGAACTGTACAACTTCCGGTTACTGCAATATCAATTTGTCCACCAACCTTCATATTAAGACCATAGGTGGCACCATGTAGCTTATAACTTCCCCCACTCAAAGTAACAACATTATCAGTACTTTTACCCGCAGCAATAATTACTCCATCCCTAAAATCATAGACAACAGAACTTGCTACTTGCTCTGGCAAAACTTTTAATGTCGCTGAAATACTTCCCGCAGCATAAATTGAAGTAGCAGCCTGATTAGCCGTAATAGTAGTTGTTCCTTCCCCTACAATAGTTACCATATTTCCACTTACCGTAGCAACCGCTGTATTACTGCTTGTATAAGTAAAAGTCCCATCACTATTAGATGTAGGAGCTGTTAATGCAAAAGCAGCATCGCCTACAACTTTATCAGCAATAGTAAAATTAGAAATTGATGGAGTTATTAACGCAGGAGTATCATATACCGTTTTTATATAAAATAAATTTGCTGTATCTCCTTTAAGAATCGTATTCGTTCCTGCAGCTACCGAAGGAATCACCACCACACCTGCAACCGCCGTATAAGACACATTGTTAAGTTTAACCTTTCCTGAAAATGAACTATCAAAAACTAAGGTCAAAGTTGAAGTTGCCGTTGTTGTATAACTAATTACAGTAGCACTTTCCATTTTTAAACGAGCCGTCAAAGTCAAACCATCATAAGTTTGAGAACCATCAGTAGAGTTCATATTTCCTGTAATAGTATAAAAAGAACTCGTTTTCCCTGAAGTTGTAAAGTTATGCACCTCACCACCTGTTGTAGTTCCGGGAGTCGATACCGTAATCGTTCCAGATCCTGTTGCCGGATTTCCAACTGTACCTGTAGTTGCAATAGAATAAGACACATTAGCCGTAGGCGTACCGGAAATAGTGATAGTTTTAGCAGTCGCATCTTTTACAAAAGTAATTCCCGATGCAGGCAATCCTGTTACCGTAGCATCAGTTGCATCTCCTCCCCAGGTATATACAATATTTGCAATTGCTGAACCAGAGTTAACTGTTTGATTCGTATTAGAAGTCGATGTTAAAGTTTGACTGGAAACTACTGTTTCTCCTTGTACCGCTACTAAACTACTGGTATAATTAGTAATAGCCGTTTTTAATGCAGTAATTACAGAAGAGGAAGTATCATCAACATTATTACTAAAAGTCCATTTCAAATCACCACCTCCTGTACGTCCTGAGTATTGCATAACTTTTGATTTAGCCACTTCAGGAGAATCCGGAACTAAATTTTTCACATATAATGCTACATCAGTATCAAAGTTATTATAGACGTTTGCTCCCGCATACGATTTTACAGTATTAGGAATCTGCTCTCCTCTGGTAGTTGCTAAATAAGCATCAAAATCTATCGTAGAACTAATTTTTCCTGAAATATTATACAACGGATTAGGATCACCATAGGCTACAAAACGCATTTCATTAGTAGCAATATCTGCATCAAAAGTATTATTAAAAGCTTTGATGATTCCTCCGTCTTCACCTGAAAAAGTCCCAACATTTCCCGGATCATTGGCTTGTTTAGAGCTACTCCAAACATCTGTTCCCTGCATAGAAATCATCATAGGACGTTTAGAATTACGGAAATAATTATTTTCTACAAACAAAGAAGAGCCACTTGTGGAACCAGCACCATACTTTGAAACCCCATCATAATAATTATTATAAATGTGAGCTGAATAAAAACGTACACGAGGGTGACGTGAATCAGAATGATCAAACCAGTTATGATGATAAGTCACATACAAACCCACAGTTGTATTTTCACTCAAGCCTAAAAGACTACATTTCCCACTATCCCAAAAGTGATTGTATGAGAACGTACAATAAGTTGAACCTTTATTATCTAATGCACCATCACCTTTTATCTGATCCGCATCACTACCTGCATTACCATAGAACATCTCATTATTATGTACCCAGATATGATCATTATCCTGTTGCATTCCAAAATCATCACCTGCTGTACTGTTGACATTCATAGTAGCGAGATTTCGAATTTCAACATTAGAGGCATACTTCAATCTTACTCCCCAACCATTACAAACAGCATCATTCCCTACACCTTCAAATGTAATAGAACCTGATGCGTTATTTTTATTCTCAATAACAATATCTCCACCGTCCATAACACTCATATCAGTAATATTACCGATTAAACGAACAATCAAAGGGCGATTATCTAATCCTTTTTTAAACCCAAATAAAATATTTTGCAAACCTATACAAGGATTTGTTGTTGCCCCTGTAACTGTTAAGGAAACTGTGTTTTTTGTGTTCTCGGTAACATATATGATTACCGCATTAGACTTTGGTGTCCCGTCCATATTATATCCACCTGGTATGCGTCCTCCCTGAAACGCAAAACCATTACGGTCATGCGCTAAAACGGTAAGACTTTGTGTAGTTGCAGCATCTCCTTCCACTCCCGCAATCACAGCTTTCACCGAAACAGTATAATTCCCGGCAGCCAGTCCTAAAACATCGGCACGAAAATAAGTACCATAACTTCGAATTAGCTGGTTATCTATTTTTTGATTTGTAATACCGTTACCGCTATAATACACATTATAACTTTGCGCCCCGGAAACAGGCTGCCATTTTACATAAGCAGACTCTAACCATCCGGCTGATTCAGTAATAGTTACTGTTTGTGAAAACATTTGCAATGACGCAAATAGAACGGCCAGATAAAGTAAAATTTTTTTCATAATTTTGGTCAGTTTTTAAATGATTTAATTTCGATACGTCGTTTGAAACACATTACTAAATCGGGAAATACTGGTACTATTTTCCGATTTTTTTTGATGTATTTCACTTTTTAAATACAGTCTTACTTCATAAATTAATTAATTTAATGGTTAATAAATTCGTTGGCTTTATTATAAATCTCAACTTTTAAAATACTTCCAGCTTATTGAAATAACTCCTTTCATTTATTTCTAAAATCAACAACCCAATACCTGAATATTAAAACAAATTACCCTCGATTATTTTCTATAAAAAGTTCTATAACCTTAGAAACACATTCAACTACTTGTTTTTATTTTTAGTTGTTAAATATTTGTTATCAAAAAAAACTTTTAGGGTGACAGCTTTAGTAAAAAATTTTATTTATTTTTACATATAACAAAAAAAAACTAAGTTTTTATTTTACATTTGACACAATGTAATCCATTACAAAACAAATAATCCTTATTTACAAATGTCATCTCACAAAGATTTAAAAATATTTGAAGACTTGTACAAAGAGCATTTTGCCTATCTATCTTTAGTTTCTTTTAACATAACTAAGGATAAAGACGTGGCAAAAGATGTTGTACAGGACTTTTTTATTTATCTATGGGAAAAAGAAGAAGCACTCAGTTTCACGATTTCGTTTAAGGCTTATGCTACAAGAGCGGTAAAAAATTTAAGTCTTCAATATTTAGAAAAACACAAAACAATAAGTTTAGAAAACAATAAAAACATCCTCCCGAGGATGGAGGAACAACATGTTTTTGAAAAAGCAGAAGAAAACAAAAAAACTAAAATTTTCACTTTGGTAGATAAAATCCCGCAAGCCCGAAGAGAAATTTTTATATCACATATCGTGGAAGGACACAGCTATGCAGAAATTGCAGAAATGTACAACATATCTGTTAATACGGTAAAAACACAAATGAAGAGAGCGTATGCTTTTTTAAGAGAATTTGAAAACAGCAGCACTCTTTCGGCAATATTATATTTTCTATTTAGAAATTAATTCATCTTTACTTTTTTATAAAATCAAAGCGAAGTCAAAAAACAGCTTGTTTTCTGACTTCGCTTTGATTTGTTTTTTTTTACAAGATGAAACAACAAACTTTTTTTTCAAAAAAACTATTTCACAGCGCTTGGCACCCCTATTTTATCACCAATTATAATTTCGTTTACACTTATATTCTGGGTATTTGTCAAGGTCATTCCGTTTTTAGCTGATTTTACCGTAATTTTATCCAAAACCACATTCTCCACTTTCTTTTCCGGAAAACCTTCAATAACAATTGCGGTATTAGAAGCACTCTCACAACTCACATTAGAAATCAAAATATCGGATATTTTAGAAGGATACAAACCAGCTCCTTCACCGTGATAATTAGCAGTCATATAAATGCAATCCTCAACTTTCCCCAAAGCAATATTAGAAAAATACAAATCTTTAACATAACCTCCTCTATCGGAATTGGTCTTGATATAAATCCCTCTTTTCAAATAACCTCCGGCCTTGCAATTATCTACATACACATTGCGTACACCAGCTGACATTTCGCTACCAATAACCACAGCATGCAAACCTTTGAATTCGCAATTTCGAATCACAATATTTTCCGAAGGACTATTGGAATTATCACGTCCTTCATTATCACGTCCGGCTTTGATAGCAACATTATCATCTCCGTTATTAAACTTAATATTCTCAATTAAAACATCACTTGAATATTCCGGATCAATTCCGTCATTATTATTATTCTGCGCATCATATTTTAAACCGCGAAGCGTAATACTCCTGGATTTTAATAAATGTACACACCAAAATGGAGAATCTTCAATTTTAACATCCTCAATCAAAATGTTTTTAGAATTGACAAACTGGATCAGTTGTGGTCTTAAATAATGACCTTCACCAAAAATACGCTCTTTTAGGGGAATATTTTTATGATTCATTTCCCTGCTTAAAAGCTTATCTTTTTCTTCAAGAGGCTTCCATTTTATCCAGGTATCCTTAGCTTCACCATCAATAATTCCGTTTCCCGTTACGGCAACATTTTCTACATTATTACCATAAATCAATGGGCTATAATTGTACAACATGGTTCCCTCCCAACTGGTCAATACCAAAGGATAATCTTTCGGATTTGAACCAAAACGAATTTTAGCCCCGGCTTCCAGATGCAATTTTACATTGCTGACAAAATGGATTGGTCCATTAATGGTATAAACTCCTTTAGGGACCACAATAGTACCGCCTTGTTTTTTTGCACAGGCTTTCATTGCTTTGTCAAAAGCCGATTTACAATTGGTAATCGAATCGCCTTTAGCACCAAATTTAGTTACACTAACTTTATAATTTGGAATAACAGGCAACTGAATGCTATTAACAATTTTCTCTATTTCAATCTTTTTGTCTACAATTTTAGTTTGCGAACATAAAACATTAAAACACAACAACAGGACAAAATAAAAAGTATTGTTTTTCATAGCAATAATTATTTAATGTGTTTTTTCAAATCCAAATCCGTTTTCTTCAATTCAGCTACAACTAATTTAGCAATTTCAGTAGCACCTAACAAGGATAAATGGGTATCATCATGTTTTTCGGTTTTGTAAAAAGCGTTTTCGCCTGCATTAAAATGCAAATGCAGTTTTTTAGAACCTTCTACTCCATAAGACTCTTCTAACAACTCGGTCAAATATTGTAAATCAATAAATGGCACTTTATAATCCGTAGCCACTAATCGGGTTTCCATTGGATACAAACCATGAGTGTCAACCAAAGTACCTTCGGCATTAAAATTCCTTCTTACAATCGAAGAAAACAAAACCGGAATTGCGCCTTTAGCACGAGCTTCGGTTACAAATTTGATTAGATTTTGGCGATAAGCCGTTCGCGGATTAGTATAAACGCTCGGTTTATTTTCTTTTTGGTCATTATGTCCAAATTGGATAAAAACATAATCCCCTTTTTTCAAGGTTTCCAAAATAGCATCCCAACGTTTTTCATTGATAAAACTGCGGGTACTACGACCATTTTGCGCTCTGTTATCAACCACAACATTGTTGTCAAAAAATTGCTGTAAGACCTGAGCCCAACCGTGTTCGGGATTTTCTGTCGGGTTGGATTTATTTGCCATTGTCGAATCGCCAATGGTGTAAACTGTTGTTTTTTGTGCAAAACAACTGGTAGCAATTAATAAAAAAAGGAATAATTTTATTTTCATAATGTTTTATTTAAAATTTGAATACCAATTCGAATTAGATTTCGAATTAGAATCTCCTAAGATATTTTCTAAAGTATATTTTTTAGCTTCTGATTTTTTTAATTGATGTGACCATGCCACTCTGTTTTCTGGCTGAAATCCTGGCCCCGAGCAATTATATTCGGCATAAAAAGAAGCTTTTTCAGCTTCTGTTTTAGACCAATTGTTCCATCCTTCTTTTCGAATATGACTCCCCATTTCGCAATTCAAATACACCGTTTTAGCGTTAATACGCCAAGGTCGTCCAAGATACACTTCTGTTGCTTTTTCGTCTGCAGTCAATTTGCAATTCATAAACACAAAACCGTATTTAGAACTTTCAGGCGTTGAAGCCGCTGTTAGATACGAATTGCTTTTGCTGTGAATATCACAATTATCAAACACCGCAGTCGCATTTCCAAAAATAAAATCGACTGTTCCTTCAATAAAACAATCTTTAAAATACTGTTTGAATCCTTCTCCCGAAGTATATAAAGTGTCCTGGTTTCCTGAAATTACACAATTTGAAACCACTACTCTATCCGCAACTACCGACAAAGCTATTGCCTGACCAACAGGACCCGCAGTATTTTTAATGGTTAAATTAGTTGCCTTAAAATCATTTCCCTCCACCAATACTGTTGGAGTCAAAAAGGTACTATTTCGTCCTAAATTGATTTTTCCAAAATAATCATCATAGGTGATTGTCGTCTTTTCTTTGCTTTCGCCAATTAAAGAAATCTTAGTATTCCACTCCGGAATGCGGACTTTTTCATGATAAACACCATTTTTAACCGTAATCAAAACTCTTTTGTATGGAAAAGAAGGCGAATTATAAATAGCATCCTGAATACTGGTATAATCCCCGCTGCCATCTTGCGCCACTACAATATTGTACTCATCTTTGGGTGCTTTCGCTACTTTTTTTTTAATCGAATTCAGTTCAGTTGAAAGTTTTTTTTTCCACTTATCGTATGCTTTCAACACTTCTTTAGGCTCATTAGTGTACCAGGAATAACCATTTCTTCTTTCGTCACCTATTTCAGCCAGAGAATATTTCTTTATGCCATCGCGATCACAAAAAAACGGTCTATTGTCATCCAATTCCATAAAACGAGCCCAAAGTGCCGGGGCATTGGCATCGGCAATCATCTTTTTATCGGTAATTTTCCCTTTAGCATCTACCACTCGTTCTTCTCTCAATCCAGTAATTTTTACTTTTTCAAACCAGGCCACCGCAGCCTCAACTGCCGCAATTATCTCTTTTGAAGGATTTTCGACAGCCATTAACAACAATGTAATTTTAGCCGATTCTTTCCCGCTTAATGACGGTAATTCATAAGCACGGGCTTTAGCAGGCAACAAAGTAACCTCATCATGTTGTGCGCACCAGGCAGTCAAAACTCCGTTTTGTTTGTACTGACTTTTGACAATACAATCAATTCCTTTATCGAAAGCTATTTTAGCCTTTGCAACCAAATCATCTGATGCCTTTATTGAATAAAAATCCGTTTTATCTTTAACTTCCTTTAAGACATTCAGAATATTTACCATAGAATCGTCGTTATACGTAATATGTGTATAATAGCCTTTTTTCAAAGGAAAAAATTGCGGCCAACCTCCATTATCATATTGCGCTTTCAGTAAATAATCCAAACCCGAAAGAAAAGCTTTTTGATAGCTGACATCCGGTTGTTGTTTGTTTATTTTAGAAAGAAAAAGCATTTCCTGAACTGTTCCTCCATTATCAGTCGTACAACCTTCTGTAGAAGTTTTAAGAGCCAACAATTCTTTCTTTTGAGCATCAGAAAGAGGTTTCTGCATTTGAGTGTTTTTTGGCCAGCCACCAATATGGCGTTGGTACAACAACACATTTTCGGCAACTGCTTTTGCTTCTGCAGATGCAAACCAACTTTCATCTTTAATCTCGGTAATGCTCTTCCATGATTTATCCAAAACCTGAGCATACATGTTTATCCCTGCCAGAAAAAAGCAGAAAAGTATCATTATTCCTTTAAAAAAATTATTCATCGTTCTATTTTTATTTAGTAAATCTAAACCAATCAACCGCTACACTTCCGGCATCGTTTATTTTTCCTTCTCTAAGAGCTGTTAAACCAATTTTAGCTCCAATCCATTTCCCTTCACGGGATTTAAAATCTTCGCCTAAGGCTTTAAAATTTTCACCATCGGTACTGTAAAAGAAACTGCAAATTCCGCCCGCTTTTACCTTAGTTTGTAAATAAAAAGTGTTTTTATCTAATTTTACTGCTGCTAATTCTGTCTCAACGCCTTTTTTATCGGCATTTTTACAAACAAGCTGAGAAATAAACAATTCGCCATTTTGCTGTTTTACTTTTAGCACACTATAATCCAACCCCATAATCACCAATCCAATACTTTCTCCATCAAAACGAGCGTTAAAAGTCATTTTGGAGGTAGCCGTAAATTCATTAGCCGGGAATTTTTGTGCTAAAATATTAGGAACATCAAATAAATTAACTGCTTTTTCAGGCATTGGACGACAGAACAAATTATAAAATCCCATTGATGTTGGCATTCCCCAATACACCTGATAGTTAGCATGCCATTGCCATTGCAGCCCTAATTTAGTCGAATTAAATTCATCTGAATCAGGTGGTGTCATAATTGGAAATGTTTTACCAACATTTGGTTTTTTATACGTTAAAACCGGTTCTCCTTTCCCGTCTTTGTCGTTATCAATTCCAATAACCGGCCAATCGTTTATCCATTTCATCGGTTGCAAATGCACAATTCTTCCATAAGCACCTTTATCCTGAAAATGAAAAAACCAGTCTTCACCTGTTTGAGTATCCACCCAGGCACCCTGATGAGGACCATTAATAGGTGTTTTACCCTGATCGATTACTTTTCGTTTTTCATAAGGACCAAAAACATTTTTTGAACGCATAACGGTTTGCCAGCCTGTAGGAACACCACCAGCTGGGGCAAAAATGTAATAATAACCATTGCGTTTATAAAACTTAGGTCCTTCTACCGTAGCTTCATCAAGATGTCCATCAAGAACCATAACAGCATCATCATTAGCCACTGTTCCTTCAGGATTCATCGAACAAACAGCCAGCAAACTTTTGGCACCGGCACGACTTCCTGCAAAAGCAAAACCTAAATAAGCTTTGCCGTCATCATCCCATAAAGGCGCAGGATCAATCAATCCTACTCCTGCTTTTACCAATATTGGCTCTGACCAAAGTCCTTTTGGATCCTTGGTTTTAATCATATAAATTCCGTAATCAGGATCGGGGTAATAAATATAAAACTCCTCATTGTGATAACGAATGCAAGGTGCCCAAACTCCGTTTCCATGTTGTGGCTTATCAAAAATGTCAAAAGGAGGCTGTTTTGGAAGTGCGTAATTTACTAATTCCCAATTGACTAAATCCTTAGAATGCAAAATAGGCAATCCCGGAATACAATTAAAAGAAGAAGCAGTCATATAATAATCGTCCCCTACACGAATAGCATCGGGATCCGAATAATCCGCATGTAAAACTGGATTTTTATAAGTTCCGTCGCCGTTATCAGCTACCCAAACTTTAGAAACCTCATTTGTTTTTTGTGCAACAATTAGTTGGCCAGATAGTATAACTAATCCTATTGCCAATGTATTATTTAGAAACTTCATAGAAGAAAATTAAATATTAATAATGTGTTTTTCTTTACCCTATACCTGTCTGCCGACAGGCAGGAGTCATATAAATCTGAACGAAAGTTTTTTCAACTTATAACCTAAAGTTTATATAAGCAGATATTGGCTAGAAACACACTATAAATCAAAAGGATATTTTTAAAAAAACCATTAAGAAATCAAGAAACGTTAAGTCTAAATTTTCTTAATTTCTTAATGGTGAAATTTTAATTTTTATGGCTTGAAATTATCTGTTTAATTCGATTGCCGCTAAGATAAACGGCCCTGTGGCTTTAGGATCATTATCTTTCTTTTTCTCATTTACATAATACTCATAAGAACCATCTCGGTATGGATTTCCTCCTAAACCTGCTACCTGACAACATTGAGTCAAAGTAATTCCGCCATCGGCATCCACTCGGATTAATTTGGTTGTCAATCCGTCAAAAGCAAAATTAGCTACTTTTTTAAATTTAGCCGGCAAGTATCCTTTGTTTACTCCTTTTGCTAAAGCATAAGCAAACATTGAAGAACCGGAAGCTTCAAGATAGTTTCCTTCTCTTCCTGCCATATCCGTTACCTGATACCACAATCCTGTTTTTTTATCCTGCACTTTTTCTAAGGCTACTGCCAATTCGTTCAAATAACCTACTAATTCCTTTTGTTTTGGATGTTCTTTTGGGAAATTATCCAAAACATCAACTAATGCCATAGCATACCAGCCTAAAGCACGAGACCAGAAATTAGGTGATTTCCCTGTTACTTTATCAGCCCAAGGCATCTTTCTGCTTTCGTCCCAGGCATGGTATAACAATCCGGTTTTAGGATCTTTATCATTTTTTTCAAGTAATTCAAATTGTTTGGCTACATCATCCAGTTGTTTTCCATTTTCAAACTTTGTAGTATATTGAGCGTAGAATGGCTGTCCCATGTACAAACCATCTAACCACATTTGGTTAGGATAAATTTGTTTGTGCCAGAATCCGCCACTTGCAGTTCTAGGCTGATTATCCAATTGTTTTCTAATGGTTTGCATCGCAACTAAATACTTGTTTTCTTTTGTTCTGTCATAAATATCAAACAAGATATTAGCAGCCACGACCATATCGATATTGTATTTATCCATCTCATAAGTAGCAATATTCCCCTTTTCATCAATTAAAGCATCTGCATAACCTTTTACATACTCATAATACTTTTCATCTTTGGTTTTTTTGTACAATTCCTCGATAGAACTGGCTACTAAACCATGAACATAATCCCATTTTGCAGTAGTTCTGTCATCAATTTGAAAAGCTTTTGGATGACGCATCATTAGCGTTAAAGCCATTTTCTCTGACCATTTTAACTTTGGAGATGTTAGCTCTTTTGATGCCGAAGCTGCGTTTGACTGCGATTTACAACTTGTAAATCCTAATGCGCCTATTAAAATAAACGTAAATAAAAATTGTTTTGCTCTCATTAATTTCATCATTTTATGTTTTTAATTATTTTTTTTATTATTTATCTAATTCGATTGCTGCCAATAAAAAAGCCCCTAAGCCATGTGAATTGTCAACTTTGATTTTTTCACTCATATAATATTCGAATGAACCATCTCGGTATGGATTTCCTCCTAAACCGGCACTGGCACAGACTTGTGTGATATGCAATTCGCCATTATCGTCCACTTTTATCAGTTTAGTTGTCAAACCATTAAAACCTTTAAGAGCAATTTTATTCATCGCTTTAGGCAAATAGCCTTTA
This sequence comes from Flavobacterium commune, assembly GCF_001857965.1. NCBI lineage: Bacteria > Pseudomonadati > Bacteroidota > Flavobacteriia > Flavobacteriales > Flavobacteriaceae > Flavobacterium > Flavobacterium commune. Next base: position 2,406,305 of record NZ_CP017774.1, on the reverse strand, counting down.
TGCACTCCTTTTGCAATTGCGTAAACTAACATTGACGAACCTGAAGCTTCTAAATAATTTCCTGCCCGGTTTGGTAAATTCGGTACCTGATACCATAATCCCGATACGTCCTGATATTTACTAACACCGCTGGCTAATTCATTCAAATAAGCTACTAATTGTTTTTGTTTAGGATGATCTTTAGGAAAATAATCCAAGACATCCACTAACGCCATTCCGTACCAACCCAGAGCTCTTAACCAAATATGCGGAGCTGTCCCCGTTTCTTTATTGGCCCAAGGCATTGCTTTACTTTCGTCCCAGGCATGAAAAAACAATCCTGTTTCTTTATCATAAGCATGATTGCGAAGCAACTCAAATTGATGGGCCACATCGTCTAATTTTTCACCCTTTTCAAACTCAACAGTATATCTTGCATAAAAAGGTTGTCCCATGTACAAACCGTCTAACCACATTTGATTAGGATATATTTTTTTATGCCAAAATCCCCCGGAAACCGTCCTTGGATAATCAACAAATTGATTTCGTAATGTTTGTAAAGCCGTTAAATATTTTTTTTCCTTCGTTTTATTATAAAGCCCAAAAAGAATTTTTCCGGCATTAATAAAATCAATATTATGATCCTGAGGATTAAAATTTTGAAAATTCCCAGAATCATCAATCAATGTATCGGCATATCCTTTTATGTAATCAAAATATTTTTCTTCTTTAGTTTGAGCATACAACTTTTCATAAGCCGTTAAAATCATACCAATCTTATAATCCCATTTTGGTTTTTCGTGATAATCAATCTGCCAGGCTTTAGGATGACGCTTCATAATGGACAATGCCATTCGCTCTGACCATTTTAACTTATCAGAAATTGATTGTTCTTGTTTATTTACAGCAGTGGCTCTTGCTTGTTCAATTGGTTTACAACATAAAAACAAGACACAAATGGTAAATATCCCCAAACCAGAATATACAAACAAAGAAAATTTTCTCATAATGCTAAATTTATCGTGAATACTCAATATTTCTAATTCTGTCTAAAAATGATTCAAAGCTTCCTTACCTTTTACAATCCCTTAGGACTAGCTACTTTTTTTCCGTTGATATAAGTGTTTATAAACTGAATATTCTTCACATTATCTATCGAATAAGCCTCTCCTACTTTCTCAATAGTTACATTTTTCAATAATACGTTTTCAATAGGTAATTCTTTATATCCCTGAGCTAAAACGCCATATTTTCCACCATTTTTAACTTTTACATTCTCCAGAATCACATTCTTTACCTGAGGAATATAATTGCCTGTTTGGTTTCCGTACACATTATAGAACATATTAATTCTTAAAACCGCTTCTTTAACCTGACCGACTTTAATATTTCGAACAAAAACATTTTCTACAATACCACCTCTTCTTGAATTGGATTTGATACGAATGGCTCTGTCTAAATTGGGACTGTCCATAGCGCAATTTTCAACAAAAACGTTCTTAATTCCGCCCGTCATTTCGCTACCCATTACTACTCCTCCGTGACCATCAAGCATTTTACAATCTTTCACAATAATGTTCTCACTCTTCATGGCTACACGTCTTCCATCACCATCTTTACCTGCTTTAATTGCAATACAATCGTCTCCTGTATTAAAAGTACAGTTTTTTATAATCACATTTTTAGAATATTCAGGATCACAACCATCGTTATTAGGCCCATGGCTTTCAACTGTTACACCATCAACCGTCACATTTGTTGATTTCATAGGATGAATAACCCAAAATGGCGCATTTATAATTTTCACATCTTTAATCAATGCGTCTGTACAACCAAAAAACTCAATAAAATTGGGTCTTAAATAAGAGCCCTCACCATAAATTCTTTCATCAACCGGAACATTTTGTTCTCCTGATTCTACTAATCGAATACGATTTTGAGGATCATTCTGATTCCCTCTTCCTTCAGCCCATCCGTATTGTTTTGCACCGCACCAATACCACCAATTATCATTATCGGCCTGACCGTTCAAAATCCCTTTACCTGTCACAGCAACATTTTTTTTATTATAAGCATAAATCAGCGGAGAATGATTCATTAATTCTGTTCCTTCAAATGAAGTTCTCACCAAAGGGTAATCAGATGACTTTGTGCTGAACAAAATTTCAGCTCCGGCCTCCAGATGAAGATTGACATTGTTATCCAAATGAATTGGTCCTGTTAAGAATTTACCAGACGGAATAACCACCTTTCCACCTCCGTTTTTAGCGCAGGCTTCAATTGCTTTTTTAAAAGCTTCTGAATTATTAATCAATCCTCCACTCTTAGCTCCATAATCAACAATACTATAGTTTTTATTGACAAAAACAGGAACTACTACTGACTTTTCAATTTGCTGCTTTACTTTCCAGGGATTGGCTAAAATGGCATTCGCTCCTTTTTGGGCTGAACAATTAGTTAAAAAAGCAAAAACCAAAACAATAGAGAAACTAAAAAACGAACGATGCAGTTTATTTTGCATGGATTAAAAATTAAAGAAGTTAAATTCAAAAAAATTATTCGACTTAAAAAACGGTTGATTTCATGTAATCGATTACACAAATCTATAGTTATTTTTTTATTTAAACTATAAAAATCATCAAAAAAAATAGATTTACACAAAAAAAAGAACATTTATTTTACTTTATAAAAAAATAAGCTTTTAATTCGTAAAATACTATAAAACCATATTTTAGATAAAAAACAAAGGCAAAAACCTTAATTTGATTTTAAAATCTTATCAATATCAGTACCAAACAAATAATTATATAAAAAAATATAGTATTTTTACCGAGATAGACCAATTATAATGAGTGGAAAAACAACAATTTATGACATTGCCAAAGCGCTAAATATAACTGCTGCAACTGTTTCGAGAGCATTAAACAACAATCCTAAAATAAGTCAAAGCACTCGAAAATTAGTCCTTGAAACGGCTAATAAAATGAATTACAAGCAAAACAAATTAGCATTAGCATTAAGAAGTGGAAAAAGTAACAATGTAGGTGTTATTGTGCCTCGCATTAACACTAATTTTTTCGCTTCGGTAATTCGGGGGATTGAAGAAGGCTTGCATCCTGAAGGCTACCAGGTTATTATTTGTCAAACTCATGAAGACGAAAACAGAGAGGTCGAAAATGTCAACACCTTATTGAACGCTCAGGTTGACGGTATTTTTATGTCTATTTCCAATCTTCCAAAGGAAAACAACCACTACATAGAACGCGTTATCCAAAAAAACATTCCTTTAATCTTTTTTGACCGAAAAAAAGAAATGAAGAATGTGAGTTCGGTAACTATTGATGATTATCTGGCTTCATACCAGACCACCCAACACCTTATTGAACAAGGCTGTAAAAAGATAGCTTATTTCTCAGGAGACCGCTCGTTAGAAATCTATGAAGACCGCTACAGAGGTTACGAAAAAGCCTTATTAGACAATAATATCCCCATCAATCCCGATTATATCATCTCTATAAAAAGTAATGTTACCGAAGGAAGAGATGCTGTCGAAAAATTATTAGCCTTAGAGAATCCTCCCAACGCTATTTTTTCTACCAGTGATTTTGCAGCTTTAGGTGCTATTCAAAAATTAAAAGAGCGCGGTATAAAAATCCCTGAAGATTTTTGTGTTTTTGGTTTTGGAAACGAACCTTTTACCAAATTCATGGAATTGTCTATTTCTACAATTGACCAGTCGCCTTTAGAAATGGGAAAAATGGCTGCCCAGGTATTTTTAGACAAAATCAACAATAAAAAATCTGAAAACAAAGTGATTTTATCACCTAAATTACTCATCCGTCAATCTTCAACCAGAATACCTCAAATTTAAACCACAATAGATTTGATTTTACAGAATCAAAAAAATCAAAAAAAATTACCGCAGATTCACAGATTATAAATTTTAAAAATCTGCGGCTCGAACGATAGCGAATTGGCGAAGCAATCTGCGGTCTTTTTTTAAGCTTGAGTAAATTTCGGTAATGTGGTCAAAAATAGTTGGTAATTTTTCATTTTGGATTAGTTAAATTACGCTATCAAATTGAAGAGGAAGTTGGCTCTGCTGAGGAGCAACCAGCCAGCAATAAATTTGATGATTATACGATAATTAAAAGGATAGTTTTTAGCTATCCTTTTAATTATCGGCAATCTGATATGGCTTACAAAAAACCTATTTTAGGTTTGGTTTTTATAATATAAATACCATTTCAAGAAGTTCTTTCTATTAGCTAAACTTAATCCTCTATGAATATTCAAGTTACCTTTTAAGTGTCCAAAAAAGGATTCTAGAGAGTTTGTTGAGTTGGGTATTTTGTCATCCTTCAAGTACAGGAACATGTTAGGTATAGCTTTCTTGATTACGGTAAATGATCTTCTAACCATTTTATGAGTATACCAATATCTTCCTGTTTCAATATTATATGATTTTTGGTTAATAAAATCTCTATATCGTTCTTCCCATTGAATGAGCTCTATTAGCCATAATTGTCGTTTGTATTCAGAATCAATATGATGGATTTTTACTGCTATTTGTTTGAGTTCAAAACCAGATTTATGTTTAGGGTTCTGTGTAAGCCATATTCTACACATTCTTGAGATATGGACTAAACATCTTTGAAAAGGCACTCGTGGACAAACTTTTTTAATGGCTTTTATAGATGATTTGTCTCCATCAGATGTAATACTTTTTATTTTGATTCCTAGACTTAATAAATTTTGCAAGTCTTCTGCTATTTCCTCAAAATGCTCTCCATTAGTCATTCTATAAAGCTGTGTCGACTTTAAATGAAAGTTTCTATAAACCACCAGACAAATATCATTTGGAAAATAAGTTCCATCAATTACCAGGTAAATTTCATCTGTTGAATTAAATTCTAAAATTGGAGCTTTGGATAACATTTTAGAAAAATAACGTTGCAATGTACTTTTGCTATATCCTGATTCGACTGATAGTTTATCAAATGTATCTTTGCCAATTACCCAGTTTCTAAACCAAATTTCTTTATTAGAATCCGAAACAGATTTATTATTTGATGTAAATAATTGTCCACAATCTTTACATTTAAATCTTTGCTTATTTAACTGGATTCCCCATTTAATAGTTTGAAGACTTTTACATGTTGGACAGCGCTTTTTTTTGAGTTTTTCATAAATAAAAAAAGTTTATTGAAACGAATTTCAATAAACTTTCGGGAGTGTCATATTTTTCAATGCTTAACAGAACTTTTACCAACTATTTTTGACTATTAAACCTAAATTTCTATTTGAAACCAATAAAAAAAGGGAGGCATTATAAAAAACACCTCCCTTTTTAACTAAAAACAAAATCTAAAAACAATCTTTATAGCGATACTCCTCGTTTCCAAGGAATGAAGTCATTTTGATTTAAAATGGCAGCTTTGGTTTTTACTTCACCACTAGCTACTTTTATAATAAATTCTAACATTTCGTCAGCTGTTTCTTCAATCGATTTATCACCTGTTATAATTCCACCAGTGTTAAAATCGATAATATCAGACATTTTTTGAGCCAATTGAGTGTTAGACGATACTTTTACGACCGGAGCAATTGGATTTCCTGTTGGAGTTCCTAAACCTGTTGTAAACAATACCATATTCGCTCCTGAACCTACCATTGCAGTAGTACATTCAACGTCGTTTCCTGGAGTACATAACAATGTAAATCCTGGCTCGTTGATATACTCTCCATAATCGTAAACCCCTACAATTGGAGAAGTTCCTCCTTTTTTAGAAGCACCTGCTGATTTCATTGCATCAGTAATCAAACCGTCTTTGATGTTACCCGGAGAAGGATTCATATCAAATCCTGAACCAGCATCAATAACTGTTTTCTCATACCATTTCATTAAGTCTAAGAAACGTTGTCCGTCTTTATCATCGATACAACGGTTTACTAATTCCTGCTCAACACCACATAATTCTGGGAATTCAGAAAGAATTGTAGTTCCTCCCAACGCCACTAATTTATCAGACAACACTCCTAATGTTGGGTTTGCAGAAATTCCTGAGAATCCATCAGAACCACCACACTCTAAACCAATTCTTAATTTAGATAATGGAGCAGGTTTTCTTTCAATTTTATTAGCCTCTTTAATAGCAGCAAATGAATCTTTTACTACAGTACTCAACATTTCTTCAATTGTACCAATAGATTGTTGGTCGTAAATTAAAACCGGCTTGCTGTAGTTTGGATTAATTTCTTTCATCGCATCCTGGAAGATAGAAATTTGTAAGTTTTGGCAACCTAAACTCAACACAGTAGCTCCGGCAACGTTAGGATTATTTACATATCCAGCCAACAATTTAGCCAAGCTATGAGAATCCTGACGGATTCCTCCACAACCACCTTGGTGCTGAATAAACTTTACTTCGATATTTTGGAATAAATCTACTTCTGTTGATTTTTGTACCACTTCATCACCGCCTTTTTCAGAATTAACCAAAGAACGAAGCAACAATTGGTAATCGTTCTCTTTTGGTTTCATTAATTCTTTTTCGAAAATACCTTTTAAGATTTCGATATTTCTGTTCTCACAAAATACTAATGGGAAGAACAACCAAACATTCTCAGTTCCCACTTGTCCGTCTTCACGGTGGTATCCCATGAAAGTTTTATCTTTCCATTTGTCAACATTAGGAACATCCCAACCAATAGTTTCTGTTTTACCAGTTACCTTAGCACTTTCGTGTTTTACATTAGTAGTAGCAATAACATCACCTTTAGCAATTTTTTGGCTAGCTTTTCCAACGATTACACCGTACATATAGATTTTATCTCCAGGCTCAAAATCTACCATTGCAATCTTATGCTTCATTTTAGTATCCGATAATACTAAAACATCTTCTCCTTCAAAAGCGATAGTTTCTCCAGCAGTTAGGTTTACTAACGCTACAGCCACATTATCCGAAGGATCTACTTTTATTAATTTCTTTTGCATCTTAATTAACTTGATTTTTTTGTCTTTTTTTATTTTTTTTGAGAAAAATTGATAAACCCCTGCTCTATACCATTGGTCTCAATTTCATTTAAAGCAAGCACTAAAGCTTGTGATAATCCGTCAACTTTTGTTAAATCTTCACCCCAAAATTCTGTATTGGCTAAAACTGTAGCTACAACTGAATTTAAATCTTTTAATTCCCAGGCTTTTTTGAATGCTTCAACTAATTCCGGAGTATCTTTTACCGGTAAAGCTTCATTATTCCAAGTCCCTTTGTAGAATTGGATCAAACAAGCTAATGAAAAAGTTAAACTAGTTGGAAGTTCTTTTTTCGCATTATAATATCCTAATAAACTAGGCAAAACTCTTACTTTGAATTTTGAGATTGAATTTAAAGCAATATCAGCCAAAGCATGTTTGATAAATGGATTTTTAAAACGATCCATTACCTCTTCAGCATAGGCAGTGATTTCGTTTTTATCCATAGGAAGGGTTTCACTAATTTCACTGATAACATTATCTACAAACGGTCCGGTAAAATCGCCATTAACCGTTTCCATTACTAATTTGTTACCAAATAAAAGAGAAACAGGAACCATTGCGGTATGTGCTCCATTCAAAATACGAACTTTAATCATTTTGAAAGGACGAATATCGTCAACAATTTTTACATTCAAATCTGTTTTATGGAATGGTAACTTCGCTTTTAAATCTTCCCCACCTTCAATTGCCCAAAGGAAAAATGGTTCAGCCGCAACAATTAAATTATCCTGATAATCTAATTTGCTATTGTATTCTTCAATATTAGCTCTTGGATATCCAGGAACGATTCTGTCAACCAAAGTACTGTGATAGGTACAAGCCTCAGAAACCCAAGTTACAAATGCTTCTTCCAACTTCCATAATTCACAATATTGCAAGATACATTTCTTCAAGGCTTCTGAATTGTAGTCAATCAATTCACAAGGAATGATAGTCACTCCCTTTGAAGCATCACCATTAAAATGTTTGAATCTTTCATATAACAAAACAGTCAACTTTGCAGGAAATGAAGCTGGAGGCTGCATATCAGGAGTATCTGTTCCAACGAATTCAATTCCGGCTTCAGTAGTATTTGAAACAATAAACTGAAGCTCTTCTTCTTTAGCTAACGCTAAATAATCGGCAAAATCAGTATAAGGATTGATTCCTTTTACAACATTAGTAATTAACTGAATGTCTTCTATTTTTTCTCCTTTTTTGATTCCGTTCATAAACAAAGTATAAAGACCATCCTGGTCATTAATCATGTTTACCATACCACCTGCCAATGGCTGAACCATCGCAATACCAGCATTGAAATTAACTTCATTATTTAATCTTTGAAAAGCGTAATCAACAAAAGCTCTTAAAAAGTTACCTTCACCAAATTGTACTACTTTTATTGGATTCAATTGTTCTAATCCTCTATTCTTTCTGTTTAATTTTTCCATTACTTCTGACATAGTTGGTTGTATTGTTTTTTATTTTTTACGTAAATCGGCAATAGTTGCTATCGTTTCTTTTACTTTTTGAGCTAATCCTGCATAATCTTTATTTTTCAAAACTTCAGCTGAAATTAATTGAGATCCAATTCCAACACAAGTTGCACCAGCATCAAACCATGATTTTAAATTATCTCTTTCAGTTGAAACCCCACCTGTAGGCATGATATTAGTCCAAGGGCAAGGTCCTTTAACACCTTTGATAAATTGTGGTCCGTAGATTTCTCCAGGGAACAATTTAACAATCTCACATCCTAATTCCTCTGCTCTTGCAATTTCAGATAATGTACCACAACCAGGAGACCATAATACTTTTCTACGGTTACAAGCAATAGCAATATCTTCTCTAAATACCGGAGTTACAATAAAATTAGCTCCTAATTGCATATACAATGAAGCAGCTGCGGCATCAGTTACCGACCCTACTCCCATTATCATTCCAGGTAATTCTTTGATAGCGTATTTTGTTAATTCAGCAAAAACTTCGTGAGCGAAATCCCCTCTTGCAGTAAATTCCATCAAACGGGCACCTCCGTCATAACAAGCTTTCAATACATTTTTACTTAATTCCAGATCATTACTAAAAAACAAAGGAATCATCCCTGTTTCTTTCATTGCTGTAGCAACTTCTATACGTGTAAATTGAGCCATTTTATATTTTTTTATCTTGAAACCTTACCTGTGAAATCCCCATCAAGTAATTTTTCAATTTCATTTTTAGTAATTAAATTATAATCTCCGTAAATAGTGTGTTTCAAACAACAAGCCGCAACCGCAAAGTTTAATGCTCTTTGTTTATCCAAAGGTTCTTCGTTTAAACCATAGATTAAACCTCCCATGAAAGCATCACCACTACCAACTCTATCCACAACCGGAGTTACTTCCTGTACAGCAGCTTTATACACCTGGCTACCATCATAAAGGATTCCTCCGATACGTTGGTGAGAAGCACTAACAGAATAACGCAAAGTAGTTGACATGTATTTTAATTCAGGGCAAAGTTTAAACACCTGATCATATAAAGCCGGCAATGTCGCTACTTGCTGATAATCAGGATCTACCTTATCCAAACCTAACATAAAGTTAGCTGTATCAATGTCTCCTAAGATAATATTACTATACTTTAACATTTCAGGCATAACATCCTTAGGTTGTTTACCATAATTCCAAAGTTTTGAACGGTAATTCAAATCGGTAGAAATAGTCAAACCTAATTCGTGAGCTACTTTGATAGCTTCAAAACAAGCTTCGGCAGCAGTTTGAGAAAGCGCAGGAGTAATTCCGCTCCAGTGAAACCAAGTTGCATCTTTTAATATTTCTTTCCAGTCAAATTCTCCTTTTTTCAAAGTAGACATTGAACTGTTTGCTCTGTCATAAATTACATTACTGGCACGAGTACTGGTTCCTGTTTCAAGGAAATAAATTCCTAAACGATCTCCACCTCTCAGTACATTTTGACAATCTACATCCAGTTTGCGCATTTCGTGGATAGCACAACTTCCTAATTCATTATTAGGTACTTTAGTAACAAACTCAGCCTTCATCCCGTAATTTACAAGCGAAACAGCTACATTAAATTCTCCCCCACCATAGGTTGCTTTGTAAGACTCGGCCTGAGCAAACCTCAAATGTCTGTCTGTAGACAAACGCAGTAGAATTTCTCCAAAAGTGACTACTTTTTTCAAGTGAAATATATTTTTAATAAATTATACTTTAATTATTTTACCGGGAATTTGAAATATTCCTTAGCATTACCATAGCTGATATCAGAAACCATTTTTCCAATCCATTCCATTTCAGAAGCCGGTAATTCTCCTCTTTTTATTTCGTCTCCTAAAAGGTTACAAAGAATACGACGGAAATACTCGTGTCTAGGGAAAGACAAGAAACTTCTTGAGTCAGTCAACATCCCAACAAAACAGCTAATTAAACTCATGTTAGAAAGAGCGTTTAATTGTTTTGTCATACCATCTTTTTGATCTAAGAACCACCATCCTGAACCAAATTGTACTTTTCCTCTAACACTTCCGTCGTTAAAGTTACCAATCATGGTAGCCATTACTTCGTTATCAGCAGGATTCAGGTTATAAATAATAGTTTTTGTCAATTTATCTTTACTATCCAAAGCATTTAAGAAAGCTGATAATTTTTGAGCCTGTGGATAATCTCCAATAGAATCCCATCCAGTATCAGGTCCTAAAATACGGTGCATACGAGCATTATTATTTCTCAAAGCTCCTAAGTGAAATTGTTGAACCCATCCAAATTCATGGTAAGTTTCACATAAGAATACTAAGATAGCACTTTGGAATTTCAAAGCTTCTTCATTGCTGATAGCCTGGTTTTCTCTTTTCTTTTTGAAAATAGCATTTACTTCGCTTTCAGTATAGTTCTCAAAATAAATTTGATCTAATCCGTGGTCACAAAGTTGGCAACCATTAGCATTAAAATATTCAATTCTGTTTCTTAAAGCCGCTTGTAAATCAGCATAAGTATTAATCGAAATTGAAGCTTTTTGCCCTAAAACATCAAGGTATTCGTTGTAACCATCATTAGCAATTAAAATTGCTTTGTCAGGTCTAAAAGCAGTACTTACTGTAGTTTTGAAATCACTTTTAGCTAATTGCTCGTGAAAATCCAGACTATCAATTGGATCTTCAGTAGTACATACTAATTCAGCATTTACTTTACGCAACAAGTTTCTCGTGCTGTATTCAGCAGAATTTACTTTAGCCGAAGTTTCGTCATAAATTCTTTCAGCTGATTTTTCGTTTAATAAATCAGTAATATCAAAATAACGAGCTAACTCCAGGTGCGTCCAATGATACAATGGATTACGCATTGTATAAGGAACTGTTTTGGCCCAGTTTAAAAACTTATCTTTATCAGAACCATTACCGGTTACAAATTGTTCGTTGATCCCTAAAGTACGCATTGCACGCCATTTGTAGTGATCACCTTTAATCCAAACATCAGTAATATTGTTGAAGATTTTATCTTCGGCAATAAACTGAGGATTCAGGTGATTGTGGTAATCAATAATCGGTTGATTCTTAGAATAATTATGATATAATTCTTCTGCGAATTTATTTTCTAATAAAAAGTTATCGTTTATAAAAGTGCTCATTATAATTTTCTTAAAATATTAATCTTCATTTGATGGTTTACCAATGGTAGCTAAAATTCCACCATCAACGTATAAAATGTGACCGTTTACAAAATCACTCGCTTTAGATGACAAAAAGATTGCCGCTCCGGCTAAATCACCCGGATCTCCCCATTTAGCTGCCGGTGTTCTGCTAATGATAAAATCGTTAAACGGATGACCGTCAACTCTAATTGGTTTTGTTTGCTCTGTAGCAAAATATCCAGGACCAATTCCGTTAATCTGTACATTGTATTTAGCCCATTCTGTTGCCATATTTTTAGTCAGCATTTTCAAACCTCCTTTTGCAGCAGCATAAGCCGAAACAGTATTTCTACCTAACTCACTCATCATTGAGCAAATATTGATGATTTTCCCTTGTCTTCTTTCAATCATTCCTTTTGCAACATGCTTAGAAACAATAAACGGGCTTACTAAATCAATATCAATCACTTCTCTGAAATCAGCAACCTCCATATCCAGCAATGGAATTCTTTTAATGATTCCGGCGTTGTTAATTAAAATATCAATAGGTCCAACTTCACTTTCAATTTTTGCAACAGCAGCTTTAACTTCCTGCTCTTCCGTTACATTAAATTTACACCCCACTGCATTGATTCCTTCACTTTGAAGTTCCTTTACAGCTGCATCAATTTTTTCCTGAGAGGAATTCCCATTAACAACAATGGTTGCACCTGCCTCACCTAAACCTTTAGCCATAGCCATTCCCAGACCATGAGTACTTCCAGTAATAAGAGCAACTTTTCCTTTTATATCAAATAAATTTGTCATTTTTTTATCTTAAATCAGTGATTTTACAAACATCCATATCTCCGTAATCTAAGTTTTCACCTGCCATACCCCAGATAAAAGTATAATTAGAAGTTCCTGAACCTGAGTGAATAGACCAAGGTGGAGAAATAACTGCCTGATGATTGTTCATCCAGATATGTCTTGTTTCTTGTGGCTCACCCATGAAGTGACAAACCGCCTGATTTTCCGGAATATCTAAATAAAAATAAACTTCCATACGACGATCGTGTACGTGCGCTGGCATTGTATTCCAAACGCTTCCCGGATTTAATTCAGTCATTCCCATTTGTAATTGACAAGTAGTCACTACACTTCCAATAATCATTTGGTTCACTGTACGGTGATTAGCCGTTTCCATTGTACCTAAGTGCAATTTGTTTGCTTCTGCCAAACTCACTTTTACAGTAGGATAAGTGGTGTGAGCCGGAGCAGAATTGATGTAAAATTTAGCCGGATTTTTAGCATCAGCACTTTTAAATATCACTTCTTTATTTCCGCTACCTATATACAAAGCATCTTTAAAACCTAGTTCATAAGTTTCTCCTTCAACAACAACAGAACCATTTCCTCCAACATTAATGATTCCCATTTCTCTACGCTCTAAAAAATAAGCTGATTTAAGAGGGTCGATAGTTTCTAAAACCAAATCAGCAGCTACTGGAACAGCTGAACCGGCAATATATCTGTCGTAATGTGAATAAGTCAATACAATTTCATTCTCTTGCATTAAATCATCAATTAAGAATTCTTCTCTTAATTCTTTTGTATCATATTTTTTTACCGCTTGAGGGCTAGATGCGTATCTAGAACTGTATTTTGTCATAATTATTTTGTGTTTAGTGTAATCGATTACAAAGGTATTAATTTAATTTATTTCTACATCAACTTTTATAAAAACAAGTTATTCATAAAAAGTTAAAAAAAGAAAAACTCTCTTGCACGACACAAGAGAGCTTTAACAAATTTTACAAATCAGTTATCGGAGCATATTTAGGCACTAAAGATTTCATCACCGTCCAGCCTATTAAATAACAAACTGCACAAATAGAAAAGATGATAAAGTAACCTGCTTCAATTCCTTTAAAGCCCATGAAAACCATATCCGTTTCTTTGGTATAATCAAATAAAACTCCTGAACCTTTATTAATAACTGTAGAACCAATTCCCCCTGCTAAACCACCAATACCGGTAATAGTAGCGATTGCCTTTTTAGGAAACATATCCCCTACAGTTGTAAATATATTCGCTGACCAAGCCTGATGAGCCGCTCCTGCAATACCAATAATAATTACCGGCAACCAATATGAAATATATCCTAATGGTTGAGCAACTAAAGCTAACAATGGAAAAAAAGCAAAAATCAACATCGCTTTCATTCTTCCTTCATAAGGATTCATTCCTTTTTTCTCTACAAAATAAGTTGGCAACCAACCTCCAATGATAGACAACAAAGTAATCATATACAATACAAATAAAGGAAAAGCAGCCTCTGTAGAATCCATATCATAAACAGAACTCAAGTAAGCAGGTGTCCAGAACAAGAAAAACCACCAAACACCATCGGTCATAAACTTACCAAAAGCAAATGCCCATGTTTGTTTGTATTTAAAACAAGCTGCCAAAGAAACTTTATCCGTATTCTCAGGAACATAACCTTCTATTTTACTATCAGCTAAAACATCTTGTTGAATGTATTCTAATTCGGCAGCATTTACTTTTGAATGTCTTTCAGGCTTATCATACATAAACATCCAAAATCCCATCCATACAAAACCTAAAGCTCCAATGATAATAAACGCCATTTCCCACCCGAAAGACTTAGCAATAAACGGAATTGTAATTGGTGCCGCCAACGCTCCTACAGTTGCCCCGGCATTGAAAATACTGGTAGCAAAAGCTCTGTCTTTTTTAGGAAAATATTCAGCCGTAGTTTTAATAGCCGCCGGAAAGTTCCCTGCTTCTCCTACTGCCAAAACAAAACGCGCAAAAATAAACAAAGTCACACTTACATTAATTACCAATGCAGTATCTTCAATAGTTCCAATAACTTCCTTAGCCCCCTCAAAACCTACAAACCAATTTCCGGTAATAATACCAGAAGTTGCAATTCCGGCAAAAGCATGCAAACAAGCTCCTATAGACCAAACTCCAATAGCCCAAAGAAAACCTTTTTTAGTATCCATCCAATCGATAAATCGCCCGGCAAACAATAAAGAAACTGCATAAAAAATCGAAAACAAAGCGGTAATATTTCCGTAATCGTTATTAGTCCAATGAAATTCAGGAGCTATAAAATCACTCCATGTTAAAGAAAGAACCTGTCTGTCTAAATAATTTATAGTTGTTGCAAAAAACAATAACGAACAGATTGTCCAGCGATAGTTTCCAACAGCTTTGTTTGTTTGGTTCATAATTAAAATGTTTATAAATTTAGTTAAAGTTAAATATTCATTACTTGTTGTTTTTTTACCGAAATCGTTTTAGAAAAAGGCAAAAAAATTAGCGCTATATCCAAAAATAAAGCGCAAAACACTATTATTCAATAAATTAATACCAAAAAGAGAATAATCACAACAAAAAAAATTGTAATCGATTACACAAATATAATTCTTAATAATCGAAACACAACTATTTTGTTCAATATTTTAAAAATCTAACAAAAATAAACAGTTTTTGTAAAAATTAGACTTTTAAATTTAACATCTGCTAATGTATGTATTAAATTCTAAAATTAGCCAACATAATCAGCCAAAATTATGCCAAAACGCAATTTTTATTGAATATTCGTTAAAAATGAACTTAGATAACGAAATATTTAAAAGCCATACTAACAAAATTTAAATTATTAAAAAACAACTACTTAATCAATCGGCTTGGCGAATATCCAAACTGTTTTTTAAAACACCTGCTAAAATATAGCGGATCATTAAAACCCACTTTATCAGCCACTTCCGAAACATTATTCACTTTTAATTTTAACAACTGCGCCGCTTTTTTCAAACGAACCGTTCTAATAAACTCATTAGGTGACAAATCGGTTAATTGCTTGATTTTTCGATACAATTTAGACGAACTCATCCCTAATTCAGCACAAAGGAAGTTTGCCGTCAATTCGGGATCACTCATATTTTGCTCAATCAAATCGGTAATATTCGAAATTAAATCAATATCTAATTGTGAATGCGTCAATGTTGAGACATCACTTTCAATTTCGCCGGAGAATTTTTGTTTTAACTCGGTACGGGTTCTAATAATATTATCAATTCGGGTTTTTAATAAAGAAGGATCAAATGGTTTAACCATATACTCATCTACACCTAAATTGTATCCTTTAATTTTATTTTCGTTTTCTGATAAAGCAGTCAGCATAATCAATGCTGTATGACTAATATCGTCATCATTCTTTAAGGCCTCAACAAACTGAAATCCTCCCATAACCGGCATCATTGCATCGACCACACAAAGTGCCGGTTTAATTTTTCTACAAAGATTCAAGCCCTCATCACCATTCTCTGCCTGATACACTCTGTAAAATTCAGATAAATATTCGACTATAAAAAAGCGCAACTCGGCATTGTCTTCAATAACTAAAACAGTTTGTTTCAACTCTGTACTTTGATTGCCTTTTTTTATTTTATCTGCGGCTTCATAAGCCACTTCGGTTTCTTTGTATTCAATATCAAAAACTTCCGATTTTTTATAACTGCTTTTAGACACAGGCAATTCCAAGGTAAAAACACTTCCCTGCAAAGGAGCACTTTTTAATTTCAATTGCCCTCTGTGAACCTCAACCAATGAAATAACTAAAGACAATCCAATACCCGATCCGGTATTATTTTTTTTACTGGTTTTAACCTGATAAAATCTGGAGAAAATCTTTTTCTGGCTTTCCAGTGGAATACCTATTCCATTATCGCTTACCTCAACAACCAATATTGTTTCACCCTCTTTTTCTTTTGTTCCGATGAACAATTCCACTGTACCATAGTTATTGGTAAATTTCAACGCATTCGAAAGTAAATTGTAGAGAATCTTATGGTATTTATCTACGTCAATCCAGGCTTCGAGATTTTCAAGTTCGCAGTTAAAATTAAAATTAATCTCTTTGTCCTGTGCCAATTGTGTAAAGGAATCAAAAACGGTTTGCGTATTAGCAACAATTTCTGTTTTGGACACTTTTAATTTTAATTCTCCGGATTGTGCTTTCCTAAAATCTAAAATTTGGTTTACCAGCAACAACAATCTACTGGCATTTTGATAAATCAAATGAACTTTGGATTTATCATAATCCACGCCGTCATTTTGTTCTAATAATTGCTTGGCCGGGCCTAAAATCAATGTTAATGGTGTCCTTAATTCATGTGAAATATTAGTAAAAAACTGTAGCTTTTCATTCGATAGACGCTCGTCACTATCGCGTTTTACACGCTCTAACAAAAGTGCCTGTCTTAGCTTAAGACGGGATTTAATTTCTTTTCGGATGTAATATGAAGACACCGAAAGTATTAAAATCAGCAACAGGAAAATCTTTGTATTAGTCCAAAAAGGAGACAGAATAGTAATTTTGTAAGCTGCCGTTTTACTCCAAATTCCATCACTATTACTAGCTCTTATTTTAAATGTATATTCGTTAGGATTAAGGTTAGTATATTGAATAGTTCTGGCATCGCTAGTGGTAGTAATCCAGTTTTTATCAAAACCTTCCAGCATATACTCAAAGGTATTCAGTCGCTCATTAGTATAAGAAGGTGCCGAAAACTGAATGGAAAAATTGCGATTATCATAATTAAGTTCCACTTCCTTATGGATGTTAATATCCTTATAAAACGGAATCTGACCATTGATTTCTAAGCCAGGAAACACCTCTTCATTTTGAACTTTAAACTCTGTTATAATTGGCGAAGGCGCTATTTTATTCTCTTTAATTTTATCAGCCGAAAAATAGATGATTCCATTTTTGCCTCCTAAATAAATAGTTGAGTTATTTAAACTGTAAAATCCTTTAGAACTAAAAACATCTAGTCTATTACCGCTATCAACATAATAAATATTTATTTTCTTTGACTTTTTCTTATATCTGGCAATACTGTTATTGTTGATATTTAACCACAAATAGCCATCATTATCCATTTCTAAGTCGGTAATCCATTTTCCATGCAGTTCTTTAGGCTCTAAAACAGGAACAAAATTATCTTTCTTGGCATCATAAAGGCCAATACCTTTGACTGTTGCCACCCAAATATCTCCATTGACATCAATTAAAATATCACTCACATGACTGGCAGGCAGTCCTATTTTTTCATGCTCACCCTTCAAATACAGTTTGAGTTTTCTGCTCTTTACATTATATCTTGCAACCCCAGTTTCAGTTGCAAACCATAAATTCTTAAAACGATCTGTTTTTATCTTATTAATCTGAAAATCTGACAACAAAACACCTTTTGGAACTTTAATTTCTAAAGTTTTTGCGTCTAAAATTACAGCTCCTTCCCCAAAAGAGCCTACTACCAAAGTATTGTCATCGGCTACTAAAAAAGAAATTATAGGCGAACTTTTCACCCCAATATCAACTAATCTGGAACTATTGGACAAATAATTATAAACCAATATTTTACCATCCCACAAACCACAGTAAAACAGCTTTCCGTCATTAGAATAAATACTGGCAATATCATATCTGTTATTGAACAATGGAACAAATGACTTTTCTCTGGAAACAAAAAGCCCATTGTATCTTGTAGCCACAATCACTTTGCCGTCATAAGTTTTAGCAAAACCACGGATATTAGGTTTTTGATTGTCATTATACAATGAAATATCTTTGTTAATTTTAAACTGATCTCCATAAGGATCATATTTATCTAAACCATCCTCTGTACCTATCCACAGCACCCCTGATTTATCAAAATACAAGGAATTCACTAAGTTTCCTACCAGTGAATTATCATCGGTAAGTTTGGAGAAATACCTTTGAAAATTACCCGTAGCTATATCTTCTAATTGATTACAAACCAAAAGTCCTCCAAGAGTTCCAAGCCAATATTTACCGTCGGGAGCACGGGCAATTGAAATAAAATAAGGTCCTAATTTATTTCTTAAAACCGCATCCTTAATATAAAGATTCTCAAATGTGTTTTTTGACTTGTTTAACTTATAAAGACCTTCTCTTGTACCAACAAAAATATCCGATTTAAAATCTTCATAAATGAAATTGATATAAGGATTTTTTTGATTCGAATTAGGGATAGACAAACCATAAGTAGTTATTTTTAAAATCTCACCCTTGGCTCCCAGTATAATTTTAGCTACTGAACCTTTGCCAAAACTTCCTACCCAAATATTTCCTTTTTTATCCTGAAAAACTTCTTTTACATACTCAAAACCTTTAATATTTATTTTAGAAAACCGTTGTTCTTTAGGATAATAAACAGCGAGTCCTTTACTCATTGTACCTACCCAAACTCTTTTAAATTTATCTACATGAACAGCACGAATTTCATCTTCAGGCAAGCTATTTGGATTGTTTTTTTCATTAAAAAAAGTACTAAAAACATGCGTATCCATTTTATACAAGGTAAGCCCTTTTCGGGTTCCTATCCATAAATTATTAGAAGTTTCATCAAGTTCTAAAGCGGTAATATCATCATTATACAGTTTGTTCTTACCCAGTTCCGAACTCATATAAGGTTTAAACTGATAGCCGTCAAATCTGTTCAGTCCAAAAAAAGTACCCAGCCACATAAAACCGTTCTTATCCTGAACAATATGCCTCACCGAATTATACGAAAGTCCATTACTCTCATTATAATGTTCGAATTTTATATTCTGCCCAATACTCGTAGAGAATGAAATAAAAAAAACTAAAATGATAATCAATTTAGATTTCATAAATAAAGTGGTTTAGCACAAAATTAATTGTGGATAGTATTTCTATTCAAATTTATGATAAAATTATCTGATGGAGCACCATTTAGAAAACTTTTAAAAATGGAACAAAATTCATAAAACGAAGTTTCTAAGACAGTAGGTCTCGGCTTTTTTTTATAATGATTACTATATGAATCTATAATAATTTTATATTGACGAATCCGCTCTTCTCCAATGTCTTTTAACGCCAGTTCATCAGCTGAATACAGTCGATAAAAATCGAAAATCAAATCAAAACCTGTCCAGCTTTTATCTTTAAATTTCTGTTGATTTGAATGAGAAATATTAGCAAAAGCATACAAATCCTTTGCTGTCGATTTCAACAGGAAATCTTTAAAATCTTCAGGCCAATCCTTTTTTAGAAATCGTGTTCGAACGAGTTCTTTGAGATGCCAATTCGTAAATTCATGATAATTTTTAGCTTCTAAGATTCCTTTATCCCAAATATCCGGATTTCCAGTACTTTTTAAATAAGCATATTCCTGTTCGTACAAAGGAAAAAGCGTTTTAAATCCAGGCACCGAATCAATAGCAACTGTACTTATCTGCATCTTATTTTTACTTTGAATCGTCAGGATTTTATACCCCGGAATATAAGCCGCCAACGACGGAATCTGGATATTCACTAATCCCTTTCCATTTTTATATTTTCTGATTCCCGTGTCATTGATGTGCATGTGTCCCGCAAAATGAAGTTGCACTCCGGCTTCCGCAAAAATTTGTGCCACTTCTTCACTTGGAACTCTATGCAACTGCATTTTATCTTCACCAAATAATGCTTTCATCATAGCTGAAGCACCATCATTAAACTCAATCATCGGATAATGACTGAACGCAACTAAAGTTTTGCCTCTTTTTTTTGCCTCCTGAACCACTTTAGTCACCCATGCAATTAAATGTTTTTTATGCGTTAAAACTTGGTTGTAACCAATATTGGCACTATTGTAATTTAATGGATTTTTCGGATGCTCCTTTGCCTCTTCTTTGGGCACATACACATTGCCATCAATGGCTAAAAACCAAACGTCTTTTTGGGCTTCTACCAAATAACTTAAATCGGGAATTTGCGAATTGTAGGGCGGAATAGCATAAGTTCTTTTTTCGATTGTGGATTGCTCCAATGCTTTTTCGAAAGTATAATTATCTGGATTGTATGAGGTAAAAGGAGTTTCCCAATACAAATCGGTTTTCTTTGGAAAAAAACCAAAATCACCTAGTTCTTGTAAAACTTCGGCATAGCCCATCGTCCCGATATCTTTTGTAATCACCGCAGGAAGTTCATCAGAACTTTTAGGAACGTACATTCCCGCTTTACTCATTATCACTTGATTTTTTCCTCCTTCGCCCAGAAAATCAGTTTTACCGGAATCGGTCAAAAAGGGTTTTGCAACATCGTGATTTCCTGTGGTAATTATAAAATGAATGCCGTATTTATTGGAATACTCATTCAGAATCTTTTTTAATCCCCGAATGTTTATGGGTTGTCCGTCATCACTAAAATCTCCAGGAAGAAGAACCGTCTTTATATTTCGTTTTGCCACATCATCCAATGCAGCAATAAAAGCAAAATAATTTTCGTTAAACAATCGGGTGGATTGCAATTGGGATTTCATAGTTCGCGCCAAAGTATATTTCCCATCATAAGGATTCTGCACTCCTTTATAATCTGAATCGGAAAATGTCCCATAAATATCCAGTAAATGAACATCAGATAAGAATGCAACTTGAGTGCTTTTAGGTGTTAATTCCCTGACCGAAGTACAAGAAACAACGGTCAAAACAATAGTCAAGCCCACAATTACTTTCTTACAATAGTTCATTCAATATAGTATTTTTCAAAATTTACATTTTTGTTTCTGCTGGAAAAGCATAGGAATCCTTCCAGCCTCCCAAATCAATTAAAACGCGGTCAATCATTACTCCGGGATCAACCATCCAGATTCTCAATTTATGTTTTCCTGCCTTATTGATAATTTGTGCTGCCGATTTTACTGCCGCATTTTTCAATACATTTTGTAACCATTCATCACTTCTTCCAAAAGTTTGAAAATCTAAAATCACAGGCTCAGCATCATCAATAGCTACAGCACATCGCACTCCTTTTCCCTGGTAAAAAGCATGCGTTGGAATGGCTTGTACTTTTACATTGGCTTGACCAAAATTAAAACTATAAAAATCATATTCCATAAGCGGACTATTATCTTTTATGCTTTTTAAATCCACTTCAGAATTAGCCGTTCTTGGCAAAGCCACACTTACTTTTCCTGCATATCCAATACCTTCAAAAGTTTCCCATTGGGCTGCTGCACCTTCTTTTTTGTTCGAAAAATTCGCTGCGTCAATCGAGATATATCCTTTGTCTTCCACAAAACCTTTGTAATTTTCTAATGCTTCAAACTTTGGATTAAAAGCCGAAATCCCAATAGTGATTAAAGTGTCTTTACTCACAAAATCGATTGCCGAATTGACTTTATAACTTGGCGGAATCAATTGGTAATCGTGTCCTAATGGGGCTTCTTTTTTATTTTCTCCTTTTGGAACTTTACTCCAGTCGATACTTACCCAAATGCGTTGTTGACTGTTTTTATCGTTATCCAAAACGCCTTGTTGTTGCGAAATTTTAATCCAATCGGCTTTTGGTTTTGCTTGCCAGGAAATTTCGCCAGCGCCTCTCATAAAAACATCAATATAATACTGATTGTCTATGTAAGCGTTAAAAACAGGCAAAACATCGGCATAGGAATTCTCCGTTTTATGGTTGACTTCCATTTCATAACTTTCCAGAGCCAGTTTCAATTCAGGTTTTGTTCCTGCAACCGCAGTAGTTGCTGTGGTTTCTCCAAAAACAGGCAAATAACGTGGCGACATACTCATAATATGTTTCCATTTTCCGTTAGCCAATTCGTCATTGAAATAGTTGGTTTCTTTCTGAATTCGCTTATAAGCTTCTTCAGCTTTTGAAGCAAAAAAAGCAGCACTTCCTCTTCCTTGTTCGGCTACAAATTTATTTTTATACGAATACAACCATTTATGATTTAAACTCGCTGCGCCAACAACAGGATAAGTTACCAATTCGTAAAAAGCATTTTGACGATTTGCTGGAATCTCTTTTTGCAATTTTTCGGCAGTATTCATCAAATTTTGGTATTCGTCAATCCTTTTCGAAACCTCATCTCCATAATGGATTTGAGTCAGCGCCGTTGGTTTTGATTTGGTTTCCGGTTCTACCTGATTCCAGGCCATAAACTCAGGACGACGCTGGAAAGCCAAACGATAATATTCGAAAAACAAATCAGTAATTTGAGTAGCGTTTTGAGTTCCAAATTCTCTCGAAGCCCAGTTTTGCATGTGTGTTTTTACACTTTGGCTTTTAGCAAAAGGAGTCATATGCCAAGCCATATCCAAAAACAATTCGATATTGTATTCATGTGGTTTGATATCTCCGCAGTTCAAAATCCATAAATCGCGGGATTGAAATTCATAAGCTTTTGCCATTTCTTCCCACATTAAAACCGGGTTAGTCGAATTCAACCACAAATAATCATGCGGACGTCCCCAATAGGAAGTATGGTAATAAATCCCCGCGCCACCAGAACGTTTTTGCTCTTTTAAATTACTCAATTGACGAATGTATCCATAATTATCATCCGTCCAAACCAGTTGCACATCTTCCGGCAATTGCAATCCTTTTTGGTAATAATCCAATACTTCTTTGTAAGGAATAAATGCTTGCGGAATGGTTTTAGGTTCTTTTCCTGTGGCTTTTTTCAGAATCGCTCTTTGATCGGTAATTACTTGCTCTAATAATTTAACCTGAGAATCCGAATCGTCTTCGCCAACAATCATCGGCGAATCGTGTTCACCACGCATTCCTACAGTATAAATATTTTCGAAAGCAGCTGTTTCCTTGGCTCTTTTCCTGAAAAAATCTTTGATCACTCCTGAGTTGGTATCATAACGATATTCACCCATTGTATTATGATTCCATTCTGCGTTAATATTACTCAACATCGGTTCAGCGTGCGAAGTTCCTACCACAATGGCATAATCATCAGCAACTTGTTTGTTTTTTGGAAATGAATAAAAAGCTTTGGTGCTTTTATGCATCGCTGGCCAAATGGTATTGGCTCTCAAACGCAACAACAATTCGAAAACTTTAGCATAGGTTTTTGGGCCAATATCTCCCGTTTCCGGTTCAAAAGTTTTAGCTGCCCAGGGCTGCAAACCCCAGTCTTCATCATTTAGAAAAATTCCTCTGTATTTCACTGATGGCGAACCATAGGTTTTCGTTTCAATATTTAAGACTAGATCGTCTTTTTTGTCTGGCGTAACATCAGCCCACCATTCCCAAGGAGAAACGCCTATGATTCTTGAAATTTCTAACAAACCATAAGCTGTAGCTCTTCGGTCAGAACCTACAATAACCAATGCTTTTTTAATGGCTGCTGTTGGATTTTCGACTACTTGAATTTTATAAGTTTCCCATTTTCCTTTTACATCAGTAATAGTAATTTTTTGTTTCGAAACCAAAGCATCTATCCATTTACTTTGTCCAATAGTTCCTGCCATAATTACTATTCCTGAACTATTTTTCGCAATTGCCAATCGTTGATTGCTGATAGAAAACACATCATCAGCCAACATTTTAGAAGCGATATGAACCACTTTTGGTTCTTTATCTTCAACTAAAATACTCGCTTTTTGATTTCCTGAAACAATCGTAAAATTGCTATTTTGTGCCTTTATTGCGTTGGCAAAAAGAAAAATAAAGACTAGAAAAATGGTAGTAAACTTATTTTTGAACATGGTTTCTTTTTTTAATTCTTTCGTAACGGTTATTGTCAAAACTCACTTTGTAAGATGATTTAAAAAGTGTTGATGGCATATAATAATCAGTTGAAATGACCTGTGCTCCCGATGCTTTTGCTTTTTCGAATTTAGTATAATCATTCGTCCTGGCTTCCGTTGTACCGTCATCGGCGCGAGTGCGAACGATATAACCTTTGGCTACTAATTCTTTGATGTAATCAAAATTTTTAATCGGGTCGTTTATGACTCTAAAAGCCGCTTCAGGATTTCCTTCTTTACTGTTTACAAACAACACTCTGTTTTTTAAACTCGGATGTCCCTCAAGATAGCGATTAATTTTAGTTTCATTTTCATCCAAAACAAAAAGGAATCTCCCTTTAACAGCATTCAAATCAGGCCATCCTTTTTTTAAAATAGCCTCTTCTAAGGTATTGAATTTTCCCCGAACCAAATCAGGAGTTATCAATTTCGAATCCTCAAAAACCGAACGGATTTCAATATCAATACTATCTAAAGCCGATTTTGTAAAAGGCAAGGGCTCTCGTAATTTTCTATTATTATCATCTTTGGCATTTATCAAAATAAAAATGGGCGTGTGATTTGGATGCAAATCCGACCATTTTTTTAAAGCGAATAATCCTTCTTTAAATAACAAATAGTGACTTCTAAAATCGATATCGGGAACATGAAACATTTTTAATCCGGGCTGAGCCAACTTATTTTCTGTGTCATATTCCAGTGGCACTTTCCCTAATGATTTTACAATTTCCAAACCTTTTGGATTCGAATAATAGCCTCCTTTTGGATCATACAACACATCATATTCTAAATTTAGAAGTCCTAAATCCAATTGCTTTTCAATCGAAATATGAGTATATTGTAGTGCTTTGGCTGCTGCCGAATCCCGTTGAAACAAATAATTCCACAGCGGCTCTTCAATAGCAATTTTATATGAATTATGACTGCCAATAACCTGAATTTCATTCATTTTTACAGGTTCTTCTTTTTTAAAAGAAACCAATAAAAACAATGAGATTATTAGCAAGCTTAAAATTTTATTTTTTGAAATCATATCAAAAACATTTATCTTCTAAGATTAAATTTTAATATAAATGCGTTTTTTATTCAACCACCAGCCCAAAGACCAGCAAACCAACATGAATACAATTGCGGTGACAAATGCACCAAAACTTCCTGGAAATATTCTTTGAAAAATACGTTCGCTCACCCATTCAAAAGCATCCATCTTCGAATTTACCGGAATGAGACGTAAAGTGATAAAAAACAATTCAGAAAACAAATAAATAAACAAAGGATTTTTACCAAAAACGGTGGTGAATTCTACTCCAAAATGCTTTTGTTTCAATTCGATAAAATAAATTAAAATAGCCATGATGGATAAATCAATTCCAACGGTATAAAGCACAAAAGAACCAGTCCACAATTTTTTAGAAATAGGTAGAACTAAATCCCACCAACGTGCTAAAGCCATCAGAAGAAACCCAACAATCAACAGTTTTGCTATTCCTTCAAATGATTTTCCAATTCTCTGAATAAAACTTCCAGCGATAAAACCTCCTACAACATTGACAATGGATGGCAAGGTGCTTAAAATTCCTTCGGGATCAAATGGAATACTATCGCGTTTGTAAATATGACCTTCTCCTAAAACAAATAAATCAAAACGAGTTACAGCATTGGTAGCCATTTCTAATTCGGCTTCAGGTTGTCCAAATAAATACAATATTGCCCAATATCCCAACAACAATATTACCGAAAGAATTATTGCTGCTTTCTCTGATAAATAATAAAAAATAATGGCCGTAACAAAATAACACAAAGCAATGCGTTGCAAAACACCCATAATGCGGGTTTCGGCAAAAGGTTTTAATTCCCAAGCACCATCCATTCCTTGTCTAAAAAAAGGAAACCAATACATTAAATACCCCAACAGAAAAATGATAACACTGCGTTTGATTACTTTTTTCCAAAAAACATTAGCCGTAGTTTCTTTCATTTTTCCCATAGAAAAACTCATTGCATTTCCCATTGCAAAAAGAAAGGAAGGGAATACCAAATCGGCTAAGGTGAATCCAAACCAATTGGCATGAGTCAAATAGTCATAGAAATGAGCTCCCGTTCCAGGCGTATTGACTACAATCATTAAACAAATCGTTAGTCCCCTGAACATATCAAGGGACAAAAAACGATTGGAATTTGGGTTAGAAATTGCGTTCATTTTAGTAATCGTATTTAATTGGTGCCATTCTTTCCGTTACGGGAATAATGCGTGATCGGTATTTTTTATGTAACGCTTTGGCAACCACATTCGGATTCCCTTTAGCTTTTACAGGAAAATCTTTTCGCTCCGTTACCCATTTCCATTCCCATTGTTTTATTTTTTCATCAAATTGAGTTTGATCGAAAGTTCCCCAATTGGCTTTTACATCGGTAAAGAATTGTTGCCATCTTGGTTTGTAAAAATCCGTAAACAATCCGCTCCACTGACGGTTGCTGTATTCATGCAATCTATTGTCAGCTCCGCCCCAAAGCGTAATCAAATCACGGGCGTTTTGCTCATACAATGCTTTTTCTTTTTCGTCAATCCCCCAGCTTCTGGCATCGGCAATCCAAGGTCCTAAAAGGAAATCCTGACGTGTAGCTAATAACAAATCCATATCGTCAATCAATTCTAAAAATTCCTTGCTGTATTTATCAAATGCTACTTTATCGTTATTTTGATACGCCTTAGTTATTTCTTGTTGCAAAGGCAGGGCATAATTCGCCAAAACTTGTCTGCTCACATCCACCAAATCATATTGGAAACCATCTGATTTTTGAGCAACAGGAATGGCTTTTATAAAAAGATCCCAGGCTGGAAGTAAATCTTTTGGTTCATAATTTAATTTGGTTCTCGCCCAACGACGATAGCCTTCAAAAGTAGGACGCGACACAATAATTGATTCTGCTCCATCACGAATAACCTGTCCGTTATACACTGTTTTTACCAGAATATCCCAGGCTTTAGAAATATCAGCATTTGATTTTCCGTAACGGTTTAAAGTGTATTTAGCTAACCATGAATTTAATTCAATTGGTGTATCTCTCCAGGTATTATCCGTCATCAACTCATACAAAACCGGATTTTGTTCAATAGCTTCCATTGTCAATCCAATTCCTTTTAATTTTCCTGATTTAGGATCTTTTAAAGCTTTTGCAGGTTCATTAGCAACGGCTTCGATTCTTCCAAACATTGAAATATTTCCACCAAAATTGTGCAGCATATTCCAAATCCATTGTTTGCCATAAAAAGCTTCTGTTCGTTTCCAAACGGGTTCAATTTCGGTAGCCAAATCCAATATAATCATGCGATCATCAGGAACTGCATCCAGCATTCCTTTTATTTGTGGCGCTTCCCAAAATTCTCTGTGACTGTAAAAAAGCCAACCCTGCATTACCCAAACCGCATCTTTATCGGCTGATTTCATGCCTTCGAAAATCTTCTTACTCAATTCAGAAAGATAAGCAGGATCATTTGATGGAGGCGTATTTTCGTTAAAAGTATCTGCTGAATATAAGTGATCGGTTCCGTAAACTTCAGATTGTTTTTCTAAGAATTTCTTACCAATTTCGGCAAATAAAGGATCATCAGAATCTAAGATGTAAGTATCTTCAAAATCATTCCCCCAGTTGGTTTGTTTTAATTTAGCATTTGGAAAAAACTTTTTGAAAGAAGCAGGAACGTGACCTGTAAAAGCAGGCAACACGGTTTTCATTCCTAATTCACGTTCTCTTTTTAGAATTTTCAATTGTAAATCGCGGTGCGTGTCTTTCCAGTTTTTAGACAAAGGTCCGCCCCAGCCGTCTAAATTTCCCATCCAAAACCAGGAGAAATAAGCAGGGCCACTAAAAAAAGTACTCAAATCTTCATCAGTAAAACCATAAGATTTATAAACTTCATCCCAGATGTATTCTTCTCCTGTAATGGCAAGCGGCATGTTGATTCCGTGCAAAGCCATCCAGTCAATTTCTTTTTCCCAACGAGTCCAATCCCACCAACTCATGCTGTAATTGAACGTACAATAGTTCAAATAATAGCGGTATTCATAAGGTGTTTTTTTATGAATCAATTTAGGAACTGCCGGTAATTTTTTAGGCAAATTCAAATTGGTTCCATTCCAGGTAATTTGGCTGTTCGTAAAATTATTTAGATAATAATACAAAGCCGATGCAACCGAAACCCCATTGTTTCCTCTTAAAACAATTTTGTCTCCTTTAGAAATAATTTCGAACCAATCTTCTTTATTGGAAGATTCGATTTCGACACTAAACTGCGAAGCGTGATTTGGCACAACGCGAGCAATAAGCTGGCTGGCAGTAGTAGCTATTTCTGTTTTTGATTTTGTCGATTGACAGTTTCCTGCTTCAAAAACAAAAACAATAAACAATAGGATTAATTTAAGATTGGTTCTCATATTTTTTTAGATTATATTATAGAAAATCAGAAACTGGTAATACCAGTTGGTTTTATTTTTATTATTTGATGATTCGCATCAAAATTCAGACTATCAATACAAATTTGACGTAAAACATATTTTTCTTTTTGCGGAAAAATGCGATGGTACAAAATATAATCCTGTCCATTTTCATTAAATACGGAATGATGTCCCGGTCCATAAGTTGTACTATCAGCAGACGTTTCCAGAATAGGACTATTCGAAGCTGTTTCAAATGGACCTAATGGAGAATTTCCCACAGCATATCCTACTTTATAAGTGGCATCTATGGCTTTTCCTGATGAATACATCAAATAATATTTTCCAAAACGCTTAATCATGTATGGAGCTTCAAAATAATCTTTAGGGGTGACTGCTTTGGGTTCTCCATGAAATGAAATCATATCTGAATTCAGCTTGGTCGCCATACAAACACCATTTTTCCAATTAAATCCGGAACCCCAGTATAAATAAGCCTGACCATCTTCATCAATAAAACAATCGGCATCGATATTATGTACAGCAGGATAGTCTTTTGATGAAATTAAAGGTGAAGAATCTTCTTTGGCATTTTTCCAGGGACCTAGAGGAGCATCACTCACACCAACCCAAATTTCGCTTCCCACAGAAACATACATGTAATATTTTCCGTTTGCTGCTTTTTTAACAGAAGGCGCCCATACCATAGAATCATTGGACCCCGGACTTGTACAGGCTTTTTTTGTGGGCCAATTTAATTGATGACGTTCAAATTTCAAGAAATCCTTAGTTGAAAATACAGCCAACTCATCACCTCCCCAAGGATCGATTGTGGCATAAATAAAAAAAGTATCTCCTTCTTTTACAATGCAGGGATCTGCAAAATATCCTTCTATAATGGGATTTGCGATTTTTGATTTAGTCTGTAGATTTTCCTTCTTGCTTGTTAGCTTACAAGAAATCAGCAACATGCTCATCAGCAAAATAAAAATACCCGGTTTAAAATTCTTCATTACTATTATTTTAATCATCAATAAAAATTATTATTCCTCAATTATTTGATCTGATTTAGATGGCGGAACTTGTTTTGTTCCCCATGTTTTAGAAGGCGTTGCAGCCATTTCAAATTCTAACACACCACCACCCGCAACAATATCGCTGTGCTCAATAAATGCATTTTCGAATGCTTTTCCGTTTAATGTTACCGATTTGATGTATTTGTTTTTATCCGAAAGATTCTTGGCTTTGATGGTGAAATCTTTTCCATTTTCCTGATGAATCACCGTTTGTTTGAAATATGGCGAATTGATCAAATAATAAGATTGTCCCGCATTAGGATACAAGCCCATCATGTGAAAAGCCAACCAGGAAGACATGGCACCAGAATCGTCATTACCTGGAATTCCGCTTCGGCTGCTATTATAATTTTTATCGATAATTTGGTGAATGCGGTCGTTACTCAAATCAGGACGACCAATCCAGTGGTATAAATTCGGACTCAAAAATGAAGGCTCATTCGCAACGTTATAAAATCCTTTATCAAACAGCGTGTTTAGTCTTTTCTTGAAAGCTTCATTTCCACCTGTTTTTTTGATTAACATCGCCACATCATGAGGCACTGAAAGTGAATATTCCCAAGAACTGGCTTCGTAAAAAACACCACACCACCAGCAAACACAATTAGGCCAATCCTGCGCCAAAGGTGTGTAAGGCACATAAGAAATTTTCCCGTTGGTTGCAGCGCATTGAATGCTATCTACCCATTTTCTATTGGAATCTTTTGGCATAATAAAACCACGGGAACCATTGTCTTCGATGTCTCTCCACAGGTTTTGCCAGTTGTCAGCCTGCTTGATAAAACGCCAATATTCTCCTTTGCGTTTGGTTCCTTTGGCTACAATTGCCAGACAATAATCATTATACGAATATTCTAAAGTTCGGTTTCCGGAACGCACATAATCAGTCGACACATATCCTAATCTATTGTAATCTACTAATCCGCCACGCCCCTCTTTTTCTTCATTTCCACCTGGAGGAAACATGGCGTCTTTCATCATTGCTTCCAAACCTAATTTGTAATTGATGCCTTCCAATCCTTTTACAAAAGCATCAGCAATTACTACCTCAGCGTTTGAACCTCCCTGAGTTCGTCCATTTGAATTTCCGCTTCTGGCTTCTGGCAAATAACCGTCGCGTTTGTAGATTTGCAACATCGCATTGACAATATCAATTTCTCGTTTAGGATCTAAAAGTGTAATTAATGGGCTAGAAGAACGATAGGTATCCCAAATAGCGTAAAAATCATCATAATAAGGCGAATCATTTTCCCATAACGGATTTTCTCCTGTACGATCCACAGGCATCAACATCGTGTGATACAATCCTGTGTAAAACATGGTTTTCTTTTCTACCGAAGCTTCTTTTTCAACCTCAACCCTTTTTAATAAATCCTCCCATTTCTGTTGGGTTTCGGCCAATTCTTTATTAAAATCCCAATGCGGAATTTCGTTATCGATATTTTCTCTGGCTTTCAATGAACTGATGAAAGAAATTCCGATTTTCATGTTCACGGTCTTATTCGCTAATTTTTCGAAAAGCAACATAGCACCTGTTTTCTTTCCGTTATCCACCTGATTTTTTTCATTAGGAAAAAACTTTTCGCCTTTCCAGGTAGAGAAATTAGTAAATGGCTGATCGAATACCGCAGAAAAATAAACGGTATAAGTAGCTCCGTTGTTCCAACCACCACGAACTTTAGTGTAACCACGAACTTCAGTATCCGAAATCACTTCTACCTGAGAACCTACAAATTGCTGTGCTTCTCTTCCGTCAGGAATAATGGACTCGTCCAAATATCTTCCTAAATCAATTTTAATTGCATTTTTAGCATTCGAATTAAAAATAAATCGATAAAAAGCAGCTCTGTCAGAAGTTGTAATTTCAGTTTGAATATTCCATTTTTTCAATAAAGCGCCATAATATCCTAAGGCTACCTTTTCGTTTTCGCGTAAAGATTCCTGTTTGATAGTTTCAAAATCGCCCGAAATTGGCATGATAGAAACATTACCATATTTAGCTCCACCTCCGGTACCACTTACATGAACCTGGCTAAAACCATAAATAGGTTTATTTAAATCTGTCGTGAAACCACTATTAGCGTTTAAGTCATTATCAGGACCTGGTTTAATCATTCCGTAAGGACATGACGGCCCTACAAAAACATTTCCCAATCCTTCTGAACCAATCATAGGATCGACATAACGATGATTTTGTGCACTCAATGACAAACACTGTAACAGCAGTGTCAAACCAACAAAAATGGAATTTCGACTTTTCTTCATGATTTCTATTTTAAATACTAAAGTGGTTTTATGGTATGGTTTTTATATTCGTTTCTTTCAAATCTATTTTGGATTCAGAGACATTTTTTAAGACAAGCTGTTCCTTTTTGTCTTCGGGTAAATCAATTTGTTCCATATTCAAATTTTGAACATCATCAAAAACAAATGCGGGTCTGAAATCAGTATTGTCCAAAGTAACTTTGATATTTTTGAAACTGATTCCCTTAACGTGACGCACATAAAATGCCCAGGCTGGTAATTCGCCAAACATCGAAAATTCAGGATACTCTTTTATCACTTCCGGTACCTGATCCAATCGATTTAATGCCACGTAAGCCATTCCTTTAGTGGCTCTGCCGGGATACGAAATAGTAATGTTTTCAAGACTTACATTCTCTATTTGGTATCCAGGAATTCCAACAATTGAGGATGGAAACGGATTATGGAAAAAATCTACTTCAGGACCTCTTAAATCGTAATTAATGTCCGGTCTTCCAAAAGGCACTTGCACTTTTATATTTTTGATACTCACATTTTTAATACTTCCTGCTTTATCCCCACTTCGTTGTCCTATTCGAATAAAAATTGCATTACCTGTATTTACAGCATTGATATTAGAAACTGCAATATTTTCTATGGCAGCTCCATCAACCGATTCGATAGCGATAGCCGAACGAAAAGTATCATAGACTTCAATATCTTTTATTACCACATTTTTAAATCCGCCATAAGATGCCGTTCCAAATTTTATTGCACTGGCACTGGATTTTATCGTACAATTGGCAATATATATTCCATCATTAGCATATCCCGGATAATAGGATTTTAAACAAATTCCATCATCGGCAGTGTCTAAATCACAATTAGTAACCTTCACATTTTTACAATCGGTAATATCGATTCCATCATTATTCCAATACGACCGATTAACAACTTTCAACCCATCCAAACTAAGATTAGAACACAACTCGAAAGACAATCCCCAACAAGAAGCAGCTCCCACTTGTAACCCCTCAATGGCTACATTATCACACTGAGAAAACCGAAACAACTTAGGCCGCATCGTTTCATTAGGTCTATTTCTGCGACTGCTGTAATTAGGATCTACAACAATTCCTGCATGATGCAAACTGTCTATATTTAAAGCCAATTGCAATCCTTGACCGTCAATTTTCCCTTTTCCGTATAGTTTAATATTGGTTGCTTTGTGCGCTAACAGTAAAGCCATTTGTGAATTATCGTCTTTCTTTGGAGAGTCAGGTCTTCCCGGAAAATCCATTTTGTAATAATCCTTAGGATTTGTACTTCCTAACAAAACGGCTCCTTCTTCCAGACGCAGACTCACATTCGATTTCATTTGAATACTACCCGATAAAAATTCCCCTTTTGGAAAAACAACAGATCCACCTTTGTTTTTAAAAGCGGCATCAATCGCTTTTTGAATTGCGATTGTATTTAAGGTTTTTCCATCTGCTTTTGCACCATAATTAGTAATTAAAAACTCTTTTTGAGTTTTAACTTTTTCTTGTGCCTGAGCTTTAAGCCCCAACAACAAAACGCTTACTAATAAGACGGTAAAAAACAGTTTTGGAATTATTTTTAACATCATATTCATTTTTTACATTTTCTTTACCTAAATTCAAAAACACTTAAAATTCAAATACTTAACTCTTTAACAAAACAATATTTCACTTAAAAAAAAGCACAAAAAAAGTACACAGATGACACCGATTGATTAAGTATCATCTGTGCACTTCTTTTTTGAGTTTCAGAATTTCAAATCCTACAAAAAATAAAGCGCTGTTGTATGCTTTATTTGATGTAAGCTTCTAATTTATCTAACGTATTTATTTCTTTTTCCTTAGCACAAGCTGATGTAATTTCAGTTGCTAAATATTTTGTTGGCTTAGAGATTAATAAATACTGTGTTCCATCATCGGTATTTTTTACATAATTCTTAGGATTGTATTTTATTGCTGCTCCAATTCCTACTACTTCTGCGGCTACATCCTCAGGATGCGTTCCCCAAACAGCGATATAATTCTCTCCTTTTTTAGTTTCAAATCCTTTAAAGTAATTTACTCCTGTAGCAAACTGTACTTTTTCGCCATTCAAACTAAAGGCTTCCACTTTAGCTTCTCTTTTTCCAGAGAAAACGGTAACACGAACCAGAATATCAACTTTTTTCCCTTTGTAAGGCACACCTCTGGAAATCATCTCCATCCATGAAGTGTTCTCTGTTTTTCCAACACGAGCTAAACGATTTGTCACTGGATTCAATGAAACTAATTTTTCTCCATCCCAAAGTTTCACTCCTCCTAAACCTACAGTTGATGCCACTTTATAATAATCAGCTCCCCATCCTTCTTTTTGTTGCGCCGGAGTTGGATACCAATGTGCCGCTTTCAACTCTAAACCTTTCTTGGCTTTATTATAAACATCGATAGCTACTTTATCACTAAAATAGATTCTCAATGCCATCCATTCATTTTCTACTGCCGGACCGTGATGCCCAATAGTCTGGTATAAATCTCCTGATTCTGAACCAATATCAGTCAGGTAACTTATTTTTTCGGCTTTCATATACAAACTGTTGTCTGTATTATTTTGTCCAAAACAAATACCGCAAAACAGCAAAGCAGCCATAAATGATAATTTCATAATTTCAATTATTTATAGATTAAACTTAATTTTCGTAAAATTAAGTAAACTTTCTGCAATGCCCGAAAAATTCCTCTATTATTAAGAAATTGTCATTTTATGTCGAAATGGTGTGAAACCGGTAATATAAACATGAACTCCATCGGTACGTAAAGTTCCCTGATGATAGGTGTATTCTTCACTATCTAAATTACTTACGTTTTGATGTTCACAAATCCCTGGGCCTAGCTGGATGGCATCTGTTCCCATTGATAATTGAGCCGTACCTGATTTCAAAAAATAATTTCCTTTTTCTCCCAAAGTTGCTCCAGCAACCTGAGTCCCTTCTTTGAAACACATTTCTACCGTTATTTCCACATTAGGCGGACCATCCACTTTAAAATCCAAACTTAAGGCTCCATTATTTTCCTCAATTTCAACAACCGTGGTTTGCGTTTTTATATTGCTTGCAACTCGATTATCAAAATCCATTTTGTTCCAAAACCTTCCATCCTTTGACTCTGACAATTGATAATCGCCATCAGTTTTCCGGAATTCCGGAGCCAGTGGCTGATAATAATCGGCTTCTTTTGTTTCTTTCAAAATGTATTTATTCCCTACTTTTTCGATACCATCACTACTGAAATAACCCATTCTGAAAAACGAAGACGACAATCGCATGTATTTTAATATGGCATCTCCTTTTCGATACATTAAAAAATTAGGGTTAGACGATCTTCCTGAAGCTATTAATACCGGTTTGTCATTTCCTCCAAATAGCGTTATCGAAGTTTTGCCTCGTCTGATTCGGGCCAAATTGGAAAGAACAAAAAACTTTTCAAAATCATTTTCAACATTAGAACTCACAGGAATTTGCTGCTGCAACTCTGGATCCCCCATAAATTCAACCAATGAATCCTGTAGAATATACTTGTCAAAATCGGGACTTTTTTCAATAAGTTTTACCATATACGCAAACAATGGATTTCCCGTATGAATAGCCATATAACGGTATTGCAAATAAAATTTGGTAACCGTGATATCCATAAACTGATCCTGTCTTTTAGAATCTACAGTAACCAAATCGCCATTAGGTTCCGTGTAATAATAAGTTGTGATTAAGTTTTTTTGAACCATTTTCAACAACTCCGGCCTATTCAGTAATCGGGCCATCGTAATTAAGGCCTTGTCTATAACCGCCGAATAAATCCCGCTTCGTTCCGAATAATGTCCATCCTGATTGATATAAACTCCTTCGGCCAACCATTGGTCAATTCTTTGAACGTATCTGACATCCGGATAAAGCGAATTGATATTGGCCAGAGCTGCACTAACCACCCATCGGTGATTAGGCGTGTGAACTCCTCCTGTTATCATTGCTTCCCCGGCATTCTGAATAAACTTTTTAAGTTTCACTTTTACCGGATCCAAATCTTTTTGTTTATTTTCTCTCAAAACTGTCGCAGCCGAACAAATGTATTCTAAAACAAAAGCCGTATCAGGTGGTGACTGTCTGTTTCCACCAGCATCAACCGTCCCATCGCTGTATTGTCCTTTTAATAATACATCAGCCGATTGATTCAAACGTTCGACAACAATTTTAGACTTATAAAACCTCGATTCCGAATGAGAAACCGAGGCGGATAATACCGCAATACTATTTGCCAAAGAACGAAAACTACTCAGACGAATAGCAGAATCAGTGAGCTCCTTTTGAAGCAGCTGTTCCACCTTTGCATCATTACTTAAAAGAAGTTTTTTCATCAAAAGAGAATCCACTTTAGTTGTCGGGGCACTAAAAAATCCATCATTTGCCAAAACAGCGTCGCTAACCAAAGCACCAAGCAATGATAGACTTCCTAGTTTTAAAAATTCGCCACGACTTATCTTGTTCATCTCTTTTATTTTTAATTCGATAATGAAAATGGCTTACTTTCCTTAGCTGTTCCCCATGATTTATTAGGTTGGTTTCCCATTTCAAAATCTAAAATTCCTCCCTTCATAATAGAAAAATGATCCAAATAGGTTTTATAATATTCTACTCCGTTAAACCTTATTTTCTGGATGTAATTATTCCCGGAAGAAGCTCCTTTTGCATTAATAATCAATGTTTTTCCGTTTTCCAAACTCAGTGTAATTTTATCAAAATGAGGTCCCGAAATCACATATTGAGGCACTGAAGGAGCAACCGGATAAAATCCTAAGGCTGCAAAAACATACCAAGCCGACATTTGTCCTGCATCGTCATTTCCACTTAATCCACCTACTTCACTGCTGTACTCGGTTTTCATAATTTGGCTTACCAATTCCTGAGTTTTCCAGGCTTGTCCAGAATAATTATACAAGAACGGAATTTGATGACCCGGTTCATTTCCATGCCAGTATTGTTTGGCGGCATGGAAACGATCCAGGTTGGCATTAAAACCATCTTCTCCTCCCATTAAATTCATTAATCCTTTGATATCCTGAGGTACATACCAGGTATATTGATACGGTGTGCCTTCGGTGATATATGGTTTTCTTATAAACTTGTCAAAATCTTTAGTAAAAGTGCCATCGGCAAAACGTCCTCTTACCGTAGAATCTGCTACGCTATACACATTTTTATAATTCAACGCTCTTTTTTTCAAAAGTCGGGCGTGAAGCGTGTCTCCTTTTTTGGCTGCAATTTGCGAAAGCGCAAAATCATCAAAAGCATATTCTAAAGTTCGGGAAACCTGCTCTCCTTTATGAAACGATTCTAATACGGCATCTTCCAATGGGACATAACCATATTTTAAATAAGAGTCCAAACCACGGCGCCCTTTTCCATTTACATAATCGGCATGATTATCCGGTGTTTTAAAGGCGTTTTGTATCAAATAGCTGTATTCTTTGTCGGATATTTCGATATTATTTTTCATATAAGCGTCAGCTACTGCCGCTACTGAATGATCGCCAATCATAGCCGAAGTATAACTATTCCAGCAGGGAAAAATAGGCATCCATCCACCTTGCTCCGCCATAGAAAACAGACTTTTCATCATTTGTCCATTCACTTTTGGCGTTAGCATATTAAACAACGGAAGCGAGGCTCTATAAATATCCCACATAGAGAAATCAGTAAAATAATCGTCTTTGCCGCTATTCATTAATTTTTGTCCACCATTGAAACTTACATACGTTCCATCAACATCATTAAAGGTTCTTGGCTGTAAATAACTATGATACATTGCGGTGTAAAACTTTACTTTATCATCTTTATTTGTTCCTTCAACCTTTACTTTTGAAAGCAAGTTTTCCCAGGTTTCTTTCAGGTTTTCTTTTGCTTCTTCAAAATCCAAATCTTTAGTTTCAGCTGCTAAATTCTTTCTGGCTTGTTCAATACTGGTGAATGAAGTCCCGATTTTTGCTTCGATGGTTTCTCCTTTTTCAACATTAAAAGAGATGTAGGCTCCTATATTTTCTAAATCAGAAATTTGTGTGTTTCCTTCAAGAACTTTTTCATTTTGATAAACACCAAATCTCCCTGAACTTTTACTCAATTGTACTACAAAATAGCCACTGAAACCAGCTTTATCACCCCAACCCTGGTAAATTTTATGTACAGGATTATAGCCAACAATTTCGTTTTTTTCTGCATTTATTTGGATAAAACCTTCTCCTTCATCACTATTAGGATTCACAACAATATGAGCTTCGCCTGAATTTTCGAATGTAAACTGGAACAAACCACAACGCTTAGTTGCTGTCATGTTTACATCAATCTTGTAATCAGCCAGAGTAACATTATAATTGTATGGAGTCGTTTTTTCGGTATCATGCAAAAAATTTGATGCTCTATCATCGGCCTGACATTTTAATTTTCCTGATATAGGCATAATGGTCATACTTCCATAATCCTGAACACAAGAACCGCTAAGCCAATGACTTCCTCTAAAACCTGAAATCTTTGTATCAGTATAATAATAAGGAGCCACACATTTGGTTTCCGTTGCTTTGGTTTGCGCTGTCCAGTTAGTCATTCCAAAAGGAACAGTAACATAAGGTACTACCTGTGCATTGTTCTCTTTTTCATCTTCTCCATGTTGCAAAGCACTAATAGTTGTAGAAGGTGCTGTCCCTATTAAAGGATTGACAAAATCTACATATTGACTAACAGATGTTTTTACCGAACAGGAAAGCACAACTAATAAAACGGGGAAGGCTATGAGCCTATATCTAAATAAACGGTACAAATTCATATTGATTGATTTGTGTTTTTTTGATGCTGGTGTATTGCGTTTAAAAAGGCAATACAACAATCATCAGGAATAAGCTCTATGCTTGAGTATTTGAATTTTAATTAATTATGCTGTTGCAAAAAATAGCATTCTAAAGAAATCTTACATTATACCAACAAATTGATATGGATTAATTAAGGCAAAAGCATTTCTTCTCATTCACTTTTAAAACAGTTGAATTTCTCTTTTTATTAAAAAAAATTAAACTATTGAAATAAGTAAAGATTAGATTTTACCGATTTTTAAAACAAACGCTTTGAATGAGATAATGAATAACAATCTTGTTGAATTCATTTTTTAAGAAGAAAAGAGAAGAAGAACGAGCTTCTTCTCTTTTCAGGGGTAACTAAATTACCAACCAACTTTAACAATCAAACAATAAATAATAAACTTAATTATTAATATAATCCGGGTTTTGAACCAAAGCAGGATTTAACACCAACGCATTAGTTGGAATTGGGAAAACACGACGTTTAACATCTGAATCTGTTTTGAAGCCCCATTGTCCTTCAAATTTCCCAAATCGAATCATATCATTTCTATGCCAAGCTTCCCAAGCAAATTCACGAGATCTTTCTTTGTACAAATCCTCTAATGTTACACTTGTCCATGCAGTTGAAGTAGAGCGATTAGAACGTATCGTGTTTACTAAAGAAAGTGGTGTATCACCTAAAGTAGCAGCTCCACCACGAAGAATAGCTTCAGCTTTCATTAATAAAATATCTGAATAACGTAAAAACGGTACATCATTATTTTGATTACGGCTTGTTGAAGAAGCATCAGGATAGAATTTAATATTTCTATATCCCATATTCCATGCAATTTCATCGTTACCTAAATCTGTTAATGGAACACTTTGACGAAGAACAATATTAGGAGTTAAATCTACTTGGTAAGTATATGGATCTCCACCATCAGAACCGGTATAGAATTGATCATATCCTTTTTTTGTTGTAGTAACAGTTAATGGAGTTCCATTATTATTGTATTGTAATCCTGTCAGCCATTGTTTGTTACGAATATCATTAGCATCATTTTCAAAATGGGTATAGAATTCAGGCAATGTACTTCTAGGTGCACTCGGAGTAAAAGGCAGAGCAAACTTAGCACGCATAGATCGAGGAACATCATAACGCGCATGGTACATTAATCCACCACCACCTACAGCCGGATCATAAGGTACTGCAAAAATAAACTCCTTCATTTGTGGTCCATTATTAGGATAGAACATCTGAAGATAAGTTGCTCTTGGTTCGATATTATACAAACCTGAACCTATTACCTGGTCACAAGCTGCAATACAGTCATTATAACGTTGTGTCCCTGTATATACCTGAGCATTCAAATACATTTTAGCCAGTAAAGCATTAGCTGTTTGTCTGTTTGGTCTTCCATAAGTAGCTACTCCTGAAGCAGGATTCAAATTAGGAATAGCTTCTTTCAATTCTTTTTCAACAAAATTGAATACCTCTACTCTTGTTGATTTTGGTTTAGAGCTAAAGTCTCCATATACTGTGTCTAATGGTACTTCTCCAAAATTATCCATCATGATGAAATAAGAAATAGCACGCATGGTTTTTAACTCAGCAATTAAAGTCGATTTTTCAGTTCCAGCCGGCATTGCCTGTTCTAAGATTGAAATAGCCTGATTACTTCTTCCAATTACACCAGAAGACCAATTCCAAAGACTTCCTACGATACCATTATCTACTGTCCAATCATGGAAGTGCATAGCAATGTAGTTTCTGTTATCAAACCAGTTTCCTCCTCTTGCAGGCAGAATGGCTTCATCTGTACTTAATGATTGTGTCCACCACCAGGAAAATGAAAAATCTCCACGGAAAGCAACATAAACCGGCCCTGCTGTTTGAATAAACTGAGTTGAATTTTGAGGAAACACATCAGGGGTTAGTTGTGTCGTAATTGGCACATCTAAATTTTCACAGGATCCAAACAAGCCCATAGCCAGTATTGGAAGTCCCAAATATTTCATTATTTTTTTCATAATATTTACAATTATTACAATTATTATTTTCTTAGAATACCACGTTAAAACCTAATAAAAACGTTCTGGTTTTTGGATAAAAGTTATTTGAATCTACACCAGGAGCTGTACCACCTTGTTCTACCTCAGGATCAATTCCACTGTATTTAGTAATTACAAATAAATTATTTACTGTAGTGTACATGCGGAAACTTTTAACAAACTTGTTGATGTTTTTAAAATTATAGCCAAGAGTTGCATTATCTAATCTGATATAACTACCATCTTCTATAAAGCGTGAAGAATAACGATAAGAATTCAAATCATTTGGTGATTCGTTTTGTGCATCAACTAAAATATTTGTAGTCATTGCTGTGGCAGGTCTAAATAAATCGGCGCGGGTAGCATTGAAGATTTTATTTCCAAATACTCCTCTAACGAAAACGCTTAAATCAAAATTCTTGTATTGAAAATTATTTGACCAACCCAATAATACTTTTGGTTGTGCACTTCCTAAGTAATGGTAATCAACACCGTTTAATGGAGTTGTAGTTAAATTTCCATTTTTATCATAATATTGAGAAACTCCATTTTCATTTTTCCCGGCATAATCCAATGTAAAGAACTGTCCAAGAGGTTTACCTTCTTTAAAAATTTGTAAAGTCGCTCCTGTTTGTCCTCCACCATCAGGTTGTACTCTTCTGATAGAATCTCCACCAATAAAGAATGGGTTTGTCAATTTTACAATTTTATTCTTGTTACTAGCAATATTCAGGTTAGTTGACCAAGTAAAATTAGCCGTTTTAACTGGGGTAGCACCTAAAGCAATCTCAATACCTTTATTAGACATAATACCTCCATTAGCGACAATAGAACCTACAGGAACTAATACTGGGTTTACCTGATAATTGAAAATCATGTCTGTTGTTTTCTTGTCGTAAACATCAACCGAAGCCGTAATTACTCCTTTTAACAATGAAAAATCAAGACCAAAGTTTGTTGTTGTAGTTTTTTCCCATTTTAAATCCGGATTAGCAGCCTGTATTGGTCCATAAGCACCTATTTGTTGTCCATTATAATAGAATGTCCCGGCACTTCCTGAAATAAATTGAGCAGTATAAGCATTAAATCCTGAAGAGTTTCCTGTTACACCATAACTGGCACGAAGTTTCAAGTCGCTGAAAATATTTTGGTTTTGCATGAAGGTTTCTTTGTCAATTCTCCAAGCTCCTCCTACAGAAGGAAAATATCCCCATCTGTTGTTAGCCCCAAATACTGAACCTCCATCTCTTCTTACTGTACCTTGTAAAAGATATTTATCATTAAAATTATAATTCAAACGTGCAAATTGAGAAATCAAACGTGTTTTTTGATATGCCTGACTATCTCCAAAATTCACCACATAACCTCCTACTGAAGTATAATTACTTAAAGCTAAGTTATTGTAACCCACATTATCTACAGGAAAGTTAGTTGTTGTAGCCTGAAAACCATCTCCTAAAGTGTTTTCCTGCCATGAATAACCTAAAACAGCTTTAATTTTATGATTACCTATTTCTTTATCCCAATTTAAGAAACTCTCTATAATATTATTAGTATTTTCATAATAGTTTCTTAATGCCGAACCATTTACACCAAAATTAACCAAAGTTTTTGTAAATGGTGGATCTGGATTATTGTAAAAGTTAGCACTGTTGTATTGAGAATAATAACTATCATAAAACTCTCCATGAGAAGTACTCAACTTTTGGTGAGCAATGTTTAGGTTATAAGTAAATCCAAATGGCAACTTAACTTCTGTTGTGAAATTTCCAATAAGGTTGTTTGTTTTAGTTTCATCTGTTCCGTGCTCAATCAAAGCAACCGGGTTAAAATATCCTGTACTAACAAAATTTTCAAAGAAACTACCATCTTCATTTCTAACCGGAGAAACAGGAAGGTGATTAATTGATTGTAAAAGTACCGAGTTACGTTGTGGAACATTTACATAGTTACTAACAGAATTAGTTACATTCAAACCAAATTTCACTTTATCATCAAAAGCATATTGTTCAACTGCCAAACGGGCAATTACACGTCCAAAATCACTTTTCAAAAGAACACCTTCTCTTTTTATAGAAGTTAAACTAGCCGAATAATTACTTTTTTCTCCCCCGCCACTTATCGATAAGTTATGGCTGCTTGAAAGTGCTCCAGATCTCAAAATAGCTTTTTGCCAATTTGTATTAGCTCCCTTATCATTTTCAGGAGTAAAATTCAAATTATTTTTAGTTGTAAAAGCTCTTAATTGAGAAGCATTCATCATATCCAATTGATTAGAAACATTCTCTATACCAAAATAACTGTTATATGAAATTTGAGTTCTTTCTTTACTTCCTTTTTTAGTTGTTACCATAATAACCCCATTTGCGGCACGGTTACCATAAATAGCAGTTGCAGCAGCATCTTTAAGAACATCAATAGTTGCAATGTCATCTGGTGAAATCATCGAGATATCAACACCCGGAACTCCATCAACCACATAAAATGGACCTTGTGAACTATTTAAAGTAGAAACCCCACGCATTACAACAGAAGCTGATCTTGTAGGATCACCACTAGATGAAATATTCAAACCGGCAACTTTACCTTGCAACAATTGTCCTACATCACTAATAGCTCCTTTATTCATATCCTCTGCTTTAACAGAAGTAACAGAAGTAGTTAAATTTTTTCGAGAACCTTTACCGTACCCTACTACCACAACTTGCTCAAGGTTTTGAGCCCCCGATACTAATTTAACAGTCAAGTTAGATCTTGAACCGCTTAGCTTAACGCTTTGATCAGCAAAACCTACATAAGAAACAATAATAACAGCATTGGGATTTGAGACTTCGAGTCTGAATTTCCCATCTAAATCTGTCTCTACACCATTTTTCGTTCCGCTTTCTAAAATATTAGCACCCGGTAATGGTAAATTTTGATCATCTACCACCTTACCTGACACCTGTGTTTTTTGTGCCCACGAATTAATTGAAAACGCTATCAAGAAAAATAACGTCAATAATTTGAATTTGGTTTTTTTCATTTTTAATTAGTATTAGTTAATAATATTATGGTAAAATTAACAGTTCGACTCCAGCTTGAAATGGATAAATCGGTCAAAAACATATAAAATTCAATCAAATTCCCTTAAAAAAAGAGACCAAAAAATACATTTATCGTTTTTAAACTGTTATTTTTTTGTATTATCACTAACACTAAACCTTAAAAAACAGGACTTT
Organism: Flavobacterium commune; assembly: GCF_001857965.1. Taxonomy (NCBI): domain Bacteria; kingdom Pseudomonadati; phylum Bacteroidota; class Flavobacteriia; order Flavobacteriales; family Flavobacteriaceae; genus Flavobacterium; species Flavobacterium commune. The sequence continues at coordinate 2,362,147 of NZ_CP017774.1, read as the reverse complement.
AGCCGACTCTCTATCTTTGAAACACCAAAAACCATTTAAGTTAATTTTGAATGCTCTTTTTTAACATCTTCAACAGTCAACAACAGCTATTTTTTAACTCTAAACTGTTCTTTTAGAATTTCTCTAAGCAAATTCTACCTAAAAAAGACCTTTTCCCAATTGATTTTCACAAATCAATACCACAACAAAAAGACCTATTAAATACATATAACATTATTTAATTGATAAAAAATTGACACTATGAAAAATCCATCCATGTTTTTGGACCATTTATCCATTTTAGAAAAACACTATCTGCGTAATTTTGAAATTCACAATAAACTCAATAATTGGGGTTTTAAAAAAAAAGACAAAACATTTAGCAAAACATCATAAAAAACAACACCAATGGAAAAAGCGAACAACACCGACAAATTCAATAATCCGATGCACCAAATTGATGATTGGGAAGAAAACTTAATCGAACGCTATCCTGATCCTTCATTAGAAAAAAAAGAAAAAGAAGAATTCCGCAATTATGTGGATTCTGAAAGAGTAGAAACCGTAAGAGAGTTTTACCGAATTAACCATACTTATCAAACCTATGATTTTGTATGCGAAAAAGAAAAAGAGTTCCTAAAATTTGATCGCAAAGAAATGTCACTATGGGAAGCCGTGGATTTCCTGAATACTTTAGTAGATGATAGCGACCCTGATATTGACTTAGATCAATTCCAGCATTTATTGCAAACATCAGAGGCCATTCGTGCCGATGGTCACCCGGATTGGTTTGTACTAACAGGATTTTTACATGACATTGGAAAAGTATTATGTTTATTTGGCGAACCACAATGGGCTGTTGTAGGCGATACATTCCCTGTAGGATGTAAATTCTCAGATAAAATAGTTTATCCGGAGTTTTTTGCTGCCAATCCGGATAGTACTAATGAAAAATACAACACTAAATATGGTGTTTATTCTCCTAACTGCGGATTAGACAAGGTAAAAATGAGCTGGGGACATGATGAATATTTGTACCAAATCCTGAAAGATCACTTGCCTGAACCAGCTTTATACATGATTCGTTACCATTCATTCTATTCTCAACACAGGGAAAATGCTTATACACATTTAATGACCGAGCATGATATTGAAATGTTTGAATGGGTTAAAAAATTCAATCCTTACGATTTGTACACTAAAGCACCTGTAAAACCCGATTCGAAAGCTTTACGCCCTTATTACGAAGAATTAGTTGCTAAATATTTGCCTGCAACTTTAAAATTCTAAGCGAATTTAGCACGTAACTTAAACATCCATTTGACATGTTATATACCTATTTAGGCTTTTTTGGATTCACACTCCTGGTTATCTTTTACACGAGTTACAAACTCCGAAAAGACAATCTAAACACGTCAAATGGATATTTTTTTGCCGGAAAAAGTTTATCAGCACCTGTTATTGCAGGATCTATGTTGTTAACAAACATTTCCACCGAACATCTAATTGGGATGAATGGGAGTGCTTATAAAAACGGAATTATCGTCATTGCCTGGGAAGTAACCTCGGCAATAGCCTTAGTTATAGCCGCCATTTATATCATTCCTCGCTTTCTAAAACTAGAACTTACCACCATCCCTGAATTTCTGGAAAAACGATTCGATTCGAGTGTACGCTCCGTCGTTGCTGTTTTACTGGTTAGTTCATACGTGGTTACCTTATTACCAATCATTTTATACTCAGGAGCAATTAATATCGAAAGTATTTTTGATTTTGCAACTGTTTTCTCGATAACCAAAGAAGAATCCCTGGTCTATACAGTACTGGCTATTGGAATTATTGGTTCAGCCTACGCAATTTTTGGAGGGTTAAAAGCCGTCGCTTTTTCCGATTCTCTCAACGGAATAGGATTAATGCTTGGAGGTCTGTTAGTCACAATTATTGCCTTGTATCAAATTGGAAAAGGAAATATTTTTGAAGGAGTCAGTTCCATTTATAATTTTGCTCCAAAAAAGTTTGACATCATAGGAAAAGAGGATTCTGTTTTACCTTTTTCGACACTTTTTACAGGACTGATGATTAACCAAATTTATTTTTGGGGAATGAATCAAGCCATTATCCAAAGAGCTTTGGGAGCAAAAAATTTAATAGAAGCTCAAAAAGGCTTAATCTATACCGGCATTCTAAAACTATTAATGCCGCTCATCATTGTAGTTCCCGGATTAATTGGATTTTATTATTTCCAGGAGCAATATTATGACAAACCCGATTTGATTTATCCTCTTTTGGTTAAAAAAGTTTTACCCACTTATCTCTACGGTTTTTTTGCCGCAGTGATATTAGGAGCCGTACTAAGCACTTTTAACAGCATCTTAAATTCTGCTAGTACTATTTTTTGTATGGATATTTACAAAAAAAGCTTAAACAAAGATACCACCGAAGAAAAGCTGGTCTATTATGGAAAAATTACCTCTATCATACTCGCCGTAATAGCCATTTCGGTAGCACCATTAGTAGCTCATGCACCTTCCGGATTGTATCTTCTTTTACAGGAATTAAACGGAATCTTCTTCATCCCGGTTTCATCCATATTAGTTGCCGGTTTATTTTTTAAGCAAATTAATGCCGCCGGTGCAAAAGCGGGATTATTTTTTGGATTTGTATTCTACATCCTAACTTCATTTGTATTTAAAATCAACATCCATTTTGTGCACTTATGGGGAATCGAATTTGTACTGAATTTCATTATTATGTTACTCGTTTCAAAACGATTTAATACAACCAATACAGAATACGAGGAAGAACTTTCTAAAAATCATGAAAAATCATGGCCCGGAATGAACCTGGCAGGAACTATTTTAGTTTCATTAACCATTTTAATTTATATCATACTATCTTAGTAAAGCATTTCATTCATTTTCATAAAACAAAAACAACACTATGATAAAAAGCAATATTGACAAAGCTACAGGATTTGAAAAACGTTTCGAAAATATCAATACTGTTGTTTTCGAAAATTCAAAAACTGCCTCAATAGCTGTCGCTCATGAGATTGCGGCATTAATCCGATCCAAACAGGAACTGCAGGAATCCTGTGTTCTGGGACTAGCAACCGGATCTTCTCCAAAAGGTTTGTATGCCGAATTAGTGCGTATGCACAAAGAGGAAGGTCTTAGTTTTAAAAATGTTATCACTTTCAACCTGGACGAATATTATCCAATGGAACCAGATTCTATCAATAGCTACGTGCGATTTATGAAAGAATTACTATTGGATCAGGTAGATATTTTACCCGAAAATTACAATATTCCTGACGGTACTTTATCAAAAGAACAAATTCAGGATTACTGCGCTCAATACGAAGAAAAAATAGAAGCACTTGGCGGAATCGACTTGCAAATTTTGGGTATCGGTGGTAACGGACACATTGGTTTTAACGAATCAGGCTCTTTACAAAACTCGAAAACGAGATTAGTTGCTCTGGATCATATTACAAGAGTAGCGGCGAGTAAAGATTTCTCCGGATTAAATAACACGCCCAGAACAGCCATTACTTTAGGCGTAAAAAAAATAATGGAAGCCAAAAGAGTTATTCTACTGGCTTGGGGTGAAGGAAAATCAAACATCGTCAAAGCATCTGCCGAAGGAACTGTTACCAATCTTGTCCCTGCTTCTTTCTTACAGGAACACAATAATGCTATTTTTGTACTAGATCAGGAAGCTGCTTCAAAGCTAACCAGAATCAACAAGCCCTGGCTGGTTGAAAAAATTATATGGACAGACAAATTAACCCGAAAAGCTGTTCTGGGAATGGCATTGGAGCTTAAAAAGCCAATCTTGCGACTTACCGATGCCGATTATATAGAAAACGGAATGAGCGATTTATTGGCCGATCTAGGTCCGGCTTACAACATCAACATCAATATTTTTAACAAACTACAACACACTATTACCGGGTGGCCGGGTGGAAAACCCAATGCCGATGATTCCAACAGACCAGAACGCGCCGCACCAGCCAGAAAAAGAGTGTTGATTTTTAGTCCGCATCCTGATGATGATATTATTAGTATGGGAGGTACTTTTATGCGTTTACAGGAACAGGGGCATGAAGTTCATGTAGCTTATCAAACTTCAGGAAATATTGCTGTAGCTGATAGTGAAGCCGAAAGGTTTGCGCGATTTGTATGTGATTACAACGAAAAATTTGATATTAAAAGTCCTGAAGCCAACGCAATTTACGAGAAAGCTCAGGAATTTTTAAACAACAAAAAAACAAGCCAAATAGACACGCCCGAAGTAAGGCACATAAAAGGGCTTATTAGAAAAGGAGAAGCCCGTGCAACCAGCCATTTTGTGGGACTGACTGACGATCAAATTCACTTTATGGATCTTCCTTTTTATGAAACCGGAACTATCGAAAAGAAACCTTTAGGTAAGGCTGACATTCAATTGACAATGGATCTTATTGAAAAAATAAAACCACACCAAATATTTGCAGCAGGAGACCTTGCCGATCCGCACGGAACGCACAAAGTATGTTTGGATGCCATTCTCGATGCAGTAAAAAACCTAAAATCAAAAGATTTTATAAACGACTGCTGGTTGTGGCTGTATCGCGGTGCCTGGCAGGAATGGGGCATTGACGAAATAGAAATGGCAGTACCTATGAGTCCGGATCAGGTTTTAGCTAAAAGACACGGAATATTCAAACATCAATCTCAAAAAGACGGTGTGGTATTCCAAGGCACAGATGCCAGAGAATTTTGGCAAAGAGCCGAAGACCGTAACAAAGAAACCGCTGAATTGTATGACCAATTGGGCTTATCCAATTATGCTGCAATGGAAGCCTTTGTTAGGTGGAAATATTAAAACAAACCCTATTATTTTTTTTGAAAAAAGCTGTGTGAATTCTAAGCAATTCATGCAGCTTTTGTACTAAAAGAACAAAACAAAAACCTTAAAATTAAAAAATGAATTTATTTAACATTAAAAACAAAGTTGCCGTAATTACCGGAGGAACCGGTGTTTTAGGCAGCTCTATTGCCGGGCATTTAGCCGCTTCAGGCGCAAAAATTGTCATCATAGGCAGAAATCAGGAAACAATAGACAATAGCATCAGCACACTTACAAAAAATGGCTATGATGCCTTAGGAATTGCTGCCGATATTCTCAACAAAAAATCATTAGAGGAAGCCAGAGAAAAAATCGTAAACTATTACGGGAAAGTGGATGTTTTATTGAATGCCGCCGGAGGAAATATGCCGGGAGCAACCATCAGTGAAGACCAAACAATTTTTGATTTATCGATGGATGCTTTTCAAACTGTGACCGATTTAAACTTAAATGGTACTGTACTTCCTTCGATAATTTTTGGTGAACTGATGGCGAAACAAAAAGAAGGAGTTATCATTAATTTCTCATCAATGACTGTTGAAAGAGCCGTAACCCGTGTGGTAGGTTATTCGGCATCTAAGGCTGCGATGGAAAACTTTACCCGATGGATGGCAGTAGAAATGGCTACAAAGTTCAGTGATAAAATTCGGGTAAATGCAATTGCTCCGGGATTTTTTATTGGAAACCAAAACCGAAAACTGCTAACCAATGAAGACGGAAGCTATTCTCCAAGAGGAAACAGCATTATTAACAACACACCAATGAAGAGATTTGGAGAAGCCAATGAACTAGCAGGAGCAATTCACTTTTTATGCAGCGAGGCATCTCAATTCATCACCGGAATAGTACTTCCTGTAGATGGTGGATTTAGTGCTTTTAGCGGAGTTTAAAAAGTCCGAAACAAAAAAACCTGTGAGATTATCACAGGTTTTTACAAACACTAAACTTATTATAAAACTAACTTAATAAAAAAACCAATATTCTATAAAAACAACCAAACCAAATAATTATTAATCCTCAGCTACAATAGGTCTTTTTTCCATTTCTACAGCAACATTCATTAAATAAGCCACACCACTTTCATTAACCATAGTCATATTTAGTGTATCTAACATAGCCAATTTTTTAGTTACCAGACCATTAAATTTATTATAAGAAATATTCATCTCTTTCAATCCGTTTAATTTCTCAAGAGCTAAAGGCACCTGTCCTTGAAAATTATTTTCAAACAAACTTAAATTGGTCAATTGAGTCAAATTAGCAATATCAGCACTCAAACTACCACTCATTTTGTTACTGTTCAACAATACTGTTTTTAAAGATTTCATTTGGTAGAACGAAGCAGGAATAGCTCCTTCAATTTCGTTATTAAAAACTGCTAAAGTCTCTAAATTTTGCAAATTCCCAATACTAGCCGGTAACTGGCCTGAAAGTCTATTCATGTATAATTCTAAAGTTTTCAGATTAGTTAAATTACAAATGGATTCTGGAATAGCAGACGTTAAAGCATTAAAAGACAAGTCTAAAACTTTTAATTCTTTTAAATTTCCTAAACTCGCAGGAATACTTCCGGATAATTGATTTTTGTGTAAATTTAATTCTTGTAAACTCTTCAAATTACCCAATTCAGCCGGAATTAAACCTACCAAATTATTATTTTGCAAATCTAAAGCAATTACTTTATCATTCTGAACCTTAACACCTGACCAGCTAGTCATAGGTTGAGACAAATCCCATTTTACTTTCCATTGGCTACCGCTAGTAGCTTCATACAATTTTACAAGTATTTCTTTATCAGAAAGCGTCACATTAGCCATCATTGAAAATGAAGCTAAAAGCATTAAAAATAGAGTAAATATTTTTTTCATAATCCCCGCTTATTAAATTTCGATGATTAAATGTACAACAAAACATAGTTAAAATACCAAAAAAATCGACGAAATACATCATTATTTTTAATTCACAGTATTTAATCCTACAAAAAAAATCAAAAACCACTTTGCAAATATTTTATTTATATTTGAACCAACAACCTAAAAAACCAAACCTATGGAAATTAATTTCTTGGCATTATTTGTCGCTGCATTATCAACTTTAGTAATTGGATTCATTTGGTACAGTCCAAAAGTATTTGGAACAATCTGGATGAAAGAATCCGGATTGACCGAAGAAAAGATGAAAGGTGCTAATATGCCCGTTATCTTTATTATGGCAGTATTTTTTGCTTTATTGATTGCTATGATTCTACAGTTTTTAACCATTCATCAGTGGGGAGCCTTCGGAATGATTGGTGGCGGAGGCGCAGCAGACATCAAACCTTCATATGCCGCCTTTATGAACGATTATGGAACAGCTTACAGAACTTTCAAACACGGCGCTTTACATGGATTTCTGGCGGGACTTTTCCTGGCTTTCCCAATGATTGCAACCAACGCATTATTTGAACGAAAAAGCTGGAAATACACCTTTATCAATAGCGGCTATTGGATGCTATGTTTTATGATTATGGGCGGAATTATCTGCGTCTGGCAATAAAAAAAAGCTCCTCATTTTCACTAATTGTTATGAGGAGCTTTTTCTAAAACAATTTTTCAATTGCTTTAGCTAAATCAAAATCCTTATCGGTTACTCCATTAGCATCATGAGTTGATAATCGAATGTTAACTTTGTTGTAAACATTATACAATTCAGGATGATGATTTTTAGTTTCTGCCAATAATCCTACCTGAACGATAAAAGCAAGTGCCTGATTGAAATTTTTAAACTGAAATTTCTTTTCTATACCATTATTTACAAAAGTCCAGTTAGTCAATTCTGACAACATAGACTGAGCTGTATTTTCATTATAAACTTCCATAATCTTCTTCTTTTTCTATAAAATTAGTTAATTTCTGCTTGTAAACATTGTAATAAACTTAAAATAGTAACTTCGCTAAATAATTAATTTTTCAACTATTGAACCCATCCTATTCTTTTAAAATATACAATTCAGTCCAAGACCTGCCTGTGCATTGGGATGATTTGGCAACCAATACTATTTTTCTTAATCGAAAGTATTTAAGAATTCTGGAAACTTCTGCCCCGGGCAATATGAACTGTCATTTTATTGCATTATTTTACAACGAAGAAATTGTTGGTATTGCCGTTTCTCAATTTTTAGATTTAAGCCAAATCCCTTCTTTTGGAGAAAGAGACAGTTGTTTGAGAACCAAAATCAGGAATTTTGTTTTTAAAAGATTTGGTTCAAAAGTGCTAATCATTGGCAATAATATGCTAACAGGACAAAATGCTTTTTCTCTCCACCCAAAATTCCCAATCAAAGAACTTGTCAAACTACTTAAAAAAGCTACTGACAACTTAGAAAACACATTGGAAAAACAGGGAAACAAACCACATCTTAGCATTTTTAAAGATTTTTCGGCAACGGAGATTGACATTTTCAACATTCCGGAATACGATCCTTTTTATCGATTTTCTACCCAACCCAATATGATTTTTGACATTAAGAATTCCTGGCATATTTTTGACGATTACATCGCTAATAAAAACAAAAAATACCGAGATCAATACAAAAGAGCCCGAAAAAAATCGGAAGCCTTGATAAAACAAAAAATGAATCTCGAAGACATCCAAAAACATCGAAAACGAATTTATGAATTGTATTTGAATGTTGCCCAAAAAGCCGCTTTTAACACCTTTTACCTCAATGAAGATCACTTTGAAATATTCAAGAAAAACTTAAAAGAGCAATTTTTATTTTATGGTTATTTTGACAACAATCAATTAATTGGGTTCAACACCCTAATCAAAAATGGCTCCGACATTGACACTTATTTTCTGGGCTATGATGAGCATTGCCAAAAAGAAAAAATGCTGTATTTGAATATGCTGTATGATATGATAGGCTATTCGATTAATAAAAAATACAGCCGTATTATTTTTGCCAGAACTGCATTAGAAATCAAAAGTTCAGTAGGCGCAAAGGCGGTAAATATGTTTGGGCTTATCAAACATAACAATCCTTTTTTGAATTTATTTGTATCCAGAACCTTTGGTTATTTTGAACCTAAAATGGAATGGCAGGAGCGAAACCCATTCAAGTAAAGAATTTAAACTTTAAGCATCGCCACTTTTAATTTTCTTTTGGACATAGCAATATCCAGATTGGTTTCGGTACCACAGTATTCTCCATCTATTTGAAAACTTATAGGTTTATCAATACTAATCATAGCATTGTCAGTAGAAATCACGGTAATATCGCCAGAAGAAACGGTTATTTTTCCCATTATAATCTTAAAAAAAACACTGAAATCTAATTTTTTCAAAATAATCAATTCAAATTTACCGTCACTCATAATTCCGATAGGGTTAATCACTACTCCAGTTCCGTACTTTTGAGAATTGGCAATAACAATCATACGAGCTTTAGTTTCAACCAATTGTTGATTGGTTTTCACAATTACCTGAAACGATTTTTCAGCATGTAACAAAGTATTGAAAATTTGCAAAGCATAACCTAATTTTCCCCGAATGGCACTTTTATGATAATTTTTAATCAACTCGGCATTCAATCCTAAATCACTCAAATGCAAACACATTTTACCATTAATAATAATACAATCAATGGCTACAAAATGGTTTTGAAAAGCAATGGCAATATTTTCTTCTGATGATTTCACTAAACCCAAATCGGTGGCTAAACCATTTGACGAACCAACCGGTAAAATTCCAAAAATCACATCCTCAAGTTTCAAAGCTTCAGCAACAATTTTGATGGTTCCATCTCCTCCGGCTATCAACACCCGCGCGGGATTAAACTTTTTGTAATAAGTTCTTATATTATCTAAATCATTAACACCAGTGGTTTCAAAACACATTAAATTTAGATTTAACTGTTGAGCATAATGAGACACCTGATCGACCAAATAGCCTTTATCAAGTCCACCCGAAACAGGATTTACCACCATCATTACATTATTTTTCAACATTTGATTTCATTTTTACATTAAAATTAATTAATTTAGAATACACTACAAAAGAAACCTTATAAATGAAGCCCATCATAAAACTATATCGTGGTTATGCTAATGAACAGGAGCTAATTGTAATGGGACACGTTTTTTTACCCACAAGAAAAGTAGAATACGATTTTCAGGATAAAAATTTTAAAAATGCCAGTTCGATTATTGGAATGTATCGAATGAAAACCTGGTCTAACGCTGACATTTACTTAAGTCACAACCAAAAAACAATTCATACCCGAACATTAAAAGACGGTTATTTTAAATTTTGCATTCCGCTGGGACAAGAGCATTACGGATGGATAGACTATGAGGTAAGTTTGAATTACAATGGTGAGACCATAGCCGCAAAAGAAAGTTATATCCGCCCTAAAATAGACCATCTGGGCATCATATCGGATATTGACGATACTTTTTTAGTTTCTTATACTTTAAATCCTTTAAGAAAATTGTATCATCTATTATTTAGAAATGTAAATAGACGCAAAATTTTTGAAGATGTTACAGCGCATTATCAGGCACTGAGTCAATCAGGCAGAGAAAACAAAGAAGAGCTTAATATCTTTTTTTACGTTTCCAGCAGTGAGTGGAATCTCTACCGTTTTATTGTCAAGTTTACCGAAATTCACCAGCTACCCAAAGCAGTTTTACTATTGAAAGACATTAAAACCAGTTTGCGAAATTTTTTCTGGACTGGCAGAGGCGGACACAATCATAAATTTGAAAAAATCAAACACATATTAGAATTTTATCCCAACTTGAAATATGTTCTCATAGGCGATGATTCACAGGAAGACCCTTATTTATACGAAGCTATCAGCAAAATTTTTCCCTTAACTATTCAGGCTATTTATATCAGACAAACTGCCAAACACAAAAAAACAAAAGTGCTTAAAACACTTCAAAATCTCGAAAGTCTTTCTGTAGAAGTTTGTTATTTCAAAAAAAGTAAAGAAGCTATTGCTCATTCTAAAAAAATAGGCTTGATTAATTAATCAAGCCTATTTAATATTCTACTACAAATTATCTATTTCTTCCTGAACAACTTCCCAATCTAATAACAACTGATCTAAGTCAGCTTTCTTTTTATTATACGCTTTAAAAAAGGCTGCGTCTTCGATGTGTTTGTCATAATTAGATGCCAGCATTTTATCATCGTGCTGAATGTCTTTTTCTAACTGACTGATTTGGCTTTCTATCTTACTTAAACGGTTTTGCAAAGTCTTCCCTTTTTTCTGATCTTCGTAAGAGGTTTTCTTACTTTCTTTAGGTGTTGCAGTTTTAATCACATCTTTTTTCTCTACTTCACGCATATTCTCCATATTGCGTTGCTCTAAGAAAAAGTTAATATCACCTAAATATTCTCTGATTTTTTGATCTTTGAATTCATAAACAATATTTGACATCCCTTGAAGGAAATCCCTATCGTGAGAAACCAACAGTAAGGTTCCGCCAAATTTTTGCAAAGCCGCCTTTAAAACGTTCTTAGACTTAATATCAAGGTGGTTTGTAGGCTCATCCATCAACAAAACATTGATAGGCTGTAAAAGCAATTTACACAAGGCCAGACGGTTTCTCTCGCCTCCCGAAAGAACTTTTACCTTTTTCTCCACATCATCACCACGGAACAAAAACGAACCTAACATATCACGCACTTTTGAACGATTGCTATCTAATGCAGCATCTTCCATGGTTTGCAACAACGTAATTTCACCATCCAAATATTCAGCTTGATTTTGAGCAAAATAACCTAATTGTACATTGTGTCCTAATTTGATAGTTCCTTCGTATTCAAATTCGTTAACCAAGGCTTTGATAAAAGTCGATTTTCCCTGTCCATTTTGTCCCACAAAAGCAATCTTGCTTCCACGTTCCACTAACAACGAAATATCTTTTAAAATGGTTTTGTCACCATAAGCTTTGGTCACATTTTCGGCTTCTATTACCACTTTTCCAGGCTCTTTAGAAACCGGGAACGAAATATTCATCACCGAATTATCGTCTTCATCAACCTCGATTCGCTCTACTTTATCCAGTTTTTTAATTAAAGATTGTGCCATCGAAGATTTGGTAGCACTATATCGGAATCGATCAATTAGTTTCTGTGTTTCTTCAATTTTCTTGGCTTGGTTTTTTTGAGTTGCCAATTGTTTTTCGCGAAGTTCCTCACGCAATTCTAAATATTGCGAATAAGGTTTATTGAAATCGTATGCTTTTCCAAGAGAAATTTCGATAGTTCTATTGGTTACATTATCTAAAAACATTTTATCGTGCGAAACAATTACCACAACTCCCGGATAATTACGCAAGAAATTCTCTAACCAAATAATACTCTCAATATCCAGGTGGTTGGTAGGCTCATCCAACAACAAAACATCATTGTTCTGCAATAATAATTTAGCTAACTCGATACGCATTCTCCATCCACCTGAAAAAGTTTCCGTCTGATTATCGAAAACTTCTCTTTTGAATCCTAAACCTAAAAGAATTTTCTCGGTATCACCTACATAATTATAACCACCCAACAATTCAAAACGATGGGTATAATCAGATAAATCTTCAATAATTTTAGTGTATTCATCACTCTCATAATCGGTTCTGGTAACCAATTGATGATTGATTTCTTCCAGTTTTTTCTCAACAATTTTAATCTCGGTAAAAGCTTCATAAGCTTCTTCAAGAACCGTTCTTCCTCTTTCAAAATCAATATCCTGACGCAAGAATCCCATTCGAATGTCTTTCTCCTGAGAAATCACTCCAGAATCAGGCTTGAAATCGCCAGCAAGCATTTTAAGCATGGTAGATTTACCGGCACCATTTTTCCCTACAAGACCAACTCTATCTCCGGCTCCTAATCGAAAAGTTACTTCTTCAAACAAATAAGTACCCCCAAACGAAACCGATAAATTGTGTATATTAAGCATATTTTGTGACTAATGTTACATCGGTACTTTTTCAAAAAATGTACCTTTGATAAAAATTTTTGCAAATGTTAAAAAAAGGATCCAAACTAAATAGCATTTTAACAGGAACTTGTCCGAAATGTCAAAATGAAAGCATGTATGTGGATAAAAATCCGCTTAATCTGGCTAATGTTTTAAAAATGAACGAAAAATGCTCGCATTGTGGTTTGACTTATCAGATAGAACCATCCTTTTTTTATGGTGCTATGTATGTAAGCTACGGACTTAATGTAGGTATTGGAATAGCCTCTTTTATTGTTTCTTACCTGTTATTTCACACTTCGCTAAAAACTGCCTTCATAGCCATAATAGCCACTTTAATTATCTTATTTCCATTTGTACTTAGATGGTCGCGCAACATTTATATCAATATGTTTGTGAGTTACGACCCTGATTTTAAAGTCTGAAACTAAGAGCAAATACATTAATTCCAAAAATAAAAAAGCCACGAATTCCACGAAATAAGACAAATTTAGATGCCATAATTCCACGAATCTGTCAAAGGCAGATAAAAATTTGTGTAATTCATTTAAAAAATCAATACTATTTGTGCTAATTAGTGTAATTTGTGGCAAAAATAAAATCTCTTCGTTTACCAAGGCATAAACTAACTTTTATTTTTAGGCTTAAAGCGATCAATATTAATTTCTGTATCAAGCGGAATCCCTTTTTCTATACTATCAAATAAAGATTGAGCCATTGCCGGTCCCAGCATCACTCCTCTCGTTCCTAAACCATTTAAAATATGAATGGATTGATAGTCTTTGTGTGTTCCTACCAAGGGTCTGCGATCTTTTACTGTAGGCCGAACACCGGCAAAATGAGCTACTATTTCAAATTCGCAGTTTATAATTTCTTTAATTCTATCTGTCAATTCCTGTCTTCCCTCTTCGGTAGGCAAATCGGTTTTGTCTTTCCAATTATAAGTTGCCCCTACTTTGAACAATCCATCACCAAGCGGAAGAATAAACACCGAAGTATTAACAATAACGTCCAAATTCAATCCAGGTGCTTTAATAATAAAAAGTTCGCCCTTGGTTCCATCCAAAGGTAAATTATTAAAATAAGGATTTGCATGTAAACCAAAACCTTCTGCAAAAACGATATGTTTAGCTTCAATATTTTTATAACGAATACCTTTCGACAAAACTTCTAACTTTTCATAATCAAAAGATTCCTGAAGCAAAAGTTGTTCTTGCAAAAGATACTTTTTATAATGTTCCAATAAAGAAGCGGTATCTACATAACCGGTATGCAAAACCTCTCCATAATTAAATGGTGAATCGATTCCGGAGTATTTTTTTGTAATTATCGAAGTGGATAAAAATGGTGCTAAAGCTGGTTTATCAGAAGCTGCAAACCAGTTATTCTGTTCTTCGATAGAAAAAAACTTTCGCAAAATAGGCGTTTTAAAATCTACTTTAATCTTCAGTTTCTGCTCTAAATTAACATAAAACTGATTCATCAAAATCAATTGCTCCTTAGCCTGCCAAACTTCACTGAAACGTTTTAAAATAACCGGATTATATAAACCACCTGCAATCTTAGAAGAATTCTGCGATTCATTATCTACAACTAAAATGCTTTTATTATTTGCCAAAGCGATTTCAGAAAACGAAATCCCAGCCAGTCCACAACCCACAATTAAATAATCAATCATACCATTCAAATAAAACACAAAAATACAGAAAACAAAAAACTCTTACCATCAGGTAAGAGTTTTATAAAACTTATATTCAAAATTAATAATTCCACATATCGGATTCAAAATCACGAATCTTCTCTTTCACACGTTCGGCTTCCAGCAATTGGCTCTGTGCATTATCCTTCATGTACTCTTTGATTTCTCTGTCTCCATACACGTTTTCTTCTTTGTAAATTGTACTGTTAAAACGTCTTGAATTTAAGATTTGGTCAAAAGAAACCGGCATTGCCGAATTTTTATTATTGAATGATTTTGCTTCGTGTAACACCTCTCTGGCATCGGGGAAAAAGATCCAAAACAACTCGATATAATCTTTCTCCTCATTATTCATCGTATAAACATCTGGTGTAACCGGACAAATAGCCAACAAACGATATTTTAACTCACTCTGACGTTTGTCAAAATACCAAAAGCCTTTGATTTTGTATTGGGTTACATCCTGAGCAGTCAAATCAGATCTCATAACGTATTCATCAGAAACCTTTTGTCCTGCATTGATTTGCTCTCTACCTGCATCAGTAGTATCAATACGACTCAAAGAAGCCTGAATATCTTTGTATGTTTTTTTAGTATTAAAATAACTATCCGAATACACTTCTGATATTTCCCCACTTTTTATTGCTCTTGTTAAAACATCATATAAAGAACGTCTGTTTGAACCAATATTAGCGGTATCAATAGGAAAATAAAGCGGAAAATTAATTTTCTCACTCAAATCAATAATTTCCCATACCATCCTACCCATCAATACATCTCTATCATGAACATAACCATAAGCTAACGGTTTATCATTATCTGAAATCTGTTGAGCCTTAGTTTTCAAACCAATTTCTTCAGGAATCCTAGCATTCAGCAAATTAGACTGAGCATAAGAAGCCACTCCTCCAATTAAAGAGATTGCTATTATCAAAAAATTTCTCATATTCATCATAGTATCATTAATAAGAATGGATGTATTTACCTTAATGGTAAAAATGTATTATTGAATTTCAAAAATAACAGGAGCCGTTCTTGGCAATAAATAACCACCTGCACCAACTAATCTTGTCTTAATTTCAGAAATGGTAACCTGATCACCTCTCACTGCTTTAGAAAGAACAGATTTACATTGTGCGTTTAATTTATTACCCTGAACAACCACTGTAGGCTGACCGGTAACTTTTAAATTAAACCCAACAACATCTATATTAACATCAAAATCAAAATCAACTAATTTAGCACCAATAGTAGCAATTTCAAGGTTAGACTTAGGCCCTTTAACCACACCCATTTCTCCTCTAATTGTACCTGTTGGTCCCGGAATACCTTTGATTCTAAATACTTTTCTATCAGAAGCAACTTTACCATCAGCCATTTTACCTGACACGTTAATTACTACTTCATTACCACCTTGTGGATTCATCACATATTTTCCGTTACCAACCTTAGACAAACCAGGGGCAGAAGCGTTAACATTGTTATCAGCAATACCTGCAAATGAAATTGAGATAGGATTTGAAACACCTCTATACACTACATTCATTTTATCGGCAGAAATTGTAGCCGAATTAGGTCTTGGAACTACAACATATTTTCCTGAAAATTTTAATGGTATCGTTTTTCCGTCTTCAGCAAAAGTAAATTGACCTCCAATAGTTTGTTCTCCTACACCACCTGCTGTTAAAGAGATTACTGCCTGACCGTTTACAATTTTACCAGGACCTGAAAAAGAAGTTGGCTTTGTGTTTTCATCATAACGACCTAAAACTACTTTACCAGTTACTTGTTCCCCTTGGAAATAAGCATTTTTATCTAAAACTACAATTGCCTGGTAATTACTGTATGAAGCTGCTTCAACTGCTGCTTTACCTAATGCAATACTATAAACATCCGATTCCACTTTGTTGATATCATTTTGCCAAGAGGACAACTTAGCTATTGTTGCAATAGCCGGAAAACCTTTAAAATGGTAAGACAAATATTTATCTTTTAAACCTTCTTTGTTTTTTACATCAGAAAGATCAAATTTCTCTTCAACCTCTTTTATAATACCACTATATTTTTTTTCTGTACCTAAAGTAGCTTTAATATCCGCTTTGTACTTTTCTATAGTAGCGACAATTTCTTTACCTTTTTTAGAGTAACCCTCTCCTGTAAACCAATCATCAACATTATCTCCTTTATCCATATCTTCATATGGTAATTTTCCTGTTTCCGGATTGGTCTCAAAACCTTTAGTAGCCTGCTCTTTTAAAGAATTGATATAGTTATAAAAATTATCTGTAATTGTTTTAACCTTATGAGCTGTTGCTGATGCTACAGCAAATTCTCCTTTAGCCTCAGCGGCTTTTGTATCTAAAGCTAGAAGCATTTGATCATTAGTTTGTTTAGAACTTGCATTTGAACTTTCAAATTTTTCGTTCATCAATCCAAAACCTGATATTACTTCTTTCGAAACATTCATTGCCAACATAGCGATGAAAACCAGATACATTAGGTTAATCATCTTCTGTCTAGGGGTTAGTTTTCCTCCTGCCATATTTTCTAATAATTAGTTGTGGTAATTTTTTCTCAATACTTATTTAAAGACTAATTATTATCCTTTATTACTCATAGCAGTAAGCATACCTCCATAAACCTGATTCAATGAAGAAATGTTTGCTGTCATCGATTGCATTTGCTCTTTTAGCTTAGATGCGTTTTCAGCAATTTCTTTGTTAGCTTCAGCATTTCTGGAAGCACTTTCTAATTGTACTTTGTACAAACTATTCAAAGCTTCCATTTGAGCAGCAGCCATTGATAATTCGTCGCTGTATTTTTTTGTAGCAGCAATTCCGTCAGCAGCAGGAGCAATTCCTTTTGCAGCTGATTCAAAGTTTTTAATACTGTTTCCTAAGCTAGCCATCAACTCACCATCAATTTTAGCATCTTTAAGCATAGCGTCTAATTTTTGAGACAATAAACCTTGTGCCTCAGAAGGAGATTCAGCTTTAGGTTTTCGGTTTGCATTAGGCGTTCCATTAGCTAATTCAGGATAAACTAATGTCCAGTCTAACTCATTTTCTACAGGTTCAAAGGCAGAAAGAGCAAAGATAAATGCCTCTGTTATTAATCCGATTGAAAGCATCAAAGTACCTGTCAATGGTCCAATTTCGAAGTGCGTAATTTTAAAAAGAGCTCCAACAATTACAACTGCTGCTCCCATACCGTATGCAAAATTCATTGCTTTTTTTCCTAGTAATGCCATAATTTTTAGTTTTAAAGTTTGTGTAGGTTTTATTTAATTAATTTTAGGGGTATTTTTTATCTGTTGTTTCTTGCACTTCCTGTTCCATTACCTGTGTTTTGCACACCCATATAATCCTGAACAGTTCTAAATCCAATATAACTTCTTGCCGAGTCGGCGTATTCGTAATCTCTGGTACTTACCTGCAAGAAGTAAGCAACATCTTTCCATGATCCACCACGAACTACTTTTCTTTTATTTGATGCGTCTAAAACATTTGGGTTCATTGTAGATACATACTCGTAAGCATTCGGATCATAAGAAGAGTCGGTCCATTCAGATACGTTTCCGGCCATGTTGTATAAATTATAACCATTTGGCTCATACGATTTTGCTTCTACCGTATATAAGGCCTGATCAGCTGCATAATCTCCTCTGTTTGGTTTGAAGTTGGCTAAGAAACAACCTCTGTCGTTTTTAGTATAAGGTCCTCCCCAAGGATAAGTAGCCGATTCTAAACCTCCTCTGGCAGCATATTCCCACTCAGCCTCTGTAGGCAATCGGAAGGAATTGATTAAATCACGACCACTCTTTTTAGATTTGATATAAGTATTCTTGTTTAAGGTTCTCCATGCACAAAAAGCTTTAGCCTGTGTCCATTTAACACCTACCACCGGATAATCACCATAAGCTTTATGCCAAAAATAATCA
This sequence comes from Flavobacterium commune, assembly GCF_001857965.1. NCBI lineage: Bacteria > Pseudomonadati > Bacteroidota > Flavobacteriia > Flavobacteriales > Flavobacteriaceae > Flavobacterium > Flavobacterium commune. Next base: position 2,343,670 of record NZ_CP017774.1, on the reverse strand, counting down.
TTATGCATTGGCTCATTGTACGAATAAGTAAAATCTTTAATCCAAACTGTTGTATCCGGATATACTTTTACTTCTTCATTTCTGATAAAATCTTTTCTTTTACCCACTTTAGCCTTTGCAGCAGCCTGAATATCCATCCATGAATAACGGAATTTCAACTTATCTACATCAATACTACGCAAACCATTATAAGATTCTTCAATAGGAATATACATTGAATCCATTACTTCTACATAATATTCATCAGGGTATTGTTTAGGATCTTTAATTAGCTTAATGTTTCTATTCAATTTTCTGCCGGCATAAGGATCTTCGGCAGTACCAACACTATAATAATTATCATACATGTATTTATCATAAGCGGTCATTTTCTCAGGATCGGCATCGTTGAAAGCAAAATCACCTATACTCCCGGCATTTTTACCTTTACCTTTTGAATCACCTGCCTTCACTCCAGTTTCATCAGCCAAAATAGCTAATTTCATTCTGATTGTTGAGTCTTTTACCCACTCCACAAACTGACGGTATTCACTATTGGTAATTTCAGTTTCGTCCATATAAAATGAACGTACTGTTACAGTTTTTGTTTGAGCGTCCTGAACTCCCGCTACGTCCTCATCAGATTTACCCATAATATAGGCTCCCCCTGGCACTAAAGTCATTCCGTAAGGCTTTTCCGGATGCCATTTTGCACCTTTAACACCGACTAATTCTCCTTTATCACTTGATTTACCACAGCTTATTAAAAGTGACAAAATTGCCATAAATGCAATGAACTTCTTCATATAAATTCGGGTTAGATATTCTTTATTATTTAAGTTTGTAAACCTATTTATTATTTATTAATAAAACAATATTTTTTTTCTCTAATTAAATAACTAATCAAAAGTAGCGTTAAATAAATTATAAAAAAAATATTTTATCGATAAAAAGCAAAAAAACACGATTAAAAACATGTTTTCTCGCTAAATTACGTCTTTCTTACTTTTATTGTTATTACTAAAAAGCAGTCATTACAATGTTATTTGACATCAAAAAAAACTACTTATAACACATTTTTCCTTTGCGCTTTCCACCATCGTTCTGGCAATTCCTGATTGCAGGCTCCTAAATACTCTTCATACGAACAAGGTAATAACGTATTGCGCTTTAATTTATTATTCCCATTAGAAATAAAAGGTATTTCAATCCACCAGCGATCGGTTTTATCACTTTTATAAAAAACCAGAGTTTCGTTGTCTATAGGAACACTGTATTTGATATAATTTTCCCTGCTCCCAAAAGGATATTCATTGGAACGATAATGAAACCCTTCTATAAAATACCAAATGATCTGTGTTATTAAAATGGCTTCCTGACGGGAATTATGATGATTAAAAACTCCAAATGTGGAAACCTTATCACTAATTCCGGCGTATCTTGCCAAAGCACAAATTTCCTTTCCATTAAAACCATTAGGTTCAAAAGATGTAAAATTCCCAGAATCAGCAGATTTTACAGCATTCAAATCCAAGCTCACAATATCAGCATCTCTGAATACCGGCTCGGCAATCGCAATATTATTCGAAACTTCTCCAAGACGATACCCATCAAAAAACAACTTCTCGATTAAATCTATTTCTTCCTGAGAATTATAATAGGTTTGGTAACCAATATTGCAAAAATTAAACAGATTATTCGGTTCATCAATAATCATTTGAGACAAATACGAATTGCTCGACATCAACTCATCTTCTTTTCCAAAGTCGAATTTACTATCGATAGCAACCAAATTCACCATTTGTTCCAATTCATCATAAGCACGATACATGCTGTATGTTAAATCCTGGGAACCGCCAATAATTATGGGAATTACTTTTTTTCTAATCAAGTCGGCAACTACTTTGCGCAAAGCAAAATAAGTATCTTCCTTTGAATTCCCAGGTAAAATATCACCTAAATCAGCAATGGTAGCAGCCCAGTTACCCGGAAACATACTGTACAATTCCTGTCTTAAAATCGACAAATCCCCTGAATTTTCAATAACTTCACTTCCCCGATTTTCCAAAACACCTATCAAAGCAATCTTAACCTTATCTAAATCCGGAAAATCATCTTTAGTATGAAAAACCACCTTGCTCCCTAATTGCTGAGAGCTTAATGATTTTAACCACCCTAAGACTTCATCATTTATTGGCTCGAGAAAATCAAATCCGATCATAATTAGCTATTCTCCACTTTTTACTTCCTGAGAACAAAGGAAAATGCTATGATTATTTCTTTTTAGTTGTAGTCTTTTTTGCTGCCGGTTTTTTAGCCGTCGTCACTTTCTTAGCCGGAGCTTTTTTAGTAGGCGTTTTTTGAGCTATCAATTCCTGAACTTCAGCCAAAGTCATTTTGCTTGCATCCACATCTTTACTCAATTCAATTTTGATTTTTCCTTTCAAAATCACCGAACGTCCCCATCTTGCCTTTTCAACCAAAATTCCTTCTTCTTCCCAATTATGAATTACTTTGTCAATGTTTTTTTGTAATTTATCTTCAATCAAAGCTTCAATATCTGATTGTGACAAATTATCAAAATCATATTTTTTACTCACATTGATAAAAATTCCGCCCCATTTAATAAACGGACCGAAGCGTCCTGTTCCTTTTTGAACACCTTCCCCTTTGTAAGTTGCAATTGGTGCATCGGCTTTAATTTTCTCATCAATTAATTCCTGCGCTCTTTCCTTAGTTACCGCCAACGGATCTTCTCCTTTTGGCAACGAAATAAAAACACTTCCATGACGTACATAAGGACCAAAACGACCATTACTTACCTCGACTTCTTCATCCTTATAAATCCCAAGATTTTTTGGCAACAAAAACAAATTCAAAGCTTCCTCCAGAGTGATGTTTCCAATATTTTGCTCTTTCATTAAGCTTGCAAACTTTTTATCTTCATCTTCAGCATCACCAATTTGAGCCATTGGACCAAATTTCCCTAAACGAACCGAAACCGGCTTGCCTGTTGCAGGATCTATTCCTAAAATTCGTTCTCCACTTTCCCTGTCAGCATTGGCTTCAACATCTTTAACCGTTGGATGAAACTGATCATAAAACTCCTGCATCATCTTAGCCCATTCAATATTTCCTTCGGCAATTTCGTCAAAATCCTGTTCAACTTTAGCCGTAAAATTATAATCCAGAATATTCCCGAAATTCTTAACTAAGAAATCGGTAACAATAGTTCCGATATCAGTAGGAACCAATTTCCCTTTATCCGAACCGGTGTTCTCTTTCAACAACTTCTCTCCTACTTTTCCTGATTGCAAAATAAGTTGAGTATAATTGCGTTCCTGACCTTCCAGATTTCCTTTTTCAACATAATTTCTATTGATAATGGTAGAAATAGTTGGCGCATAAGTTGACGGACGACCAATTCCTAATTCTTCTAATTTTTTAACCAAAGAAGCCTCGGTATATCTTGCTGCCGGACGTGAATAACGCTCAGTAGCTGTGATATAATTATTCTGTAATTTTTCGTTCACCTTCATTGCAGGCAACATGCCTTCTTGCTCTTCCTCGTCATCATCATTTCCTTCCAAATATACTTTTAGAAAACCTTCAAAAAGCAATACTTCTCCCGAAGCTGCGAACAACTCACTGTGATTATTAGCTGCAATTTTAACATTGGTACGCTCTAACTGCGCATCACTCATTTGCGAAGCTAAAGTTCGTTTCCAAATCAAATCATACAAACGCGCTTGATCCCTATCGATATTTACGGTATGACGTGACATATCCGTAGGTCTAATTGCCTCGTGAGCTTCTTGCGCACCCTTGCTTTTATTTGCAAATGTTCTTGGTTTAGAAAACTCCTTTCCATAAGATTTGATAATCTCAGCTTCGGCGGCATCCATTGCTTCTTTAGACAAGTTCACACTATCGGTTCTCATATATGTAATCAATCCCGCCTCATACAGACGTTGCGCTAACTGCATGGTAATTCCAACAGGCAAATACAATTTACGCGCTGCTTCCTGTTGCAAAGTAGAAGTAGTAAATGGAGCTGTTGGTGATTTTTTAGTTGGTTTGGTTTCTAAATCCGAAACTTTATAAGTAGAACCGATATTTTTATTTAAAAAATCTTCGGCTTCTTTTTTAGTATTGAAATTCTTAGGCAATTTCGCCTTGAAGGTTTTCCCAGCTTCGTTAGTAAATTCAGCCACAACCGAATAAGTTGCAACAGCTTTAAAATCCTGAATTTCGCGCTCGCGTTCTACAATCAAACGAACCGAAACTGATTGTACACGACCAGCAGAAAGTCCGCCTTTAATTTTTCTCCAAAGAACAGGTGACAATTCGTATCCCACCAATCGGTCTAATACACGACGAGCCTGCTGTGCATTGACTAAATTATAATCAATCTCACGCGGATTATCGATAGCTTTAAGAATAGCATTCTTTGTAATTTCGTGAAAAACAATTCTTTTGGTTTTCTTTTTATCTAATTTTAGTTCTTCCGCCAAGTGCCATGAAATAGCCTCTCCCTCGCGGTCCTCATCACTTGCCAACCAAACCGTTTCGGCATTTTTAGACAAAGATTTCAATTTAGTAACCAGGGCTTTTTTATCGGGAGAAACTTCATATTTAGGCTTAAATCCATTTTCTACATCTACCCCGATTTCCTTTGAAGGCAAGTCGGCAATATGCCCGTAACTTGACTCTACTTGGAAATCACTTCCTAAAAATTTCTCGATTGTTTTTGCCTTTGCAGGTGACTCAACTATTACTAAATTCTTTGCCATTGCTATGTTTTTCTGAGACAAAAGTAGAAGATTTTTTTAAATATCGAACTTTAGATTTATTTTTTGGAAGAAATAACACTTTATAAGCTTACATATATCTAGGTGTAATATTTTCGAAGAAAGAGAAAAAGCATAAAAAGACACAACTGCAATTACTTCTTTAAAATCACTCTCCAAATTCAACATCACAAATTAACCCCAATAACTATCGGGATTAATCTTCATTCTAAAATCCTTTAAATTTTGTTAATTCTTCATCTGACATCTTGTCATATCCGTTTGATTTCTCTTATCTTTGTACTTTGAAACAACTCGAATGGAAAAGATTATTGAAGAGAGCAAACAAGGCGAAAGTCTTGTACTGGAAAACAAACCAGAGAACACTAAAAAATTATATATTGAAAGCTATGGCTGTGCGATGAATTTTTCGGACAGCGAAATAGTTGCTTCTATATTATCCGGTAACGGATACAACACCACTCAAATTTTAGAAGAAGCCGATTTGGTTTTGGTAAATACTTGCTCTATTCGCGATAAAGCAGAGCAAACCATTCGCAAACGTTTAGAAAAATACAATGCGGTAAAACGCATCAATTCAAAAATGAAAGTGGGCGTTCTTGGCTGTATGGCAGAACGTTTGAAAAGTCAGTTTTTAGAAGAAGAAAAAATAGTCGACTTAGTTGTTGGCCCTGACGCTTACAAAGATTTACCAAATCTTTTAAGCGAAGTTGAAGAAGGTCGTGACGCCATCAATGTGATTTTATCAAAAGAAGAAACTTACGGCGATATTTCGCCAGTGCGATTGATGAGCAACGGAATTACAGCCCTAGTTTCAATCACCCGTGGTTGCGACAACATGTGTACTTTTTGCGTGGTTCCTTTTACCCGCGGTCGTGAACGCAGCCGTGAACCACAAAGTATCATGGCAGAAATTCAGGATTTATGGAATAAAGGCTTTAAAGAAATCACATTATTAGGTCAAAACGTGGATAGTTATTTATGGTACGGTGGCGGATTGAAAAAAGATTTTGAAAACGCAACCGAAATGCAAAAAGCAACTGCAGTAAATTTCGACCAACTATTAGAAATGGTTGCGGTTACTTTTCCTAAAATGCGTATTCGTTTTTCGACCTCAAATCCTCAGGATATGCACGAAAGCGTTTTACATATTATTGCAAAATACCCAAATATCTGTAAACACATTCACCTGCCTGTGCAATCAGGTAGTAATCGAATTTTAAAAGAAATGAATCGTTTGCATTCTCGCGAAGAATACATGACTTTGATTGATAAAATCAGAAGTATTATTCCCGAAGCAGCCATTTCACAAGATATGATTGCCGGATTCCCAACAGAGACCGAAGAAGATCATCAAGACACATTGAGTTTGATGGAATATGTAAAATATAATTTTGGTTATATGTATTCGTACTCCGAACGTCCGGGAACTTTGGCAGGAAGAAAAATGGAAGATGATGTTACCGAAGAAACCAAGGCCCGAAGATTACAGGAAATTGTCGATTTACAACAAAAACACGCTTGGTTCCGTTCAGAAGAATTCATTGGAAAAACAGTTGAAGTATTAGTTGAAAAAGTTTCAAAAAAATCTAAAGAAGAATTCTCGGGAAGAAACTCTCAAAGTATTACAGTGGTTTTCCCTAAAGAAAATTACAAAATAGGTGATTTTGTAAATGTAAAAATCACTTCTTGCACTAGCGGAACTTTGAAAGGAGAAGCGGTTGGATATTCTGAAATGAATTAGGTTTTTAATCATTGCGAGGAACGAAGCAATCACCATAAAACAAGTTCGAAGCAATTGGAATCGATATACAAGATGTGATTGCTTCGTTCCTCGCAATGACAAATAAAAAAAATAAAATGACACGAAAACAAATACTAATAGTTATAATAACTTTCATCATTGGATTTGGAACTACTTTCTATATTATTAGAACTTATTTTCTAAAGCACAAAGTAGAACAAACGAATAAAATCAAAGATACTTTGACAATTAGTAAAGAATAAATCTGCGAATTTGCGGTTAACAAAAATGAGATTGCTTTGCTTCGTGCCTCGCAACTCCTCGCAATGACAACACAATATGGAATCAGTTCAAAACATAAAACAACGATTTGAGATTATTGGGAATGACCCAAAGCTCAATCGCGCGATAGAAAAAGCCATTCAGGTAGCTCCTACTGACATTTCAGTGTTAGTTACCGGAGAAAGTGGTGTTGGTAAAGAAAATATTCCAAGAATCATCCATTCGCTATCACACCGAAAACACGGAAAATACATAGCCGTAAACTGTGGTGCCATTCCCGAAGGAACTATTGACAGTGAACTTTTTGGTCACGAAAAAGGTGCTTTTACAGGTGCAACCAGCACTCGTGAAGGTTATTTTGAAGTTGCCAATGGCGGAACCATTTTCCTTGATGAAGTAGGTGAATTACCACTTACTACCCAAGTTCGTTTGTTGAGAATTCTTGAAAACGGCGAATTCCTGAAAGTAGGTTCTTCTCAGGTTCAAAAAACCGACGTGAGAATTGTAGCAGCGACCAATGTGAATTTGTTTAATGCTATCGAAAAAGGAAAATTTCGTGAAGATTTATACTATCGATTAAGTACCGTAGATATTGCCTTGCCACCTTTGCGAGACCGTGAAGAAGACATTCATTTATTGTTTCGAAAATTTGCCGCCGATTTTGCTCATAAATACAAAATGCCTCCGTTAAAACTAGATGAAAATGCGGTGCAATTATTGCAAAAATACCGTTGGAGCGGAAATATTCGTCAGCTTAGAAACGTTGCTGAGCAAATTTCGGTTTTGGAAACCAATCGCGACATCACGGCAACAACTTTGCAATCTTATTTACCGCCAACAGAAGGCAGCAACCTTCCTTCGGTAATTAAAAGCAACAAAAGTGAAAGTGATTTCAGTACCGAAAGAGATATTCTATACAAAGTGCTTTTTGACATGAAAAGTGATTTGAATGATTTAAAAAAACTGACTCTCGAACTAATGAAAAGCGGTGCTGCAAAAGCACAGGATATTAATCCAAATTTGATTCAGAAAATATACGGTTCTAAGGAAGAAGACAGCGAAATCGAGTTTGAAGAGCAACCGGTAACCGCTGTAATGACACCAACGCATAACGAAAATTACAGAGAAACCGAAGACAATTATCTTTTTGCCGAAACCATCGAAGAAGAGGAAGTATTGCGCTTAGAGCAAAAAGAAATCGAAATGATTAAAAAATCATTGGAAAAAAACAAAGGAAAAAGAAAAGCAGCAGCAGATGAACTAGGAATTTCAGAACGAACGCTGTATCGAAAAATCAAGCAATTCGATTTATAAAATAATTAAACTACAAATTCCAATTATTATATTTGGACACAATTGGAATTTGGAATTTTATCCCGAAATTTCGGGATTGGAATTTTTCAAAAAATATTATGAAAAAAATACATTCTCTTTTTGCATTAATTAGCCTTTTCATGTTGAATGGTTGTGGAATTTACAACTTTACAGGAACAGGAAAAATTGATGCTAAAACCTTTCAGGTTAATTTCTTTCAAAACAATGCCGATTTAGTTGAACCCGGAATTGACCGAACTTTCACTCTGGCCCTACAAGATATCCTAATTAATCAAACTAATTTAAACCTGGTCAGTACTGGTGGTGACTTAGTTTATGAAGGTGAAATTACCGATTACAGAATTAGCCCTATGACGGCTACTGCCGACCAACAAGCGGCTCAAAACCGATTAAAAATAAGAGTCAATGTACGATTTACAAATAAAAACAAAGAAACAGATGATTTTGAAAAAACATTTGAGTTCTTTTATGATTTCCCTGCAACCACACAGTTACAAGGCTCTGTTTTAAACACCGCATTAAAAGAAATTTTTGAAAGAATCACTCAGGATATTTTTAATGAATCATTAGCTAAATGGTAACAAACAGTTGGTAATATTTAGTGTTCAGTTTACAAACTAATACTGAAAACTGCAAACTAAAATCTGAACATAAAAAAAATGAACGTAACCGATTATACTTATTTAATTAACAAACCCCATACAATTACCGAAAAGCAAACCCTTGCTTTAGAGAAAGTACTGGATGAGTTTCCGTATTTTCAAAGTGCCCGAGCCTTGCGCTTGAAAGGACTCTACAATGAAAATAGTTTTAAGTACAATTCGGCATTAAAAGTTACGGCAGCACATACTACTGACAGAGCTGTTTTATTTGACTTTATCAGTTCAGAAAGCTTCAATGCGATTCAAAAAGAATTATTCGAAAAGAAAACAAACGAATTACTTTCAATCCATGTAATTGACAGTATCGAAGTAATTCCAACAAAAAAAGCAGCCATCAACGAAAACAGTATTGCATTCAAAAATACAACTTCAATCAATACCACAGAAGAATTAGCTGAAATTAAAGAACCAACTCCAACTCCTGAAGAAAAACTGGAAATTGGTAAACCTTTAGAATTTTCTAAAACCGAAACCCATTCTTTCCAGGAATGGCTTCAACTTTCAAGAATACAACCTATAATTAGAGAAGCGGAAACTAACAATAGTTCAAAAAACACAGCTTCGGATGAGGATTTAAAAAAGAAAAAAGAATCCATTATCAATAAATTCATTGAAAACAATCCGAAGATTTCACCCATAAAAGCAGGAACTACGGCTAACCTTAACATAGACATCAACAAAGAAGACACCAGTTCGTTGATGACAGAGACTTTAGCCAAGGTATATTTGGAACAAAAAAAATATCAAAAAGCAATTCAAGCTTATGAAATATTAATTTTGAAATATCCAGAAAAAAGTAGTTTCTTTGCAGACCGCATATCGGATATTAAGATTTTACAACAAAACAATAATAATTAAGTAATGAGCACATTTTCAATTTTTTTAGTTTTAATAACTATAGTTTGTTTTCTACTAATTGTAGTAATTATGGTTCAAAACCCTAAAGGTGGTGGATTATCATCTTCAATAGGTGGTTCACAAATGTTAGGTGGTGTACAAAAAACAACCGACTTTTTAGACAAAAGCACCTGGACATTAGGTATCGTTTTAATAGCTTTGATTATACTATCAAGCCTAAGCTTCAACGGATCTATGAGCGACACCGAATCTAAAATCATTGACAATACTGAAGCAGCAGCACCTGCTACTCAACCAACGGCTCCTGCCACTCCGGTTGCTCCTGCTGTTCCTGCAAAATAATTACTATTCCCAATAGATATAAAAAAAATGCCAGCCTGTCAAAAGCTGGCATTTTTCATAAGAAAAAATGTCAGTCTAAGTAGGCTGGCATAATTTCTGAATACCAAATGCAAAATTTAATTAATTCATTTAAAATAAAAAATCATGACATTAAACATTAAACCACTTTCAGACAGAGTACTGATCGAACCAGTTGCAGCTGAAACTAAGACAGCGTCAGGGATTTTTATTCCAGATACTGCCAAAGAAAAACCACAAAAAGGAACTGTTGTAGCCGTAGGAAATGGCACAAAAGATCATGAAATGACCGTAAAAATTGGAGACACTGTACTTTACGGAAAATACGCCGGTACCGAACTAAAATTAGAAGGTACTGACTATTTGATTATGAGAGAAGATGATATTCTTGCAATAATTTAATCCGTATTAAGAATTAAGTACAAAGTATTAAGATTTTTAAAACAACAATAAAAGTAAAAAACAAAATGGCAAAAGACATAAAATTTGATATCGAAGCACGTGACGGACTAAAACGTGGTGTTGACGCATTAGCAAATGCAGTAAAAGTAACTTTAGGACCTAAAGGTCGTAATGTAATCATTGGAAAAACTTTTGGTGGACCAACAGTTACTAAAGACGGTGTTTCTGTTGCAAAAGAAATCGAATTAAAAGACCCATTAGAAAATATGGGAGCTCAAATGGTAAAAGAAGTAGCTTCTAAAACCAATGATTTAGCCGGAGACGGTACTACAACTGCAACAGTTTTAGCTCAGGCTATCGTAAAAGAAGGTTTGAAAAACGTTGCTGCCGGAGCTAACCCAATGGATTTAAAACGCGGTATTGACAAAGCAGTTGAAGCTATTGTTACTGACCTTGCCAAACAATCTCAGGTGGTAGGAAGTGATTCTGACAAAATCAAACAAATTGCTTCTATTTCGGCAAATAACGACGAAGTAATTGGTGAATTAATCGCTACTGCTTTTGCAAAAGTGGGTAAAGAAGGTGTTATTACTGTTGAAGAAGCTAAAGGTACTGATACTTTTGTTGACGTAGTTGAAGGAATGCAATTTGACAGAGGATATCTTTCTCCATATTTTGTTACTAATTCAGAAAAAATGGAAGTGGAATTAGACAACCCTTACATTTTATTATACGACAAAAAAGTTTCTTCTTTAAAAGAATTATTACCGGTTCTTGAGCCAGTTGCTCAATCAGGAAAGCCACTGTTGATTATTGCGGAAGATGTAGATGGTGAAGCACTTTCTACTTTAGTAGTAAACAAATTACGCGGAGCATTAAAAATTGCTGCTGTAAAAGCACCAGGTTTTGGCGACAGAAGAAAAGCAATGCTTGAAGACATTGCTATCTTAACCGGAGGTACTGTAATTTCTGAAGAAAGAGGTTACACTCTTGAAAACACCACTATCGAAATGTTAGGAACAGCAAAAAGAGTAGCTATCGATAAAGACAACACTACAATTGTAAGCGGTGCCGGTGAAGCAGAAATGATTAAAAACCGTGTGAACCAAATTAAAGGTCAAATGGAAGTTACTACTTCTGATTACGACAAAGAAAAATTGCAGGAGCGTTTGGCTAAATTAGCCGGTGGGGTTGCTGTACTTTATGTTGGTGCTGCATCTGAGGTTGAAATGAAAGAGAAAAAAGACCGTGTTGACGATGCCTTACACGCAACTCGTGCAGCGGTAGAAGAAGGAATCGTTGCCGGTGGTGGTGTAGCCTTATTGAGAGCTAAAGCTGTTTTAGCAGAACTTAAAGCTGAAAACGCTGACGAAGCAACAGGAATCCAAATCGTTTCTCGCGCTGTTGAAGCTCCATTGAGAACTATTGTTGAAAATGCTGGTCTTGAAGGTTCAGTTGTAGTTGCAAAAGTAGCTGAAGGAAATGCCGATTTTGGATACAATGCTAAAACTAACGAATATGTTGACATGCTAAAAGCAGGAATTATTGATCCTAAAAAAGTAACTCGTGTAGCATTAGAAAATGCAGCATCAGTTTCAGGAATGATTTTAACTACTGAATGTGCTTTGATTGACATCAAAGAAGAAAACGCAGCTGCTGGCCACATGGGCGGTGGAATGCCGGGAATGATGTAATATTTTAAAATTACAATCCCGAAGTTTCGGGATAAATTCCAAATTGGAAATAAAAAATCCGTCTTGATTCATTTCGAGACGGATTTTTTTTTTTCAAATTTCAATATAGATAACAAATTCCATATCTGAAGCTTCAAAGATACCGTAATCACATTGACTACGCTTTACATAATGGCATTAGCTTTCATAACGATCTTTTCTGCGTATCGTTATTTCAGGACGGGACAAAATAGAAAACAAAAAATCCGTCCAGTTATCGGGACGGATTTTTTTATACAAATAAAATGCTATTTTATTACTCTTTAGATTCCGGTAGTTTCTTTGCTAATTTAATAATTACAGGCAACAAAGTCACCATAACCAATCCGATGACAATAATCTCAATATGCTCTTTTAAATCAATTTGGTAATTTTCAAGTAGAAAACCATACAAATAATGACCTGCAAAAATCAATGTAAAAGACCATAATAAAGAACTCACAACATTAAAAAACATAAATTTCTTTTTATCCATTGTCACAATTCCTGCTACAATAGGTGCAAAAGTCCTAAAAATAGGCAAAAATCTGGCAAAGATAATGGCTCTCCCACCGTGTCTTTCAAAAAAATCTTTTGACTGAATAAGATACTTTTTCTTAAACCAGAAACTATCTTCTTTATTATACAAATAATAACCACTTTTAGCCCCAAACCAATAACCTACGGTATTTCCTAAAATACCTGCTAAAGCAATCATTGATGATAACAAAGTGACATTAACAAAATCACTTTCGATAAAAAGTATATTTTCTATTAATTCACGATTATAAATCCCAGCAAGAAAAAGCAAACTATCGCCCGGTAAAAAAAAGCCGGCAAACAAACCTGTTTCAGCAAAAACAATAAACAATACAATATAGATTCCCAGTTTTATTCCATTTACATCAAAATGAATATAAAAAAGAGGGTCTATTAAATTTTTCCAGTCAAAACTATCCATTCTTCAAGGTTTTATTCAAAATATTTTTGGGCGTGAAAGTAAGAATAAATTAGTTGAACCACAATTTATTCGTTCCTTTTTAAAGTTTTATTAACGATAAAAAAGTTTCTTGAAGAATACTACTATTTTTTGTGTATTTGCTAAAATTCAAATTCCTGCCCCATCAAAGGAACTGAACAATTAACACGATAGATTTCTTTAACTTTAAGACGTAATTCATCGGCAGCGGCTAGCTCTCCGTGAACTAAAAAAACTTTCTTTGGTTTATTTTCTAATTCAGAGAGCCAATTCAACAAGTCAGCCTGATCACCATGAGCCGAAAGCCCGTTGATAGCTACTATTTTGGCACGTACATTATAATAATTACCATATATTTTAATAGACTTTGCCCCTTCAATTAATTTTCTCCCTCTGGTTCCCTCTGCCTGATAACCCACTATAATGATGGTTGTATCAGGATTTCCGATATAATTTTCTAAATAACTCAAAACACGACCGCCCGTAATCATCCCGCTTGCAGCAATTACCACCTTAGCACCTTTGTTATTTATTGCTGCCAAGGTTTCTTCGTAATCAGAATTGATTACAAACATATTGCTCATTGTATGACAATCAGGAATACTTAATTTATGCCATTTGGGATTATTAAAAAAAACTTCAAAGGCGCCCACTCCCATTGGAGAATCAACAATATAAGGAATATCAGGAATTCGTCCTTCTTTTTTTAATTCCCATAATAAGTACATAATTCCCTGAGCCCTTTCTACTGCAAAACTCGGAATAATCACCGTTCCTCCTTTTCTGAATGCGGTATTGATATAATCTTCCAATTCTAATTTAGGATCGGTATCAGGATGCAAACGGTCTCCATAAGTACTTTCTAAAAACACTAAATCGGCTTTTTTAGGTTTAATCGGAGGATACAACAACACATCATTATCCCTGCCTAAATCTCCCGAAAACACCAAGGTTTTTCCTTCCAAAAACAAACTGATACTACAGGCTCCAATAATATGTCCGGCCGGAGTGAATACTGCTTTAATTTCCGAATCAAATCCGAATATTTTTTCCGGTTGTACAACATTAAAAAGTGGAAACACTTTTTTTGCCTGTTCAACGGTATATAAAGGCTCGGCTATTTCGTGCTTGGAATAATTCTCTTCGTTGGCTTTTTTAGCATCTTCTTCCTGAATTTTAGCACTGTCTATCAATATCAATTTGGCTATTTCCATTGTAGGACTGGTGCAAAATATTTTGCCACTAAAACCCTGATTTACCAGGATAGGCAGCCAGCCACAATGATCTAAATGCCCATGTGTTAATAATACAAAATCAATACTCGAAGCCAACACCGGTAAAGGTTCCCAATTGAGTTCCCGCAAAGATTTTATCCCCTGAAACAATCCACAATCGATTAAAACACGGACACCATTATTGCTTTCAACCAAAGTTTTAGATCCTGTTACTGTTCCTGCTGCCCCTATAAATTTGATTTTCATATTGTTTCATTTAAATTAAAAACACTTACACAATTCAGACACTTCTTTTAAAACATTTTTAATCCTGTTAGAACTAACACCGATTTCTTTTAAAATCGATCGATTATCTACTAATTCTTTAACCAGAATTACATCTAACAATAAAATTTTTTCTTTTTCAGCCCTTGACAGAGTAGTCAAACAGGTTACAGGATACAAACAATCAATATTGTTACGGGATTTTAAACTTCTTTTTTCGGGATAATCCCAACTCAGTAAATTAATACCCGAACATTCTGCAAAAGCAATAGCATCGGCTGTAAAACGGGTATTGGTAACAATCCAGCAATCGGTTATTTTTTCTTTACTTGAAAAAAGATTATAAGTCTTGTGTCTTAAGTCATTGAACCTGGAAAAAACATACATGGGTACTTTGACATCCGAAGCCGCTTGCTTTCCGCCGTGGAATTTGCATTCAACCATAGCAACCATATCGTTCTTTTTAATCAGGATATCCACTTCGTGCATGACACAATTACCCTGTAAAACAACATTGGTCTTGGTAGTATATTTTTCGGCCTCAAAAAGACGTGCAATGTATTTTTCAAAATAAAATCCTTCGGGGCCCAACATTTCTATGGCAGCTCTCAAGTTGTATCGGGCTGCATGGGAATTAGTATGCTTCTTTAACAAAGCAAATGCTTTCTTGTAAATATTCTTGGTCGAAATTCCCTCGTATATTTCAGAAGTAATTTCTTTAACAATAGCTTCGGCGGTAAATGAGTCGGCACCTGATTTCAATAAAGATTCGACCAGTTTTTCCGGATTAAAATTTACAACTGCACCTGAATGTTTTACAATTTTCATACTCCAATTGATTAAACTTATATACAACTACAATGCTTTCTTAAAGTTACAAAAAAATAAAGGCAAACGCATAAATTTTATTTTTGCCACGAATTACACTGATTTTATCTGCCTTTGCCGGATTCGTGTAATTAATGACATCTCAACTTGTGTTATTTCATGCAACCTGCCTGTTGGCAGACAGGTTCGTAGCTGATTTTTTTATTCCGGAAACTGATGCTTTCGCTCTGAAAAAAAATACTAAGAATGTTGTTTTTGAAAATAAAATGCGGGAATAAAGAGTAAAACAAATATAGGCTGGATTAAAAATCGTCGAACATTAAACAGTAAAAAATTATTTTCGGCACCATAAAAATAAATTACTGAAAAGAACAAAAACAACAGCAATACAAAAGCTATCAAATAAAGAAAAAAAGAAAACCGAATCATCGTAACATCTTTAAAAATCACATAAAGCAAGCCTAATGAAAGTAGCATATTCAAGCCATAACGAGACAATAAATTCAAAATAAGTAAGAAAGTATTAAAAACCGGTAATGGCAAATTGTTAAAATCACTTTTAAAATAAGCCAGGAAAGGATCATAAAACAAAACCTCTTCATAAAAACGAACCAGCACAAGACAAAAAACCAATACTGAAGCCAATAGCAATTGAACAGGATGAGCAACTATTTTATTTAGCATACAATGAAAATTTATTGACCCAAATTACCCATAAAACAAACACTACCCCATAAATAAACAACGGAAAAACCACATCGTGCAATAAGGATTCCTGCTCCGGAAACCAGTAAAGCCCCATACACAACAAACCAATTCGTATTATATTTAAAACATAAATAAAAGCACTCCCCCCCATTATAAACAGCAAAGTAGATTTTAATTTACCCGAAAAAGACACCACAAACGAAACAAACAAAACCATAACACTAACAGCATTACAGCCTTCAATCATTCGAGCCATATACTGACCATTATAAAGCAACATTATAAAAGGAACACCCGGAACTTCCTTAGCTAAAAAATTGACATTAAAAAAACTAAAAAGAGCTTCGGTATTTCTAGCCACTATCCTAGTTAGGGAATCAACAGAATTCTCATCAAACCAAGACAAATACCCCTGATAAATCAAACTCAAAACCAAATAAGTCAGAAAAAATTTGGTCAGAAAAACCAAAAAAGGGCGATATAGAATAAGGTATTTTTTCAAAGTTTGATTTTTTCAAATTTATGCAAATTACAGCAATGATCACTGTTAAAATAAATTCCACAAATGTAATACAATACTGTAGTACATTTCATTATATTTGAAAAAAAATTATATTAAAAATGAAAACCTACCTACTAACCACTTCATTGTTATTTGCCACTATGGCCTTGTATTCGCAAATTATTAAACCTACACGTTACAATTTAGACTCTTTACATTTCCCAACAGAAAAAAGCGATTATAAATACATGAGAGTAGTTGAAAATTATAAAAACCAACCTGATTTATTTGTTTTTACCGAATATTATCGTTCAGGCAAAGTAAGCATGAAAGCTATTTCTACAAAACACGAAGAACCTAGATTTGAAGGACCTCGCATCGATTATTATGAAAATGGAAATAAAAAAAGAGAAACACAATACAGCAAAAACCAAATAAATGGAAAACAAATTGAATGGTACGAAAACGGAAATAAAAAATTCGAGAAAATTATAAAAACAGACCTTAAAACTATGCAAACAGTTACTCAAATACTTCAATACTGGAATGAAAACAATGAACAAAAAGTAATTGACGGAAATGGTTTTTATGAAGAAACAAATGGAGGCACAACCGAAAAAGGTGAAATAAAAAACAGTAAAAAACAAGGTGTATGGACTGGAAAAAACAGCAAAACAAATTCGACTTTTACAGAGACCTATGAAAACGGAGAATTCATTTCAGGAATTAGCATTGACAATAACAACATCGAACATCCTTACCAAGTGCTTTTTAAAAAACCGGAATATAAAGACGGCATGGCAGCTTTTTACCAATTTATTGGAAAAAATTTCAGACTACCAAAAAACATTACTACCAATGGACTTAAACCAAAACTTTATGCCTTATTCAATGTTGATACTGAAGGAAAACTTGTTGACATTAAAATAGTAAAAGACCTTGGGTTTGGCACAGCAGAAGAAGCAATAAGAGTACTAACAAAATCCCCTAATTGGAATCCGGGAATATACAGAGGAATCCCCGCTAAGGCATCTTATACTTTACCAATTGCAATTCACACTCCTAACAACTAAAAATAACCGATTGACAAAAAATGAAAACCAAAGTATTAACCACCACTTTATTATTAGCCATAACAGCTTTATTCGCACAGGATAATGGAAAAAAATTATTATTGCTTGATTCTCTGCGTCTTGTTACTACAGATAAAAATTACGTTTATATAAGGACTATAGAAGATTACAACATAGAAAAAGACTTATATGCAGTTTCCGAATACAATAAATCCGGAAAAATAAACATGAAAGCTTTTACTAAAAATAAAGACATACTCCAACTAGAAGGTCTCCGTATTGATTATTACGAGAACGGAAACAAAAAACAAGAATCTAACTACACTAACAATAAGTTAAACGGAAAAAAAACAGATTGGTATGAGAATGGCACTAAAAAACTAGAAGCAGAATACATAATTGATGATAAAAAAAAGAAAACAACCAAACTTAAAATCAATCAATTTTGGGATGTCAATGGAGTACAAAAAGTTACTGATAGCAATGGTCAATATGAGGAAATTCATAAAGAACAAGATGCCTCTGAAAAAACGACACAGTATGGATTTGGAAATATCAAAAATGGTTTCAAAGATGGAATTTGGCAAGGATGGATACAAAATCCAAATATAAAATACACTGAAAACTACCAAGATGGTCAATTTATTTCAGGAAAAACCGTAGACGAAAACAATGTTGAAACAGTTTACAATGTTTTAGAAAAAAAACCTGAACCTAAAGGTGGCATGGAAAGCTTTTACAGATATATCGGAGCAAATTACAGAACTCCCAATATTGAAGGGCTAAGCGGAAAAATATTCTTATCATTTATTATCGACAAAGACGGTAAAATAGTAGAACCTAAAATTCTTAGAGACATTGGTTATGGCACAGGAGAAGAAGCTATTCGAATTTTAAAAAAATATGATGGTTTTACCCCAGGAGAACAAAAAGGGAGAAAGGTAAGAGTTAAGTATTCTTTACCAATATCTATACAAGCCCCTAGAAGAAGCAATCAAATGCAACCTTCACAACCAGGAACAAATATGATGAGAAACACAAATCCCCGATGGTAAAACAGAAATAATTGATTTCCATTGTAAATTCAAAATAATGTATTACTTTTGCTGCCGTCTTACAATAATTGTTTGACATACATAATAATCATTAAATAATATTAGCATGTACTTATCTAAAGAAGTAAAAGCAGAAATCTTCGCTAAACACGGAGGAAAAGCAGAAAACACAGGATCAGCAGAAGGACAAATCGCTTTGTTCTCATTCAGAATCAACCACTTGACTGAACACTTGAAAAAAAATCGTCACGATTACAATACTGAGCGTTCACTTGTGAAATTAGTAGGTAAAAGAAGAGCTTTACTTGACTACTTGAAAAAGACCGAAATCAACAGATATCGTGAAATTATCAAAGTATTGGGTATCAGAAAATAGTCAATATAAAAAAGAGGTGCGCAAGTACCTCTTTTTGTTTTTAACAAATTCAATTTTCTCCTGCCGGACGGCATTGAAAAAAAAATAAAAAAAAGTTTGGTTTTTCATTGGGTATTACGCATTAACTACGCGCACAACAACTACAACACAACTATCACCCATAGTATAAACTAAAACAAGGAAAAATTTATGATTCCACAAGTAAAACAAGAAATTATCGATTTAGGAGATGGAAGAAGCATCTCAATCGAAACAGGTAAATTAGCCAAACAAGCTGACGGTTCAGTGGTTGTTCGTTTAGGAAACTGTATGCTTTTAGCAACAGCAGTATCTGCAAGAACCTCTAACCCAGGTGTTGACTTTTTACCATTAACGGTAGATTACCGTGAAAAATTTGCCGCTGCAGGTCGTTTCCCTGGAGGTTTCTTTAAGAGAGAAGCTCGTCCAAGCGACAGCGAGGTATTGACAATGAGACTGGTTGACCGTGTATTGCGTCCACTTTTCCCGGACGATTACCACGCTGAGACTCAGGTAATGATTCAGTTAATGTCTCATGACGACAACGTTATGCCGGACGCATTAGCCGGTTTAGCAGCATCAGCAGCTTTAGCTGTTTCTGACATTCCATTTTACAACTTAATTTCTGAAGTTCGTGTTGCACGTGTAGACGGTAAATTAGTTATCAACCCAAGCAGAGAAGAATTAGAACAATCAGACATTGACATGATGATTGGAGCTTCTATGGATTCAGTTGCAATGGTAGAAGGTGAGATGAAAGAAATTTCAGAAGCTGAAATGATTGAAGCTATCAAATTTGCTCACGAAGCTATTAAAGTTCAAATTCAGGCTCAACAACGTTTAAGAGCGGCTGTTGGAAATCCTGAATACAGAACTTATGAAGGCGAAGTTGAAGACGAAGCTGTTTATGCAAAAGTAAAAGCGGCTGCTTATGACAAATGTTATGCAATTGCTGCAGAAGCATCAGGAAAAAGCGAAAGAGGTGAAAAATTTGCTGCTGTAAAAGAAGAAGCAAAAGCTTTGTTTACAGAAGAAGAATATGCTGAAAACGCTGACTTAGCAGGATTAGTTGGAAAATATTTCTACAAAACCAATAAAGAAGCCGTTCGTAATGTAATCCTTGAACAAGGAATTCGTTTAGACGGAAGAAAAACAACCGAAATCAGACCAATCTGGTGTGAAACTGATTACTTACCTTCTGTACACGGTTCTTCATTATTTACACGTGGAGAAACTCAAGCTTTGGCTACAGTAACCCTTGGAACTTCAAGAGAAGCTAACCAAATCGACTCTCCATCTGAACAAGGAGAAGAAAAATTCTACTTGCACTACAACTTCCCTCCTTTCTCAACTGGTGAAGCTCGTCCGTTAAGAGGAACTTCAAGAAGAGAAGTAGGTCACGGAAACTTGGCTCAAAGAGCATTAAAAAACATGATTCCCGCTGATTGCCCTTATACAATTCGTGTAGTTTCTGAGGTTTTAGAATCTAATGGTTCTTCTTCTATGGCAACGGTTTGTGCCGGAACTATGGCATTGATGGATGCAGGAGTTCAAATGGTAAAACCAGTTTCTGGTATTGCTATGGGATTAATCACTGACGGTGAAAAATTCGCTGTACTTTCAGATATCTTAGGAGACGAGGATCACTTAGGAGATATGGACTTTAAAGTAACCGGAACTGCTGAAGGAATCACTGCTTGTCAAATGGACATCAAAATTGACGGATTGCGTTATGACATCATGGAGCAGGCGTTAAGCCAGGCTCGTGACGGACGTTTACATATTTTAGGAAAATTAGTTGAAACTATCGCTACTCCTAGAGAAGATGTTAAAGCACATTCACCAAAAATCATTACCAGAACTATTCCTGGAAACTTCATTGGAGCATTAATTGGACCTGGAGGAAAAGTTATCCAAGATCTACAAAAAGCTACCGGAACTACAATTGTAATTAATGAAGTAGACGAACAAGGAGTTGTTGAAATTTTAGGTACTAATCCTGACGGAATCAAAGCGGTATTAGCTAAAATTGATTCGATTACATTCAAACCACAAATGGGTGAAGCTTATGAGGTAAAAGTAGTTAAAATGTTGGATTTTGGTGCTGTAGTTGAATATACTGCTGCTCCAGGAAACGAAGTTTTATTACACGTATCTGAACTGGCTTGGGAACGTACTGAAAACGTTGCCGATGTAGTAAAAATGGGCGATGTATTCCAAGTAAAATACTTAGGAGTTGACCCAAAAACTAAAAAAGAGAAAGTGTCTAAAAAAGCACTTATCGCCCGTCCTCCACGTGAGGCTAAACAAGAGTAATCAGATCTTAGTTTACTAAAGGTTTATTATAAAAAATCCCTTTCGTCCTGACGAAAGGGATTTTTGTTTTTTAATAACATACTGAAATATAAACGAAAGCTAGCCGGAGGATAAAATTCAAGCTAATTTATGGCTTATAAAAACTTATTTTTCTAACTATACCACTAGCATTATACTCTATTAAAAAACCAGCATCCCAGTTTAAATAATTTAATTTAAGCACAAGATTACTTCTACTCTTATAGCTATTTGGAAATTTAGTTTCCAAACTTGAAATAGTATCACCTACTTTTATATTTTTGGGACTAAACAAATAACTTTTTCCGGTTATCTCAAAAGATTCCAGAGAATTATTAGTAACATATAAAATCAATCCATTATTATAGGTATATTTTTTCCCCATAACATTATCTATTTCAAAAAAATAATCTTCTATACTATCAGGCTGTCCAAAAGTCTTAAGAATTAGTGGCACATCATTGTTACCTGAATTGATCTTAAAAATAATTCCATTTATGGTCAACCCATTTTTATTTATAGTATTGTGTTTTTGCGCAAAGCCACAACAAAAATTGATTAAAACAAATACCGTGAAAAAATTTTTTCTCATAACTTTTTAACTGTTAGATTTTTTTGATTACAAATTGAATCCTATAAACCAAATTTATCATTTAAAATCCAGTAATTACAAATTTGAAATTTGACAATTAAAAAATCCATCACGAAATAAATCAGGATGGCCTTCTTTTTTTTATAGCTTCACCAAAAAAACTTATTCTTTATCAATATAGGTTTTATTACCATTTTTATTAATGTAATACTTCCCTCCTTTTGGACCGGTATATACCTTATTTCCATTATAAGTTCCGGTAACCTTATCTTTAGTAGCCACTGCTTTTTCTTTTGTTGCTGTGGCTTTTTCTTTCACTTTAGACTCTTTTGCCAAAGCATTATCTTTAGCTATTTGCGCTTTATTGGCTGACATATTTGTTCCTGCTTCTTTCTTAGCTTTTAGCTCTTTTTTAGCTTTACTCGCCAATTCCTCTTTTTTCATATCGGCAGCTTCTTTTTTAGTCTTAGCCTCATCAGCTAATTTCTTTTTTTTATCCGCAGCAGTAGCTGTCTTTTCTTTAGCCATCTGATCCGCTTTTTTCTTATCAGCTGCAAGTTTTTCCTTTTTTTCTTTCAAAACAGCACTACCACTAGCGTCTTGCGCATAAAATTGACTTGAAAAAGTCAGAAGTAAACAAAATAAAATCAGTTTTTTCATGATATGATAATTTTAAGATTAAGTAATAAATTTACTCAACTTTGAGATACAAAATACAGTTTTTAGAAAAAAATACAATAAAAAAATAACTACAAACCACTAATTATCAACAACAAACCTTATTTTGACTTTGCCAATATTAAAATTATATAATTTTTTTACAAATTCTTGTAACTTTTCTGCAACTCCTAACGTATAACTACTTGTACACTATAAAAATTGGGACAACAAAATCATGAGACAACTTAAAATCACCAAGCAGGTTACCAATCGTGAAACTGCTTCATTAGACAAATATTTACAAGAAATTGGAAAAGTTGACCTTATTACTGCTGACGAAGAAGTAGAATTAGCACAACGCATCAAAGCTGGAGATCAAAGAGCTCTTGAGAAATTAACAAAAGCCAATTTACGTTTCGTTGTTTCGGTAGCTAAACAATACCAAAATCAAGGATTAACCCTTCCTGATTTGATCAACGAAGGAAACTTAGGTTTGATTAAAGCAGCGCAACGTTTTGATGAAACACGTGGATTTAAATTCATTTCGTATGCGGTATGGTGGATTCGTCAATCGATTCTACAAGCTTTGGCTGAACAATCCCGTATTGTACGTTTGCCTTTAAATAAAATTGGTTCTATCAATAAAATCAACAAAATGTATGCTTTATTAGAACAATCTAATGAGCGTCCACCATCTGCTGAGGAGATTGCAAAAGAATTGGATATGACTGTAAATGACGTAAAAGAGTCTATGAAAAACTCCGGCCGTCACTTATCAATGGATGCACCTCTTGTTGAAGGAGAAGATTCTAACCTTTATGACGTATTACGTTCCGGTGAATCTCCAAATCCGGACAGAGAATTAATCCACGAATCATTGCGTACTGAAATCGAGCGTTCCTTAGAAACATTAACTCCAAGAGAGGCTGATGTAGTTCGTTTGTATTTTGGTCTTGGAGATCAACACCCAATGACTCTGGAAGAAATTGGAGAAACTTTCGACCTAACTCGTGAGCGTGTTCGTCAGATTAAAGAAAAAGCCATCCGCAGATTAAAACATACTTCCAGAAGTAAAATCTTAAAAACATATTTAGGTTAATCCTCGCATTAATCTCTTAAAACTCCAGCTTAAAACTGGAGTTTTTTTTATACAATCATCTCTAAAACAAAGCTTATAAGTTGATTGCATTAAAAACATTTGATTTTGTACCTTTGCAAAAAATTAAACACACAACACAACCATAATGAAAAACACACTTATTGCTCCATCAGTATTAGCTGCTGATTTTGCTAATTTAGAACGCGATATCAAAATGATTAATACTAGTGAGGCTGACTGGTTTCACATTGACATCATGGACGGTGTTTTTGTTCCTAATATTTCTTTTGGAATGCCAGTTTTGGAAGCAATCAAAAGACATGCTACTAAAACCATCGACGTACACCTGATGATTGTTGATCCGGACAGATATATTTCTACTTTCAAAAAATTAGGTGCTGATGTACTTACAGTTCATCTTGAAGCAACAACTCATTTACACAGAACCCTACAAGCTATTAAAGCTGAAGGAATGAAAGCAGGAGTTGCTTTGAATCCACATACTAATGTTGATTTACTGGAAGACGTTATCAATGACATTGACTTGGTTTGTATTATGAGTGTGAATCCTGGTTTTGGAGGACAATCTTTCATTGAAAACACTTACGATAAAATCAGAAAGTTAAAAGCTTTAATCAACAAAAAAGGAGCCACAACCATTATCGAAATTGACGGTGGAGTAACCAATAAAAATGCCGCTCAATTAGTCGAAGCCGGAGCTGATGTTCTGGTAGCCGGAAGCTATGTTTTTGGTGCTGCTGATCCAATTGCAACCGTAGCCGATTTGAAAAAAATTACTACACTATAAAAAAGCAAATCCCATTCGCCGCGGCGAATGGGATTTTTTATAAAAACTGTCTTTTACATCTGTAGGTTCTAAGAATAAATGAGAATTGGTCAAAATGTATTCAAAAGTGGGATAATCAAGAAAAACATATCACCTTAATTAAAATAATTTCAGGCTACAGTAACTCCACACTCTTAAATTCTCTCGCACATTTAAATCAATTCTAAAACAGTTTCTTTAATCTTAATTTTTTCCGCGACTTCTAAAATATCCGTCAGCACACTTCTTGCCGTTACCTGTCTTCCTGCCCCTGCCCCCTGAATCACAATAGGCTCCGCATTGCTTTTGGTATATATCTCAACCAGATTATCTGCCCCTTTTAATTGACCAATAACCGAATCCCTGAATACCGAAACCGGTTTTACATCCAATTTCTTTTTGGCAATATCCAATTCGCCCACATAACGCAACACATTATTTTCAGCCTGAGCCAGTTTAGCCAATCGGAAAGGCTTGTCTAATAAGGATTTGTTTCTATTGTATTCAACTTTCGAAACATTCTCATTCAAATTAGGCAACAACAAAGACACTATTTTTACATCCGAAAAATCAAATTCATTTTCGATTTCGCGGGCTAAAATGAGTAATTTTCGTGCCACATCATTTCCGGCCAAATCTTCGCGGGAATCCGGTTCAGTCAAACCTAATTTCTCGGCATCCTTTAATATTGAAGAGAAATATTCCTCCTCATTAGAAAACCGATTGAAAATATAACTCAATGAGCCTGAAAAAACCCCTCTGATTTTGGTAATTTTTTCTCCTGAAAAATGCAAATCGCGAATGGTTTTAATTACCGGTAAACCTGCGCTCACCGTAGCTTCATACAAGAAACTCTTGTCGTGTTTTTTTAATACCCGACGCAATTCTTTATAAAATTCAATATGTAAGGTATTGGCTTTTTTATTGGCAGCCACAATATTAAAACCGTTTTGGATAAGCGGAATATAATTTTTAATAATTTCAGAACTTGCAGTAGCATCTACCGCAATCAGGTTGTCTAATTTCTTTTCCTTCACATAATCCAATATGTCCTGAAATTTATACGGAAATGCCAATTTTGTAAAATCGGCTTCCCATTTATTTTTAACGCCTTCTTTTTCAAAGAAAGCCAATGTAGAATTTGTAATTACAGGAAAACGCAAATCGATATTTCTTTTTTCAAGAAAAAATCGCTGGCTTTCAATGACCTGACTTAACAGTTCACTGCCTATGTTTCCAACTCCAAAAAGGACTACATTTATACGTATTGCTGACATGATTTCTCTATTACTAATTTATTGTTTTTTTTAAACTGCCCCCAACCAACCAATGAGGGCAGCTATAAAAAAAAACCAAAAACAAACTAAACTAACTTTTCAACCGGAAGCTTTGCAAAAGCCTCTTTTAAATCGGTTTTTAAATCTTCTATATCTTCTAATCCTACCGAAAGGCGAATTAAATCATTGGTAACACCCGTAGCAATTTGCTCTTCTTCCGATAATTGCTGGTGTGTTGTACTGGCAGGGTGAATAATCAGGGACTTGGTATCCCCTATATTGGCCAAAAGAGAAAATAATTTCACACTGTCGGCGAGCTTTTTAGCGGCTTCAAATCCTCCTTTTAGACCAAAGGTCAAAACACCACTTTGTCCTTTTGGCAAATATTTTTGTGCCAGAACATATTGCTTACTCACCTTCAATCCCGGATAATTTACCCAGGCCACTTCTTTTTGAAGTTCCAGCCATTGGGCAAGAGCCAATGCGTTTTCACTATGTCTTTTAACACGAACTGCCAAAGTTTCTAATCCCTGAATAATCTGAAAAGCGTTAAATGGACTCAAGGCTGCTCCGTAATCTCTAAGACCTTCAATACGAACTTTTGCAATATAAGCGGCATTTCCTAATACTTCATGGTATACTAAACCGTGATAACCCGGAGAAGGATCGGTAAATTCAGGGAATTTACCATTGCTCCAATCAAAATTTCCTGCATCGATAATTACCCCTCCAAGCGAAGTTCCATTACCCGAAATATATTTGGTCAATGAATGAATCACAATATTGGCTCCGTATTCAATTGGGTTTAATAAATAAGGTGATGCCACGGTATTGTCTACAATAAAAGGCACTTTAAATTGCTTCGCTACATCCGAAATAGCCTTTAAATCCAGCACATCTAATTTTGGATTTCCTAAACTCTCTGCAAAAAATACTCTTGTATTTTCTTTTGCAGCGTTAATAAAGTTAGATGGATCAGAGGCATCTACAAAAGTGGTCGTGATACCTAATCTAGGTAAGGTTACTTTCAGCAAATTATAAGTTCCTCCGTATAAACTATTCGAAGCAACGATGTGATCTCCTGCTTTCAATAAAACCAATAAGGCCGTAGCTATGGCCGATGTACCTGAAGCAGTAACCACTGCACCAATTCCTCCCTCGAGTTTTGCTAAGCGTTGTTCTAAAATATCATTTGTTGGATTATTTAATCGCGTGTAAATAAATCCTGCTTCGGCCAAACCAAAAAGATTGGCAGCGTGTTCCGAATTATTAAATACGTAAGAACTTGTTTGGTAAATTGGTACAGCTCTTGTTCCTGCGTTTTTTGTTACGTCGTGTCCTGCGTGTAATGCGTTTGTTTCAAATTTTTGTGTGCTCATGATTGATATGTTTTAATACTATTTTGTTTTTTAATTCTTGTTGAAAATTGCTTTATAAAAAAAGTCCTTTTGGACAGCTTACCAAAAGGACTTTTACATTTCATAGTAAACTATGATTATATCTTCCGTTTTAGGCAATAGCTTTCCGTGCTGCACATTGGCATCATACAACACAGTCTCATTGTTTTTGTTATTATTTTCATCTTTGTTCTGTTTTTAATTTTTAAAATATTTTCAAGCTAAACTACTTAATCTATAAAATTACTCTCCAACTAGTTAGTACTAATAAAATTCTAATTCATCAAAAAATGACTTTTGAAAGTGTATAAAATGAAGTCAATATAATTAACACTCCCACGGTTATCATCATCGTTTTTACAGCTAACTTTTTTGCGATGTAAGCTCCAAAAGGTGCTGCTAATGTACCTCCAAGTATTAGCCCTAAGATAATTTGCCAACTTTGAATTCCTGTGAAAAAAATTAAAATTCCTGCGGTAAAATACGTTACAAAAAATTCGGCAGTGTTTACTGTTCCTATTACCGTGCTAGGTGTATGTCCTTCTTTTATTAAATTAGAAGTTACAATTGGCCCCCAACCTCCGCCTCCAATGGCGTCTAAAAAACCTCCAAAAAGAGCATAAACAGGTGCTTTCTTCAAATCAGTTTTTTTGCCAGCATTTTTCTTAAACGCTTTAGAAATAATAATTCCTCCCAGAACTACTAAATAAAGACTAACATAGGGTTTTATATATTCCCCATCGATAACAGAACCTAATAAATAAGCTCCAACTGAAGCGCTCAAAACTCCGGGAACTATTAATTTTAAAAACAATGCTTTGTTAAAGTTACCAAACTTAATATGCGAGAGTCCTGACACACCAGTAGTAAAAACTTCTGCCGTATGTACGGCTGCAGAAGCTAATCTGGGAGAAAGTCCAAAACCTAGTAATACCGAATTTGAAGTAACACCATAGGCCATCCCTAAAGCTCCATCAACTATTTGAGCCAAGAATCCCGCTAGCAAGAACCAGAAAAATGTTTGATTAAATGTTAAATCTTCTGCGGAAGCGTTGGGTAAATACTTGATAACGACTACTGCTATTAACAACAGTTTTAATGCAACAATTACTACTGAAATATGTTTTAATTTGATTTTCTCCATTTTTTAATCTGTTCGTTTTTTTTATTGAAAAGTTTCTAATCAGATTTACAGCACTGATTACATCTTATTTTGATGCAAACCTACAAAATTATTTTACAAACTCTATAGAATTAGTAGAATTATTTTAAATAAAAAAATTAAACCATTAAAAACCAATAGCTTAACAGCTATTTTTTAGCACAATTCGTTTTCAAAAGGTTCAACATCTTGAATTTTGGGTAAAGGAGGTATCAGGATTTTCTTTTTTGTCTATGTAAAGTTAGTAACTCCTGTATTGCTTGCTAACTTTTACGGGGCACTGTCTTACAAAACCGCTATCCGTTGAACGAGATATTTAGTAGATATCCGAGCGATTAGGGGACAGTTACATTGCTTTATTATCGTTTCCTTTTAGAATAAAGGTTCTCCATTCAAATCCGTAGTAAGTAATTCACTCATATAATCGAAAAAAGGTCTCATTGCTAAAAATGTTGCCATCACTTCTTTCTGAAAATCATCAGATAAAACTTCCTGATCTGTAAATTCTCTCTTCACTACAAATTGTTTTTTCTTAATCAGATTAATTGCAGGATGATTTTTATCGAAGCCTTTTGGAGCCGTTTTTACTCCATCTTCTCCTTTAAGCTCCCCGAAGTATTTTACGAAAGTATTGTCGGAAGTAATCTTTTTGATTTCTGTTGTATCCCTTTCGAATTCTTTACGGATACGAAGTAAATCTGCACTATTTGGAGCCCAAAATCCTCCACCTACAAAACTGTTATTTTGTTCTAAATGAATATAATAACCACCTCTTAACATTGGCTTTGTACGGGAATATCCAGCTCCAAAATTAGTTTTATAAGGCGATTTATCTTTAGAAAAACGAACATCTTTGTAAATTCTAAAAATATGGATTCCTTGTAAACTATCCTGTTTTTGAAGTTCGGAATAAATCTGTTCGAAAAAAACTTTATTTTCTTTCACAATCAAATCGTATTCTGGTTTGTGCTTAGTAAACCATTCCCGATTGTTATTTTCTTTTATCTGTTTAAGAAATTCAAATCCTCTTTTCATAATACTATAAAGGTCAAAAGTCCGAATATTTTTCTCATTTGTTTCAAGTCTTAATTGTCTTTTCAGGTTGGAGCTTCTTAAAATTTCATTACTTAATCTCGTTTGTAGGCACGGTTTACTTCGTCAGTTCGAACAAAGGATAGCGCAGATTTGCAATCGTGCCCGTTCCAATAGGCAATTAAAACAAGTCTAGCAAAATCACTTCTAAATCATTATCTAAACCAGCATAATTTCTTGCTGAACTAAAATAATAATCTTCAGCGAGAGTCACTATTTTATCTTTTACAGGATTACTATGAATATAATTCATTTTTTGTTTAATAAACCAATTTGTTTCAACAATCTCTGCATGATAACCATCTTGCCAAACCTTATACTGTTGTTCTTTTTTTAAATGTTCACAAGATTTTTTAAAATAATCTAACATCCATTCTCTTCTACTTTCAGGCTCGTCTAGAATCGTTTGTATAATTTTCTTTGAAGTGAATTTTTTAAAATCTCGCATAATATCCGACAAAATAAAACCATTTGTTCCTTTACAAAGCAAATGAATATGACTCGACATAATACAATACCCATATATTTCTAATCCTTTGTTTTTTTGACAATATTGCAAAGCATTAATTATATTGTATTTCTGATTCAATCTTGTAAAAACATCTATCCAGCCTACTGCTGTTATAGTTATAAAATAAGCTTGATCTGTTGTGGTAGCTTTGTATTTTGTAGACATTTTTGTTTTAAATATACAAAAAAAGCCACAACGTTTTATTGTTGTAGCTTTTTGAAATGGTATTGCTTGCTCTCGCTTGTGGTATACTCCATCAGTCCTAACGAGGGATAGCGCAGATTTGTAATCTGTGCCCATTCCAATAGGCGACTAAAACAACTAAGGAAATTATTGCTTGCTCTCCTTTGCGGGCACGGTTTACAAAACCGCGCTATCCGTTGAACGAGATATTTACTGCATATCCGAGCCATAAGGGGGCTATCCGTTGAACGAGATATTTACTGCATATTCGAGGTCGGGGTTATCCGTTTACAGAATATACTATATATTCGAGAGATCGGGGTTAATGGTAGTTCTTATATTCAAACAGTTATTAACTCTGCTAGTTTTTTTGCTATATTCTCCATAGAATCATCTTGCGTGTCTAAACCATTTCTTGACCCCAATAATGGACTAACATCTCTTAAATCATCATATGTAGTATTGTGAACAATAGGTATAAGTTGATCTCTTGCAAGCAAAACGGATAATTCTTTATCTGCAACACCTTCATTTTGCACTCTTTTAAGAAAACTAGGGGTCACCAAAACAAGACCAATTTTTGATTTTGCTAATCCTTTATCAATTTCACGAAGAAATGAAGTTCCTAATGGTATGTCCTTTTCACTAAACCAAACACTGACACCGTTTGCAACTAGTAAATCATTTAACTCTAATGCAGATTCTTTTCTGTCGTCCCAAGCATGACAAAGAAAAACATCTCTTAAGTCAGGTTTTTCTGCTCGTTGTTCAACGACTTTTCTAATGGGTGTAAGAGTATTAATTTCAGTTTGAGTATAATAGATTGATGAACCAGAATTTGACCATCTTGCTTTTTGAGTTCTACCTTTTGAGACGTTATAATTACCCGAAGAATTCATGCTTCTACTGGAAGAATACGAATCGTTATATGATGGATAGGAATAATTCGACCTATAACTACTTCTACTACTACATGCTGGACAGTTGGCTGCGCCACTTGCTGTTCGGTGTCCATTTCTTGGAGCTGTACATTGTGCCATGAAATTTAATAAATTAAGGTTAGTATTTTATTTTAAACGTTCTTTTCTAAAGAATTAACGCTGACTCGTTTGTAGGAGCCATAAAATGGCTCCAATCTACCCAAATATAGTTTTTTGGCTTTGTGCCATTACAATAACCTTTATTTTTCCGAATATAAACATAATATTTTTTCCTAAAACCAAAAATCCTACAAACAACTAATAAATCCGATAATTTATAAGAATTACCACAAAAAAAGCCCAAGAACTAAATCCTGGGCTTTTTGCTTTTTATTTCTTTCCGGATTTTAATTTCCAGAGGGTTTCTATAAACGCATCCACATCCTGAGTGCTGTTGTAAAAACTTAAAAAATATTTCAGCTAATTTAGGCTATCAACTCTTAAATCGTACTATCTTCAAATTTGCAAATTTCCCTCCTGAATTATCACCTACAAAGAGACCAACTTTACCATCAGAATAAGGGCTTAAGCGTTTTACATGAAGTACTGGATTGAGATTTTTTTCGATAAAAACAGCTACTTCGGTTGCACTAATTTCAATTCGCGCATAAAACCATCCGTTAGGATCTGGAGCATTAGGAATTGCTTTTTCAAATTCGGCATTTCTTTCTTTCCTCAACTTTTCCCAGCCAAATTTAGGATGCGCAATATATTGCACCGCATGAATTCGTCTCACGGAATCCTGGGCATAAAAATTAAAGGGTCTAAAATAAACCGCTTCATAAATCGAATCATTTTGACCGTGAAACGCAATCCCCAGAAAACTCTTTTGAAAAACATCCTGTCCCTTCACATCTATTTCGATACTTCCTTTTGAGAAATTTTGGTTTTGAAGCCAGACTATTCCTTCGCCTTCCTTTTCGTTTAGTTCCAGTCCTTGGTATTTTTTATCATTCAAAGGACTAGCAATTCTATTTGCAATATGAAGTCTGTTTTTCTTAATTTCAGTATGTAGGTTTATTTTCTTCACCTTCTGTGCTGAACTCGTTTCGATTGCAAGTACAAGCACCAAAAACAATAATATCTTTTTTCTCATAATGTTATATATATTTTTAAATCACAAAAATTATTGAGCATCTTTCACACAGCGAAAACCCAAGTGATTACAAGCACTGGTGGTTTCCCCTTTTCCTCGGCTACCTGCCACATAGCGAATGCAATATTGGTCGCTACACAAATAGGAACCACCTCTTTGCACGTGTTTTTCAACACCCGGTTCTTCGGGATCATGACTTTCTAAAGGCCCTTGCGGATTATCCTGAGGACTCATTTTATAATAATCATCTCGGTATAAATCGTTACACCATTCCCATACATTTCCTTCCAAATCATAGATTCCAAAAGGATTTTTTGGAAAAGATTGCACTGGAGCTGCACCCACAAAACCGTCTTCGGCAATATTGTTATTCGGGAAAGTTCCCTGAAAAATATTGGCCAACCATTTGCCATTGGGCTTCAACTCCTGACCCCAATAATATTTAGTATGCTCTCTACCTGCACGAGCAGCAAACTCCCATTCGGCCTCTGTTGGCAAACGCTTCCCTGCCCAATCCGCATAAGCCTTAGCATCCGGATAACTAATTTGTACCACAGGATTATTTTCAAGTCCCACAATCGTACTTTCAGGACCAGATGGATGTTTCCAATTGGCTCCTGGCACATATTTCCACCATTGTTGAATATTTCCTAACGAAACTTTATCCGTTGGAGGAGAAAATACCGCAGAACCAGGAACTAAATTCTCAAGAGGAACTCCGGGATACTCATCGGGATTTAAAGGTCTTTCGGCAATGGTAATATAATTGGTCGCTTTTACAAATGCTTCAAATTGTGCATTGGTAACTTCGTGTTGGTCCATCCAAAATCCTTTTACACTTACGCTGTGAACAGGCTGCGCATCGGGATAATCATTGGTTCCCATTTTGAATTCGCCTCCTGCAACCCAGACCATTCCGTCAATTGATTTCGTTATATTTTCAGTAGAAATATTGGCAATTGATTGTAACAATAAGGCTTTCTTAGAGGTATTGGCTTTGCACATGGCTTCACAACTTGTTGTAGTAACTACAGCAACCGCCTTATTTTCTTGAGCAAAACTGGAATACAAACCACTAAAAACAACTCCTATTATTAAACTATATATTTTCATAACTACCTTTTTTTTGGGTTATCCCTTAAACAAACCCTATTACTTTCATTACATTAAAAATCAATAAAACAGAGTAAAAGGGACAACCGAAGCAGCCCCTTTTTACCAAACTAACACTAACAAACCAAGAGTTCCTCTCAATGCTAAAAATTGTAGTTCTTTATTGAGAGATTATTATTTCTTTGTAGCTGCACCAGGAATCAATTCATTTCCTGGCCTTATTTTGCTGTATTCTACCACGCCTGTTTTATTAGCCCAATCAAAATATTTAGCCGAAAGATCGTTCACAATTGCTGGATTTTGTTGAGCCAGATTGGTTGTTTCTCCTCTATCGGATTCTAAATCGTATAATTCCCATTGGTAAGACGGATAAATAGAAACCAACTTCCATTTCCCTTCTCTAACAGCTCTGTTTCCTGCTCTTTCCCAGAATATTGGAGCACCACGATTCACTTCGGAAGCACCGTCAAATAAAACCGGTAACAAACTTTTTCCTACTAACGGATTTGATTTTACACCGTTCAATTCTTTTGGATATTGAATTCCTGCCAATTCGTAAAAAGTAGGAGCTAAATCAATAAGATGTCCTGTTCCTTTGTCAATACGACCCGGCTTAATTTTTGACGGATACCAGGCAATAAAAGGAGAACTAAAGCCACCTTCGTGCATATTATTTTTATAATCTTGCAAAGGTGTATTAGACAAATAAGCCCAGTTTTGTTCCTGATAGTCAAATGAACCTGAAGTTCCAACTGGCCCGTCATTTTTCACCAAACCTCTTCTTAAAGGATTGTAAGTATTGAAACCACCTTGTGCTCCATTATCAGAGATGAAAACAATCAGCGTATTTTTATCTTTTTTCAAAGCTTTTAATTTCTCCAACACTTTCCCCACGTTCTGGTCCATGTTGTCTACCATTGCTGCGTAAACTTCCATTTTAGCCTTCCAGAATTGTTTTTCGTCATAAGTCAATTTATTCCATTCCGGTACTTCTGGATCTCTTGGAGCAATGGTTTGACCAGCTAACAAAATACCGTTTTCTTTTAATTTTTGAATTCTTTTCTCTCTTAAGGCGTCCCAACCTTCATCAAATTTCCCTCTGTATTTAGCAATATCAACCGCTTTTGCCTGTAATGGCCAGTGTGGCGCTGTAAAAGCCAGATATAAGAAGAACGGTTTGTTTTCTTTGTTTTGTTCGTCCAAAAATTGCACGGCATTGTTTCCAATTTCATCTGTAAAGTAATAGGAATCCGGTTTAGGATGCAGTTCTTCATTATTTCTAATTAGTGCCACCGGATAGGGTGTTTTACCAAAAGGCAATCCGTTAGTATTAAAATAATTGGCTCCGCCTTTTAAGATTCCAAAAAACTTATCAAATCCTCTTTGATTAGGCCACTGGGCTTTATCTTCGGAACCAACGTGCCATTTTCCAGACATTAAAGTGCTGTAACCCCCTGAGCGGAAAACTTCTCCTAATGTTAGCGATTCTTTGTTCAAATAGCCTTGATACGCTGGTAATCCTAAGTTCACATCAAAATAACCAACACCCGCTTTATGTTGATATTGCCCTGTTAATAACGAAGCTCTTGTAGGTGCACAAATCGAGTTGTTATAAAATTCGCGTAAGCGTGTTCCTTCTTTGGCTAATTTATCCAAATTAGGCGTGCTTATTTCGGAGCCATAATTTCCTAAGTCAGAATAGCCCATATCATCGACCATAATCAAAACAATGTTTGGTTTTGAAGTTGTATTTTGTGCCTGACTAAAAAAGCCAAATGCCAGCAAAAGGTTTAGTGTAATAAAAGTTTTTTTCATTTTATCTCAATTTAAAATAGTTGTTTAATTATAATTTCCAATCTGAGTTTTGTTTCAAATTTGGGTTTAAATCCAATTCTCTTTGTGGAATTGGAAAATGAACATGTTTAGGCTGTGCATTGTTTTTTCCTGCGGCTTTCAATCGGGCTACAAAATAATCTGGTCCTCTTCGTGCCAGATCAAACCAACGTTGGTATTCGTAAACCAATTCTTTTCTTCTCTCATTAAAAACAGCCTCTCTAAAATCATCTTTACTTAAAGCTGGTAAAATTTCAGAAAGCAACGGAATGTGGGCTCTTTCTCTAACTCTGTCAATCGCTTCATAAGCTAAAGCTGATGGTCCGTTCTGATACTCATTTGCTGCTTCGGCATAGATTAACAATACCTCAGCAAATCGAATTATCGGTGTATTTTTTGACGATTGTCCCGGCGAAGCTGGTGTGGTTGGATCAAAATATTTATTAAAATGCGGAGTTGTGGCATAGGTTTTTCCATCGGTTGGACTAACATATTTAACGGCAAAAGTCACATATTTACGAGCGTCATCTTCAGCAAAAGATTCAAAAAGTCCTCCGGCTGTGTGTAAAGCATCGGCCTGATCTCCTGCAATTCCCGGTACAGAAGTAGGTGCTGATGTAGAAGCCAACATGTTTCCATTCCAGTTAGTCAGTCCTTTAAACTGTGCCGAGAAAATATGCTCTTTACCATTTTTAGTGGCAACATTAAACACGTCTGCAAAATCTTCGAACAAATCATATACTTCACTATCAATCACTTCTTTACTTTTTTCGGCTGCTTGTTGCCATTTCTTTTGTGTCAAATACACTTTAGACAAAATACTTTTTGCTGCACCCGATGTCGGTCTTCCGTTAATTTGTTGTACTTCAGGCAATGCTTCGGCATCCAATAAATCCGTTTCAATTTGGGCATAAACAGCTGCTTCTGCTGTATTGGAAACATTCAAAGCTTCCGAAGTTAAAGTTGTGGTTTCATGTAAAACCAATGGTACATCACCAAACCATCGCACCAAATTGAAATACAAAACTGCTCTTAAAAACTTCGCTTCATTCACCAAATCCTTATCCTTTTGAGAACTTAAAGCTGGGTTATTCGAAATATTATCAATCGCGACATTGGCTCTGTTGATTCCATCATAACTTTGACGCCAAAGTTCTAACATACGGTCATTTGAGGCATCATGTGTTAAATTTGATAAGGCTCTAACATGCGCATTTCTGGCGCGTGGTCCTGCTTCATAATCATCCGTAGCCATTTCTGTCGAAATCTGAATTAAACGATTGTATAAAGTATGGGTACCACTATTCATCGCATTATG
Source organism: Flavobacterium commune (assembly GCF_001857965.1). Lineage (NCBI taxonomy): Bacteria > Pseudomonadati > Bacteroidota > Flavobacteriia > Flavobacteriales > Flavobacteriaceae > Flavobacterium > Flavobacterium commune. The sequence goes on along the minus strand of NZ_CP017774.1, from coordinate 2,307,014 downwards.
AATAGCAATTACAGCTGCCTCAGCATCTTCTGTTGTTTTATAAAAATTATTCGCTGCAATAAATGCTTTTGGATCTTCGTCCAAAGAATTACAAGCACTGATTGTAAAAAGAATCAGTAAACTTAATATGCTTATTTTTTTCATGATGTTTCTTTTAGAATGTTACACTTAAACCTGCCGAAATACTTTTAGATGCAGGATAAATTCCCGTATCTGTTCCCGGAGAAATAGAACTTCCGTTAGTTACTTCCGGATCAAATCCGCTGTAGTTTGTAAATGTGATTAGGTTCTCTCCTACCAATCTTAACTTTACAGCAGTCAATTTAAATTGCTCTATTAGTGTTTTAGGTAAATTATAGCTCAATGTGATGTTTTTGAATCGAACGAACGAACCATCTTCTACAAATCGATTTGAGAATACGGGTGCCGGATCTAACTTAGCACGAGGAGTCGTTGTACTTGGATTAGCTGGTGTCCAGGCATCTAAAGCAGATGTTGACGCATTTTGCTGTCCGTTGAACAATTCTAAGGCTTGTGAATTCCCGTTCAGGATATCATTACCAACAGATCCTTGTATTATAATACCCAATTCAAAACCTTTATAAATAAAGTTATTTGAGAATCCAAATGTGAAATCAGGTTGCGCATTCCCTATAGTAGTTCTATCAGCAGCAGTTGTAAATGCACCATCGCCATTGATGTCTTTGTACAAACGATCCCCAGCTTTAGGTGTAGCATTTCCTGTAAAAATGCCTTTAGTTGCTATATCAGCCGTTTGCAAAATCCCATCAGTTACTGCTCCGTAAAATGAACCTAAAGGGTCTCCCACTTTTAAAATGTAATTTCCAAAAGTGTAGAATTCAGCATCATTACCTAAAGCCAAAACTTTATTTTTATTGAAAGCAATATTAAAATTAGAGGTCCATGATAAATTGCCATTGCTTAAAGAAGTATTAATTCCTAACTCAATTCCTTGATTTTGTACCGAACCAAAATTTTGCAATGAAGATGTAAATCCGCTAGTGTATGGGATTTGAACATCTAACAATAAATTCTTAGTCGTTTTGCGATAAGCATCAAGAGTAAGAAACACTTTATTATTAAAAATCCCTAAATCAATTCCTGCATCAAACTGATTGGTTAATTCCCATCCTAAATCGTCATTTGCAATTCTTGTTGGTGTAAATCCAGTATAAATTTGGTCACCAAAAAGATATTTCACACTGCTCAATGTAGATAACGATTGGTATTCTCCTATTTCCTGATTTCCTGTAGATCCGTAACTTGTTCTAAATTTCAAGCTATTAATTACATTAGAAACCGGACTAAAAAAGTTTTCTCTATCAATTTGCCAAGCTGCCGCTACAGAAGGAAAATAACCCCATTTATTGTTTTTTCCAAATCGGGAAGAACCATCGGCTCTAATACTTGCAGTCAAATAATATTTGGAATCATAATTATAATTTAACCTTGACAAATACGAATTCAATGCCCATCTACTTTCACCGGAAGTAGGAATCAATGCTAAATTTCCACTTTGCAAACTATTAGAGCCCGTTACATCATTTACAAACTGTTGTGATCCTGTAGTAACAAAATCTCTGGTTGAACTTTGCTGTGTATAACCCGCCAAAAGATTAAAACTATGTACATCTGAAAATACTTTAGTATAAGTCAAGGTATTCTCGTTCAACCATGTTTTGTTATTAGCATTTCCTATTTTAGCCTCACCATTAGTAATCAAACCTTCATATATAGTAGAAGGAATATAAGTAGTTTCTTGATTAGCCAGAAGATCAGCTCCAAAAGAAACTTTCAATACTAAATTTTCCAATACATCATATTCGCCAAAAACAGTTCCTAGAACTCTTGTATTTACAGCTTTATTTTTACGTTCGTTTAAAGTAGCAATTGGATTTGAAAAGATGTTTTCAAAAGGATTTCTTAATGTGTAAGTACCATCCCTTTCATAAATGGTAGCCGTAGGCGGCATACTTAATAAAGCCGTTATCAACCCTGATGGCGCCACTTTAGACTTGGTTTCAGCTACCGAAAGATTCACTCCAAATCTTGATTTATCACTTAATTTTGAATTCAAATTAATTCGCCCACTCAAACGTTCAAAACCGGTGTTTTTTATAATTCCTTCCTGATTGTAATAGTTCCCGGAAATAGCATATTTGGTTTGGTTGTTCCCACCAGAAACACTCAACTGATGATTTTGAGTTTGGGCAGTTCTAAAAGCGGCATCCTGCCAATCCACCCCTTTTCCTAATTGAGCTATTTGAACATCTGATAAGTATTGGTTAGTCCCTCCCGCCGGATTAGTATCATATAAAGCTGCATTTCTAAGTCTTGAAAACCCCGCAGCGTCTAATACTGATACTTTTTTACGAACTTCTTGTTGCCCTAAAGAGTAATCGTAATTTACGGCCATGATATTCGATTTTCCTTTCTTAGTAGTAACAATTACTACTCCGTTTGCCCCTCTGGAACCATAAATAGCTGTAGAAGAAGCGTCTTTTAAAACTGTAATCGACTCAATATCTGCAGGATTAATTGCCGAAAGTGGATTAGTCGGACTACCGCTCAAAACACCTGAGGTTACATCTGAGTTGTAAATTGGAAAACCATCAATAACATAAAGCGGCTCGTTTCCTCCTTGTATCGAACTTCCTCCACGAACTCTAATACTCAATCCTGCTCCAGGCTGACCCGATGTTTGAGTCACATTGACCCCCGCAACCGAGCCTTGGAGTGCGCTCTCTAAACTACGCTGAGTAGATCGCAACGCCTGAGTAGAAACGGTTTCGGCTGCTCCTGTATAGTCTTTTTTGGAAGTAGTTCCATAACCAATAACAACCACTTCATTCAGCTCCTTTACATCCTCTTTTAATGCAATTTGTATGAACTTGTCATTAACAACTTGTTCTTTGCTAATGTAACCTATAGAGGTAATAACCAATGTGTAAGGAAAACTTTGTCCTGTTTGAAAACTAAATTTCCCGTCTAAATCAGTAATAACACTATGTGTAATTCCTTTAATTTGAACATTAACCCCTGGGATGGGTTGTTTTGTAATTTGATCTATAACTACACCATCAAGGGTAGAATTTATAGTGGGTTTTGTGCTTTGTGCGCTAATTCCTAGTGAAACTAGAAAAACAGCGAACCATAAAATTATATTTAATTTTTTTTTCATTACTTTGTTTTAGTTTAAATAATAAGGAGCCTGAAAGCTGATTTTATCAACTTTCTTTTTCCTTTTCTGAGATGAACATTTCTTTTTTAAACTTCGCCATTTCTGTTGCCGCAGAAATGGCTTTTTTTTATTTACAACACATTAACTTCATTTCTTTTATTTTTAATTAGTACTATTTTGATTTTTTATCAGATTTAAAAAAATATAATTTCTGTTTTACTATAAGAAATGTACTTTGCTCTCTCAGGAACATTTCTCATCTATTTTTTTCCAATAATTTTTTTGTGTAATTCTTCTTTTAAGAATTGGTATGTTTTTGATTTTGTGAAACAAATAATTCTTAAATTTTACAACAAAGAGTAACTGTACTTTATACAAACTCAACTAAACTCAAACTCATAAAAACTCTAACAGCAACAACACATTCGTCCGGGATTGGCGAATACTTGACTTAATTGCGTGATCAAAAATGAGGTGTTTTTGATAGTTTTCAAAGCGTTGTTTTTTTATTGATAAATAGCTATTTTAAACTCTACTAATTCTATAGACAAAATTAAGTTAAAAATTAAACTGACCAAAAGAAAACTTAATTATTTTAAAACAAATTACAAATTACATCTAAAAAAAGGAACAAAACAAAAATCAAATAACTCATATACAGTAAATTAAATACAAATCTGACTTTACATTAAAAAAATAAATTGTATTACAAAAACCATCAGACCGTCATTATATTTAGTAAAAAACTTACTCTTTCATAATATCTATAAAAAAGAAATAGGAAATAAAAAAGGGATAATCCCTCATAAAGAGATTATCCCAATAATAACACGACAATATTTTAAAAATCTTTGTTCTAATTTCAAACCATCATAAACTTCTTTATTTCCTTATCCGAAATCTTAGGATTAGCTCCTTCCTGCCCTGCAACCAATGCTCCTATGGCACAGGCATAGTTCAACGATTTCTGCGGCGATTTTCCTTTTAGCAATCTTACTATCAAGGTAGCTAAAAAAGAATCTCCTGCCCCAACAGTATCTACCACTTTTACAAAATAACCACTGTTATAATAAAATTTCTCATTATAATACAAAACGGCCCCAAAGGCACCTTTGGTCACACAAATTTGCTTAGTATTTGTTTTTTCGGCAATGAATTTAATATTCTGTTCAAAAGAATTATAGGGAGATTCTAACTTCTGACTTATCTCATACAACTCTTCATCATTAAGCTTTATAAAATCGGCCTTGAACATCAATTCGATAAGTACTTCGGTAGTATAATATGGTGCTCTCAAATTGGCATCCAAAACTTTATACTTTGCCTTTTTTAAAAGAGAAAACAAACTTGCCCTTGAAATTTCGTCCCGACAAATTAAACTACCAAAAACAAAAGCATCGGCTTCACTGACTTGCTTTTCAACTGCTGAATTGACAACAATTTTGTCCCATGCTGAGGGATAGTGAATATCATAAGAAGCATTCCCTTTTTCATTAATCATTACGTGAACTACTCCACTCATATAATCAGAATCTACTTGTATCAAACTGGAACTCATATTGTGATCTTCGATATATTTGATTATATCTTTCCCATTTTCATCATTTCCAATTTTACTAATTATAGTCGAAGCAACTCCTATAGAATTCATTCTCAATGCCACATTCAAAGGTGCTCCGCCAATTTTTTTATGCGTTGGAAAAACATCCCATAAAACTTCTCCAAAGCAAACAACATTTAATGCTTGTTTCTTTTTCATATTTTAAATCTTTAAATTGTAATTATTTCACCTCATTTACTTCCAGCACTACGCTTGTTCTTTTCAACGTAACATTAGGATTAAAGCCTGCTTTCATTAAAAAATCTCCTGTAAATACTTTATCGGAAGAAAATGTCGAACTTACGCCAGGATAAAGGTTGATTTCTTTTACCGTGTAACGTTTATTAGCATCCAGACCGTTAAAAACGACCGGCCGTTTAGTAGCCGTAATGCTGAATCTATTGTTCACCAAATAATTAAATACAATTGCTTTGCTTTTATCCTTACTCACATACATTAATGCTGAAATATCATTTTCATGCGGATTAACCAAACGAAACATATCGCCATGCCATACAATATCTTTGAATGAATTGTAATTATTAATAGCTTCTTTGCAAAATATTTTATCATTAGTATCTAATTCACCTGCTACAATATCAAATCCCAGCTTACCCATACTGGCCACATCTACCCTAAATTTCAGCGGTTGTTTTCCCCAATCGGTAACATGATTATCGGTTGTGATTGATGGAAAGAAATACGAATAATCCCATTGTAAAAATATACGTTCTATAGGCTCGGTATCATCACTAGGCCAAAATTCGGTGAAATATTTTAAAAACTCATAATCAGCACGGCCACCACCACCGGAACACAGCATCATAGGTACTTTTGGATATTTGGCACGAATACGTTGCAGCACTTTATACAATCCTTTGACATAATCGACATACAGATTAGATTGAGGAACTCCTTTTTTATTGAGATAAGCCGAATAGGCATTATAAATAACCGCATTACAATCCCATTTAATGAACGCCAATTCGGGATTTTTCACAAACAAATCATCCACTATTCCAAAGACAAAATCCTGGACCTCGGGATTCGACAAATCCAACACCATCTGATTTCTATAATAAATCTCAGGTCTTTCGGGCTGCCGTATTACCCAATCCAAATGTTTTTCATACAATTCACTCCTTGGATTTACCATTTCAGGTTCAATCCAAATACCAAATTTCACTCCTTCTTTTTTAGCTTCTCTTACTAAATATCCCAATCCGTTTGGCAACTTCTTTTTATTTTCCTGCCAGTCACCCAATCCTGCATCATCATTATTTCGTGGGTATTTATTCCCAAACCAGCCATCGTCCAATAAAAACATATCGACACCCAAATCTTTGGCATCTTCAAACAAAGCTTTGATTTTATTTTCATCAAAATCAAAATAAGTCGCCTCCCAGTTATTCAACAAAGTCAAACGTTCGCCCTGACCGTCCAATACCCGATATTTCCTTGCCCAATCATGTAAATTTCTACTCGCTTCTCCGGTTCCGTTATTCGATAAAGCATAAATTAACGAAGGAGTTTTAAAAGTTTCGTTTGGAACCAACGAATATTCGGAAGCAAATGGATTGATTCCTGCAATGAAACGGAGATTTTTATGCGAATCAATTTCAAAATCCAATTTAAAATTACTGCTCCATGCCAGTTGTCCCAACATAACCGTCCCTTCATTTTCGGAAGCCGATTTACCAAATGACAAGATAAAATTAGGCGTTTGTAACAACATTGCTCTGGTTCCCAGTTTAGAATCCACCGTTCTTATTCCCTGTGAAAGTTTAGTTTCAACAGGCTGCATTTCTTTTAAATATTCTCCCTGAAAACTCGTGAGATAAAAATCTTTATTGGCAAAATATAAATTAGCCGAGGCATATTTTTGCAATACAACCGGCTTTTTCTCCTTGTGTTTTATTTCGGTCCATTGCTCGATTACATTCTCTTTTTCCCAAACTTTATAAAACAAAGTCACTTCAAACGGATAAACAGGATCTTTGAGAAGAATACTGGTAACAGCTACATTAGCATCTATTTGTTCTTTTTTATGACTTATATACTTTAATTCCAACGACGTATTTCCATCGGCATGTTTGACCTGAATAGCAGGTTCAGACAGATTCCAGGTTCCCGCAGGCGTATAAGCCGAATTATAAATTCCGGCATTGGATTCATCATAATTATAATTTGCCGCGACGGCTTTGTACTCGCTTTCGTTGGCAAGTGGCTTTCCAAAATAAATGATTCGCAATCTATTGCTATTGTCTGTTTGCATCAACAACAAATTATTTTTGGTAGCAACAGGAATGACTGTTTGTGCTGTTAAATTGCAAACACAAATAATCAAACTAAAAAGAAATCCTATTTGGTTCCTTTTATAAGTTTGTCTTTTCTCTCTCATAATTCCGGTTTAAAATATTTTAAGACAATGTGAAAAAAGCTAAAGGCAAATAAAGATTTGCCTTTAGCTAAATAAAAAACACTAATTTAAACAACCATTATTAACCTTATTTTTAATACCCTGGATTTTGAGTATATAATCCTCCTGTAAAATCAATTTCTCTTTGAGGTATTGGATAATATTCATCTCTACCCGCTGTAAAATGTGCACTTGAAAGGAAGCCTTTTTTTACTTTCTCAACAGCAAGGTAAGCGTTTAAAACCGGTTCGGCGATTCCCCATCTTACCAAATCGAAGAATCTAGGGCCTTCCATACCAAATTCCAATCTTCTTTCAAACATCAATGCTTTCATAGCATAATCTTTTGAAGGAAAAGAAAGATACGGTTCTACTTTATACACATTTGAAGCTCCTGCGGCTAGAGGCATTGCTGTACTTGCAGCGGCTCTGGCTCTTATTAAATTAATAATAGGTAAAGCTTCATCCTTTCTGTTTAACTGAATTAAAGCTTCTGCTTTAAACAACAACACATCAGCATATCTAATAAAATCCACGTTTTTAGAAGTTCCTACGAAGGGTCCGTTTTTAACGTAACAAGAACAGTCTGGTGATTGTTGTTCTTTCATATTCCCAAAGTAGCCGTAAACCCCCGGATCTCTAGCCCAGCTAAAATTATAAACCATATCCCCAGCCGTTTTCAAAGTATTTTTATACTTGAATGGTCTTCCTGGAACCCCTACCGTATGATCAATTCTTGGATCTAGTGTTACTCCTGCAGTTAGCGATGATTTCCCTGTACCATCAACTGTATTATAAATATCTGCATTGTTAAAAGTATCTAACAATGGTAATCCCGTAACAGCATCGGTTTTGAATGCGTTTACCATGTTCTGACTGGCCATATGGAAACCGCAACATCCGTAAAGAGGGTTACCATGAGGAGAGTTTAATCCTGTTACAAAACTTACTCTACCCACATTTGTTCCGTCATTGATTGAAAACTGAACAGCCCAAATCGATTCCGGACCATTATCACGACCATCTAAGAAATTATAACCAAAATCTGTTTCTAAACTTCCGGTTACTTCATTAGCATAATCAATAACTTCCTGTAATCGGGCTGCATTGATGTTTACTACCTGATGATCATCATTTTGTTCGTATGCCTGATACAATCTTAATTTTGCCAAATAAGCCGATGCTGCGTTTTTATCCGCTCTACCTACCTGTTCCTGTGAAGGAGGTAAATTATCATGAGCAAAAATAAAATCATCTGCAATTTTATTCCATAAGGCATCTGAAGACAAATCATTTGAGGTTGCCAAAATTTGTTCTTTAGTAAGGTCTTCTGTAATGAAAGGCACTTTATTAAACAACAACTTCAACATAAAATAAGAGTGTGCTCTTAGAAAACGCAATTCAGCCTGTCTGATTTTCTTTAACGGATAATCGGCTTCATCAATATTATTAACTACAGACAAAGCAAAGTTAGCTCGGGAAATTGCCTTAAAGTGATTTGTCCATGTTCTAGGCAACATCCAGTCGCCATAATCAGGAATGGTCAAATTATATTGTTCGTATCTGTCCACAACATCTACGTCACCACGACCTCCACCACCTTTGTAGGCATCATCAGATCGAACACTTCCATAAACCCACTGACTGGTAATTGGTCCAATCATTTCGTCATTTCCAATTGCCGCATAAGCAGCAACAACAAGCGCATCCGCATTGGCTATTGTAGCAACCTGATCCGGTTTTAGCGCCCCTTTAGGTTCATAATCTAAAAAATCGGAGCTACATGATGCCAACAATATAGCTGACATGAAGCTGATAACTATTTTATTATATTTTTTCATGAGAATTAATTAAAAGTTTAAGTTTACACCTAATGAGAATGTTGTAGGTACTGGTATTGAATTTATATTAGTACGTTCCGGATCAGAACCGATATATCCTTTTGGAGTAAACCAAAATAAGTTCTCTCCCTGAGCATATATTCTACAACGAGTAATAAAACCGGTTTTTTCAGTTATACTCTCCGGCAATGAATACCCAATTTGGATATTTCTAACTTTGAAATAAGAATTGTTTCTTAATAAATAATCGGACATATTAGCGTAATCCGTATTATTTGTTGTTAGTGAAGGTATCGTACTACTTGTATTTGTTGGGGACCAGGCATTCAAAGTTCCAGGCCCTGCATTTTCTCTACCCTGAACAAAATTATTCCAATAAATATAAGGATCGACCCCTTTTCTTCCGCTAACTCCAGAACCAAAAACAGACATATCGATATTTTTATAAGCCAAACTAATATTGATACCGTATTCTAATTTAGGCTGTGTTGAACCAATAAAAGTTCTATCATTTGAATTGATAACACCATCATTATTAATATCCACAAATTTAATTCCTCCTAATCTGGATGCTACTTGTGTAGCATGAGAATCTATATCAGCTTGTGATTGAAATAATCCATCGGTTTTGTATCCAAAAATTTCAAACTGAGAATGACCAACGATAGAATTAGCTGCTGTTCCAGGATAAGCTGTTCTTACCTCCTCAGGCAAAGCGGTTATTTTGTTTTTAGTAGCACCAAAGTTAGTAGTAACATTAAAATTCAATCCATTCTCTAATGTATCTGAGTATCCTAAAACCAATTCCCAACCTTTGTTAGAAGTAGAAGCTCCATTCACAAAACGCTGTTGCCCTTCTCCTAAAACCGAAGCAACGGGTGGTTTAATTAAAATTCCATCAGTTTTTCTGGCAAAATAATCAAAGGAACCTGATAATTTGTTATCCAAAAAAGCAAAATCCACCCCTAAGTTTATCTCTTTAGTCGATTCCCATTTCAATCCTGAATTAGCCGCTTGGATAGCCACAAAACCAGATGGTAAATTTCCTGTATTCACTCCACCCAAATCATAGGCAGTACCTACATTGTAATAAATATTGAAAAAATCAGGTATAAAAACATTTTGATTAACCCCATATCTGGCTTCAAACAAACCTAAACTGGCAAAATCTCCAATGGATTGATTTCCTACCTCACCATAACCGGCACGAAGTTTTAATGACGAAAGTGCTTTAACATTTTTCAGAAAATCTTCATTACTGATTTTCCAACCTACTGTAGCTGCCGGGAAAACTCCGTATCTGTTGTCTTCACCAAATCGGGAAGAACCATCTCTCCTTATAGTAAATGTTGCCAAATATTTATCAGAAAAGGCATAGTTAACTTTTCCAAACTGAGAAAGCAATCGGCTTCCTGTTGTTAATCCATTTGAGGTTCTGGCTCCTGAAGCAGCTGATAATACAAAATAATCTTCTGATTCTACAGCAAAATTCTCTCCACGAGCTAATAAACTATGAAAATCTGTTTTAACTGATTCTACCCCAACCAAAACACCAATTTTATGATCGGAAAGCTTTACATTATAATTCAAAGTATTCGAAATGGTTAAACTCGAATATTTATTAGTATTATGAGTCAAGCTATTATTGTCTCTGTTAACCGATCCATTACGTACTATAGGTTCAATATCTTTTCTGTTGAAATCATTAAAATCCATACCAATACTATTTCTGTAGGTAAGGTTTTTTACTAAATCTATTTCGGTAAAAACATTTCCATACAACGAAATTCTTCTGGTATTATCCCATCTGTTTAAATATTGCATTAACAAAGGGTTATTTCTATCAGAATAACCAGAGCCTAAAGGTCCTCCGTATCCACCGGAATTAGTATAAACCGGAATTGTTGGTGCTAATGAAATAGCCAAGGCAGGAACCGGAGAATTCCCAACGTCATTAGCCGCTAATCTTTCATTAGATTGGGTAAACTGTGAATTAATACCAAATCGTACCTTGTCGTTAAACAACTTGAAATTAGCATTCAATCTTGCGGTATATCTTTCGAAATTAGTATATTTCAACATTCCTGTATTATCCAAATAGCCTAAATTCAACATGGCATTGGATTTATCAGTACCTCCTGATACGGACAAATCATTATTGATAACAAATCCTGTTTTATACACTACATCCTGCCAATCTGTATTTCCTGCCGGCATATTAGTATCCCCACCTACATAAGGCTGAACGGAAACGCTATTCAATACCGGATTATTCAGGTCATTATTCCAGTCAAAATTATAGATTGCTCCGTAAGCATCTGTCGGATTAGCTCCATCATTAACTGATGCCTGCCACAAAACCTTTCCTCTATCTACTGAATTCAGCATTTTATACCTTTGTTTTTTCTCTGACATTGCTGAAATACTGGTATTGTAAGAGACATTCATTCTTTCTCCTTTAAAAGCATTTTTGGTTGTTACAACAATAACACCATTAGCCGCTCTGGAACCATAAATAGACGAAGCAGAAGCATCTTTCAATACCTGAACCGATTCTATTGCACTTGGATTTAAACTGGCAAAAACCTCTGGTCTTACTGTAGGCACACCATCAATTACATACAATGGATCGGTATTACCCAGAGTGCTCACCCCTCTAATCAAAATCTTACTACTCGTACCACTTGGATCTCCTGATTTTTCAATAGACAAACCTGCAACCCTACCTTGTAGCGCCTGCATGGCATTACCAGAACTCATACTTTGCCCTTCGATGGGTTTCATCTCAACAACAACTACAGCTCCTGTCACATCGACTTTTCGTTCTTTAGAATATCCCGTTACCACAACCTCTGTTAATTGCTGCGATTCTGATTTTAAAATAACATTAATTGTTTCCTGACCGTTTACTTCTAGTGTTTGATTTGTAAATCCCACATAACTAAAAGTCAAAGTTGCTTTTGGATCTACATTTCTAAGTTCATATTTACCGTCCATATCAGTAATAGTCCCCTTATTAGACCCTGATACTACAACAGATACCCCCGGGAGCGACATACCGTCTTCAGAAGAGGTTACAACTCCTTTTATTCCGATGTTTTGGGCCGAAAGTGAAAAAAATGACCCCATTAGAATTAAATAAAAAATGATTTTTCGTTTCATAGTTTAGATAGTTTAGTTAAAATTTAATTGGTTAATAGTTAAGTTTTCGATGGTGAAATCGAATTTTTCTTTCGTTACAGAAAATGTTTCCATTGGTTTTTCCGGAAAAAATATTTCGGTCATTACTGTTTTGCCGTTATCGTAAAACACTTCGATTGAAGTTTTATCGACTATTACTCTTACGTCTATTTTATCAAAATCTTCAGTAAAAGGGGCTTTCGAAATTTGTTTTGCAAAAGCATCCGAGAAAGACAAATCCCCTGATTTTTTTCGGTCGATAAAAAAGTATTTGTCCTTTTTATTAATACCAAAACTGATATTGTTATCAGAACTGTTACACAGTGAAAAAGTATAGATGTCTTTTTTAAGATTTCTTAAGGTAAATTGAATGTCTAACCTTGTTAAGTCAATTGATGATTTATCAATTAAAACCGTTTTTTTATCGGTAATTTTAAGCGCTTCCTTCTTGATTGTATTGGCTACATAATTTTGTAATTCTCTTACCGGAACTGAAGAAAGCCTGTAATGATTATTTTCCTTAATCAATTTTAATTCTCTGGCTACAGTCATGCTGCTTCTCCATTTTTGAGTTGGAACTTTTTGGGCATAGTCCCAATTGGACATCCAACCCATAAACAGTTTTCTGCCATCGGTCTCTGAAATATTAGACCAGGTTACACCTGCATAATTATCTCTTCCGTAATCAATCCATAGCCCTTTTTGCCCATTTATATCTTTAGAAAAAGATTCATCCAGCTTAAATATCTTACCATCAAAATCACCTACAAAATATTGCGTAGCCGAACCGCCGTTAGGTCCTCCAGGATTGATACTCAACAAAAGCACCCATTTATATTCGTCCGAACCTTCTACCATCATCGGAAAAAAATCAGGACATTCCCAAACACCGCCGTGTGCTCCGATATTTTTTCCAAAATCAGAAAGCATTGTCCAGTCTTTTAGGTTTTTAGAACTGTAAAAAATAGTTTTATCACCTGCGGCTAAAACCATTAACCATTGTTTGTGAATGTTATCCCAGGTCATCTTTGGATCTCTGAAATCTTTAATCGAAGGAAATTCTACTACCGGATTTTTTTCATATTTTTTCCAAGTCAATCCTTCGTCTAATGAATAGGCTATCCCTTGTGACTGAATTCCAGGCTCTTTCGTTTTTTCTTTTGTTGGATCATGATAGGTAAACATGGCTACGATAGGAGGATTTTTCAAACTCCCAAATCCGGAAGTGTTTTGTAAATCCACCACAGCACTTCCTGAAAAGATATATCCTTTTTCATCCGGGTAAATGGCAATTGGTTTTTCTGTCCAGGTGACCATATCAGTACTTATTGCATGTCCCCAGTGCATAGGTCCCCAAACAGTTGAATCCGGATAATGCTGAAAATAAAGATGATAATACCCATTATAATAAAACATGCCGTTAGGGTCATTCATCCAGGCTTTTTTAGGCGTGAAATGAAAATTAGGTCGGTACAATTCTTCTTCCGTATATGCTTTTTTATCTGATACTGAAGACTCTTTACAATTAAACAAAGTCAGTAAACCTATGGTACACAACAATAATTTAGCGTGTTTTTTAATAGCAATTTTAGTCATGATTTATTCTTTTATTAATTTTTTACTTAATTCTTCTAAAGAAATTCCTTAAGTTTCCGGCATTAAAAAAGCCACAAACAAAAGTTGAAAAACCATCATTACGGCAAAGAATAAAAACACCACACCCGCTCCGATTGAAGAAAACAAAAATGGTATTAGTGATGGAATTATTGCTGCCAAAACCCAATGCGTAGTACTCCCAAAAGCTTGTCCTGAAGCTCTAAGGTGATTTGGAAAAATCTCTGAAATAAAAACCCAGATAACAGCACCCTGACCAATGGCATGAGCTGCAATAAACAAGAACAGAAAAATCGGAACTGCCATTCCCTGCCATTTTAAAAAGAAAGCGATAGCTACAAGACTCAGCGAAATAATATAACCTACCGAGCCTATGTACATCAGTACTTTTCTACCCAACTTATCAATTAATGAAACCCCTAATAAAGTAAAAACTAAATTGACAACACCGATACCAATACTGCTAAGTAACGCAGTACTCTCTCCCAAACCAGCCTCCTGAAAAATTCGGGGAGAATAATACAGAAAAGCGTTAATCCCTGATAACTGATTAAACAAGGCTATTAAAAAAGCCAGAATTAATGGAGTGCGGTATTTTTTCAAAAAGATAGTATCATTTGTCAAAGCGGCATTGTTATTATCCAGCTCAATCTCCTTTTTCATTTCTTCATACTCTGCTTCCTGTCCCATTAATATCAATATTTTTTTAGCCTCTTCATTTCTGGATTTAGACAACAACCATCTTGGGCTCTTAGGAATACCAAAAACGAACAGCGTATAAATAAAGGAAGGAAAGGCTTGTACTCCCATCATCCATCTCCATGAATTCTCTCCTGTATTTCTCAACAAATAATTAGACAGAAAGGCCATCAAAATCCCTAAGACAATATTAAATTGATAAAAAGCAACTAATTTCCCTCGGTCTTTTGCCGGTGCTATTTCAGAAATATAAGCCGGAGCAGCAATTGTAGATGCTCCTACACCCAAACCTCCAATAAATCTAAAAGCAGCAAAAACATAAGGATCATTTGCTAAAGCTGATCCAATGGCCGAAAAGAAAAATAAAATCCCTATCCATAATAAAGTATTCTTTCTTCCTATTTTATTAGTAGGTATTCCACCAAAAATGGCTCCGAAAACGGTACCCCATAAAGCCATTCCCATAACTACAGTTCCATGAAAAGCATCAGATGAATTCCAAAGCTCTTGCAATTTTTTATCAGCTCCCGAAATGACTACTGTGTCAAAACCAAACAGAAATCCTGCAAGCGAAGCAATAACAGACCAAACGACTATTTTTTTCATTATCAAAAAATTATTAAATTAAATCACTACGATATTCTTTAAAAAAGGCTTGTTTTTTAATCCTATAAAAACCAACCCTCAGAAGCAAAAAGAGATAGAAATGTGAAAACTTTTCTTCCTCTATTATGTGTATTATATTTTTTTCAGTCGAAACATTTTTGTTTCATGGCGCTGTACCATTCCACTCCATTTTTTCCCTTTACCAATTACTTTGTGTGCCCATAAATCCTTGATTTCGTAGGTTTCATTTAATCCCAGTTCAGCAAAATTGATTTTTGATTTTTGAGTGGTTTCAGAACGGTTTACAATTGCAATTGCATAATCCCCATTTGCCAATGGTTTTACAAATACACTCCAAGTATCATTCTTGATTTTACAAACTGCCTGTTTACCCAAAGCATCCTGATTGATAGCAATTACCTCATCATTTAATAAAATGCGTTTGGTTTCGGCATTCATATTACGAACATCATTAGATGCTGCCAATGGAGAATTCATAATAGACCAAAGACTCATCTGACTTTGGTATTCGGCATCAGTACATCCAACTCCACCAAAATCACCCGAAGGTCCTTTTTTACCATAAAGCCCAACCACAAGCATATCCATATCATTCCAATGTCCTGGTCCGGCATAGGATGCGTAATCTTGAGAAAAATCTACAATATCTAATATTCCGGCTCCTTCAGTATCTAAATCTTTAAGTGTTTTAACTGGTTTAATACTTCTCCATTTATCCCTTACATCACCGGTTGTACGCCATAACTGACCACCAACCTGTCCTCCCCAAAGCCAAGGTTTACGTCCACCCCATTCGCAAATACCCAACACAATATCACGCCCGCTATTGCGTAAAGCATCCGCCATTTTTTTGTAGCGTGTTTTGGCTATTTCCATATCATCGGGAGCTCCACAATAATCGTATTTCAAATAGTCAATTCCCCAGGAAGCAAAAGTTTTCGCATCCTGTTCTTCAAAATTCAAACTGGCAGTATAGCCCCCGCAGGTTAACGGAGCCGCATCCGAATAAATTCCTAATTTCAATCCTTTGCTATGCACATAATCGGCAAGTGCTTTTATACCCGATGGAAATTTTTTAGGATCAGGAATAATATTGTTTCTGTTATCTCTTCCGCCCTGCCATCCATCGTCTATAAACAGATAATTATAGCCCGCTTTAACCATACCGCTACTTACCATGGCATCTGCCATTTCACGTATATCTGTCTCATTAAATTTATCTGCAAAATAATTCCAGGTCATCCAACCCATAGGTGGAGTTGGTGCCAATAAAGAACCATCAGCCAATTTGGTTTGCGCTTCTACACTTCCAGAACTCAAGCAAAGCACCATTAGGATAAGACTAAAAATTTGTTTTTTCATTTTATATAAATTTGTTGCGTTTAGTTTTTTATTGATTAGAATGAAGCCGAAATCAGTACCGGAGAAATTCCTATGCTTTACAATTTTTATCAGCTGCTTAAAAAACTATTGCATCAGAATAAAATGGAACACCACTAGCGAAGCAATAACAGAACAAACAACTATTTTTTTTCATTATCAAAAATTATTAAACTGAATTGCTAAGGTATATGCAAAAAAAAGCTTGATATTTTAAATATGTAACAATTACATACAACACTACCAAAACCCCACCACCACACCCTCAAAACACTTGATTTCAGTGAATTAAAACTAAAATCAAACTAAAAACTATTTCGTTATAGTTACAATCATGTTACAGGAAATACAACTATGTTACTTCCAGTTTTAGAAAATGATACCCCGTTTACGTATTTTCAACCTTGATTAATCGCTTTTTATACTTTTTTAAGAAAATGGCAGATTTATTTATGAAAATTTTAAGTGGACTTGATTTTCAAAACAACTAATCAATCAACCGGATTTATTTTTGAATTGGGTAAAAATGAAAATTTAGCAGTCCAATTTTCAAAACAGCTTATAACAAAAAAAAGCCTGTCAAAATACTCTTGACAGGCTTGATGGTAACACTAAAATTTAGCACACTTTTTAAAACGTGCTTATCATAAATGAGTTTTGACTTATTTAAAAATTTTCAAAATCGAAAAATAACTTCACCTTTATCATTTAATCTTATACTCTTTTGGCGAGATACCAAATTTATTTTTGAATGAAGTTGAAAAATAATTCGGTGTAGAAAAACCTACTGCATAAGCAATCTCTGAAATTGTTAGATCTGATTTTTTCAAAAATTCTTTAGACTTTTCTAATCTTATATTATTAATATGATCACTGATGCTAATTCCCAATATTGCTTTGACTTTACGATACAATTGCACACGGGAAATAGCCAGGTTTTTAGCTAAATCTTCCACGGTATAAGCCGAATTATCTAAATTTTTCTCAATCAGTTCGTTAAGCTTTTTAAGAAAATCCTGTTCGGTAACACCAAAAGTTCCTTCTTCGATATTGATTATATTATTGGTATAATAATACCTTAATTTCTCTCTGTTAAAAAGTAAGGCTTTGATGGACTGCGCCAATACTTTTAAATTAAATGGCTTTGTCAGGAAAACATCTGCCCCGCTATCTAAAGCCTGTAAATAAGAATCCTGATCATCTGAAGAGGTTAATATAATCGTTGGAATATGAGAAGTTCTCAAATCTTTTTTGAGTTTTTCACAAATTTGAAATCCATTAAGTTCGGGCAAATTCAAATCGCAAATAATAATATCCGGAATTAACTCTAAAGCATATTCCACAGCATTAGTTCCATCTGAAGTAAAAAAAGTATATTCGGTTGAAAACTTATTCGATACAAAATCCAAAAGATCTTTATTATCCTCTATATAAAGAATCGAATACCTATCCTCATTATGCTGAGGTTCTTTCTTTTGAATAACTTCAGAATCTAAATAATCGGATTGATGTACATAATCTAATGCAGCTTCTTTAACTATCGATTTTTCATCTAAATGCTCTTTTCCAAGCGGTAATGTAATGATAAATTCTGCTCCGTTTTTTGAAACAACTTCAATACTTCCTTTATGTAAATCAATAAAACTCTTTGATAAATGAAGCCCAATTCCTGAACTGTTTCTATAATTATTAGACCCCTGATAAAAAGCGTTAAATACCTGATCAATTTCTTTTTCTGGTATGCCAATTCCCGAATCCTTAAAGTGAATATGAACAACATTATTCTCCCTATCTTCTTTTATCGAAATACTGATTTTACCGTTTTCAGGTGTAAACTTAAAGGCGTTTGACAACAGATTAAAATAGACTTTATCCATTAAATTTCTATCAATATAAACCTCTAAATTTTCATTGTTAGTACTCAATGAAAAATCAATATTCTTTTTCTTTGCTTCGCGGTCAAAATCACTTACAATACCTTTTGAAAAATCCAATAAATTGGTTTGCGATGCTCTCAAAGTAAATTTTTGATCCTCAGTTTTTCTATAATCCAATAATTGATTGATTAAACGCAGTAATCTTCTGGAATTGTTATACATCAAATTAATTTCTTTGTTGATAGCAATTCCTTTATTCTTAAATTCACTTTCCAGGGATTCAACCGAACTCAAAATCAAGGTTAAAGGTGTTTTGAATTCGTGTGACAAGCCCGTAAAAAAGTTCAATCTGGCCTCATTACTTTGTTTTAATTCATTAGAAAACTTTTTAATTTCATTTCTTTGGTGTTTGATTTTTTTATTGGTTTCTTCTAATTCCTGTTTCTTTCGACTAATCATAATTCTCGAGTAAATACTGTAAATAGCCAGACCTAAAACTATTACCAATAAAAAAGTCAACAATTTCAAAAGATTATTCTGGCTTACATATTTTTTCTCCTGACTTTTGATAACCTTTTGCTGTTGCTCAATATCCGATTGCTGAATCGTTATTCTATCAAACTGATTACTCATAATATTTGCATTAAGAGAATCTATCAAAATAGTATTTAGTTTATTGTTTTTAGGAACGATTTCTTTATTCGCTATTTTTAAAGCCAACTTTATTGCTTCGGCAGCTCCTGTAGGATATAAAACAGTGGCTTCTAAAATCCCTTCCTGAACCAACTGAAGTCCACCATTAGGCCCATTAAGACCATCTACTCCTATAATTTTTATGCTTTTCTCTAAGCCTCTCTTTTTAAGAACCATCCAGGTCTGATAAGCAATTTCGTCATTGTAAGCATAGATATAATTAATATTGGGAAAATTATTCAGTATTTTTAAAAAATCATCTAAGACTAATTCATCTCTTTTAGCCTCCATAGTAACCACTTTGACACCTGGATATTTATCTAAAATTTGCCTGAAACCTAAATTTCTTTCAAAACCGGGCGAGGTAGATGAATTGCCTTTTATTTCAACAACATTAGCTTTTCCTTTAGACAATGAAACAATATGCTTAGCTGCAATTCTTCCTACCTCAATATTATCTGCACCTATGTGTGCCGTGTAATTTGAAGTATTTACTTTTCTATCCACAACAATTACAGGAATTCCTTTAAGAACCGCCTTTTCTATTACAGGAACAATCGAATCCGATTCAAAAGGAGAAACTATTATAATATCTTTTTTATCCTGAATCATCTTTTCAATGTCCTGGATTTGCTTTTTTACTTTACGGTTAGCATTATAAATAGTCAGCTTAACTCTTGGATGAAGAGAAGCTTCTACTGTCATTTCATGGTTCATCGACATTCTCCAAATATCCTGATTAATACATTGCGAAAATCCTATTGAAACCGGATCTACTTCGGTTGATGACTTACATGAATTAAAAAAAATGATAACACCAAAAATTATTATGAAAGAGTATTTTCTTAGCATAAATTATATAAATTAAATAACAACTGTGAATTACATTCTCAATATACTTTGGTTAGCATATTGCTTAAAATTTTATTTCAAAATAGATTAAAACTTCTTTTTGATTCAGAAAAAATATCGAATAGAAAATGGGAAAGTGAAGAAATAATTTATTTTATATGATAGTAAATAACATTCTAATTTTAAGATTTTCTTTAGAAAAACTGTAAACAAATATATAAAAACACATCTATATAAGCTTGTAATAGAGCTAAAAGAATCCTATTATTTCTATAATTTTAGCTCTAAGTATTAGTTAATCGATTACTCAAAATAAATAACTTACAAAAAAATCACCAACAACTCTAAAAAGAATCTTCAACTAAATACTCTTTAAAATTAAGCATATTGTTAACAATGACAAACAACTCCGGATGTTCCTTTCTAAATTGCTTCGGAGTTTCAAAAAAATGCTCCAAAATTACTGCTAGAAATTCGAATTGATTTTGATAAGCATACAATCTGAAATAGCCTTTAGAACGCAATTCGGCATTTAATTCCGCATCAGTGTAATACCTTGTCACTTTATTAAATTCATCAAAAAAAACGGCTGCGCTGGAATCATTACTTTTCATACAATGAAAATGCAAGGCATGAGCAAATTCATGAAGACCTAAATTAATATTATCATTGGTAGTCTGATGACCTAAAATATAATCTTCCCAGGAAAAAACAATCGACTTCATTCTGGGATTGAACTCGCCTTTATGGTAAGCATCGTTTGAAGACGAATAATAACTTGACGGATAAATAATAATTCTCGTAAATAAAGTAATTAGGTATTTCCGCAGACCAAAAGTCAGCATCACATAAGTTCCCGCTATGAGTATTTGCATCGTTTCGGTAATCACTATATCCTTACCTATAAACTCATATTTACGCACAAACTCTTTAACACGATGCTCAAAATAGCGCTTTTTTTTTGGAGTAAGCCGATTATAAAAAAGGAAATTCGTTTTTAAAATTTCTTTTTGCTCATTATTCAGCTTTTTAGAAAAAGGGTAAATATGTAAAAACAAAGGTTTCTTAAAGAAGAAAACATAAATAGGTTCAATAATTCGAAACACGATCAAGAGAAGAGCTAATATCCCAAAAACAAGAATGATAAAAAATTGAAATACCATAGTTAGCTCCATCAAAAAGATTTTAAATTCAATACAATTTAAAATAAAAAGCTTCAAAAACAATCAAATTATCCTGATTATTTTTGAAGCTATAAAAAAAGTGACCGCGGCAGGGTTCCCTGCCCGACCGGCAGGCGGGGAACCTGCAACCCTCAGAGCCGAAATCTGATATTCACTGCCTATAGGCAGACAGGTATTCAGTTGACTAACAAAACTAAATCCAACTGGTCATTTCTTTTGTAATTTCTCTTTCAAAAAAGCCCTTCCACTTCCTGTCTTAAAATATTTTTCACGCTCTAATACTTCTTCTCTTGTTTCATAAACCTCAAAATAAACTAATCTCCAAGGTTTATATCCTTTTGTAGATTTTGTTTTTCCTAAATTATGTTCTTTTATACGTTTATCAATATCAGATGTCTGACCTTTATATAACCTCCCATGAATTTCACTTTCCAAAACATATACATAATATTTCATAGTTTACTGAAAATTGATTTTTACTATAGATTGACTTTTTCTATTTTAAAACAAAAAGCTTCAAAAACAATCAAATTATCCTGATTATTTTTGAAGCTACAAAAAAAGTGACCGCGGCAGGGTTCGAACCTGCAACCCTCAGAGCCGAAATCTGATATTCTATCCAGTTGAACTACGCAGCCAAATTTATTTTAGATTTATGATTTTAGACTAATAATTTTTTTACTATAGTAGAAATCGTTTTGCCTTCGGCAGTCCCTCCTAATTGAGCAGAAGCTAATCCCATTACTTTACCCATAGATGCAATTCCAGATGCTCCAGTTTCAGCAATAATTTTAGCAATTACAGCCTCAATTTCAGCTTCACTCAATTGAGCCGGTAAAAACTTTTCGATTACAGCTACCTGAGCTAATTCAGGTTCAGCCAAATCAGCACGATTTTGTTCAGTAAAAATTCTTGCGCTTTCTTTACGGGTTTTCACCAAACGTTGCAATAATTTAATTTCTTCTTCTTCTGAAATTTCTTCTTTAGAACCAGAAGCCGTTTGAGCTAAAAGCAATTCTGATTTTATTGCTCTTAATGATTCTAAAGCTACTGTATCTTTAGCTTTCATGGCGGTTTTCATCTCATCCATGATTTTTACTGATAAACTCATTTGTCTATTTTATTAATAAGCAATACTGCTAGTTTGATATTTAATTGAAATCGAATTTGATAAGATAAAACAGCTTTAAGAAGCATTCTCTTTGACCCAAACTCCGTGCGAAGGTAAAAAAAATAACCCGAAAATTAAATGCAATTTTCGGGTTATTATCTATTAAATTAAGTTCACTAATCTACATTATCATGCAAATAAGAATTATTAGAACGCAATTGTAAATCGTTATTACTATCTGTTCCAACAGAGATTCTTGAGTTAGCATTATTCATTTGATTATTCGAAATATCGATACCTAATCTTTTGTAAGCTGGTTCTTTTTCGTACTCATCAATCTTAGAAACGTTATTATGAAACTTATAATTAAACTCTTTTAATTTCTTTCTTCTTTCGTCAGCTCTTAAACGTAAAGTTTCTTCAATTGTCATTTCGATAGGAGAAATATCTTCTGCATTAGAAAAATCTTCCGGAGCTAATTCTACTTTTTTCATTGTAATATTCAACTCCTCAGGAATTACTTCTTCCACCACTTTTGCAACTGGTTTAGCTAATTCGTTCTCAGCTTCCATGTACTCTTCCAAAGAATATTTGATAACCCCGTTATCAGACAATTCTGTTACAGATACAAATTGAACCGCTTGGTTTACTTTGATTTCTTTAGTTTCATTTGTCAATTCGAATAAGATTTTTTCTTCTTTTTCCTGAACTGGCTCGGCTTTAAAAAGAGGCAAATCAAATGAAATAGAAGTTTGTTCTTGCTTTTCGATTGCTTTTGGTTGTTCAACAATTGGCTGAACTGCTTGTCTTACTTCTTCTACTTTTGGTGCAGAAAATGTAAACTCTTCTTCTTTTATAGGAGAAACAATTTCGAAAGTAACATCTATATTTTTAATAAATTCAGATATCGCCATCAATTCTTCGTTTCCCTCAACCGGAACAACAGGAGCTGGAGCAACAACAGCAACTACTTCTTCTTCCTCTTCGTCAACTAAATCGAAAACTACACGCTCTTCAGCTGTATTAGTTACCGGTTTATCAGTACTTAAATCAAAACTAGCAACAGGAGTACTACTTAAATTGTGAACAATTTTTTGCTCATCCTCTAAACTGTGAATGATTTTTTTAGGCTCTGTATTTACAATTCCGTTTTGTTGTTCAATATCAAATCCAGTAGCAATGATCGTTACAGCAACTGCATCACCTAATGATTCATCTTCACCAACTCCCATGATGATATTAGCATTATAACCCGCTTCACTTTGAATGTGGTCATTGATTTCACCAATTTCATCTAAGGTAATTTCATTAGATCCAGAAACGATGAGCAACAATACGTTTTTGGCTCCTGTAATTTTATTATCATTTAATAATGGAGAATCTAAAGCAGCAATAATAGCTTCTTTAGCTCTGTTTTCTCCTGAAGCAACAGACGAACCCATGATAGCCGTTCCACTATTAGCTAATACGGTTTTAGCATCACGTAAATCGATATTTTGAGTATAGTGATGTGTAATTACTTCGGCAATTCCTCTTGAGGCTGTTGCCAAAACTTCATCGGCTTTTGAGAATCCTGCTTTGAAACCAAGATTTCCATACACTTCTCTTAATTTGTTATTATTGATAACAATTAAAGAATCAACTTGTTTACGTAATTTTTCAATTCCAATAAGTGCTTGTTCCTGACGCACCTTTCCTTCAAAAGTAAACGGCAAGGTTACAATACCCACGGTAAGAATCTCTCTTTCTTTAGCCAGTTGAGCAATTACAGGCGCAGCACCAGTTCCGGTACCTCCACCCATTCCGGCTGTGATAAAAACCATCTTAGTTCCGCGATCCAACATCTTTTCGATATCGGCAATACTTTCTATAGCCGATTGTTGTCCTACGTCTGGATTAGCTCCGGCACCAAGACCTTCAGTCAGGTTCACACCCAATTGAATTTTATTAGGAACACCACTATTTTGCAGTGCTTGTGAATCAGTGTTACACACAATGAAATCAACTCCTTTGATTCCTTGCTTGAACATGTGGTTGATAGCATTACTTCCGCCTCCACCTACACCTATTACTTTGATTACATTTGATTGATTTTTTGGTAAATCAAATGAAATACTTCCAAATTCTGAGTTGCTCGTCATAATATTTGGTTTTTGATATTTATATATTTTTTGTGCTTTATTCTCTTCTATCTTACTACTCTGCGTTATCTAAAAAGTCTTTAATCTTATCAACATAACGATCAAAGAAAGATCGCTTAATCTTTTCTCCTGTTGACTCTTCATTTTTAGAATAAACCGGTACTTGCGTTTGTACCTCTTCTACTTCCGGTTCAAATCGCTCTACCGTTTCCACAACCGGCTCACGATAATAAACAGTTCTTTGAGGAACTACTTCTTCTTTTCTTATCGCACTCTGCGTATTATTACAAATACTATTCATTACTAATCCAACTGCAGTTGCATACAATGGACTAGAAAACTCTTCGTCTGAATTACCTGCTAAATGCTCATTAGGATATCCAATTCTGGTGTCCATTCCTGTAATGTATTCTACTAATTGTTTGATGTGTTTCAATTGAGCACCACCACCAGTAAGTACAATTCCAGCAATTAGTTTTTTTCTTGGATCTTCGTGACCATAAGCTTTTACTTCTGTAAAAACCTGCTCAATTATTTCCACCACACGGGCGTGAATAATCTTGGACAAGTTTTTCAACGAAATCTCTTTTGGCTCTCTTCCTCTTAATCCCGGAATAGAAACAATCTCGTTGTCTTTATTTTCTCCTGGCCAAGCTGAACCAAATTTAACTTTCAACAATTCAGCCTGTTTTTCTATAATAGAACAGCCTTCTTTGATATCATCAGTAATTACATTTCCTCCAAAAGGAATTACTGCGGTATGACGAATAATTCCATCTTTAAAAATGGCCAAATCAGTTGTTCCTCCACCGATGTCAATTAAGGCAACTCCAGCTTCTTTTTCTTCTTGGCTCAAAACCGCATCAGATGAAGCTAATGGCTCTAAAGTCAACCCTGACAATTCGATACCAGAACTTTGAATACAACGCCCTACGTTACGTATAGACGAAGCCTGACCTACTACAACATGGAAACTGGATTCTAGCCTTCCACCATACATCCCAATTGGTTCTTTTATTTCAGATTGTCCATCTATTTTAAATTCCTGAGGTAAAACGTGAATAATTTCTTCCCCTGGCAACATGGCCAATTTATTAACCTGATCAATTAGTAATTGAATGTCATTTCCACCAATTACTTCTTCCGGATTACTTCTGCTGATGTAATCGGTATGCTGAATACTACGGATGTGTTGTCCTGCAATCCCTACAACAACATCTTTAATTTTATAACCTGAATTTGTTTCCGCATCATTTATTGCTTGCTGAATAGATTGAATGGTTTGTGTAATATTATTAACCACTCCTCTAGCCACACCTAGACTTTTGGATTTTCCAACTCCCAAAATTTCTAACTTACCATACTCATTTTTCTTGCCTATCATGGCAACGATTTTGGTTGTCCCTATATCTAGACCTACTGCAATATTCTCTTTTTCCATTTTCTATTATTTAGTGCAAACTACTTGTTTTGTAAACCTGAGGTCAATCTTTTTATATTTATATAACGTACTATCTAAAACTGCTTTTTGAAAAAAGGCTTTATAATTTTTAAATTTCGTTTCAAAATTCATCATACTACCAAAATCAATCTGGTAATCGTAATTCCTATTGAACATTTTTAAGCTAGCATTAGGCATAATCTCTATAGCAATGATGTTTTTTTTCAAAAAATCATCCTCATAAATCACACGAAACAAACGAGCCAATTTTTCGTTACCCCCTCTATTTATATCCCCCGAAACAAGTGGAACTCTAGCTGTGAAATTATCCGATAGCGGCATCTTACCACCTTTATAATCAACATAAAAAGATTCTGAACCATTAATCACTCTAGCCACAGGAGTCTTTTGCTTTACAACCGCTTTCAGAACACCATCAATACTTACAAAAACATCTGATTCGTCAATCATCGCATTTGAATTCAGCTTTCCTTCCAGCTTATTCAAATCTAATTTATCTTTTTCAATAGCTAATGGGTCGCCCATATTTTCTATTAACAATTTATTAACCGTTTCTTCCTTGATAAAAAGATTGTTTTCTCCTACAAAAACAACAGCTATTTTTGCTAATTTTCGCTTTTCATTTCGCTTTGAAGTAAACGAAAAAAGAAAAACAACCAATCCTAACATTAGGATTAATCTGATGTTTGTCCAATTAAATATTTTTTTCATTTAAAGCGTTTTTAATTGCTCCCACCATTTCACCAATATCACCAGCTCCAATTGTAACCATAACCGGAGCATCACTTTTCAACATAGTTGCTATCAAATCTTCTTTTGAAACTAATTTTTTATTCTGATTTTCTATCAGAGACAACAACCAGTCCGAAGTTACTCCCTCCATAGGCAACTCACGTGCCGGATAAATATCCATCAATAACACTTCGTCAAACTGAGAAAGACTTTTTGCAAAATCATCTGCAAAATCTTTGGTTCTGCTAAAAAGATGCGGCTGAAAAACTGCCAATACTTTTTTGTTAGGATACAATTCCCTAACCGCCTGATGTACCGCATTTATCTCAGTAGGATGATGTGCATAATCATCAATATAAACCAGGTTTTCAGTTCTAATTTGATACGAAAAACGTCTTCTTATTCCTTGGAATGAAGCTAAGGCTTTTGCAATGGCATCGGTTGGGGTGCCGAAATTTACTGCCATTGCAAAAGCCATTAAAGCATTCATCAAATTATGTCTTCCTGGTAGTCCAAAACGAAAATCTTTTAAAACTCCAGCAGGTGTTTTAACATCAAAAACATAGTTTCCGTCTTCTATTCTAATATTAAAAGCATTGTAAACCGCTTCTTCCTCATTTACTCCAACAGTAATTCCTGAAAGTGGCAAATCAGTCGTAATAAACAATTTAGATTTATCCTCTACTTTATCTGCAAACTCAGTAAACGATTCTTTTATAGCATCGCTAGTTCCGTAAATATCCAAATGATCGGCATCCATTGAAGTCACACAGGCAATATTGGGATGCAAATGCAAAAACGAACGGTCAAATTCATCAGCTTCAACAACGGTTACGGTTTTCCCGCTTCCTATTAAATTCGAATTGTAATTCTCTACAATTCCGCCAATAAAAGCCGTAACATCTGCACCACTTTCATGTAAAATATGTCCCAAAATACTAGATGTAGTGGTTTTTCCGTGGGTTCCAGCCACTGCAAAACAAAAAGTATCCTTAGTAATAATTCCTAAAACTTCGGCTCTTTTTTTAACCTGATAATCACGCTCTAAAAAATAATTCCACTCGGAGTGGGTTCTTGGAACTGCTGGCGTAATTATCACCAAGGTATTTTCGACAAAATAATCCTTAGGTATTAAATTGATATCATCATCAAAATGAATAGCAATACCACTTTCGATTAGCTCATTAGTTAAAATCGTTGGTGTTTTGTCATAACCGGAAACCTGTTTCCCGATATACTTAAAATAGCGCGCCAAAGCACTCATACCAATACCACCGATACCGATAAAATAAACGTTATGTATTTGATTTAGATTCATTTTCAATGTCAATTTCAATAATGTTTCAATGTTAATTTCAATAACAATATCAATTGTCAAAAAATCAAAACTGAGTTACTATTGTGTTATTATTTTTATTTCTATTTTGCTATTGCCATTATTATTGACAATTATCATTGCTATTGTATCAATTTCACAATTTCGTCGGCAATTTGCTTTGTTGCTTCTGGCAACGCGAGTTCTTTTATATTCTCACTCAACTGCTTTTGTTTTTCCGGATCTTTCAACAAAGCTTCAAAAACCAAACTAAACTCGGTATCTAATTCAGATTCTTTGATTAAAAGCGCTCCTTTTTTATCGACAATGGCTTTTGCATTTTTTGTCTGATGATCTTCAGCTACATTAGGCGATGGAATAAAAATGACTGGTTTCCCCACAATACACAATTCCGATACCGAAGAAGCTCCAGCACGCGAAATAATAATATCGGCGGCAGCATAAACAAAATCCATTTTTTCAATAAAAGCAACCACCTGAACATTCTCCGAATTGTATTTTTTATAATCCTCGAAATACAACTTCCCACATTGCCAGATAATCTGAACGTCTTGAGCCTGTATATTTTTCAGTTCTTTTTCAATTAACTGATTGACTCTTCTGGCACCTAAACTTCCACCAAGAACTAAAAGCGTTTTTTTATTGGTATCCAATCTAAAATATTCAATTGCTGCTGCTCTTTTGCTTTCAATAGCAATCAAATCCTGACGAACAGGATTCCCTGTCAGAATCATTTTCTCTTTTGGAAAAAATCGTTCCAGATTTTCATAAGCCACACAAATAGCATTGGCTTTTTTACTCAACAATTTATTGGTAATTCCCGGAAATGAATTTTGCTCCTGAATCAATGTTGGAATACCAAGCATATTTGCCATTTGCAACAAAGGACCGCTTGCAAAACCACCTGTTCCTATAACCGCATCGGGCTTAAACTGTTTTATTATTTTTCTGGATTTCCACAAACTGCTAATTAATTTCAATGGAAACATAGCATTCTGTAGAGTCAATTTTCTTTGCAATCCGGCAATCCACAAACCTTTGATAGCATATCCTGCTTGCGGTACTTTTTGCATTTCCATCTTATCCTGAGCTCCTACAAATAGAAACTCCGCATCCGGAAATCGCGATTTTAATTCATTGGCAATTGCAATTGCAGGATAAATATGTCCCCCGGTTCCTCCGCCACTTAATATGAATTTATACTGTTTCATTGCTATCAATCTATTTATTTAAAACGGCATTCATTGGATTAGTCATTTTATCTTCTATCGAATAAGACTCTTTCTGTTGTTGCTCTTCGGCAGCTAATTCAGCATCAATCAGTCTTTGAAGCGCTTCTTCTCTTCTGGCAGCATCTTTTTGTTCTTGTTCTATTTCTTCTTCTTTTTTGGTTACACCAATGATGATTCCCAATGCGATACAAGTCATCCAGATAGAAGTTCCTCCACTACTTATTAACGGAAGCGTTTGTCCTGTAACAGGTAATAATTCTACAGCAACTGCCATATTAATCATCGCCTGAAAAATCATTGGAAAACCGAGCCCAATGACGACTAATTTTCCAAAAAGCGTATTGGCCTTATGCGAAGCAATTACAAATCGAAAAAGCAACAACAAATACAAACACAAAACCCCTAAACCACCAATCAATCCATATTCTTCAACGATAATGGCATAAATAAAATCGGAAGAAGATTGTGGTAAAAAGTTTTTCTGAACACTTTTCCCCGGACCTAATCCATATATTTTTCCAGATGCAATGGCAATTTTGGCTTTCTCTATTTGGTAATCATCTTCATCAGGCTTATTGGTACTAAAATTTTCAATTCGGCTTTCCCATGTTCTAACCCTGCTAAACAATTTAGCATCTGGAAAAGCTTTAGACAATACCCAGAAAAAACTAAGAAAAACTATTCCTGAACCTACAATAATTCCGATATATTTTATTGGATACCTCCCTATGAATACTAACATTACAACCATTGAAAAAATCAAAGCTGTGGTTGAAAAATTCGAAGGCAGGATTAACATTAGCGTAATAAAAACAGGCAACCAAAGTTCCTTTAAAGACTCTAAAAAGTCTATCGGCTCTGTTCTTGTTTTTGATAAATAACGTGCTACAAACACAAACAAAACCAAAGCTGCAAAGGCAGAAGGCTGAAATGACAAACCTACAAACGGAATTTGGAGCCATCTACTTGCATTGGCTCCGCCTATCACTGTTCCTTTTATCATTGTAATCCCTAAAACCACCCAAACTACAGGTAGTAACAATTTAGAAATAGACCGGAAATAATGATACGGAACATTGTGTACCGCATAAATAATTGCAAAACCACAACAAATATGTATCAGATGTTTTAATAAATACCCTAAGGTATTTCCTGTTCCATGACCCAAATAAGCCAGGTTACTACTGGCACTAAAAACAGGCATAAAGGAAAACAGGGCCAATAAGGCCACAAATGACCAAATCCCTTTGTCCCCTTTTAAACTGCTAATTAGTTGTTTCATCGTTTTTAAGTTATGGGTTGTGAGTTATAAGTTATGGTGCATGGGTTCTGAATTTTGAAACATATACACTTCCAGCTTCCATCTCCTAACTTCTAGCTTTTTTTACAAATTATGCACCGCATCTTTAAATTGTCTTCCTCTGTCTTCGTAGTTTTCAAACAAGTCAAAACTAGCGCAGGCTGGCGACAATAAAACAGTATCTCCTTTTTCTGAAATGTGTTGTGCCATTCTTACGGCTTCGGTCATCGTGCCTACTTCAACCATTACATCCACCACATTACCAAAAGCATCAATAATTTTTCTATTCTCAACTCCCAAACAAATAATAGCTTTTACTTTCTCGCGAACCAATGCCATCAATTCGTTATAATCATTTCCTTTATCAACACCTCCAACGATCCATACTGTTGGTGTATTCATACTGTCTAAAGCAAAAAAAGTAGCGTTTACGTTAGTTGCTTTCGAATCGTTGATGTATTGCACATTTTGGATTTTCAATACTTTCTCAAGACGGTGTTCTACACCCTGAAAATTTGATAAACTTTCGCGAATTGTTGCTTTTCTAATTTGCATCAATTTAGCTACAGAAGTTGCTGCCATGGCGTTTTTAAAATTATGTTTTCCCTCCAAGGCAATTGCTGCTGTTTCCATTTGAAATTCCTCTTGATTGATTATTGCTTCCATTTTGTTATTTTTTATAAAGACTCCTTCTTCAAATGTTTTTGTCAATGAGAAAGGAATTAATTTTGCTCTTGTTTTGTTCTTTTGTAACCATTCTGAAATTGCTTCGTCATCTGCATCATAAATGAGATAATCCTCTTCGGTCTGGTTCATTGTTATTCTAAATTTCGAATCAATATAATTCTCATATTTATAATCGTATCGGTCTAAATGATCCGGACTAATATTGGTTATAATGGCTATATGCGGCTTATAATTTATGATTCCGTCCAACTGAAAACTACTCAACTCCAGCACGTAACTATCGTACTTATCTTCGGCAACCTGTTCAGCAAAGCTTTTCCCGATATTCCCTGCCAGTCCTACATTCAATCCCGCTGATTTTAGCAAATGATAGGTTAACATCGTAGTAGTTGTCTTCCCGTTACTTCCTGTTATTCCTATCGTAATTGCTTTAGTAAAAGGAGCAGCAAATTCGATTTCAGAAATTACTGGTATTCCTTTTTCGACCAGCTTTTTTACTATGGGTGCTTTCTCAGGAATCCCCGGGCTTTTCATCACCACATCGGCATTCAGAATAAGGGATTCTGTATGTTTTTCATCTTCCCAATCAATACCATTTTTTATAAGAACTTCTTTGTAATTTTCTTTTATCTTTCCAAAATCAGACACAAAAACATCGTATCCTTTTTCTTTTCCAAGGATTGCTGTTCCAACCCCGCTTTCGCCTCCGCCTAATACTACTAATCTCATCTTATCTTAGTTTTAAGGTAACAATGGAAAGTATCGCCAGCATGATGGCCACAATCCAAAATCGGGTAACAATCTTACTTTCGTGATAACCTTTCTTTTGATAATGATGATGCAATGGCGACATCAGAAAAATTCTTCGGCCTTCGCCAAAACGTTTCTTGGTATATTTAAAATAACTCACCTGTAAAACCACTGAGAAATTTTCTACAAGGAATATTCCGCATAATAATGGAATCAATAATTCTTTTCGAACAGCAATTGCTAATACCGCGATAATTCCTCCTATAGTTAAACTTCCTGTATCTCCCATAAAAACCGAAGCCGGATAGGAATTGTACCATAAAAATCCGATGAGTGCCCCAACAAAAGCAGCAATAAAAACCGTCATTTCTCCCGAATTAGGGATATACATAATGTTGAGATAATTAGAGAAAATAATATTTCCCGAAACGAATGTAAAAATGGCGAGTGCCAGTACCGAAATAGCGGAAGTCCCTGCCGCTAGTCCGTCGATACCGTCAGTTAAATTAGCACCGTTAGAAACCGCCGTGATAATAAAAATTACTACCGGAATAAAAACCAACCAAGCCCATTTTTCATAACCTTCGCCTGTCCATGCCAAAACTTCAGCATAATCAAACTCATTATTTTTGAAAAAAGGAATTGTTGTTGCTGTAGATTTTTCCTCAATACCGGCTGGCACTATAACGGCTGCAGTTGTTTGCTTAAAAACATCGGTTTTTCCGGTATCAGTTCGAACGGTTACTTGTGGATTAAAATACAACACACTTCCCACAATCAAACCTAATCCAACCTGACCAAAAACCTTAAAAATTCCTTTTAATCCTTGTTTGTCTTTTTTGAAAATCTTGATATAATCGTCTACAAAACCAATTGTTCCCATCCATAAGGTAGTCACAATCAACAAAACGATATATATATTATGCAATTTGGCAAACAACAAAACAGGAATTAAGGTTGCAAAAATGATAATCAATCCTCCCATAGTAGGAGTTCCTGCTTTCTCATTCTGCCCTTGCAAACCGAGTTCTCTAATAGTCTCGCCTACTTGCTGTTTTTGTAAAAAGCGAATGACTCTTTTTCCATAAATTGTTGACAACAACAACGAAAGAATAAAAGCTAATGCCGATCTAAAAGTGATGTATTGAAAAACTCCTGTTCCAGAAATATTCAATGTTTTGTTGAAATAATCAAATAAATAATACAGCATAATTTCACTATTTATGTAGTTCTTCTAAAATTCCCTTAACAATCTCCATATCATCAAAATGAGTACGAATACCCTTGATTTCCTGATAGGTTTCATGTCCTTTTCCTGCAATTAAAATAATATCATTGGGCTGAGCCAATTGGCAAGCAATTTTTATAGCTTGTTTTCGATCGGTTACAGCAAAAACTTTTTTATGATTTTGTGGTGGGACTCCCGCTTCCATTTCTCCAATAATCACTTCCGGGTCTTCGTCCCTTGGATTATCAGATGTTAAAATGGTTTTGTTACTCAATTCAGATGCAATTTCAGCCATAATTGGTCGCTTCGCCTTGTCTCTGTTTCCTCCACAACCTACAATAGTTATCAGTTGTTCGTTCTTAGTACGCACTTCATTGATGGTTTTCAACACGTTTTCTAAAGCATCAGGAGTATGTGCATAATCCACAATAGCAGTAA
Organism: Flavobacterium commune; assembly: GCF_001857965.1. Lineage (NCBI taxonomy): Bacteria > Pseudomonadati > Bacteroidota > Flavobacteriia > Flavobacteriales > Flavobacteriaceae > Flavobacterium > Flavobacterium commune. Next base: position 2,273,430 of record NZ_CP017774.1, on the reverse strand, counting down.
CATTAGAATCAGAAACAATGTATTGGAATCTTCCGGAAACACTTTCCAATTCGGACAACAAACGAAGTGTTTCCAAGTTATCCAAACCTAATTCGATAGCAGTTGCATAAATTGCCAACAAATTATAAGCATTAAAAACACCTATCAGTTTTACCCAAACTTCGTTGCCATCAATTTTAAGCAACAAACCTGACAATAAATTCTCTAAAATTTGAGCCTTATAATCAGCATAGGATTTCAGTGCATAAGTACGTTTTTTAGCTAGCGTATTTTGCATCATCACCGCTCCATTCTTATCGTCAATGTTCGAAATAGCAAAAGCAGTTTTTGGTAAATTGTCAAAAAACGATTTTTTAACATCTCTATATTCTGCAAAAGTCGGATGATAATCTAAATGGTCATGTGATAAATTAGTAAAAACACCTCCTGTAAAATGTAATGCCTCGGTGCGTTTTTGGTGAATTCCATGGGAGCTCACTTCCATAAAACAATACTCAATACCGGCGTTGACCATTTCATTCAAAAAATGATTGATCGTAATAGAATCAGGTGTGGTGTGCGTAGCTTTAAATTCCACATCATCGACCAATATTTTTACTGTAGAAAGCAAGCCCACTTTGAATCCTGCTTTTTTAAATAATTGATATAATAAAGAAGCAATAGTTGTCTTGCCATTAGTTCCCGTAATTCCAACTAATTTTAATTTTTCGGATGGATTTCCAAAATAATTAGCAGCCATAAAAGCTAATGCCTTATTGGTATCGTTTACCTGAACATAAGTAACCTCACTAGCAAATTGCTCCGGAAAAGCATCACATATAATTGCTTTAGCTCCTAAATCGATTGCTTTTTGAATATAATCATGACCATCGGAAATAGAACCACGAATAGCAACAAACACATCATTGGCTCCGATTTTTCTGGAATCAAAATCCAATTTCCCGATAACAACATCTGTCGATCCGTGAACCGCTTCGATTGCTACTTTATATAATATGTCTTTTAATAATTTACTCATATCTTTCATTTTTCACTCTCTTTGATGAAGAGCTTAGTTGAGGCTACAATAATTCTAAAGTTATGGTAGTGTTTTTTATAATATTTTGTCCTGCCTGTAACGATTGCTTTTTAACCTTTCCCATTCCACTGGTTCTCACTTTCATTCCTAAATTTTCCAGCAAAGCAATGGCATCCATTCCCGGCATCCCTTTAACATTAGGAATTAATTGCTGATTCTTTTGGAGTTTAGCATAATATTCGTTGTAATTTTTCTCCTGTTTTGGAATCTTTCTATCCAGTTTTTTGATTTCATTTGTCGAAGGTACTTCGGTGAAAATCTTTTGGGCTATTCGTTTAAAAACAGGACCTGCCACATCGGCACCATAATAATTATTATTGGATGTATTAGGCTTATGAACCACTACAATACAAGAATATTTAGGATGATCCGCTGGAAAATACCCCACAAAAGAAGAGGCATAATACAAGCCTGAACCGTCACGTTTTCCGTAATTTACCTGAGCTGTTCCGGTTTTTCCTGCCATAGAAAAATCCTTAGAATATAATTTTGAACCTGTTCCTCGTTTAACTACATTTTTCAAAACAGCTCTTACTTTTAAAAGTGTTTCTCGCGAACAAATTTTAGGATTAATAACCTCCGGCTCCATTTTTTTGATGGTTCTGTTCCATTCTTTAATTTCAGAAACAAATTGTGGTTTTACCATCACTCCATTATTAGCCACCGCATTATAATAAGCTAAGGTTTGCATTGGCGTAACCGAAACCCCGTATCCAAAAGCCATCCAAGGCAATGAAATATTAGACCAATTTTTATCCGTAGGTTGTGGGATAAACGGACGTCCTTCTCCTTTAAAATCCATATTCAATCGTTTATTCAATCCATAAGAATTCACTCGATTGACAAACTTGGACGGATTGTTTTTATAATTATCATATACTGCCTGAACCAAAACGGTGTTTGAAGATAATTCGAAACCTCTTCCTAAAGAAATTTTCCCATAACCTCCTTTATGAGAATCCCTCACTGCCTTACCCGAGTACCTTATTTCTCCTCCTTTGGTATCATAAACCGTACTGGTATCGGCAACTTTATCTTCCAGAATAGTCATTAAATCAACTAATTTAAAAGTAGAACCCGGTTCATGCGATTCGGCTACTGCGTAATTAGTTGTTTCATAATAGGTTCCATCGCTAGCTCTTCCTAAATTAGAAATAGCTTTTACCTGCCCCGTATGCGATTCCATCACCACCACGCAACCATGATCGGCCTGATAATCTTCTAATTGTTTCAATAAAGCGTGGTGTGCAATATCCTGAATGTAAACATCTATTGTAGAAATCACATCGTAGCCATCCTGAGGGTCAACCTCATTCAAATCTCTGATAGGTTTCCATTGTCCTTTAGCAATTTTTTGCTTCAGAATTTTTCCATCTTTACCATTCAAATAATCTCTGTAAGCCCATTCAATTCCTTTTCCATCCGAATGTCCTACCTGGTATTTTCTTTCGTACCCAATGGTTCTTTCGGCAATTTTACCAATAGGATGCTCGCGTACTGTTTTTTGTTCGATTATAATTCCGCCTTTATAAGCCCCTAATTCAAATAAAGGAAAACTCTTTATTTTCATATAATCGGTATAACTTAGATCCCTGGCAACTAAATAATAACGATTATTATTAGCTCTTGCTTTTCTGAGTTCATTTTGATAAAAACCTGCTGATTTCCCTAAAACAGTAGCTAATGAATCGGCCAAAGCATTCACATTTTGCTCGAAAGCTTCTTTTTTTGGAGCCAAAGCATCAAAGCGGATAATGTATTTTGGGATTGAAGTAGCCAACAAACTTCCATCGGCAGAATAAATATTTCCTTTATTAGCAGGAATAACAAAATTTCGAACCGTTCTTTCCTTTGCTAATTCTCTATAATACTCTCCTTCGACCCATTGAATATTAGTCAACTTAACAGCAATTCCTATTGCCATCAAAAAGATAGCACAAGCAACCAGATAGATTCGGTACGATATGTGTTTATCATCTACTGCCATAATTTCTTAAGGAAACTTTTTTCTTCTTCTTTCTTCACTTTTATCTTTACCGGAGGTACTGTAGATGGGAAAATTTCTTTTTCTACCATCTTTTCAGAAACGGTTGACTCCATTCGTAACTTCATTAATTCCGAACGTCTGTCAACAAATTCTGAGCGCAATTCTTTTACTTCTGAAGTTAATTCAGCTATTTTAAATACTTTTTGTTCGTATCGCTGTGTATTTGCAATCATAATTATTGCCAGAACAATCAAAAAAACAATAAAACGCCAATTTTTTATCGCATCATCATCGATTAAAAACCTTGCTTTTAACAGATTATAAATACTCGTTTTCATATTTTCCTCTCCCCAACCCTCTCCAAAGAAGAGGGAGACTGGGTGTTAATTTGTTATCTTTATTTTTTTTCGGCAATTCTTAACTTGGCACTTCTTGCTCTGTTATTCACTTTAATCTCTTCGTTTTCAGGAACAATTAATTTTCCAATAGTTTTAAACGGAACCGAAAAATTGCCAAAAAAATCACGTTCAGGTTCTCCTTCAAACATGCCGTTTTTTATAAATCTTTTCACCAAACGGTCTTCTAAAGAATGATACGAAATCACACTTAATCGTCCTCCCGGATTCAAAATTTCTAATGATTGTTCTAAAAATTCTTTTAAAACATCCATCTCCTGATTCACCTCAATTCGAATCGCCTGATAAATTTGAGCCAATACTTTATTTCGAACTCTTTCAGGTAAATATTTCGCCAAAACTTCTTTTAATTCATCAGTAGTTTTTATTGGTCTGTGCACTCTGGCTTCAATAATGGTTCTTGATAAAGCAGGTGCATTTTTCAATTCACCATAATCATAAAAAACCCTTCTTAAATTAGCATCATCATACTCATTAACTACTTTATAAGCATTAAGATCGTTTTTTTGACTCATTCTCATATCCAAACCTGCATCAAATCGGGTTGAAAATCCTCTTTCCGGCACATCAAACTGATGAGAAGAAACTCCTAAATCACCTAAAATCCCATCAACATTTCTCACACCATGAAAACGAAGGAATCGTTTTATATGTCTAAAATTTTCATTAATCAATACAAATCGCTCATCAGGTAGTGCATTAGCAAGTGCATCTTCATCCTGATCGAAGGCAAATAATTTCCCGTTAGGCCCTAATCGTCTTAATATCTCTTTCGAATGACCACCTCCACCAAAAGTCACATCTACATACACTCCGTCTGGCTTAATATTTAAACCATCTACTGTTTCTTTTAGCAAAACCGGATTATGATATTCCATCGTTGTTGTCATTTATATTACCCATTACCTCTTCAGCCAAATCTGCAAAATCAACTCCATCATCTATTGACTGCTCATACAAATCCTTATCCCAAATTTCCACAATATTCACCGCAGACGAAAAAACAACATCCTTAGTTATACTGGCAAAATTCACCAAATCCTTAGGCACTAATAAACGCCCCAAAGCATCAATCTCAACTACCTTGACACCAGCAGTAAACTTGCGGATAAAGTCGTTGTTCTTCTTAACAAATCGATTAAGCTTATTGATTTTTTGCATCATCAAATTCCATTCTTCCATTGGATACAACTCCAGACAAGGCTGAAACAAAGAACGCTTCAAAACAAAACCGTCCTGAAGAGAGGTCGCCAATTGCTTTTTCAAAGGAGCAGGTAACAAAACCCTCCCTTTAGCATCAACTTTACACTCATATGTTCCAACAATTGTATTCAAAAGAATAGCTTTAAATGATATAGAGCAAAAATATAAAAAATTTTACCACCTTTTACCACTTTCTACCACTTTGTTGATAAGTTTACCCACTTCAAACCAAAACCCTTTAATTTTTAGACAATCAGAACATTAGCCAAAAGAGCATTTCTTAACAAGAGCATAATTCAATTCGAAAAACCACTCTTAAAAACAATTTATTTCTTAAAGCATAAAAGCATTATAATCCCATAAAAAAACCATAGACATTCAACAACATAAACACAAAAACACACCTTCAACACTATAAAGACTTATAGATTATACTCAAAAAATGTTTTCAAAAATTCTTTTTAACTGATTATATCCTATATTTGTCGAAATTGAAATTCGCATCCAAAAGCATGGAAAAAAACTATAAAAAAGAAGGCAGATACAGCTATTATGAAGCAGGAGAAGGAACCCCAATTGTCATTTTACATGGCTTAATGGGAGGCCTAAGCAACTTTGATGGCGTAGCTCGTTACTTCTCTGACAAAGGATACAAAATTGTTATTCCGGACTTACCCATATACACTCAAAGCTTACTAAAAACTAACGTAAAAGCTTTTGCAAAATACGTAAAAGACTTTATTACCTTCAAAGGCTTTGACCGTGTAATACTTTTAGGAAATTCATTAGGAGGACACATCGCTTTGTACCACACTAAAATGTATCCTGAAAAAGTAGCCGGACTAGTAATAACAGGAAGCTCAGGACTTTATGAAAGCGCAATGGGCGATAGCTACCCAAAACGCGGTGACTATGAATACATCAAGAAAAAAGCGGAAGACGTATTTTATGACCCAAAAATTGCCACTCCGGAGTTAATTGACGAGGTTTACGCAACAGTAAACGACAGAATAAAATTAATCAAAACCTTAACCATTGCTAAAAGTGCCATTCGTCACAATATGGCTAAGGATTTACCTAAAATGCACGTTCAGACTTGTATCATTTGGGGAAAAAATGACAAAGTTACCCCTCCTGATGTAGCCCAAGAATTCAACAAATTATTACCTAATTCAACCTTGTACTGGATTGACCAATGCGGTCACGCAGCCATGATGGAACATCCTGATGAATTCAATAAATTACTTGAAGAATGGCTGACAAAAACTAATTTAAAAGCAGCTTCGGCATAAAACAGCTTTTTTTATATTAAAAAAACATGAAAATCAATACCGCCGAATTCGTAATTAGCAACTCAGACGTAAGCAAATGCCCTAAGGACTTTTTGCCCGAATATGCTTTTATAGGCAGGTCTAATGTAGGCAAGTCTTCATTAATAAATATGTTGACCAACCGACAAAAATTAGCCAAAACATCAGGAAGACCAGGAAAAACACAATTAATTAATCACTTTTTAATTAACAACAATTGGTTTCTGGTTGATTTACCCGGCTATGGTTATGCTAAGGTTTCAAAGAAAACCAAATCTGTTTTTCAACAATTCATTACTGATTATTTTGAAAAAAGACAGCAATTAGCCTGCGCATTTGTATTGATTGATATTCGCCATGAAGCACAAGCTATCGACATTGAATTTATGAATTATATGGGCGAAAGCGAAATTCCTTTCTGCATCATTTTCACCAAAGCCGATAAAATCAGTAAGGTAAAAATTGACTCTCATGTTGCAGCCTACAAAAAACAAATGTTTGCTAACCATTGGGCTGAAATGCCTCCTTATTTTGTAACCTCATCAACTGAAGGCACCGGCAAAGAAGAAGTCCTAAATTACATAGACGAAGTCAATCAGGAAATTTTCAAAAACAACAGTGGTGGATTTTAAATTCCAATCCCGATAGGTATCAGGATACAAATCCAAATTCCAAACGTTTAAAATAAAAAACCCCAAACTCCAAGATATTAAAATTGGAATTTGGGATTTTTCTATTAGAGTTTTTCAAAAATTATTTGGTAGTGTCTCACTAACTGTGTAAGTTGAAAAGTTATTCTGAAAAATATTTGAGCTCCTTTAAAAAGCTCAAAAATATTTTTCGGAAATAACTTTTTGTTATTTTTAACCTTACATAATTATGATTGACAAAGACGACTTATTAAACAACAAGGATTTCTATAAATCCTTCAAGAATGCAGAAGATTTAACCTCATTCTTTCAAACGATGCACAAACGAGCTGTTGAACATATGCTCGAAGCCGAACTTGATGCTCATTTAGACAATGAAAAACACGATAAAACCACTAAGGGTAATTATCGCAACGGACACGGAACTAAAAAAATAAAGACCTCTTTTGGTCAACAAGAAATCAAAGTTCCTCGTGACAGAGATTCTTCCTTTAATCCCCTGCTTGTTCCTAAAAGAGAAAATATAGCCCAAGGTATTGAAAATGTCATCATCTCACTTTATGCTAAAGGCATGAGTGTTAGTGATATTGAAGAACAGATCAAGGAGGTATATGATTTTGAAGTGTCTTCTTCGACTATATCACGTATTACCAACACAATTACAAATGAAGTAGTTACTTGGCAAAACAGGCCACTAGAAGAGCTTTATTTAATTGTTTGGATGGATGGTATTGTTTTTAAGGTTAGAGAAGGTTCGAAAGTTATCAATAAAACTATTTATTTAGCTGTAGGGCTTAACAGAGATGGTAAAAAAGATGTTTTAGGAATGTGGCTTGGTAAGAATGAAAGCAGTAGCTTTTGGATGAGTGTTTTGACTGATTTAAAAGCCCGTGGCGTTGAAGATATACTTATTACAGCTACCGATAATTTAAATGGATTTACTCAAACAATCCGAAGTGTTTTCCCTGAATCTCAAACACAAATCTGCGTGGTTCATCAAATTAGAAATGCTTGTAAATATGTCGTTTGGAAGGATCGAAAACAATTTACTGCCGATATGAAACATATTTATAACGCTCCAACAAAACAAGCAGCAGAGTTGGCTTTAAACGATTTTGCAGACAAATGGGAATCCAAATATTCTTATGCAATTAAATCCTGGCGAGATAACTGGGATGAATTGACCGTATTTTTTGATTTTCCAATTGAAATTAGAAAAATCATTTATACAACAAATTTAATCGAGAACTTAAACGGAAAAATTAGAAAATACACTAAAAATAAAATGTCGTTCCCAACAGATGATGCTGTATTAAAATCGGTATTTTTGGCTTTAAGAGAAGCGACCAAAAAATGGTCAATGCCTATTCAAAATTGGGGAATTGTTTTAAACCAATTTACCCTTATATTTGAAAAAAGGCTCCGATTATAAAAACGAAGCCTTAACTTTTCAACTTACACACTTTTTGGGATAGTGTCAATTATTTTGTCAACTCTAATTTCTCTGCAAAATACTCGCAGAAATCTTTCATCGTTGCTGACATTTTTTCATCACCGGTTGCACGGTGAAAAGTATCCGACATTGCCACTAAAGTCTGGTGAAAGAAAATTTTCATCTCATCTACAGGCATATCTTTAGTCCATAAATCAATACGCATACTTTCTTTAGCCTTACTATCCCAAACTGACAACATAATTGCTTTCGACTCTTCTAATTCAATTCCACCATCTTTTGCCGTCCAATATAATTTTTCCGGAACACGGTTTTCATCTAATTCTACCAGGAAATTTATTTCTGATTTATTTGTATTTGACATTATTTCTTAGGTTTATAATTTGATTTTTCAAAAATTTCTTTTGCACTCATCTGCATTAATTGCGGCAAAGATACTTCATTATTTTTCATATACGAACGCACAATTTGCCAACCAATCCAGGCTCCTACCTTACCCGGAGACTCATTATCAATTTCTAAATAAAATTTAGAAAAAGGCGCTGGACTAATAAACCTAGGAATCAACTTAGGATCATCATTATACAGCAATTGATCTTCAATAAAATAACGCCACATATAACTCTCGTTTTCCTGACACCACAACAATTGCTCAGCTGTGTAACCTATTTTATCCGCATCAGTATAATCTTCTGACAACAATTTATCTTTTAAATACAATTGCTTTCCGGAATAAATCATAGCCGCCAAAAAGTTTTTTTCTATGCTTGGCGGGATTTGTCTTCTTGCAAAACTTTCTACAACATCAGGCATCATTTGTCTGGGTTCGAAATTTTGTTTTAAATAATTCGGAAACTGATAAAATTTATGTTCCTTCCCCAGATACATTTCAAGCGAAATAATCAATAAGCTATCAGCATAAATCACCTTATTATTATAATCCATTTCAGCTACAATAGTATATACTTTAGGCGTAACTGTTTTAGGAAAATTGTATTTTATATGCTTAAAAACCCCTTCTAATTCTGCTTTATACAAATCAAAATTGGAAAACTTTTTTTGAACTTCACTATACAATTCACGCCAAAGAGGATTTTGCATTTTTTCTAACCAAACAGCAGCATCATTTCCGGTCGGAAAGAAAAAAGGAAATTCTTTTTTAATCTTTGGCAGATCCTCAGGAGCGGTTTCGAAAAATATTTTATCAAATCGTACCACTTTTAAATCAACCGAAATAGCCTCTACTGCTTTTTCTGTCTTATTTTTAGTCTCACATGACAAAAAAAAGAACAATAGAACTAAGGAAAATACACAAGTTTTCATTTTATTTTAATTAAATTTGCAGCATTATAACAGGAACAACCAGTATGTTAACGAAAATTTGATGCAAAGATACGTTCCTGATGCTTAAAATTTGAACTATTTATGACTAAAAAAAGCACTCTAAAAGTTGATCAGGTAAACACTCAGATTGTCAATTGGTTAAAATCTTATGCAACAACCACAAAAGTTAATGGTTTTGTAGTAGGAATTTCAGGCGGTGTAGATTCGGCTGTAACCTCTACTTTATGCGCTCAAACCGGACTTCAGGTTTTATGTGTTGAAATGCCAATCCACCAACATGTCAGTCATGTAAGCCGCGCTAAAGAGCATATTGAACAACTTAAGAAGCGTTTTTCTAATGTGAGTAGTGTACACACTGACTTAACAGCTGTATTTGAAACTTTTAAAAAAGAAGTTCCTGCCAACTTTGAAGAAAACAAACTTAATCTAACCTTAGCCAACACCCGCGCACGATTAAGAATGACTACCTTATATTATTATGCAGGAGTTCATGGACTATTAGTTGCAGGAACCGGTAATAAAGTAGAAGACTTTGGCGTAGGTTTCTACACTAAATACGGTGATGGCGGTGTCGATTTAAGTCCGATTGCCGATTTAATGAAATCAGATGTTTTTGCTTTAGCCGAATATTTACAAGTCCCTAATTCTATCTTAACAGCTCAACCTTCAGATGGTTTATTTGGAGATGAAAAAACCGATGAGCAACAATTAGGTGCCACTTATGACGAATTAGAATGGGCAATGCTCGAAGATGAGAATAAAAACCCCCAAAACAATTACTCTGAAAGAGAAAAAAAGGTGTTTGAAATCTACAAAAAACTCAACACAATCAACCAACACAAGATGAATCCAATACCAGTTTGTGTAATTAATCGGATTTAATACTATTTTATCTATAAAAAATAGTATTATTGCTTTTTTTTACTTAAATTTATATATATAATTCACACAAAAAAACAACCCTAAAAAAAAAAAAATCATGATTAAAGTTTGTCTAGCCGATAATTTTCCGGTAGTGCATTTTGGAGTAAAGTCGTACTTCAAAGACCATTCAGACATATCAATTACTGCCAATGTTGGTAGTTTTTTGATGATAAGAGATATACTCTTAACAAAAGAAATTGACGTTCTTGTCTTAGACTTAGAACTTGAAGGTCTTTCGAGTATTTTTGAAGTAAAAGCGCTTTTAAAGAATTTCCCTAAAACTAAAATTATTATTTTTAGTGGACTTTCTGAACAAATTTATGCTCCTAATGCCATCAAAGCTGGAGTTTCCGGATATGTTCATAAAAAAGAGAAATTAGAGACTCTGGGACAATCTATAATCAAAGTTCATCAAGGTAAAATTATCATGAATGAAACGGTTAAGAAAAACCTGGCTTTAATTGCCAAACAAAGTAAAAGCGAGCGTTTGTACCGTAAACTTTCTAACCGTGAAGTAGAAGTTTTACGTTATTTAAGTGGTGGAAAGAAAAACCACGAGATTGCAGAAATCTTAGGTTTGAACGAAAAAACCATTAGTACTTATAAATTACGTTTATTAACGAAACTAAATGTTACTAACTTAGTTGATTTAGTAAACAAAGCTAAAAGTTTAGAGATCGTTTAATCTAAAAACGAGACATAACCCTACCCAGTTTTTTTGAAAAAGCTCGAGTGAGTTCATTATAATCTCTAATCATCATTAAAGACTCCATATTATCCTGATCAGGAGATATGGAGTTTTTTAATTCATCAATAATTCTACCGACTAAATACCATCTTAAGGTTAAAATAGTCTCAGAAACATTTTGGCTTATAGTATCCTGTTTTGTTTTAGGAAAAATATTTTGACCTTCCCAATCATGCAAAACTAATCGCTCATCTTCCATCAAAATATCAGTCACTTCCTGGGCATATTCTGCTGGCAAATGCATCAAATACTGTTCTAAACTAAAAGAATCATTTTGAAGATAATGGTTAATCAAATCAGTAAATATTCCACGAAACAAAGGGTTAGCTAATTCAACTTCATCTTCTTGTAAACTTAAATAGATACGTTGAAAAACTTTATAGGACTTCATTTCAGAGACATTCACGATTTCGCCATCTTCATTTGACTTCATCAAAACATCTTCAAATTGTTCTGTTTTATTTCCATAAAGCAATAAAATTTCAATAACTTTTCGTTCTAAACGATAAAGAACATCTACTTTTTCTGTAGGCTCGCTTTGATATCCCGGTTCTCCAGGATAATTCTCTGGCGGCCCAAATCTGGGATCTTCCGGATCTCCTCCTGAATACCCTGTATTTTTCGGGTTTTGGTTTCTATGAACTTCAAAAGGTTTTTGCTCCTGCTTTTGCTTTTTAGCAACTTCAGCAACATCTTTTTGAATCAACTGAGCTAAAGTACTAATAAGGACTTGCTCCGAAATATCCATAATTCGAGAACATTCCTGGATGTAAACTTCGCGCTGAATACGATCTGGAATTTTAGAAATACTTTGCACCATATCCCGAATCAAATCGGCTTTCTTGATAGGATCATTCTTGGCTTCATCCATTAACAACGAAGCTTTGAACTGAATAAAATCCTTAGCATTATTTTCTAAATAAGCAACCAAATCGTCATGCGATGTTTTTTTAGCAAAACTATCCGGATCTTCTCCATCAGGAAAAGTACAAACTTTCACATTCATTCCTTCCTCTAGAATCAAATCGATTCCACGAACAGAAGCCCGAAGTCCGGCAGCATCACCATCAAAAAGAACGGTAATATTTTTGGTCAATCGGTTGATTAATCTGATTTGATCCGGAGTCAAAGCAGTTCCCGAAGAAGCCACCACATTCTCAATTCCCGCTTGATTAAACTGAATTACATCAGTATAACCCTCAACTAAAAAACAATTGTTTAATTTAGCTATAGATTGCTTAGCCTGAAAAATACCATATAAAACTTTACTCTTATGGTAGATTTCACTTTCAGGTGAATTCAGGTATTTAGCCGCTTTTTTATCATTGGTCAGAATCCTTCCTCCGAACCCTAAAACACGTCCTGACATACTTTGTATCGGGAACATCACACGACCCTTGAATCGGTCAAAAGGACGATCTTCCCTGGGGATAGTCAAACCTGTGCTTTCCAGAAATTCTAATTTATAACCTTTCCCCAAGGCTTCTTTAGTAAAAGCATCCCAGGTTTCAGGCGAATATCCTAAACTAAACTTTTTTATAGTTTCAGCAGTAAACCCTCTTTCTTTAAAATACGAAAGTCCGATTGCTTTACCTTCTTCTGTATTTAAAAGTGTATTATGAAAATAATCTTTTGCAAATTCCGAAACCAGATACATACTTTCCCGGGCATCCATATTTGCCTTTTCAGCATCAGTCTGTTCGGTTTCCTCAATTTCGATATTGTATTTTTTAGCCAGATAACGAATGGCTTCCGGATAGGTAAAATGGGAGTGCTCCATCAGGAAAGCCACAGAGTTCCCTCCTTTTCCGGAGCTAAAATCTTTCCAAATTCCTTTAGCCGGCGATACCATAAACGATGGAGAACGTTCGTCAGAAAACGGACTCAATCCTTTAAAATTACTTCCTGCTCGTTTTAATTGTACAAAATCGCCAATAACCTCCTCAACTCGAGCAGTTTCGAAAACAGTATCTATGGTGGCTTTTGAAATCAATTTTTAAGGTATAAAGTTGGAAAGCATCAAAGATACAAAGTAACAATATCAATGACAATGACAATATCAAAAATCAATACAGCTTTTGAATTTCTTTACTGTCATTGCCATTGTATTCACAAATTAGTTAAAATCAAATCGCAATCCTAAAGAAACATTGTTTTGCTTGACTGCATTATCTTTAAACAAAGGATTTAAATCATATTTTAAATACAAGCTAGTTGCCTTGTAACCTACATAAGTACTCAAACCATAGATAAAATCATTCATATTAAAATTCCCTTTAGTCACTTCTCTTGAAGCATATTCATCAATATCATATTTAAGAATTTGTTTAGATTTTAGATTAACTCCAAAATAACCACCTAAACCTAATCTAAAACCGTCATGAGATTTAAAATAAGTCTTATCGTTTATAACGGTCGGTTTTGTAAAATCAAATTCCAAATGCAAAGGCACTACCAAATTAACATTTCGAAAACGAGAATCTTTTAAAACAACTGGATTAATTACAAGATCAGTCTGATTGCCATTCACTTGAAAATTACGATTATCTGTTGGTCGCAAATTATTATACATTAATGACAAACCGTATTTAGCATGCAATAAATTATCGTTTTTTAATATTCTGGTATTATAGGTCAATCCCCATTCATAAAAATGCGATCTCGCGTATTTAAAGTCAGAATTTCCAACCGCCCCATCAGTAATTAAATTATTGGCTCCTATAGCAAAAACAATCTGACTTGTTGTTCGTTTTATATGACGATTCAACTTGTCATCATGACCATTATAAACCTTCATTGAAGCAAGATTAATCTCTCTACCGTTATCAAAAGAATCATTATTACTTCCTAAAATTAACGTACCACCTTTCTTTTTCGGATTAGCTTCTTCACCTATCTTTCCATCAACTTTATCCTGAACCAATTGATTTAGTTTTTCTTGCTCAACAGCAACTCTTTTTTCAATATTAGCGGCGTGTTCTTGTGCTTTTTTCAATTTAAGTTCTGCTACTTTTTCTTTAGAAATTATTCCTTCTCCAATTTCTTTATCTATTGAACTTACTTCAGCTTTTAGAGCATTTTTCTCCTCATCTGTTATTCTTTTAATTTCATTACCAATTGCTTTGGCTTTGGCTTCAAATGACAATACTTTATTTTCTCTTCCTTTATTTATCCCTGTTTCAGGAACAGTATCATCAACAATTTCGAACTTTACATCCTTAAACCAAACTTGACCAGTTCCAGCTAATAAAACGCCATAAGAAATAGATGTTGCTTCAACAGGAACAAATAAAACAATTTCATATTTTCCCCAATCAGATGTTCCTTTTATAGGTCTTTTCTCCATATTATCAAAAGCAAGAACATTACTATCATAATAATCAACACGCATCCAAAGCCCAGCCCAAGATTTTACATCTTCATTTTTAACATAAGCAGTCATTTTAACTGTTTTTCCTAGATACAAATCAGGTTTAGTCGTTTTCATAAGCGTTCCAAAACCATTAATTTTACTTTTAACTGATTTAATAGTTAAGATGTTTTCATTATTGAATTCAACGTTTTTTTCAAGACTCATCTCGTATTCTGGCTGTTCAGCTTGCCAATATCCCCAATCTAAAACTTTTTTATAACTTCCCTTTTTTTGGGCATTCAGATTCGTTGCAAAAGCAAACGATATTATTAGTATAAATAAAATATATTTTTGCATGATTTCTTTTTTGATTGTTTATTAATTCTTACTCGTCTTTGTAATTTCTATTCACCAAAACTGTTCTTATAGTCTTAAAATTTTTATTCAATCTGTCTAATGCAGATTCTTTAAAAGACTGATTCAATTCTGCTTCAACATTTGATAGTAAAATGTTTGGGTTTACAGAAATAACTTTAGTTGTATTTCTCATTGTTTTATCAGCCGATTCAAATTTAGTATTACTGATTTCTGCTAATAATTTTTCTGCTGAAACGTATTTATTTTTACTTATTGATTTGAAATTCTTTTCTTCAGAAGAAACAACTATAATATCATCTTTATGTTGATTGAGACCAGAAACCTCAGCTTCTTGATTTTTAACAACTCTTGATTCTTGTTTTAACTCAGAAGATTGGTTGCTTTTTGAAGTCGATTTTTGAATTATTTGAACTATCGATTCTTTTTTCTCCATTTTTAAATTAACAGAATCTGACGTTAGTGCTTTAATTTTAGTATCAACTGTTTTTTGAATTACCACTTCATTTTTCTGGGTTTTAATTGTCTTTTCTTGAAAAGTAAAATACACTGTTCCAATCAATAACAAAGCTGTAAAACTTGCCGCCACATACAACCAGGGAAATTTAGCTTTTGGTTTTTCTGTTGCTGAAAGCATGGTATCGAGTTTTGTCCAAGCCATTTCAGAGGGTTTGATTTCACGAGAATTCAATTGTTCCCTAAATTGCGTTTCTAATTTATTCGGTTCCATTGCTATACTTTTTCAACTTATTAATTTGTCCCTTCAATACTTTTCTGGCATGCGATAACTGCGATTTAGACGTCCCTTCGCTAATTCCTAACATACCTGCAATTTCCTGATGTTTATATCCTTCAATAGCATACAAATTGAAAACTATTTTATACCCATCTGGTAAACTGTCTATCAAAAACTGAATATCAGCTACCGAAAATTGACTTTCAATAGAATCAAAACTTTCCTCATCGCGTCCAATGACGAAATCGTCTTCGATATACTTCAGTTTTTTGTGAACCCTGATAAACGAAATACATTCGTTTACCATGATTCGTCTTATCCAACCTTCGAAACTTCCTTTGAATTGAAAATTCTTCAAATTGGTAAACACTTTCATAAAAGCAGTTATCATGATATCTTCGGCCTGATGAATGTCTTTTACATATTGACGGCAAACACTTAGCATTTTGGGTGAAAACTGACTATAAATCTTTTGTTGAGCTTGTCGATTGTTTTCGACCGCTAACCGGATTAGTTCGTTTTCCTGCTGATGTAAGTTGATTACTTTCAAAATTTTTAAAGTGTTTCTATTAGCAAGACGATTATCGATGCAAAAAGGTTGCATGAGGAGTAGATTTATTTTTGATTTTATAATATAAAAATCAAAAAGTCCAATAAAATCAATAGTTGGCAAAGGAAATTATTTTTTCCTTTCGATAACATAATTCACCATCAAAGTCAAAGCATCTTTGAATTCGGAATCGGGATAATTTTGAAGTAAAGAAAGAGCTTCCTGTTGGAATTCAATCATTTTATTTTCGGCATAAGTCAAACCGTTATTGTTTTTCACAAAAGCAATCACTTCTTTAACGCGTTTCTTGTCTTTATTGTGATTTTTTATCGAATTGATTAACCATGTTTTTTCTTTTTTCGAACAAATATTCAAAACATGAATTAAAGGCAAAGTCATTTTTTGTTCTTTAATATCGATTCCTGTTGGTTTTCCAATAGCATCTTCAGTATAATCAAACAAATCATCCTTTATCTGAAAAGCCATTCCAATTAATTCGCCAAACTTTCGCATATTTTCTACCTGAACTACATCTTCAGAAACTGATTTGGCTCCCAATGCACAACAAGCTGCAATAAGTGTTGCCGTTTTTTTTCGAATAATTTCGTAATAAACATCTTCAGTAATATCGAGTCTTCGGGCTTTTTCTATTTGAAGTAATTCGCCTTCACTCATTTCACGCACAGCGACAGAAATAATTTGAAGTAAATCAAAATCACCGTTATCTATAGAAAGCAACAATCCTTTGGATAATAAATAATCACCTACAAGTACAGCAATTTTATTTTTCCAAAGAGCATTAATTGAGAAAAATCCGCGACGACGGTTACTGTCATCCACCACATCATCATGTACTAAGGTTGCCGTATGAATCAACTCGATAACCGAAGCACCCCGATAGGTTCTTTCGTTCACAATTCCTCCGGAAATCATCTTAGCGGTTAGAAAAACAAACATCGGACGCATTTGTTTTCCTTTTCTGTTAACGATGTAATACGTAATTCTGTTTAACAACGCCACTTGAGAAGACATCGACTCGTAGAACTTTTTTTCAAAAAGTTCCATTTCATTAAATATGGGCTGTTTTATTTGAGAGGTAACATTCATTCGTTTCCAAAGATACTATTTTATATAAAACAGGACTGTTTAAACAAAATAATTTATCATTTTCAGACTTCTTTATTAGCTAATTGCCCACAGGCCGCATCTATATCTTTTCCACGACTTCTCCTTACTTTAACTACCACTCCAATAGCTTCTAAAGCCTTAATATAAGCATTTATGGATTCCTCAGAAGCTTGTTGAAATTCGCCATCATCAATAGGATTATATTCAATCAAGTTAACTTTACAAGGAACATATTTGCAAAATTTAACCAAAGCATCTACCGAAGCCTTATTGTCGTTGATTCCTTTCCAAACCACATATTCATAAGAAATTTTACTTTTAGTTTTTCGGTACCAATATTCCAAAGCTTCACGCAAATCAGCTAAAGGAAAGTTTTTACTAAAAGGCATAATTCGGGCTCTGATTTCATCAATGGCTGAATGCAGGGAAACTGCCAATTTGAATTTGACCTCATCATCGGCCATTTTCTTTATCATCTTAGGAATTCCAGAAGTTGAAACCATAATTCGTTTCGGGGACATTCCCAATCCTTCTTCCGAAGTAATCATCGAAATAGCCTTAATGACATTATTATAATTCATCAATGGCTCACCCATTCCCATGAAAACAATATTTGACAACGGATGATTGTAATACAAACGGCTTTCGCGATCGATAGCCAAAACCTGATCGTAAATTTCCCCTGGCTCCAGATTCCGCATTCTTTTCAAACGCGCAGTAGCACAAAAATTACAATCCAAACTACACCCTACCTGACTGGAAACACAGGCAGTAGTACGTGTTTCAGTAGGAATCAACACGGATTCAACCACCAAACCATCATGCAAACGAACAGCATTTTTCACCGTTCCGTCTTCTGAACGCTGCATGGTATCGACTTTGATATGATTAATCACAAAGTTATCCTCCAGCATGGCACGCGTCCCTTTAGAAATATTAGTCATATCTTCAAAAGTATGCGCTCCCTTACTCCACAACCATTCATAAACCTGATTTCCACGAAATGCTTTATCACGATTAGCAACAAAAAAATTGCGTAATTCTTCTTTAGATAAGGCTCTTATGTCTTTTTTCTCCATTTGCATGCTGCAAATTTAATGACTATTTGTTGATTTGTTGTTTTGATAATTTGATAACTTTGGCACAAATTGAAAAAAACACAGCAAAATGCATTTCATTTCTCAAGAATTAGAAGATTACATCGAGCAACATTCTGAAAAAGAGCCCGAATTATTAGCAGCTTTAAACAAGGAAACCTACCAAAAAATTTTATTGCCACGAATGTTAAGCGGGCATTTCCAAGGCAGGGTTTTAAGCATGTTGTCTAAATTAATTCGTCCGTTGAATATTCTTGAAATTGGAACTTATACCGGTTATTCGGCTTTATGTTTATGCGAAGGTATGCAGGAAAACGGACAATTGCATACCATAGACATCAAAGAAGAATTAGTCGATTTTCAGAGAAAACATTTTGACAAATCACCTTGGGGCAATCAAATTGTTCAACATTTAGGCGAAGCAGTCGATATCATCCCTACGCTTGACATCAAATTTGATTTGGTTTTTATTGATGCCGATAAAGAAAATTACCTGAATTATTTTGAGTTGATTGTTCCCAGAATGAATAAAGGAGGCATTATTTTATCAGACAATGTACTTTGGAGCGGTAAAGTTTTAGAACCTTTAAACCCAAAAGACAAAAGCACAAAAATATTACTTGATTACAATAAATTATTAAAAGAAGACCCAAGAGTAGAAACCGTTTTACTTCCTATTCGAGACGGGCTAACAGTAAGCAGAGTACTTTAAAACATTCCCTAAAACAAAAACGCATATTCACAAACTATACAAACTGTGAATATGCGTTTTTTATTTTCACAAACTTTCTTCTTAAAGCGGAAAATATTTTATTTTTGTAAATTGATATATTCTAAAAACTAACCACCCTGTTAACATTCCAAATAAATAACCACTCAAAATATCTAACGGATAATGCAATCCTAAATAAATTCGGCTATAAGCAAAAATTAAAGGCCAAAGAAATAATAAAAAAGTATATTTAAAATACGGTTTAATAAGATGATAAATAAACACAGCTGCCGCCATACTATTTGCTGCATGTCCCGAGAAAAAACTAAACGATTTTGTTTTTTTCACCACCCGGATCATCGAATAAACATCCGGATTATTACAAGGACGTAATCGCTGTACTCCATGCTTAAACAAATTAGTACACTGATCAGTAATAAAAATAAGTAATGCTACAAACAACAGCACATACAATATTTGCTTACCACCTATTTTTTTATAAATAACATAAAGTAGTATTAAAAAAAGTGGAATCCAATTGGTTTGTTTGGTTATAAAAAGCCACAAACTATCGTAAGACTCTGACCCAAGTCCATTTAAATACACTAACAATTGAACATCTAACGAGAGGAGCTTATCTAACATTATCGACTACGTTTTACCGGACCGGCAATATCTTCAATATCTTCTTTGATTTTGGTTGCCTGAACAACACTATCTCCTAAAATATCTTCTTTTACCTGATTAATTTGCGAATTGATACCACCTGTCATTTCTGACAATGATTTTGCATCTAAACCATTTTCCTCTGCACCTTTCTGAATTTCATGTTTTATATCATTTGTAGCATTTTTTAATTGCGCCATTGCTTTTCCCATTGTACGGGCAATTTCCGGAATCTTATCCGATCCAAACAACAATAAAACTACAAACATTATAAAGACTAACTCTCCTCCTCCAATACCAAACATATTCTATATTTTTTTTAAAATGCAAATATACCAAAATTAAAAAAGTCTATTTTTAAATTTTCTCTTAAAATAAAGACCTTTATTTTTTGTAAACCAAACGCTTGACGATTATTGTTTTTCTAGTGTTTCGTTATTTTTTTATACTCCGTGTTCTTAGTAATAAGAAAATCCATTAATCGAAACTCCTCACTTGGTTGCATTAATTGTCGTGACTTAGAATCATTTTCACAATAAATTAAAAACAATTTAATCTCATCATCTTTTAAGTGCAAGGTGTTAGAAAAAAAACCATAATTCACCTTATCCATTACCACTTCAGAAAAACTGGTTTCTTTATAAAAATCCGTTTTTTGAGGATTGTTTTTTCTTAAAACTCCCAAGACATCTTTATAAATCCTTACAAAGTCCACTCCGTTTTCTATACCGCCAACCGGAGGTAAAGTCCTGTTTTTAGGAGAAGATTTAGCATCATCAAAGTATTTCAAGTCAACATATTTTTGCGTATTTCCTTCAACAGGATTTAATTCTTTCTTAGCCAGAATTAAAACCTCAGCCAATTCATTAGTAAAAACTTCTAAATTGACAATCAACTTAGACGCAACAAAATCAGCCTCGGAAAGAACAATTTTTTTAGATTTAAAAGACAAACTGGAAAAAACTAAGGTATCATGAACCTTTGCCTTAACTTCAAACAAGCCATATTGATCCACTACATCTCCCACATTTGAATTCACATTAAAAACAATTACGTTTTCAACCGGAACCAAATTATTTCGCACTTGACCTTTAAGTGTTTTTTGCCCACCTACTTGACCAAAAGAAAATTGAGTTAAAAGAAGAAAAATTAAAATACTTACTTTAGTTTTCATAGACCGTTATTTTATTATAATTTTTAGCCAGAGTTAAGATATAAAACTTGGACAGAGTTTTGTTTTTTGATTTTAACGAAGACACAAAATCATCATTTTCTATGCAATACAACTGAAAATCCCTGATATAATCTTTCCTGATTTTTAATGTTTCAATATAAAAATTTTCTTCAAAAAGATATTCTAATTTAGCCATCAATTGTTCTTTTTCAGCAACAATTAACTCCTTCTTTAGCATCGCTGTTCTTCCTGACATCCAGTTCAACGGCCTGTCTAAAAAACCTGATCTTGCAGTGTACAATCTCCTTTCAGCAACCGTATATTTTTTTTGCCCACTTGGAATAATCCCTAAACTTTCAGCATTAATTTTGGAATCTTCTTTAATGATTACTTCTTTGAGCGGGATGCTTTCAATTTGTAACTGAACTATTAAAACAGCTTTTTCTAAATCAGCCTGAACTATCTTTTTACGTAAAGTTACAAGATTTACCGCAGAAAACAGCAGTTCGTCACCTTCTTTTAAAAAAAGTGTAAAACTTCCATTCTTGTCGGTCGAAGTTGTTTTTTGAGTAGTTTGATTAACAATATTCACCCCTTCTACCGAAGTAGAATCAACGCGAATAAGTCCACGGATTTGCTTTCGAATATCCTGACCAAAAATAATTTGGCCAAACAAAAACAGCAATAGTAAAAGAAAATTATTTGTTTTCAAGGGCAATTATCGCTTTGTATTTCACTGCCAATTCTCCTAACAAAAATTCAATTGTAGTTTTATTTTTCATCTCTAATATTTTAGTGAATTTTTGATTATCCACTACATAATACTCAAAACCTTTTACATATTCCAAAGGCAACTGCAATGTATTAATAAAATGTTCTTTATCAAACATTTTTTCCAACATAGCCATATATGATTCTTTTTTCTCGACCTCTATTTCTTTTTTCAACATCTTACTACGACCGGAAATAAGATTAACTACAGGATCCAAACCCATAGGATTTAAACGAGCCGAACTTGCAGTGGCATATTTTCTCTCGGCTGGGGTATATTTTTTTTGGCCTGAAGAAACAATTCCAAGTGACACCGCATTAATCGAATTATAATTTCTAACTACCACTTCATTCAATTCATGAATCATGGTAATTAAATGCACTTTCAAAACAACTTTCTTAAAATCTTCGGCATTCAACACTACTTCTTTGCGTTTAGTTTGCAAACCCGAAAAAACCAAAGTATCACCTACATTAGCCTCAATAACAAATTCTCCGTTTAAATCCGTAAAAACCGTTTGCTCAGATTTTAGATTAATAACATAAATGCCGTCCAAATTAGACACATAAGCACTCACCTGCCCTCTTATTTCAGAAGCTTTCTTTAGCTGCCCCAAAACAACAGTTGTAAACAAAATAAAAAAAGCAGCTACAAATACCCTCATCTTACACAAAATCAAAGAGTAAAAATAAATCAAGCTCATCCCAATTTGATACTAAGAAGCTGATAAAAATTTGTTAATAAATCAAACTGATTAGCAAACCGATTTTATATCTTTAAATCAAAAAATATCATGAAAAATCTATTACTAGCCAGCACCTCTACCCTTTTCGGAAGCAGCTATTTAGAATACTTACTCCCTAAATTGAAATCACATTTCAAAAACTGTAAAACTGTGCTATTCATTCCTTACGCCAGGCCCAGCGGGATTTCGTATGATGAATACACTCAAAAAACAGCTTCGGTTTTCGCCAAAATCAATATCGTCATAAAAGGAATTCATCAATATGAAAACCCTGCTCAGGCCATTCAAAATGCCGAAGGAATTTTTACAGGCGGAGGCAATACCTTTTTATTAGTAAAACAATTGTACCATGAAAAAATCATGACTACGCTAAAAGAAACACTCGAAAAAGGCACCCCCTACTTAGGAACCAGCGCAGGCAGCAACATTGCCGGACTGAGCATGCAAACCACTAACGACATGCCTATTGTTTATCCACCAAGCTTTAAAACCTTAGGACTAATTCCTTTTAATTTAAACGTACATTTTATAGATGCCGATTCCCAATCGACTCACATGGGAGAAAGCCGGGAAACCAGGATTAACGAATTTCATCACTTTAATAATTTCCCGGTTTTAGGACTAAAAGAAGGAAGTTGGCTCGAAATAAAAGACGGAAAAATAATTTTGAAAGGAAAGTTATCAGCCAAATTATTCCAAAAAAACCGCATTCCCGTTGAAATAAAACCAAACTCGGAATTGAGTTTTATCCAATAAAAAAAACCGAAACTATTAAGTTTCGGTTTCTAAGAGCGGAAGACGAGGCTCGAACTCGCGACAACCAGCTTGGAAGGCTGGAGCTCTACCAACTGAGCTACTTCCGCATAACGGGTGCAAATATACAAATTATTCAAACACCTCCAAATTTTATTTTAAAAAAACCGAAACTATTAAATTTCGGTTTCTATGAGCGGAAGACGAGGCTCGAACTCGCGACAACCAGCTTGGAAGGCTGGAGCTCTACCAACTGAGCTACTTCCGCATTAGCGTGGTGCAAATATAAAGAATAAGTTAAGTTGAAAACAAATTTTTAGAGCATATTTTTTTAGTCAAAAAACAAATTCAAGCTTAACTTTTTTAAAACTAAATTGTTACCTCCTGATTTTTTTTTTCATCAAACCGAACTAAGAAACCAACTTTGACAAATTTTGATAGGAATCCGAAGGATAATAAATAAACAAACAAGATTTATCCTTGATAGTACTAATTAATTCTTCTGTTATTCCCAATGGAATCGCCGGACAACCAAGACTTCTGCCTAATCTTTTGTTATTATGAATAAAAGAATCCGAAACATAATCAGCTCCATGGACAACAACCGCTCTTTCTCTGGCATTATCATTAATTCCTTTCTCTAAACCGTCCAGTTTCAATGACTTTCCATGTTTTCCATTATACACTTCTCCCGTAACATAAAAACCCAAACTACTCTTATAGGATTCCGGAGTATTAGAAAAACTATTAGCAAACTCACCTCCGGTATTTCTTCCGTGAGCCACCAGCGAATGATACAAGATAACATCAGTATCCAAATCAATCACCCAAAGTCTTTTAACATTAGCTGATAAACTAAAATCAATAAGTGTAATTATGTTTTTAGAAATAACTCCCTGAGCTTTTAACTTATAAAAACCTTCCAAAGCCTTCTTAAAACTTTCCAGTTTAGGCAAATCATAATTTGCCGAATGCAATTTATTATAAACTTCCTCAACACTTGGCTCTACAAAATCACTTCCCTGATGATGTTTCAAAACCACCTCAGTTTTACTTTCTTTTGAAAAAAAGACATTAGTTGTTCCTAAAAAAAACACGAGCAACACACAACTCAAAAAACCCTTACAAACCATTGAATACTAATTACTTAAAAACCTAATTACACAGCCAAAAATATAAAAAAAGCACCCTTAAAAAAAACAAAGCCGCATTAATAAGATAGTTTTAACCTATTAGTAGTTTTTTTATTACGCCAGAGGTTGTTAAAAAGTTGTTAATTTCACTTATTTTATTATTTTTGCCTAAGATATCATTCCTTCATGAAGTTATTTCGTTTATCAATATATTGCTTCTTAGCGTTATTAAACCTGAGTCTTTTTGCACAAAAAAAAAGTATTTTGGCAAAATCAAAGACAAAGGAACTGGCTATTGACGGAAAAATTGAAGAAGACGAATGGCTGGAAAACACCGAAACAGCTTCTAATTTCATTATGTTTGAACCCGATAACGGTAAAGCCATAAGCGAAAATAAAAAAACCGAAGTCAAAGTTCTATACGACAATGAAGCCATCTACATTTCGGCACTACTTTACGACGACGAACCTGATAAAATCCAACGGGAATTAACCGAAAGAGACGTTTTTGGCGTAGCCGATCATTTTGCTGTTTTCATAAACGGTTTTAATGACGGACAACAGGATTATCGTTTCTATGTAAGTTCTACCGGAGTGCAAATGGACTGTTTAGCTACTGAAGAAATTGAGGATTTTACATGGGATGCTATATGGCAAAGCAGTGTCAAAATAACTCATTTTGGCTGGTCAGTAGAAATGAAAATCCCTTATGCTGCAATCCGTTTTCCTAAGAGCCAAAAACAAAGCTGGGGCATTAATTTTATGCGTGAAATTAAAAGAAATGCGCAAAAATTCACCTGGAATCATATCGACACCCGAATAGGCGCTGTCTTAACACAATCAGGAACATTGGAAGGAATAGAAAACATAAATCCTCCTACCCGATTGTTCCTAATTCCTTATACTTCGGCTTATTACCAAAAAGACAACTTTTCTGCTGACAAAACGCTCAAAGCAGGATTAGATATAAAATACGGAATCAACGATGCATTTACTTTAGATGCCATTTTAATTCCTGATTTTGGACAAACTAAATTTGATAATGCAATCCTAAATCTGGAACCTTTTGAACAGAAATTAGACGAAAACAGACCTTTTTTTACCGAAGGAACTAACTTATTCAACATTGGAAATATATTTTATTCCAGACGAATTGGTGGAACTCCAATTATTAGCAAATCAACTTTAGAAGAAAGCTTAGTTAACAACGAACAAATCACTAACTATCCCAGTACTGTAGATTTAATCAACGCGATAAAAATTTCAGGACGAACTAAAAAAGGATTGGGAATTGGTTTTCTAAACGCCATTACCGAAAAAACCTTTGCTACAATAAAAAACACCAATGACAACAGCAGCCGAACTGAAGTAATTGAACCTTTAACAAATTACAACATCCTTGTACTAGATCAACGATTCAGACAAAATTCTTCGGTTTCTTTTATCAATACCAACACTAGCCGTAACGGTAATTTTAGAGATGCCAATGTTAGTGGATTAGTATTCGATTTAAACACTAAAGGCAATACTTATAATTTATCCGGTGATTTCAAATACAGCAGCATCAATGACACTGAAAGCTATGACGGTTTCAAAAGCTTCATCACTTTTGCCAAAACAAGTGGAAAATACCGTTACCTTTTTAACGGAAAATACACTTCAAAAAACTTTGATTCTAATGATTTAGGCATTTTATTCTACACTAACTATTATAGTGGTTTTGTGAATGCCAGTTATCGAATTTTAAATCCAACAAAATTGTTCAACACCTTAAAAATTGAACAGGAAGTAAATTTAGATGTTGACAACAGTACTAATAGAATTCAAAACACCAGTTGGATACAAACCATTATAACAGCCACTACTTTAAAATTATTCTATTTTCAACTTGGGATTAATGTACTTCCTTTTGAAACATACGATTTTTATGAACCACGCCAAACAGGTCGTTTTCTCTATATTCCCAGAAGATTTTCTGTTTATCTGGAAATGGAATCCAACAAAAACAACAACCTAACTTTTGACATAACTCCTTCTATTGAAAAGTTTGACGAAAACAAACGATTTTCATACCGAATTTATGCCGGTCCCAAATATCGATTTAGTGACAAATTCTCTCTGGGTTTTTATACTGATTATTCAAAAAACAGCAACAATATTGGCTGGGTTGACTCTGACAATTCCGGAATTATTTTTGCCAAAAGAAACATCGAAACCCTACAAAACAATCTCACGGGTAAATATTCCATCAACAACAAGATGACAATAAACCTTAATGCCCGATATTACTGGTCGTATTCGTCCAACAAAAATTTCTATAACCTGGAAGACAATGGCCGTTTAACAGCTAATAACAGCTACAATACTAATAAAAACAGGAATTTTAACTCCTGGAATTTTGACTTTTCTTATTCCTGGTGGTTTGCCCCCGGAAGCCAATTATCCTTATTATATCGAAATTATTCTCAGGAAGAAACTAATAGTATTCAAAGAAACTTAAAACAGAACATCAACTCCGTTTTTAACGCTAATATGACTAATATTTTATCCATTAGTCTGCGTTATTTTATTGACTATAATTCGGTGAAAACCAAATTTTAAACTGCATTTATTTTAACAAAACACCATTTCAGCAACAAAATTGTCATTTTTACCATAGCTAAATTCTTGAATACATAATTGTGATTTTATTCGCAACGAAGATTTTAGAAATAATTTATCTTTGCCAAAAACTAAAAACTAATGAGCAAAAAAGTAATCCTTATGATTTTGGATGGTTGGGGAAAATCACCTGACCCGAAAGTATCTGCAATTGACAATGCAAATGTTCCCTTTATAGACAGTCTTTATAAAAAATATCCTAGCGCTCAACTTAGAACCGATGGTTTACACGTAGGTTTACCGGAAGGTCAAATGGGAAACAGCGAAGTAGGACACATGAATCTTGGTGCCGGAAGAATTGTTTATCAGGATTTAGCTAAAATTAATTTGGCTGTAGCCAATAAAACTTTGGCACAGGAACAAGTATTAAAAGATGCTTTTCAGTACGCAAAAGACAATAACAAAAAAGTACATTTCTTAGGATTAGTTTCTGACGGAGGTGTACACTCTCATACTTCTCACTTGCGTGGATTAATTGATGCCACTCAGGATTACGGTTTAGATCAGGTTTTCATCCACGCCTTCACTGATGGTAGAGATGTTGATCCTAAATCTGGAAAAAAATACATTCAGGATCTAACTGATTATATTGCCAATACTCCGGTAAAAATTGCCTCTGTAATTGGTCGTTACTATGCGATGGATCGTGATAAACGTTGGGAAAGAGTAAAACTTGCTTATGACTTAGTGGTTCATGGAAAAGGAACTCCAACACATAATGTTGTTACTTCAATTGCTACCAGCTATGGAAATGACATCACTGATGAATTCATTGAACCGCTTGTAGCTGTTGACGCTGACGAAAGACCATTAGCAACTATTCAGGATGACGACGTTGTTATTTTCTTCAACTTCAGAACGGATCGTGGTAGAGAATTGACTGAAGCACTTTCGCAACAGGATTTCCACGAGCAAAATATGCATAAATTAGATTTGTACTATGTTACATTGACTAATTATGATGAGACTTATCAAAATGTAAAAGTAGTTTACAACAAAGACAACATTACTGAAACATTAGGCGAAGTTTTAGAAAAAGCAGGCAAAAAACAAATCCGTATTGCCGAAACAGAGAAATACCCACACGTAACTTTCTTCTTTTCAGGTGGTAGAGAAGTGCCGTTTGAAGGCGAATCACGTATCTTAAGAAACTCTCCAAAAGTCGCCACTTATGATTTGCAACCTGAAATGAGTGCTTATGAATTAGCTGACGCACTTTGCCCTGAACTTGAAAAAGGAGAAGTGGATTTTGTATGTCTAAACTTTGCCAATGGAGACATGGTAGGACATACCGGAATTATGGAAGCTGCTATCCAAGCTTGCGAAGCTGTAGATAAATGTGCCGAAAAAGTAATTACTACTGCACTTGCAAACGGCTATTCGACTATTGTAATTGCTGACCACGGTAACTGTGAAACGATGATTAATCCTGATGGAAGTCCAAATACAGCCCACACAACTAATCCTGTTCCTTTTATATTAGTTGACAATGACCAAATAGCTATTCAGGATGGTGTTTTAGGAGATATTGCTCCAACAATTTTAGACTTGATGGGAGTAGTTCAACCTGCTGCTATGTCCAGTCATTCATTATTGGTGAAATAACACTTTTTTACTAACACATATATGGAATGCCCTAAATCGTTTTCACGATATAGGGCATTTTTACATCAAATTCGAAAATTAGTAACCTTCGTACCAACTAAATTTTTCCTGAATTATTTTATCTTTCTCCTGTCTTAAAAAATTCAAATAGGCCACAGCAATCGGCGAAAGTTTTTTCCCTTTTAACCAAATTAAACTCCAAACTGTTTTAATAGGAAGTCCTTTTACTGGAATAATCTGCAACTCATTATTTTGCAGTTCATTTTTAATTCCAATTAGTGGCATTATAGAATAACCAAAACCAGCCAATAAAGCTTGTTTAACAGCCTCGTTAGAGGTAAGTGTCAATTTCTTCAATACTGAAACTGAATTTTGTTTTATAAACCCTTCCATTGTTTGTCTTGTGCCAGAACCTTTCTCTCTGTAAATTAAAGGTAATTCACTAAAATTTTTATTGGTGTAAGCGATCGCATGCTCTTTGCTATTTCCAACAAGGAATAATTTATTTTGTAATAAATCCAACTTTTCAACTTGAATGGTCTCAGGTAATATGGATACTAACGCAAAATCAACTTCATTATTCTCCAAACTTTTTATCACTCTATTTTTATTAGTCACATCCATTAACAATTCTATTTCTGGATTCAATTTTATAAAATCTGAAAGATAAAAAGGCATAACATACTTACCTGTTGACACCACAGAAATTTTCAACCTACCAGACAAAAGTCCTTTATAAGAGAGACTTTTATAATTAATAGCATAAACCTGATTAATTATATTTTCGACCGATTCGGCTATTTCCAATCCAAAATCTGTAATAAAAATTTTTCTCCCAATAACTTCCGTCAATGGAATATCAAATTGATTTTGAAAATTCCTCAGCTGAATTGAAACAGCAGGCTGGGTTAAATTCAAGTCTTCAGAAGCTTTAGTGATACTCCTAGTTTCAACAATTTTAAGAAATATCTTAAGTTGATTTAAAGTATAATTCATAAAATATTTTTATGCAATTCATTACAAATATAAATAAAAATATATAAAATTTAATATCCATTTTTGCATCATCTTTAAAACAAATCATATGCAAAAATTAAAATTAATCGAGGGAGAATTTACTCCTTTTGAATTTAGAGAAGTTTTAAGCAATCTCCTTTTGAGCAAAATTAGCTTTTATGAAAAAAAGGATTTTAGTTCATTAATCAGATATGGCAAACATGACTTACAAGCCATCCAAAAAACCGAAGAATTGAAATTAGTTTTAAAATCGTTTTTGGAAACATCTTTAAAAGCAGAAAAGGAGAAAAAAAAATTAATGATTTGGTCAGAAATACAAATTAGTTTGAAAAATCCCGAAAGCTCAAATAATAATACAAACATAAACCAGAACAGAAATGAATTTTAATCTACTAATTGAAAACCTCACCAACCCTGCTTTACTTTTTTTTGTATTGGGTATTATTGCAGTATATTTAAAAAGTGACTTAGAAATACCCCAAAACTCCTCTAAATTTATTTCACTTTACTTATTATTTGCCATAGGCTTTAAAGGAGGGCAAGAACTATCACACGAAACCTTTACTAGCGAAATAGCTTGGTCTATGGTATTCGGAATTTGCATTTCGATATTTATCCCTTTATATACATTCTTTATCTTGAAGAAAAAATTAAACATATTTGATTCGGGAGCAATCGCAGCAGCCTATGGATCGGTTAGTGCAGTAACATTTGTGACTGCTGTTTCATTTCTCGAAGCACAACAATTAAAACTCCATGGACACATGGTTGCGATAATGGCATTAATGGAGTCACCCGCAATAATAATAGGATTAGTTTTAATATCTATCTTTAACAAAAAAGAATCCAAAACTATTAAAAAGAATTCAATACTAAAACATTCGTTAACTAATGGAAGCGTGCTACTAATTCTAGGAAGTTTAACTATAGGTTTTATGGCTAGTGACAAACAAGCAGAGGGTATTGCTCCTTTTACTAATGATCTTTTCAAAGGATTCCTTGCTATATTTCTTTTAGACATGGGAATAACAAGCGGTAGAAAACTACAATCATTCTTCTCTTTTGGGCTATTCCCTTCCCTATTTGCCATATTAATACCATTGTTTAACGGTTGTCTGTTTGCAATAATAAGCTCATTAATTACCGATGACATTAGTAATAGATTTATGTTTGCAATATTAGCAGCTAGTGCTTCATACATTGCTGTACCAGCAGCTATGAAAATAACTGTACCGAAAGCAAATCCGGGGCTTTTTTTACCAATGGCACTTGCAGTAACCTTTCCCATAAACATAACAATAGGAATGCCAATCTATTTCTTAATTATAAATGCATCCTAGATTCAAAATGAAATTCAAATCACCAATACCCTATAAAATATTTTCTAAAAAATCTAATTATAAATTAAACTAACCTTGCACTAAAAATAACACCAAAAGCAACTCCAACATTAAAACAACATTAGAAAACGCTTTGTTTTAGCATAATTATATGTTAAAAACACGAAATTAAAAGTATTGCTATTAAATTTGCACAAAAATGAATAGCAATGGATTTGTTAGGAAATTTAAAAATAAAAGTAAATGAGAAGCTCTACCTGAAAGATCCTGAAACATCTGAATTAGGTAAAAAAATCATTCTGCAAAGCATTTTATTAATAGACGAAATTGGTTTAGAAAGTTTTACATTTAAAAAATTGGGTGAACAAATTCAGTCTAACGAAAGCTCCATTTACAGGTATTTTGAAAACAAGCATAAATTAGTTGTATATCTATCCTCCTGGTATTGGAGTTGGATGGAATACAGACTTGTTCTTGCCACTAATAACATTAACAATCCGGTAGAAAAACTAACCAAAGCAATAATAGTTGTTACCGAAAAAATTAAAGACGATGACAACACCAAACATATTAATGAAGCCATTTTAAATAAAATTATCATCGCTGAATTCAACAAAGCTCTTTACACTAAAGAAGTAGATGAAGACAACAAGGAAGGATATTTTTTAGTCTATAAAAGAATAATCAATCAATTAGCCACTATGATTTATGACGTTAATCCTGATTATCCTTATTCTAAAAGTCTGGCTTCAACAATAGTAGAAGGAAGTTTGCACCAGCATTTTCTTAACGAACACCTAAAAACAATAACCGACTGTAGTGATCTGATTTCGCCAACTGATTTCTACCTTGACCTTATAACCAAAGCCTTAAAAAAATAAATATCTATGAAGCCTTTACAACGATTTTATAACTTATTAAAACTGGATAAAAAAGACGTTTATCAGCTGTTTTTTTATTCCATTTTTTCAGGAATTATTAGTTTATCATTGCCTTTAGGGATTCAGGCGATAACTAATTTTATTCAATCAGGAAGAGCTAGTGTTTCCTGGATCATGTTAATTATTCTGGTTGTTTTTGGTGTGGCCTTAGTGGGTATTTTATCTCTAATGCAGTTGCGAATAACTGAAAATTTGCAACAAAAAATATTTATCCGTTCTTCTTATGAATTTGCTGTACGTCTTCCAAAAATTAAATTTGAAGAATTCTATAACAATTATCCGCCTGAACTGGCTAACCGCTTTTTTGACACCTTAGTAATTCAAAAAGGAACTTCAAAACTATTGTTAGATTTTTCGGCCGCCTTACTCCAAATTGTTTTCGGACTCATCTTACTCTCATTATACCATTCCTATTTTATCTTTTTTGGTATTCTACTATTTGCTTTACTGTATTTCATTTTTAGATTTTCTTATGTTTCAGGTCTAAATACCAGTTTAACAGAATCTAAATTCAAATACAAAATAGCGGGTTGGCTTCAGGAAATAGCCAGAAACAACTTTAGTTTCCGAAACCAGTTACACCATGATTACGCCTTAGAAAAAAACGACAAAATACTGACTAATTACCTCAACTCAAGAGAAAATCATTTTGCCGTAATCAAATCACAGTTTAGCCAATTAATTGTGTTTAAAGTAATCATTACTGCCAGCTTACTTTCAATAGGAGGTTATCTGGTGTTAGCACAGGAAATGAATATTGGTCAATTTGTGGCTGCCGAAATTATTATTTTATTGGTAATTAATTCGGTCGAAAAAATAATCCTGGGACTGGAAACTTTCTACGATGTATTGACTTCAATAGAAAAAATAGGAACCATAACCGACATGGATTTAGAAGAAGAATTCCCTATTGACTATGACAATTGTTATACTTCAATAGCATTAGAAGTAGATGATGTTAGTTTTAGATTTCCTGATTCAAAAAACAAAATTTTAGACAATATCTCTCTGAAAATTCAACAATCGGAACATATTTTTATTGACGGAGAAAATGGTTCCGGAAAAACAACCCTGATCCGAATTTTATCAGGACTTATTCAACCATCATCCGGAGTGATGTACATCAATGATGACAGTTTTACTAAAATAAATATCAATCAGTACCGCGCACAAGTTTCGAGCATCATTCATGGTGAAACTCCTTTTGAAGGCACTGTCATTGACAACATTACATTTAAAAACAAAAATATTACTGATGAAACTTTAAAATGGGCATTTGATGGTGTACAACTCAGCAGTTTCATTAAATCTTTGCCTAAAGGTTTAATGACTCCTATTTTCCCTGAAGGAAGACAGCTATCATCCTCTAATGCTCAAAAAATATTATTAGCCAGAAGCATTGTAAACAAACCTAAAATTTTATTTCTTGAAGATCCTACGGACACTATGGACGAAAAAGTAGCCAATGAAATCATTGACTTTTTAACCTCCGAAGAACACAAATGGACAATTGTTGTTTCTTCAAAAAATCCATATTGGAAAACAAAATGCAATAGAAAAATTACTATGCAAAAAGGAAAAATTATTTTAGATACTAAAAATCAAAATTATGCTTAATATTTCTAATAATAACGAACACGGTTCAACATTCCTGGATCGCTACAACACCGTTAAATCGCTGGCTAAGAGACCGCATTATAAAATACTGAACCGAATAATAACTATAGTTTCCATTCTGGCTTTAATTGGGCTATTCCTTCCGTGGACTCAAAATATTTCCGGAAAAGGAGCTGTAACCACATTAAAACCCAATCAAAGACCCCAGTCAATTCAAAGTGTAATCTCAGGAAGAATTGAAAAATGGTACGTTCAGGAAGGCGATTTTGTTCACAAAGGAGACACCATCCTTTATATTTCTGAAATCAAAGAAGATTACATGGATCCTAACTTAGTTGCAAATACTAAGAATCAGCTTGACGCTAAAAAACAAGCTTTGGAATCTTATGACTCTAAGGTAAGTGCATTGTCTATTCAAATTCAGGCTATTCAAAATGAAAAACTACTTAAACTGGAACAGGCAAAAAACAAAATTAGACAATCCCTTTTCAAGATAGAAAGCGACTCTATGGATTTAATTGCGGTAAAAACACAACTCAAAATTGCCAACACTCAATTTAATCGTACTGTACAATTGAACAAAGAAGGTCTAAAACCCCTGACCGATGTAGAAGAAAAAAGATTAAAACTTCAGGAAGTTGAAGCCAAAATTATTACTCAGGAAAATAAATTATTAACCAGCAAAAACGAATTAATCAACGCTAAAGTTGAACTCAATCGAATTGATGCTGAATACAGTGAAAAAACAGCTAAAGCCAAAAGTGATCAATTCACCGCATTAAGCAGCCAGTACGATACCGATGCTCAGGTAAACAAATTAAAAAACCAATATGCTAATTACAGCATCCGTAACGGAATGTACTACATCAAAGCTGCTCAAAACGGCTATATTAACAGAGCCTTACAAGCAGGTATTGGAGAAACTATTAAAGAAGGAACACCCATAGCAACCATAATGCCTTCTGAATATGATATTGCCGTAGAAACCTATGTCAATCCATTAGACTTACCTTTAATTTCCAAGGGAGCAAAGGTTAGAATATGGTTTGACGGCTGGCCTACTATTGTATTCTCGGGCTGGCCTGACATCTCCTACGGAACTTTTGGAGGAAAAATTGTAGCTGTCGAAAATTTTATCAGTGACAATGGAAAATTCAGAGTACTAATAGCTCCGGATAAAGATGAAGCTTCATGGCCTAAACAAATCAGTATAGGTTCCGGAGCTCAAACGATAGCTTTATTAAATACTGTTCCTGTTTGGTTTGAAATTTGGAGAATCTTAAACGGTTTCCCTCCTGACTATTATCAAGTACAAGAAAAAACAAGTAAATCTAAAGAAAAAAAATAATGAAATACCTCATTTTATTTTTACTGCATTTTACTTTTATTCTTCAGGCACAGCAAACTAATGGAGAAACAGAAGCGCCTAAACAATCTGAATTTACTTTCAATGAATATTTAGGCTATGTCAAAAAATTTCATCCGTTAGTCAAAACCGCTAATTTAGAAATCAGTAAAGCACAGGCTAATTTAATGACGGCCCGTGGTGCATTTGACCCGAAAATTGGAGTAGATTTTGATAAAAAACAATTCAAAGGCACCGACTATTATTCTATTTTGAATAGCAGTTTTAAAATTCCTACCTGGTATGGAATCGAAATTAAAGCGGGTTTTGATCAAAACGAAGGTTATTACCTCAATCCCGAAAACACGGTTCCTAATCCGGGCTTAACCTCCTTTGGAATTTCGGTACCTGTAGGTCAGGGACTTTTTATCAACCAAAGAATGGCCGATTTGCGAAAAGCTAAAATGCAAATTCAATTGAGCCAAGCCGAACGAAAACTACAAGCAGTAGCCATATTATATGATGCTTCGGTAGCTTATTTTAATTGGAAAAAAAATTACGACGAATTCCAAATGTACAGTCAGTACACCACTAATGCGCAAACACGTTATAATGCTATTTTAACTTCTATTGAACAAGGAGACAAACGAGCAATTGATAGTGTCGAAGCAGGAATTAGTTTAAAAAGTCGCCAATTGAGTCTGGAAAATTCAAAATTAAAACTCTATAAGGCTAAACTCGAACTTTCTAATTTCTTATGGTTAGAGAATTTGATACCAATGGAACTTTCTGAAACACTTTTTCCTGAACAACAAATTGAAAATACCATTCAGGAAACTTTAAAAACAAATGATTTATTAACACAGGATTTCACCATTGACAATCATCCTAAGATAAATGCAATAGAAACTAAAATTGATATGCTTGAGGTAGAACAAAAATTAAAAGCCAATATGCTTTTACCTAAAATAGACCTCAGCTATTCCTATCTTTCCGAACCTCAATATATTGACAACTATAAATTTGAAAATTATAAGATAGGAGTCAATTTTAGCTATCCTATTTTTTTGAGAAAAGAAAGAGGCGGACTCAAATTAGCCAAATATAAAATTCAGGAGACAACAAACAGCCTTAATCTAGAGCGTTTACAGCTTTCGAACAAAATCAAAGCTCAAAAAGAAGTTATTAGTTCGTTAAACAAACAATATATTTTAGCCAATGATTTAGTTGCTAATTACAAAACCATGTTACAATCTGAAGAACGGTTATTTTCCTTTGGGGAAAGCTCTTTGTTTTTAATCAATAGCCGGGAAAGCAGCTTGATTACAGCACAGTTGAATGCAATTGCTTTGAGAAATGAATTTTGCAATTCCAACTCCGAATTGTATAAAATTATAGCAAATCCTGATTAAATCAATTAAAATCGTAATTTTGCAAACTCAAAATTCAAAACTATGATTGTAGTAAAATCACGTGAAGAAATAGAATTAATGCGCGAAAGTGCCTTAATTGTATCGAAAACATTAGGAATGCTTGCTTCTGAAGTTAAAGAAGGAGTTACCACTTTACATCTTGATAAATTAGCCGAAGAGTTCATTCGTGATCACGGTGCCGTACCTAGTTTTTTAGGTTTATATGGTTTCCCAAATTCACTTTGCATGAGTCCAAACGCCCAAGTAGTACACGGAATTCCAAATAACACTCCTCTTGTAAACGGTGATATTATCTCTATTGATTGTGGTGCTTACAAGAATGGTTTTCACGGCGATCACGCCTATACTTTTGAAGTAGGCGAAGTAGCTCCGGAAACTAAAAAACTGTTACAGGTTACCAAGGAATCGTTATACGTGGGAATGCGCGAATTCAAAGCCGGAAATCGTGTAGAAGATGTAGGGAATGCTATTCAAAAATATACTGAAGGTCATGGTTACGGAGTAGTTCGTGAATTAGTAGGACACGGATTAGGACAAAAAATGCACGAAGATCCCGAAATGCCTAACTATGGAAAAAAAGGTCGTGGAAAACTTTTTGTTGAAGGAATGGTTATCGCATTGGAACCCATGATCAACCAGGGTACCCGCAACATAAAACAATTAAAAGACGGTTGGACAATTCTTACTGCCGATGGAAAACCATCTGCACATTTTGAACACGATGTCGCATTAGTAGATGGAAAACCCGAATTGCTGTCTACCTACGCTTACATCTACAAAGCTTTAGGAATTGAAAGCAACGAAGAAGATGAGTTTAGAAAAGTTCCTTTGATTATCTAATATATCAGATACAAATTTCATAAGCTATTTCGCAGAGACAATCAGAGAAAGCACAGAAATTCGCAAAGATTTAATAAAAGATACGGATAAATGGAAGAAAATGCCAATTTAGAGTTAAGCGAAGAATTAAATGCACTTTCTTATAAGGTTATTGGATTAGCAATTGAAGTTCATCGAGAATTAGGATCAGGACTTTTAGAATCAGCTTATCAAGCATGTTTATTTTATGAATTACAAAAAGCAGGACTAAAAGTAGAAAAGGAATTATCATTACCTATTACATATAAAGAAATTGAACTCAACCAAGGTTACAAAATTGATTTACTAGTTGAAGATAAATTAGTAATTGAATTAAAAACAGTCGAAAATTACACATCAGTACATTTTGCCCAAATACTTACCTATCTAAAATTAGGAAATTATCCATACGGACTATTAATCAATTACAATTCAAAAATTTTAAGAAATAGTATAAAACGTTTTATTAATTCGAACACAAATATTTAAAAGAACTCTGCGAATCTCTGTGATAGCTTTGCGAGTCTCCGTGTAATAGCCATGAAAAAACTCTTCAAATTAGTCTTAAATACTATTCCTCGACCATTATTAATTCGTTTGAGTTATTTGGCGCGTCCAATTATTGCACTTTCATTAAAAGGAAATAAATATACCGATCCTATTGACGGGAAAAGCTTCAAATCGATGTTGCCTTACGGATACGAAAAACAAAGAAACAATGTGCTTTCACCAAGTACACTTTCGTTAGAAAGACATCGTTTACTTTGGTTGTATTTAAATGAAGAAACTGATTTTTTTACAGCTCCCAAAAAAGTGTTACACTTTGCACCGGAACAGGCTTTTTACAAATTGTTCAGAAAACAAAAAAATCTGGATTACACCACAACCGATTTGTTTTCGCCTTTAGCAGACGTAAAAGCTGATATTTGTAATCTTCCGTTTGAAGACAATCAATACGATGTTATCCTTTGCAACCACGTTTTGGAACACATTCCTGACGATACTAAAGCCATGCAGGAATTGTATCGTGTATTAAAACCGGGTGGAATGGCAATTTTACAAATTCCACAGGATTTAAATCGAGACGTTACTTTTGCAGACGACAGTATTACCGACCAAAAAGAACGCGCTAAAATTTTCGGGCAGTACGACCATGTACGTATTTATGGTCGCGATTATTTCGACAAACTGAGAAGCATCGGTTTTAAAGTAATTGAAGAAGATTATACTAATAAAATTGCTCCCGAATTAGTTACTAAATATTGTTTAGCAAAAGGAGAAATTATCCCTGTTTGTTTTAAATAATTCACATCATAAAAAAACCTGTTTGCCGCGGCAAACAGGTTTTTACTTTTAAATGAAAATCTATTTTTTTTCTGGCATCAAAATCCCAATTACTTTATCCTTTGTCAGGTATTTTTGAGCCACATTCTGAATATCTTTAGCAGTAATTGCATTTACATATTCTTCAAATTTCAATACCTCTTCTGCACTATTCCCTTTGGTATAGGAACTCGTGAAATTAGACAACCAAAATCTATTTTCTTTACTGTCCTTCTTGTATTCAAGCAATTCCCCTTCTTTAAATTTAGCTACATCTTTTTCTTCTGGTCCGTTATTTATAATTTTCTGAAGTTCTTCTAAGGCTGATGCTGTTAATTTCTCAGCGTTTTCTGGTCCACATGGAAATCCGATAGAAAAATTATAAGATCCATAAGGCACTTTACTCATGCCTCCTCTTGCAGAAACTCCATAAACGCCACTTTCATTTTCACGCAATTGTTCGATTAGTTTTATAGTCAAAATTTCGCCTAAAGCCTGCATACTCATAGCTTCTTTATTCGAATATTTCGCATCTCCATAATACAATATCATGACATTACTTTTAGGATCAGCACCTTTATTTACTACTTTTTTCAAATCACCTTTTAGCATTCTATATCCTAAATCAGTTGCTTTTTCTTTTTTATTAGAAGAAGGCAAAGAAGCCAAATATTTAACCGCATATTCTTCTATTACTTTATCATCAATATTCCCAACAAAATAAAATTCGAAATCAGCTGCATTAGCAAAACGTTCTTTGTATTTATTGTATGCCAAAGTATAATCAGTTTCTTTCCAGATTTTATCATTTGGAATTAAACCATTAAATCTAGGATTTCCTTCATAAAGAGCGGTAAAAAGCTCTTGCTGAAAATAAAAATTAGGTTGAGAAGCCAGATTATTATAATAAGTGGATTGCTTTTGTTTGTATGCTTCAAAAACCTCTGGATCTAAATTCAAATCAGTAAAATAAGCATAAGTCATTTGGAACAAATATTCCAAATCTTTAGGCGTTGCATTTCCGCTCAAGCCTTCAGTTACACCACTAATATAAGGTCTCACACTTGCTTTTTTTCCTGTCATAAATTTATTGATATCATTTAGTTTCAAACCTGAAAAACCAGCATCTTTCAATGCACCGTTAGCAAATTCCACTTTTTTCATATCAGCATCAGAATACAAATTAGTCCCTCCAAAACTAACCGCTTCAAAAAGAATCTCGTCATTTTTAAAATCAGTATTCTTGTAAATCACTTTTGCACCGTTGGACAAAATCAATATCTTGGTTCCAATTTTTGGATTACTTTCTCGCTTAACAATTTTACCCGGCTTAATTTCATTTCGAATCAAACTAGTTGCTACAGCTGCATCCTGATAAGGCTCAATAGCATCTGTATTGATTTTTAAAGCGTCCAAAACTTCTTGTTCAGCCACTTTTTTAAGACCTTCTTTTTCTGGACCTGTTAAGATAACCACACGATTGTCTTCTTTCAAATAACTTTTAATTAAAGCATTTACATCATTCAAATTAATAACTGGCAATACTTCTTTTACGGTTTGATACGTCCATTCTAAACCGGGTGCAGGATTATTATTCAAGAAATTAGACTGATATTCGCTCACAAAATTTGCTGAATTGGTTTTATCCCTATCGTTATACATTTTCTCAATAGAAGCAAGAATTTCAGACTTAGATCGATCTAATTCTCCTTGGGTAAAACCAAATTTCTTAACTCTTTCGTTTTCGGTAACCAATACTTTCAAAGCACTCAATTGTTTGTCTTCCTGAGACATCGCTACCGATTGAAACGCTTTTTTATTTCGAGCAAAAGTACCTCCATAATAAGAATAGCCATAAGTAAACGGCGGCGCTGGAGAGTTAACCAATTCGCCTAATCTAGTATTCAAAATAGTTGTAAATAGACCTTCAACCAAATCATCTTTAAAATCTCCAACATTTATAACTGTTTTTGGAGCTTCATAATCTTTGTACAATAATTGAATTTGAGCCGATGGAGCCTCTTTATCTGTTTCAACAGCTACAAAAGTTTCTTTGTGATTCGGAATCTCGAAAGTTTTTCTGACCTTCTCGTTCGTTGGATTTTTATATGTCGAAAAATGAGAGATGATTTTTTGCTCCATTTCGTTAACATCAATATCTCCCACAACAATTACGCTCATCAAATTTGGTCGATACCAATCCGTATAAAAACGATTTAAAGTTTCGTATTTGAATTTTTCCAAAATTTCTTTTTTCCCAATAGGCAAACGTTCTGCATAATGCGAATTGTGCATTAATTTAGAAATATAACGACTCAACATTCGTTTTTGGGCACCTAAACCCAAACGGTATTCTTCTAAAACAACACCTCTTTCTTTGTCTATTTCTTCAGGACTCAAAACAGTATTAAACGCCCAGTCTTCCAGAATTTGAAAACCTTTCTCTAATTTCTCGGGACTATCTGATGGAATAGGCAGGAAATAAACCGTTTCATCAAAACTGGTATAAGCATTTAAATGTTGTCCAAACTTTACTCCTATACTTTGCAAATAATCAACTAACTGATTTTTAGGAAAACGTTTTGTGCCATTAAAACACATGTGTTCCATAAAATGAGCCAATCCTTGTTGGTCATCATCCTCAAGAATAGAACCTACATTTACCACCAACCTAAGGTCAACTTTTTTCTCTGGTTTGGTATTTTTCTTGATATAATAGGTCAAACCATTTTCAAGTTTTCCTGTTTTTACAGTTGGATCAAAAGGAATTTTTTTTGAAAAATCGATTTGCTGTGCAAAAACAGCCAATGGAAACACCATCATTCCGAATACTAAATTGTTGATTTTTTTCATATAGCCAAATAAAGTTACAATAAGATAATTCTTAACAGCTAACGAAGATACATTTTATTTAACAGAAAATACACACGAAAAATATTTTTGAAAATTATTTAATAAATAAAAACAAGGAGTATTCGTTATATTTACAAAATCTTAAGTAGTACAAAATGGCAAAGTCTTTTTTCAAAATAATCTTATTTTTTCTTTTAGTACTTTCAATAAATCCTTCTTTAGCTCAAACCGAAAAAGAAATAGCTCCCCCATACAACATAAAAACAGTTTCCTTTGTTCAAAACGACCAAAATATGGTTCCAATTTTTGAATTAGGAAGTAGTTTTCAGTTTCAGTTTGACGACCTTTTTGGTAATGAAGCCAATTATTACTACGAAATTGTTCATTGCGATTATAACTGGATCCCAACTAATATCCCAAAAAACGAATACCTACAAGGATTTGACAATCAAAGAATTCAGAACTACACTAATTCTTTCAACACCCTGCAAATTTATTCTCATTACAAGCTGAGCCTCCCAAACCAATTCACCCAGCAATTGCGTCTAAGCGGTAATTATATTCTTAAAATTCTCAATGAGGACAAGGAAGTTGTGCTGTCGAGAAAATTCATGCTTTACGAAAACATCGCTACAATTCCTTTACAAATAAAAAGAGCCCGAAACGTAAGCAATATCGAATACATGCACAATTTAGATTTTGCAATAAAATCCAATACTATTACTTTTCAAAATCCATTAAAAAACATCAATGTCCGTCTTATTCAAAACGGTAATTTTAATTCTGAAATAAAAAATATCAAACCACAATACACCATTGGGAACGACTTAATTTACAAGTATGACACAGAAACCCAATTTTGGGCAGGAAATGAATTTCTTTATTTCGAAAACAAAGACATTCGGGTTGCAAGCAATTTTATAGCCCGTGTTGATTTTAGCACAGACATTTACAATTGCCTACTGCACACCAGCAATGCTCGAGCCAATTCTCCTTACACACTATTTGAAGACATCAACGGTAATTTTGTTGTAAAAAACACTAACGCAAGCAATAACGAAGTGGAAGCCGATTACGCCTGGGTCTATTTTAGCCTTTCAGCACCTACGTTCCGACTCAACAAAAACATCTATATCAGCGGAATGTTCAACAATTACAGTCTTTCCCCGGAATACATGATGGATTATAATGAAAAAAAAGGTATCTATGAAAAAGCTGTCTTAATCAAACAAGGTTTTACCAATTTCCAATATGTTGTTGCAGACAGCAAAGGAATCATTGATAACGCCAATGCAATCGACGGAAATTTCTATCAAACTGAAAACGAATATACCATTTTAGTTTACTATAAAGAAAACACCGGACGCTACGACAGAATCATCGGAAAAGGAACTGCTAATTCCCTGAACATCATTAATTAAAAAAACATTTAAAAATAAACAAAAGCAAATGAAAATTTTGTAATTTTGAACCAGTTAAGCACAACTATTTACCACATTAGTATGGTTTCTCAGATAACAAGAGGCATAAAAATTACCGTTTTGACTAGTTTTGAAGGCACTTACTTCAAGAACTACAAAATTCACTTTGCCTTTAGTTACCATATCACCATCGAAAACCACAGTAAAGATTCAGTGCAACTTACTTCTCGTCACTGGGAAATTTTTGATTCTCTAAACAATATAGAAATTGTTGATGGCGAAGGTATCATTGGCAAAAAACCGGTTTTAAAACCAGGAGAAAATCACACTTACAGCTCTGGTTGCCTCCTTTCTTCTCCTTACGGAGCCATGAAAGGCCATTTCAATATGATTAACTTTACCAATACCAAAAATTTTAAAGTAATCATTCCTACTTTCAGGCTTTGTGCTCCTTTTGCTTTAAATTAATTCCCCGTTTAACATTTTTTAAAACTTATTTATAAATCTTTATAAAAGTTTTAAATTCTCCTTTTGTATTTTTGTTAGTATATCATTTAGATTTTATATTGATCCAATGTCAGTTCGAGCGAAGTCGAAAACATTGTCTATATAGAACCTTGTCCCTCGACTCCGCTCGGGATGACATCTCGATTATCTAAACAATATAAAATTCTCTAACCTCAGATAAACAAAATGCAATGCTAAAAGGATTTTTTAAAGTACCCAAAGCTATCAACGAACCTGTAAAAAGTTACGCTCCAAATTCACCCGAAAAAGAAGCTCTTCTTGCGGCTTACAAAAAAATGTGGGACGAAACCATTGATGTCCCCCTATACATTGGCAGCGAAGAAATCAGAACCGGAAACACCCGAAACATCACTCCTCCGCACGACCATAAACACATTGTAGGTAGCTATCATCTTGCCGAAAAAAAACATGTAGAAAACGCTATTGCAAATGCATTAGAATCAAAAACAGCATGGGCAAATATGGCCTGGGAACAACGCGCAGCCATTTTCCTGAAAGCCGCCGAACTGATTGCCGGTCCTTACAGAGCCAGAATCAATGCCGCAACTATGATTGGCCAATCTAAAAATATTCATCAGGCTGAGATTGATGCATCCTGTGAGTTAATTGATTTTTTGCGTTTC
Source organism: Flavobacterium commune (assembly GCF_001857965.1). Classification (NCBI taxonomy): domain Bacteria; kingdom Pseudomonadati; phylum Bacteroidota; class Flavobacteriia; order Flavobacteriales; family Flavobacteriaceae; genus Flavobacterium; species Flavobacterium commune. The sequence continues at coordinate 2,229,559 of NZ_CP017774.1, read as the reverse complement.
AACGTAGAATTCATGACGCAGATTTATGCTGACCAGCCTACCTCCGACTCCGCTATCTGGAACCGATTAGAATACCGACCTTTGGAAGGTTTTATATATGCCATCACTCCGTTTAACTTTACCGCTATTGCTGCCAATCTTCCTGCAAGTGCTGCTATGATGGGAAATGTGGTGATTTGGAAACCCAGCGACAGTCAAGTATTTTCGGCAAAAATTATTATCGATATTTTCAAAGAGGCAGGACTTCCTGATGGTGTTATCAATGTTGTTTTTGGCGATGCAGCCATGATTACCAATACCATTTTAGCAAGCCGTGATTTTGCCGGATTGCATTACACAGGTTCCACCTTTGTATTCAAAGACCTTTGGGAAAAAATTGGAAGCAACATTCACCATTACAAAACCTATCCACGAATTGTAGGCGAAACTGGCGGAAAAGATTTTGTTATAGTTCATCCAAGTGCCAATGTAAAACAAGCCGTTACCGGAATTGTGCGTGGCGCTTTCGAATTCCAAGGTCAGAAATGTTCGGCCGCATCAAGAGTATATATTCCGAAAAGTTTATGGCCAGCTATTAAAGAGCAACTAACCACTGATATAAAATCGATGAAAATGGGATCGCCGGAAGATTTCGGTAACTTTATTACAGCTGTTATTCACGAAGGCTCTTTTGATAAGTTAGCAGCTTATATTGAAAGAGCCAAAAAAGATGCTGATGCCGAAATCATCATTGGAGGAAATTATGATAAATCCGTTGGTTATTTTATTGAACCGACAGTAATCCTGACTACAAATCCAAAATACGTTACGATGGAAACCGAATTATTCGGACCTGTTCTAACTATTTATGTCTACGAGGATTCCAAATGGATTGAAACTTTAGAACTTATCGACCAAACTTCAGAATATGCTCTTACGGGAGCTATCTTTAGCCAGGATCGTTATGCCATTGAAGAAGCTACCGTGAAATTGCAAAACGCAGCAGGAAACCTTTATATCAATGATAAATGTACCGGAGCTGTTGTAGGCCAACAGCCTTTTGGCGGTGCCAGAGCTTCTGGAACTAATGATAAAGCAGGTTCGGCAATGAACTTGTTGCGTTGGGTTTCACCAAGAACCATTAAGGAGGTTTTTGTATCTCCGGAAAATTACAGATACCCATTTTTAGGAGAATAGAGTCATTGCGAGGAACGAAGCAATCACACTTGTTGCTCTCGTTATGAGATTGCTTCGTTCCTCGCAATGACTTAAACCACAAATTTCAGTGGCAAATGCACCACTTTCTTAGTTTCAAAAAATTCATCTTTAAAATGATCGGCTAAGTCGTATTGTGTTGCTTTTGGAAAATCCTTTAACTCTTCTGTCAGATCTCCTCCTTTTAGGTAGAGAATTCCGTTTTTAAGTTCGTGTTTCTGTTGTTTCTTGATTTTAGTTTTTACCCAGGAAACAAAATCAGGCATATTTGTTACTGCGCGGCTTACAATAAAATCAAAATCGCCTTTTACATTTTCGGCTCTGATTTGTTCTGCTTTTACATTTTTTAAACCTAAAGCATCAGCAACACCTTGTACTACTTTTATTTTTTTGGCTATAACATCTATCAGATAAAAACGGGTTTCAGGAAACAGAATAGCCAATGGGATCCCAGGAAATCCTCCGCCAGTTCCCACATCCAGCACATAACTTCCGGGTTCAAACTTCATGATTTTAGCAATTCCTAAAGAATGCAAAACATGTTTAGTGTATAAAGAATCAATATCTTTTCGGGAAATCACATTTATTTTTTCGTTCCAATCGTGGTATAAAAAATCCAGTTTCTGGAATTGTTCTTTTTGAATATCGGTTAAATCCGGAAAATAGCTCAATATTTCGTCCATCGTTTATTTTTTTAACAAAAGTACTATTTTTAAGTTTGAAATATTTAACTCAATTTTGCAGAGTTAAAATTTATAAATAATTATCTTTGAACGCTATTTTTGAATTATATGAATACTACCGCACCTACATTTGCTAAGCAAGACAAACTAAAGTTCTTTAGAACGCTTAACTCGCGGGTAAACAACTACTTCAAAGAAAATAACATTTCGAAAGCAGGTAATTGGAAACTGCATTTAAAAGCGGTCATCCTTTTTACTGTTTTTCTGGTTCCCTATTTTTTAATCCTTACTTTGGATATGCCTTTTTGGGCTCACTTACTTTTAACCATCGTTATGGGAATTGGTATGGCTGGATTAGGAATGAATGTGATGCATGATGGCAATCACGGTTCGTATTCGAATAAAAACTGGGTCAATAAAATAATGGGCGGAACTATTTATGTCCTGGCAGGTAATGTCTATAACTGGCAGGTACAACATAATGTTTTACATCATACTTACACTAATATCCCCGGTCACGACGAGGATCTCGATGCCGGAAGGATTATTCGTTTTACTAAAAGTGCCCCATGGCATAGTTTCCACCGTTTTCAACATTATTATTCTGTTTTCCTTTACGGATTATTGACTTTCAACTGGGCGCTTACGACTGATTTCAAACAGATGAGAAACTACATCAAAAGAAAACTATCTTATGGCGAGCCAAAAAGTCCTAAAATCCTATGGACTACTTTAATTATTACCAAAATCATTTATGTTTCCATCTGGATTGTAATGCCTATCCTAATTGGAATCGTTTGGTGGAAAGTATTAATTGGATTCTTCGTAATGCATTACACCGCCGGATTGATTTTAAGTATTGTGTTCCAATTAGCACACGTAGTAGACGAAACAGAAAATCCTTCTCCAAATGAATTAGGAGAAATGGAAAACACCTGGGCAGTTCACCAATTGTTCACCACAACTAATTTTGCTCCAAAAAACTGGTTGGTTAACTGGTACACCGGAGGATTAAATCACCAAATAGAACATCATATTTTCCCAAATATCAGTCATATTCATTATGGCAAAATTGCAAAGATTGTTCGCGAAACCGCACAAGAATGCAACCTGCCTTATTATGAATACAAAACTATGAGAAGTGCCGTAATTGCACATTTCAAGCATTTAAAAGAATTAGGAACAAACCCAGAAATGGCTTAAAATAAAGAAACACTTTGGTGTTTTTAAACAATAATTAATTAAAATAAATAATTAACCTCCCTTAATTCACTAATAGGAATTCGGGGCTTTCAACACTTTATTAATGAGTAATCCACTTTCAGACAGAATTAACAATCTTGCTACATCACAAACATTAGCAATGGCAGCTTTGGCTAGAGAATTAAAAGCGCAAGGTAAAGACATTATCAGTTTAAGTTTAGGTGAACCTGACTTCAACACGCCTGATTTCATCAAAGAAGCCGCTAAAAAAGCGATTGACGAAAACTACAGCACTTATTCTCCAGTTGACGGATATGCTGAATTGAAAGATGCTATCTGCAGAAAATTCAAAAGAGACAACGGTTTAGATTACAAACCATCTCAAATTGTAGTATCTACAGGGGCAAAACAATCTTTATATAACATTGCACAGGTAATGTTAAACGACGGTGACGAAGTAATCTTACCAGCTCCTTACTGGGTTTCTTACTTTGAAATCGTAAAATTATCAGGTGGTGTTCCTGTAGAAGTTCCAACTTCTGTAGAAACTGATTTCAAAATCACACCAGAACAATTAGAGGCTGCTATCACACCAAAAACAAAAATGATGTGGTTCTCTTCTCCTTGCAACCCTTCAGGATCTGTTTACAGCCGTGAAGAATTAACTGCACTTGGTAAAGTTTTAGAAAAATATCCAAACATATACATCGTTGCTGACGAAATCTATGAGCACATTAATTTCTCAGGAACATTCTGTAGTATCGCTTCTGTACCAGGATTATTCGACAGAACTATCACTGTAAACGGGGTTGCTAAAGCTTTCGCAATGACAGGATATAGAATTGGATACATTGGAGCACCAGAATTTATTGCAAAAGCATGTACTAAAATTCAAGGACAGGTAACTTCAGGAGCTAACTCTATCGCACAACGCGCTACTATTACTGCTGTTGATGCTGATCCGTCTGTGTTAAACCACATGGTTCAGGCTTTCCATTCTCGTAGAGATTTAGTTGTTGGATTATTAAAAGAAATTCCAGGAGTAAAAATTAACGTTCCGGAAGGAGCTTTCTACGTATTCCCAGACGTTTCTTCTTTCTTCGGAAAAACATTAAAAGGAACTGAAATTAAAGATGCTAACGATGTTTCGATGTATCTTTTGGCTGAAGCCAATGTTGCTACTGTAACTGGTGATGCTTTTGGTAACCCTAACTGTATCCGTTTTTCTTATGCTACCAGCGACGAATTGTTGAAAGAAGCATTAAAAAGAATTAAAGACGCTTTGGCAGGATAGTCTAAAGTTAGAAGTCAGAAATTAGAAGTTAGAACGCTAACTTAAATTTTATATCAAAGCCTCAAGGAAACTTGAGGCTTTTTTCATATAACGAAACCAATTTTATAGTTATTTATTTACATATTTATCTGAATTAATTCTATTTTTGCAATCGAATTTTTAAAATTAATCTTTTACATGTCAACACCTTTTCGCTCCATAATAATCTTAATACTAGTTTCCGTATTAGCCTCAAATTCATTAAAAGCTCAACCCAAAAAAGGAGAATACATCAATGCTTCTATTGGTCTAGGACTTAGCACCTCCTATTATGAAGAAGACGGTGGAGGAAGCGGTTTTTATGCACAGGCTGAATACGCAAAAGGAATAACAAAATGGATTGGCGTAAGATCCTACGCGGGAATTTTACTCACCTCAGGGGACAAAACTAATGAGAATGGAGATCCAACCGAATACAGAATAAGTGCTAAAGCTTTTTCTTTTGGCGGAAAAATTCGTGTTGCAGCACCTATCCCTTATATTGCTCCGTTTATCGAGTCAGGAATTGGGGCTTCTATTGGTTCTTTTCAAACTTATACGCCATCCACTAATCTCAAAAAAAATGGTATTTTGATGCATATTCCCGTTTCTTTAGGGTTAGCAGTCGGCCGCAAACATAGTGTAGATATCGCAGTTAGCTATTATTTCTATCCTTCGATGAAACAAATTTCAGGTGCTCTTGCTGCAGGAATTTCAATTCCTATAAACAACTAATTTCATGTCTCATATCAAAGCCTCAAGGAAACTTGGGGCTTTTTTTTATTAAATATCCCGATACATTTTCCGGTATTTAGAAGGCGACATTTTTACAAACTTATTGAACTGCCGGTTAAAAAAACTCAAGTTATTATACCCCACCTGGTATCCAATTTCAGAAGCCGTTAAATCAGTATTGATAAGCATTTTGGTCGCCATACTGATTTTGTATTCGTTGATAAATTCAAAAAAAGACTTGCGGAAAGTTTTCTTAAAAAAACGGCAAAAGGATTCCTTGTTCATCGCTATTTTTTTAGAAACATCGTCCAGACTAATTTGTTGGTTGTAATATTCCTTCACATAATTGTAAATCAAATTCACACGCTCACTTTCTTTAATAGTCAAATTGGTAGTAAAACCTTCGCCAGCCAAAAAGTGATGACTCCCATTAACAGCCAATTCCTGTAATATTTGCAAAAAAGACAAAAGCCGTTCAAAAGGCGGCAAATCAACCAAGGCTAGCAATTGATTCTCGACCTTCAGAGCCGTTTCAAAATCAAACCGAATTCCTCTGGAAGCCAAAGCAAGGAGTTGTTTAATGTGCTGAAATTCTTTTTTCTCTAACCAATCTTCGAGCATTTCTTTATCCCATTGTACAATAATGCAGCGTACTTCTTCTTTTTGTTCGCCAATGGTTTTCCAGCAATGCGGCAAATTCGAACCAACCAAAACCAAGTCGCCGTATTCAAAATTCCCCATATTGTCACCCACATATCGGATACCGCTACTTCCCAGAATATAAGTGAGTTCATATTGAGGATGAAAGTGCCAGGAAGCAATAAATTCTTTGCCTTCAAAAAGAGTCGTATTAAAAGAACTACCCAGCGACGGACTTATACTTCGGTATTCTGCTTTCATTTCTACACTACAATGGTTTAAGAGGCTTTAAAAATACACTATTCTTTATCAATATAGTGTTTAAAAATCCATTTATTGTGTAAATAGTGTTGCTTTTAGAGTTGTAATATTGTAATTCTAAAAACTACATAGCATGAATACAGATACCGCCATCAGAGACGTCAAATTATACAAGGCTTCCACTACACTAAAAAAACCAATATCGGATGCCACGCACACGCTAACCGAAATTGCTTTTATCGTAATGCGAATCCAATTGGAAAATGGAGTCATTGGCGAATCCTATTTATTGTCTTTTCAATATTCTCCCAATGCGATTGTGGGCGCATTAAAAGATATTATTCCGGTTATCAAAGGTTATAAAGCCAACGAAACTGCAGCAGTTTACCAAAAACTGGACGAATTAGCCGAATATTTTGGAAACCAGGGCGTATTGCGTTGGGCACAAGCCGCCATCAATATTGCCATGTGGGATGCCTGGGGAAAAACTTTGGGACAACCCATCCATAAAATCTTAGGTACCCACAAAGAAAAAGTATCCATTTATGGAAGCGGTGGTTGGATTTCCTATTCGATTGACGAATTGATTGAAGAAGTGACCAACTATGCCGATAGAGGTTTCAAAGCCGTAAAAATAAAAGTAGGTTCGCCAAAAGTCAGCACCGATGTGGAGCGTTTGCGCTTAGTGCGTGAAGCCGTGGGTGACAAAGTCGATATCATGATGGATGCTAATCAGGGAATGGATTTGCCATCGGCAATGAAATTAGCTAGAGAAGCAAGAGATTTAAACATCAACTGGTTTGAAGAACCCATCCACCACCAAAATTTCCAAGGTTACGAAATCCTAAAAAACCAAACCGGAATTTCCTTAGCCATGGGAGAAAGAGAATTTGATACTTTGCCGCTTAGAGAATTAGCTACCCGAAATGCTTTGGACATTTGGCAACCCGATATTTTGAGAATTGGTGGTGTGGAAGCATGGCGTGAAAGTGCTGCTTTGGCTAAAAGTTTCCACTTACCGGTATTACCACATTATTACAAAGATTACGATGTGCCTTTGGTATGCTCCATTTCCAACGGTGTGGGTGTAGAATCTTTTGACTGGGTCGATCCATTAATTGACAACCCGATGGTGGTTCAGAATGGTTTTGCAAAACCACACGATTTACCAGGCTGGGGATTCAGTTTTATCGATGATCGAATGACTGAAATTAAGTTGTAAAACAACTCCTTTTCCTATAAATAGTTTAAAATTTGAAGTCGCAATACTCCAAATTTTAAACTATTTTTGTTTTTTAATTATTCATTAGTAACTCTCGTAGTGAGATTGCTTTGCTTCGTTCCTCGCAACTCCTCGCAATAAAAATCATAAAAATGGCAAAAATCCTTCTTCTCGGCTCAGGCGAACTTGGTAAAGAATTTGTAATAGCTGCGCAACGCATCGGGCAAACTATAATTGCGGTGGACAGTTATGCAAATGCTCCTGCTATGCAAGTCGCTCATGATTTTGAAGTGATTAATATGTTAGACGGCGACGCTTTAGATAAAATTGTAGCCAAACACCAACCTGATTTTATCGTTCCCGAAATAGAAGCCATTAGAACCGAACGTTTTTATGATTACGAAAAGCAAGGAATTACCGTAGTTCCATCGGCAAAGGCGGCCAACTTTACGATGAATCGCAAAGCCATTCGCGACTTAGCTGATAAAGAATTAGGATTAAAAACGGCCGAATACCGTTATGCCACAACAGCCGAAGAGTTACGAAAAGGCGTTCTTGAAGTAGGCATTCCTTGTGTGGTAAAACCATTAATGTCTTCGTCAGGAAAAGGACAATCTACAATAAAAACCGAAGCTGATATCGAAAAAGCCTGGGAATATGCTGTAGCGGGTTCGCGTGGTGATGTGATAGAAGTAATTGTGGAAGCTTTTGTGAAATTCAATTCGGAGATTACTTTATTGACCGTAACACAAAACAACAATCGTACTTTATTCTGTGCGCCAATCGGGCACCGTCAGGAACGTGGCGATTATCAGGAAAGCTGGCAACCTGCCCGAATTTCTGACAAGGATTTATACGAAGCACAGGACATGGCCGAAAAAGTGACCGAAGCCTTAGGTGGCGCAGGACTTTTTGGTGTGGAATTTTTCATAGCTGATGATGGCGTTTATTTCTCTGAACTCTCGCCTCGCCCTCACGATACCGGAATGGTAACATTGGCCGGAACGCAAAATTTCAATGAATTCGAATTACACCTCAGAGCGATTTTGAGTTTACCTATTGCCGAAATTACCTTAGAAAAAACGGGAGCAAGTGCTGTAATTTTAGCTTCTGAAAATAATTCAAATCCAACTTATACCGGAATTGAAAAAATTGCTGCATTACCCAAAACCGATTTCAGAATCTTTGGCAAACCATCCTCAAGACCTTACCGAAGAATGGGCGTGGCTTTGACAAACGATACTTTAGAAACTCCAATAGAAGAAGTTGTGAAACGTGCTATACAAGCTGCAAGTTTAGTAATTGTAGACTAATTTTCTTTTTTGCTTGATCAAAAAAGAAACAAAAAAATCAAGTCTTACACTTCCTCGTCGGTCAAATTAGTTTTCGAATACTAAAAGAAAAGAACTCTCCGCCGCGGCGGATCAAACAGCTTTTCTTTTTACGTATTCTTCAAACATTTGACACTCGACTGCGGAAGCTAAGGACAATGAATTCGTTAAATAAAATAGTCTGCGGAAATTTGCGCAATTTGCGGTTGAAAATCTATATTAAAAAAAAAATAACTCCTAATCTTTTTTCAATAATCGGAAAGCGGTGGGTGTTACACTCGTATGTTTTTTAAACAAACGCGTAAAATAAGAGTAATCTTCGTAACCTAACTCGATTGCAATTTCATTGACTGTCCAGTTTTTGTCGAGCAACATTCGTTTGGCTTCCAGCATCACTCGATCTACAATTACTTCGGTGGTTGTTTTTTTTAGAATTTCATTGCAAATGCGGTTCAAATGCTTCAAACTGACATTCAATGCCGAAGCATAAAACGCCGCCGATTTTTCTTCTTTAAATTTCGTCTCTAAAAGCTGCTCCAGACTTTTAATTTTTACATTATAAGAATGCGCTTCGTGAATGTAAATTTCGTTGTACTTACGAGCGAGTTCAATGTGAATAATATCCAATAGATTCATTATTTTATCGCGTTTCAATACCTTATTGGTTTGCATTTCGGCAATCAAATTTTCGAAATAAGGCAAAACAGCGTTTATTTCGGCTGTATCCAATACAATTTCCGGACTATTTTTTACCGAAAAATAAAACGGATAATCTTCGATAGTCTTATTCCCAAAATACAAATTATACATTTCGGCTGTATAAAAAACGATAAATCCTTCAATATCTTCGGATAAAACCCAATGATGCATTTGGCCTGGCTGTAACACAAAAACACTTCCCGGTCGAATATCAAATCGGTCAAAATCGACCTCATGAATTCCCGCACCATTGGTAAAAAAAACCAACAGATAAAAATTATGACGATGCGGTTTTTCTACAAAACTATGATTGATCAGGTGATTTTTAAACGTATTAATATACAAATCACTCGTTACCGAATTGCAGTTAAACTGTTCAATACTATATACGGGATATTTTTTCATCCTGAAAATGTCTTTTTTGTCCTAGAATAAGCGAATATAGAAAAATAGTCAGTACGTTGATAATAAATACCTTTGATAAAAATTAGAAATCATGTCAAATACAATCCTTCACATCCTGAACAACGATTGTCCCCATTGTCAACAAGGAAAAGTTTTTAATGAAAAAAGTATCTTCTTTAAATTCAGTTTTCCAAAAATGAACGAATACTGTTCGCATTGTCATTATAAATTCAAAAAAGAACCGGGGTATTTTTTTGGAGCTATGTATGTCAATTATGGATTAACAGTAGCTCAAGGAATTACAACTTACGTTATATGTAGTTTCTTTTTTCAAGAAACTTTCGACTTAAGAATCATCCCCATTATTATGGCTGTAATAGTCGCATTGTCTCCATTGAACATTCGGTTATCAAGGTTATTATGGATTTATATGTTTAAAAATTATTCGAATTAATAAAGAACTCCAAAACAATGTAGTCTCATCTACTTTTTTTTCACATCGAGCGCAGTCGAGATGTAATAGTTGTTCTCGACTGCGCTCGAACTGACAGATGGAATAACAGACTTTGGAATAAAGAAAGACCGCTCACCAGTCTATTCAACAAGCAAGCGGTCTTTCCAACTAACCAAACTAACACACTAACTAACCACTAATTTTTATTTATAAGCCTCATTTTGAGTAATCACATCCGGATTTTGGTTAATTACTAAAAATGGAATAGGCAATAATAATTCTTCTTCTGTAATAGTTATATTTTTATCACTATTTTTAATCACAGTAATTGCTCTTCCGGTTCTTATTAAATCAAACCAACGGTGAAATTCACAGGCAAATTCTACCTGCCTTTCATGTTCTAAAGCTAACTCAATCGTATTGTACTGAGCCGGATAACCCACACTTCCATAAAGCGGTAAGTTAACACGGGCACGAACTTCGTTTAGGTATTTTGGATCCGAAGTTGCTTCGGTCAGCATTAAAAGAACATCTGCATAACGAAGAACAATAAAGTTATTGTTTGATGCTTCTCTTAAACCGGCAACAGGTGCAGCTGCATCTTTCCATTTAATTGGGAATTTTACGTCAACAAAAGAATTATTAGCTGTTGTGTAACCGTTTTGAATAGAAATATCTCTCCTTGGGTCACCCGTTTCATAGGCATTCCATAAGTCATCGGTAATTTGATTAAATCCTCCTCCCCAGGCTGTAACCACGCGATTATCAACCGGTGAAAACATAGCCCAATACAAACTGTACGGACTGGATACACCACCTTTGTATTGAATTTCAAAAATAGACGAAGCTCCATTTTTCTTAGTTAAATTCCATAAATCAGCATAAGGCACCAGAGTAAACTTGCCATACACTTTCAACAAAGTTTCAGCAGCTTTGGGTTTATTCCCCATAGTTAAATACACCTTGCCCAATAAAGTATTAGCAGCTTCCTGACTGGCAGCACCTACAAAACGCTGACTTGTTTTTACCGGTAATTTGGCTGCTGCGAAGTCTAAATCGGCAACAATTTGAGCATAAACCTGCTCCTTTGGTGTACGTCCTTGTGCATAAGCATTAGCAATACTTAGCGGAGTTGTAACCAATGGCACATCGCCCCAGGCACGAACCATATCAAAATAATACAAAGCACGTAAAAACTTAGCTTCGCCAATTAAAGCATCCCTACTGGCAAAATCCAGTTTTTCAGCACTGGCAATAATATTATTTACAACATAGATTGCCTTATAATAATTATTCCAAAAATTGAAAACCAACTCATTATCGATGGTCATGGTATGCAACTCAAAGCTTTCATAGTCCTGTATTCTTCCGGCAGCATTATCACTATAGGCATTATCAGACATTAACTCACCATAGAACGACGGCAAACTTTCAGGTCCGTACAAGGTATAAAGCGAATTATAAGCAGACCACATCGCTGTTTCAATATCTTTTTGAGATTTATAGAACTCTGCTTCGTTAGCATTTGAGATAGGCGCTTTATCTAAAAAATCGGAACTACATCCCAATAGGAATAAGTTGCAAAAAAGGATGATATATATTTTTTTCATTTTCTTAAGTTTTAAATGATTGAATCCCGATGTTAAAAACTAATATTTAATCCGGCAGTCGCTGTAAAAGGATTTGGATAAGCACCATAATCAAAGCCTACCAATACACCTGATTGATATGTACTTCCTTCCGGATCATAACCTAAGTAATCAGAGAATACATGTACATTTTCTAAATTCACATATAACTTTATGTTACTTAATTTCATCTTATCTACTAATCTTTTTGGTAAATTATAGCCCATACGAATGTTTTGGATACGAACAAACGAACCGTCTTCAACCCAATAACTGGATCCAAAATCACGAACAGTAGTTGGCAACATACGAGGCTTAGGAATCATTCCGTTTCCAGGCTCAGCATCCGATTTCCAGTAATTATTTACCACAGCATACATATTACGGTTACCTCCACCAACACCTGATTTTAGGTATCTGGCATTATGGTTCAGAATTTCTCCACCTTGAGAACCGCGCAACAAAACTGAAAGTTCAAATCCTGCGTAAGAGAAATTGTTGGTCATCCCCCATTGAAAATTAGGTTGGTAATTTCCTAAATAGGTACGGTCATTAGAATCAATCTTACCGTCTTTATTAACATCTCTTACCTTTGGATCTCCCGCTTCACTGCCTGTCCATACCGGATAAGCATTACTATCCAATTCTGCTTGCGACATAATCACACCATCAATAACATAACCATAATACATTCCTATTGGTTGTCCTACCGCTGTGCGCGATGTCATACTACTAATATTAATATCTATCGGAGCATCGTTAGCACCCAGTTTCAACACTTTATTTCTATTGGCAGAAATATTAAAATCAGTACTCCACTTGAATTCGCTGTCGATATTTTGTGTGCTCAGATTAAGTTCAATCCCTCTGTTTTCAAGCTCTCCAATATTAGTCAAAGTAGAAGAGAAACCGGAAAGAATTGGAATAGGTACATTCAATAATAAATCTTTTGTTTTAGAATAATAAATATCTCCTGTAAATTTCACACGTCCATTAAAAACACTGAAATCAACACCAAAGTTAGTTTGACCTGTTTTTTCCCATTTCAAATTTTTATCAGCAAAATTTGAGGTATAAATCCCCTGGTTCACAGTACCTGAACTTACATAAGGACTATACCCTAATGTTCCAATCGATCCATAATTTGGAATCGAATTGTTACCTGTTGCCCCATAACTCAATCTCACTTTCAGGTTACTTATCCAGGAAATATCTTTTAAGAAAGCTTCTTCAGAAATACGCCAGGCAAGTGATCCTGAAGGGAAATAACCCCATTTATTATTGGCTCCAAAACGAGAAGAACCATCGGCTCTAATTGCCGCAGATGCCAAATATTTACCTTTATAAGAATAATTGGCACGAGCCAAATAAGAAACTAACGACCACTCTTCTGAAAAAGTGTTTCCGGCATTCACCACACCCGCATTTAAAGTATGTACTAAATCATTTGGAAAATTACCGGCTGTCATACTACTCAAATCTGTAGCTTGTTCCTGAGCAGAATAACCCGCCAATAAATTTAAAGTATGAGCCTCATTAAATGTCTTATTATAAGTCAGTGTATTTTCTAAAATCCAGTTATTGGATTGTAACGTTTTGAAATCAGCCTGAGCCGGCACCCATCCGGAGTAACCCCAGTTTTGACCTGCATTCCAATAAAAATTATGAACTGTATTTTCAATATTAGAACTTCCGGAAGTTTTAAAAGTTAAATCTTTAACAATATCCCATTCTAAGAAAGAAGTGATTGTAGCTACATTTGTTACTTTTTTAGCAGTTGCTTCTCTTGTTAATGAATAAGGATGCCAAAGTTGGAAACCATATTTTGCAAATGTATTCCAAATTGAAGCAGGGTCTTTAAAACCTAAACTTCCGGTTTCAACATAAAGCGGAAAAAATGGATCACTTTGTAAAGCCAAACTCACCACGTCACTTTTTCCACCTGTACCGTAAGGCGCTTCATTGGCACGGCTAAGACCAATATTCATTCCCATGCGAACTTTATCATTAAACTTATGCTTAATATTAGATCTTAAATTAATTCGCTCGTAAGTATTTCTGTCAACAACACCTTCTGAATCCAAATACCCCATTGACACCATAAATTGTGTTTTCTCATTACCACCGGAAGCCGATAATTGGAAATTATTATTTCTTGCAGTTCTAAATACCACATCCTGCCAGTCCGTTCCGTTACCAATTCGGTCAAGCCAAGCCGGATCAGAGAACTCCACTGGAACAGTTACGTTAATTCCTCTTGTAGCCGATGGATTGGCAGCAACAATTGTTGCCCATGAATTATTTCTTGCAGCCGAATTGAAAGCAATGAATTCTGAGGCATTCATCAAATCAGTTTTACGGTTAACACGCGAAAAACCAGTTTCCAGAGTTGCATCAATTTTAGTTTTACCCGCTTTTCCTTGCTTGGTAGTAATAATAACAACACCATTTGCCCCTCTGGAACCATAAATAGCTGCTGAAGATGCGTCTTTCAAAATATCAATCGACTCAATATCGTTAGGGTTGATAAAATTCAATGGATTTCGGTTAAAACTTAAGTTACTGGCTGTAGTAATTCCTGTATCCGTTGAATTTGTTGAACTGTCTTCCAACGGAATACCATCAATAACATAAAGCGGAGTAGTTCCTGCGTTTATCGAAGAAGCACCACGTACTTTTACAGTTGGGGCAAGACCAGGAGCACCTTGGGATTGTGTAATTTGTACACCGGTAGCCTGACCTGCCAGCGATTGAAGCACGTTAGAATTCGACCTGCCTTCCAATTTTTCTGCACCAACAGAAACGATTGCTCCTGTCAAATCTTTTTTCTTAACAGAACCGTAACCCACAACTACTACTTCTTCCAGTTTAGCTGAATCTTCTTCTAATTTAATAGTAAGATTAGTTTGTCCGCCTACTGAAATTTCTTTTGTTGTAAAGCCAATAAAAGAAACTACTAATATCGCTTTGTCGCTTTTTAGTTTTAATGAAAACTTACCATCAAAATCCGTTTGAACTCCATTTGTAGTTCCTTTTTCAACAATATTTACTCCCGGAATAGGTTGTCCTGAAGCGTCAGTAATTTTCCCGTTTATTGTTTTTTGCTGTACTTCATTAATTACAACTACAGCTTTTTCTTTAATTAAGATGGTATTATCATCTGTTAACTCAAAATTGAGATTATTTTTAGAAAGGCATTGTCCTAGTAATTTAGTTACTGCAATTGTCCCTTTTTTTAATTCAATATCCGGGATGTCTTTAAAAACCTTTCTGGGATAAACAAAATTCAAATCAGTCTGTTGCTTGATGATTTTAAATACCTGATAAATGGTTACCGATTGATCTTTTTCAATAGTTACATTCGCTTGTGCAAATGTCTTACTTACATTGAGGCAAAAAACATTGGTACACCATAAAAAGATAAACGCTCTCATAGCAGTTTTAATTAGCCTTTCTCTAACGAGAACAAAGACATTACGTACTTTAATTTCCATAATTTTTGGTTGGTTTTGGTTGGTTATACAATAGCTAAATCAATTTAAATAGTCGGGATGAAGTAAAAGAGGGTTATAACTCCTCCCGTTTTTTTATTCCAGGGTTACTTGTTTATTTTTTATTTCATAGTTTTTTATAATTTTAAAATTCTTAATACTCTTCAAAATCTCGTCCAGGCTTTGGGTTTTCCTTATAACACCATCAAAAATCTCATTTTCGATGGCTTTATTTTTAAATACAACATCAAAATCATACCAGCGTGATAAAACTTTCATCATATCCTTAAGTGTTATATTTTCGAAACTAAAAACCCCTTCTTTCCATGCTATTTCGTTATAAACATCTATATTTTTTATAAGCGAATTACTGGTTGCGATATTTAAACTTAATTGCTGGTTAGGCATTAATCTTTGTTTTCTGTTTCCAATATTTACATCTACCTTACCCTCAACCAGAGTTGTATAAATACTGGTTTCATCTTTATATGCTTTGATATTAAATTCGGTTCCTATAACATCTATTTCCTGTTTATTGTTAAGCACTTTGAAATGGGCCCCTTTATGTTTTGTACTAGGTGAAACATCAAAATAGGCTTCTCCGTAAACCAATTCTACTTTTCTGGTTTGTCCTTCAATAAAAGCTACCGGGAATTTTAATTTAGTTTCAGAATTCAACCACACCTCAGTGCCGTCAGACAATTTAATAACGAATTTACCTCCTCTGGGAATTGTTAAATAATTATAGACCAACTTGGCGGCATCGCCTTTTTTAGCTTCATAAATAATTTCCTCTCCGTTACTTTTGGCATTTTGGGTTTTCACCGAAGCCCCGTTGGCTAAAACCACTTGCGAACCGTTGGCTAACGTTAACACCGCCTTATCTGTACCCGGTTCAAGGTCTTTTACAGCCTGTTTCACAATTGCCGGAGTAGTTTGAACTTGTTGGTTCAAAAGAACATCCTTGAAAAAATAAGCCGTAGCTAAAACACCTATAAAAACAGCGGCAGCCGCGTATTTCATAAAATGGTATTTTCTTTTTGATAGCAAATCTTGTTCTTTTTGAGGAGTAGCTAATATTTTATCCCGAATGCGCATAGCATCAAGTTCAGTCAACATTGGCTTTTCATCTAAAATTGCCAATACTTCTTCTACAGTTGGTAGTCCGCTAGATTCGGTTAAATTCTGAATGTAGCGCACCACTTCATCAACTTCTTGCTGGGAACATTG
Organism: Flavobacterium commune; assembly: GCF_001857965.1. Taxonomy (NCBI): domain Bacteria; kingdom Pseudomonadati; phylum Bacteroidota; class Flavobacteriia; order Flavobacteriales; family Flavobacteriaceae; genus Flavobacterium; species Flavobacterium commune. Next base: position 2,213,072 of record NZ_CP017774.1, on the reverse strand, counting down.
ATTCAGAATGAACTTTTTTAATAAATTTTGAATATGGCTATCGTGTTGCATAATATACTTTCTTATATATAATACAGATGAGAAAATGAAAAGTACTACTCAGTATTATTATTTTTTTCGAAAAATAGAAAAATAATAATAAAACAAAGCGAAATAAAAAGAAATAGAAAATGCAAAAGAAAGAAAAGATAATAATCAACGAATCATTATTCCAGCCAACGAGATGAAAGAAGTGTTATTAGAAGTGTAACATCGCCATGTGTTTCTAAAAAATTTCTAATATCGGCTAAAGCCTTACTCATTTGACCTTTTACAGTACTAACCGAAATATTTAATTTCTGGCTTATTTCCTCGTAACTCATTTCTTCATTACGGGACATTTCAAAAATAGCTCTGCGTTTAGGAGGCAGTTGTTCAATAGCCTTTTGCTTTAAGGCATCATAATCCGATTCATCAATAATATCTTCAATTGGACTATAGGATTTTTGGCTTACATAAAACACTTCTTCCTTAAGCTTGTGACTATTGGCTACTTTACTAATAAGGTTAAAGGTGAGGTTACGCGTAATAGTAAACACATAGGATTTGAAAGATAAATCAGCATTAAGTCGCTCTCTATGTAACCAGATATTTAAGAATACATCCTGGACAATTTCTTCAGCTAAAGCCTGATTTTTAAGCATACTTAAACTATAAGCATACACATCATTACAATAGGTATTAAAAAGCGTACTAAATGCTTTTTCATTACCCATCATAAGCTCTGTAACCAATATTTTATTATTAATTGCTTTTGTTTCAGACATTACGAAAAAACTCTATACACATTAAATTATTACAAATCCTTGCTGTTTTATACGAGAATTCTATTTTAGAACCCTGCTCAATACGAATATAACAATTTGAATCAAACAATTGTAAAAAAAGCAAAATTTAGCAAATTTAACTTTACAACAAATGGATGCTTAAACCAACTTTGATTTTCGATTTATTTCGAAAAGTTTACTAATAACTTTTCTGTTTTGATGAATTATTCGAATTAACAAAAGAACAAACAAAGCAAAATGGCTATATTGCAGAGTCAATTTTTTAAAAAACAACAATGTCTCTGATTTTAACCAATATAGAAAAACACGTCCAGCTAACAGCTGAAGAAAAAGAGCTTTTCTTAAGCAAAACTGAAATTCATCATTACAAAGCCAAAAGTATTTTGCTTAGTTCAGGACAAGTATGCAAACATTCTTATTTTGTAAACTCAGGAATTTTAAGAAGTTTCAATATCAATGATAACATTGTTGAATATGTTTTAAGTTTTGCCTGCGAAGGCTGGTGGATGGGCGATATGTACAGTTTAATTTCGCAAAAACCGGGAAATCTTTTTATCGAAGTCTTAGAAGATGCTGAATTGGTTTTACTTTCGAAAGAAAATCAAGAGCAACTTTATACCGAAATTCCTAAACTGGAGCGCTTTTTTAGAATTCTTACCGAAAACTCATTAGTTGCTAATCAGGAAAGATTAATGGATAATTTGAGTTTATCGGCCGAAGAACGCTATGATAAATTTCTGAAACGATACTTAAATCTCAATCACAAAATACCACAAAAACAAATTGCGTCATATATAGGTGTAACACCGGAGTTTTTTAGTAAAATGAAAGCCAAGTTACTCCGTAAATAGTTAGCAGTGGTCAGTTAATTAGTGATCAGTCTTTACTACTATTTTTTTTCTCTGATTACTAAAAAATCTGAATACTAAACACTTCTTAATCTAGGTTAAGTGCAAAACGCTAACGACGGATGTACCTTTGTAATGTAATAATCAAAAAACATAAAATATCATGGCAAATACAGTTTTTCACAAAGCAGACACAAGAGGACACGCAGATCACGGATGGTTAAACGCTTACCACAGTTTTAGTTTCGCTAGCTGGTACAATCCGGACAGAGTACAGTTTGGAGCACTTCGTGTATTGAATGATGACACCGTTGCTCCGGGAATGGGTTTTGGAACACATCCTCACGATAATATGGAAATTATTACTATTCCACTTGAAGGTGATTTAGCACACAAAGACAGCATGGGAAATGCAGCAACCATCAAAACAGGTGATGTACAGGTAATGAGTGCCGGAACCGGAATTCAACACAGTGAATTTAACCCAAATGCAGATTTAAGAACTAAATTATTCCAAATTTGGTTGTTTCCTAAAACCAGAAATGTAACTCCTCGCTACCAACAAATAACTCTGGACAAATCATTAGAAAAAAATGATTTTGCTCAAATATTATCTCCAAATCCGGACGATGCCGGTGTATGGATTCATCAGGATGCCTGGTTTTATTTAAGCGATTTTGATAAAGATTTCTCAAAAAAATTAGCTCAAAAAAAAGAAGGAAACGGTTTCTACATCATGAATATCGAAGGAGAAATCGAAGTTAACGGACATCAATTAGACACCAGAGACGCTTTAGGAATTTGGGAGACTGCCGAAATTGAAATCAAAGCAACTACTGCTGCTAAATTTTTAGTAATGGAAATTCCAATGAAATACTAATACTAAAGTTATGAATGAAATTATAGGACTGGAATACAACGAAAAGAAAGGTTATTTTTATGTAAAAATCGATGACAAAACAGAGGCAAAAATGACCTTTGTTTTTGCAGGACCTCATAAAATCATTATAGACCACACCGAAGTAAATCCGGGACACAACGGTAAAAACTTTGGAAAGAAAATGGTTGAAAAAGCCGTTTTATTTGCCCGAGAAAAAGAGTTAAAAATTCTTCCTCTGTGTCCTTTTGCAAAAAAGGTTTTCGATAAAACACCCGAATTTAGTGATGTTTTGTAAATTGACTTTAAAAAAATAATTTAAAAATGGGAAACTTACTAGAAAAAGACATTGTTGGAACAATAGGTTCTCAAAAATATTTGTGCACTATTTCGTGGCGCAACGGTCAACTAATTATGGATGAACCCGAAAGCAACGGAGGAAAAGATTTAGGACCGGATCCTTTTTCAGCTCTTTTAGCATCTTTAGCGGGCTGTACCTTGGCTACTTTGCGAATGTACATTGACCGAAAAGGCTGGGATATTCCCGAAATTAATATCTCAGTCAATGCTACTCAGGAATTAGATGGCGAATTTGAAACTATTTTTTCAAGACAAATTTCTTTTTCTACTAATATAACCACAGAACAAAAAGAACGATTACTACTAATTGCTGACAAATGCCCCGTTTCTAAAATCTTAAAAGGAAAAATAACTATTAACACAATGCTGTAATTATGAATCCAAAAGAGCTAACAAAAGAATATACCAATGGTGAAGTTACCATTGTATGGCAATCGGCTAAGTGTATCCATTCGGCTAATTGCGTTCGGAATAATCCGGATGTATTTCAGCCTAAAGAAAAGCCCTGGATAAAACCGGAGGCTTCAACAACAGAAAAAATTATCGATACCGTAAATAAATGTCCTTCGGGAGCTTTAACCTACTTTTTAAACAAGAAATAATGACTAAAAAAATTATTGCCTTTGGCGCATCTTCAAGTACAAATTCTATCAATAAACAATTAGCCACTTATGCTGCATCACAATTTGAAAATACTGATGTAGAAGTTTTAGACTTAAACGATTATGAAATGCCTATTTTTTCTTTAGATAAAGAATCTAAAAATGGCATTCCCGAATTAGCAAAAGACTTTTTCAATAAAATAGGAACTGCTGATTTGGTAATTGTATCACTTGCCGAACATAACGGAGCTTATTCAACCGCTTTTAAAAATATTTTTGACTGGACTTCCAGGGTGAATCCTAAGTTTTTTCAGGAAAAACAAACCCTAATTCTGGCTACTTCTCCTGGACCAAGAGGCGGACTTACAGTTTTAGAAATTGCAAAAAACCGTTTCCCTTTTCAGGGAGCTAATGTAAAAGGAAGTTTTTCTCTACCAAGTTTCAATGATAATTTCAATGCAAATGAAGGAATTACAAATGAAAAACTAAAAGGCGATTTACTTGAAATTATTCAATCTATCGAACTTTAAAAAAATAATTCAAACCCTATTAGAGAGCGTTGCAGTTTGCAGCGCTTTCTTTTTTTTTAACAAAAGCTACAATTTAATAAAACAGAAGATTCGTCATTATTTTGCAAAATTTTAAGAAGACAATCTCTATTTTTGAAAAAAGAATTAAAAAATCATTTATGAAACTACTTATTGTTGAAGACGAACCCCATCTTTTATCGATTATTCGAAAAGGACTTTCTGAAAAAAACAACGAAGTAAGCGTAGCACTTGATGGTACAACAGGACTTGAAATGATTTTGAATCACAATTTTGATGTGGTTATTCTCGACATCATGCTCCCGGATATTAACGGAATTGAAATTTGCAGACGACTAAGAGCCGCTAAAAACTTTGTCCCCATCTTACTCTTAACCGCTCTGGGAACTACCGAAAACATTGTTACCGGACTGAATTCCGGAGCTGATGATTATCTGGCAAAACCTTTTAAATTTTCGGAATTAGAAGCCCGAATTGCAGCCCTGGCACGAAGATCAAATCAGGAACACAGACCCAATGACCTGATTCAGATTGATGATTTGGAAATTGACAGAAGAGCCAAATCAGTCAAACGAAATGGAGAACTTATTCAGCTAACCGCTAAAGAATTCAAACTATTATACTATCTGGCCAGCAACTCTCAAACCATCTTGTCCAGAGAAAAAATATTAGACAATGTTTGGGATATTAATTTTGACATGAATACTAATGTAGTTGATGTTTATATCAATTATCTTCGAAACAAAATTGACAAACCTTATCAAAACAAATTAATCCACACTATCAAAGGATTGGGTTACATTATAAAACCATAATTTATGCAAATTAGAAAAAAAATAACCATCACTTACATTGCGCTATCTTGTTTTAGCACCTCGCTTTTGTGCATTGTCATTTTTTCTCTATTCAAACAAAACAATGAATATTATTTTATAAAAAGACTTCAGGACCGCGCTAAAATTGCTTCATCAGCTCATTCTCAAAAAAATCTGGAGAAGAAAAATTATTTTAAAGAATTCAAAAAAAGCGGACTGGAAGAACTTATCGAAGAAAAAGAATACATTCTGTCTGTAAAAGGGAAAAACACCTTTGAATACAACACCGATTTACATCTTCCTCCGGAATTCTACAAAGAGATCATGAAAAAAGGATCAAGCTGGTTTGAAGAAGATTACCGCTATTATTATGGGCAAATTTTTGGCGAAGAAGGACAAAAACACATTGTAATTGTCACTGCCAAAGACCGTCGGGGAAATACCAGTACCATTTATATTTTGCAAATTCTAATCTTTGGAGGAATTGGCTTTATTATTCTGGCCTACTTTTTTGGTCAGTTTTTAGCCCGAAGAGTAATCAACCCTATCGCATTAATTACCAAAGAAGTACACCGAATCAGTGCATCAAATCTTCATAATAGATTAGCCGATACTGACGGAAAAGATGAGATTAGCGATCTTACCAAAACCTTCAACGACATGCTGGATCGATTAGAAACTTCATTTGAAATTCAGGCTAATTTTATCAACAATGCTTCACATGAATTAAAAACGCCAATAACCACCATTATTGCCGAAACCGAAATTATGCTCCTGAAAGAAAGAGCTACCGAAGAATACATTTATTCGTTAGAAAACATCAATAAACAGGCTTCAAAATTAGGCAATCTTACCGAAAGCCTTTTAAAACTAACCCAAACAGGCTATGATGGTACCAAACAAGTACTGGATATGGCCCGAATTGATGAAATTCTGCTGGAAGTAAAAGCATCGATAGATACTCTTTTCCCTAACAATCGTGTCAATATTAAAATTAAAGCAATTCCGGAAGACGAATCGCTGTTAACCATCCCCTGCAACAGACCTTTGCTGGAATTAGCCTTGAATAATATTATTTCAAATGCTGTAAAATATTCTGACAACGACGAGGTCTTTGTGAATCTTTCTGTTGACGATGCTAAAATCAAAATTGCCATTACTGATATAGGAATTGGAATACCACCTGAAGATATTCCTTATTTGTACGAACCTTTTTTTAGGGGTAAAATTGCTTCTAAATACAACGGTTACGGACTTGGTTTACCATTGGCCATGAAAATCATCCGAATGCACAACGGAGAACTTCAAATTCAATCGGAAACCGGAAAAGGAACTGTTGTAAACATCACCTTTGAAAAAAACGAACATTAGGAATTCTAATCCGGAATCTTAGGGAATTCTAATTTTAATCCAAGCTGTTTTTAATTTTCGATAACTTCTTTTGTATGTATCATCTAAACAATACATACATGAAAAACGTATTAATACCTTCAACATTAGAACCGGACACCATAAATGCTGTTAAAATAGCCATTCAACAATCTAAGGGTAAAAAATGCACCCTGTTTCTGGTCCTAGTCGAAGAAATCCCGGATAGCTATTCTTCGACAACATTTTTAAGAAGCATGAAAAGCGAAATGACGGCATCACAAAAAAAAGTATTGGAATACTGTAGAGAATTAATTACTATTTCTCAAAACTGCAATCTTAAAATCCACTATCAATACGGAATTTCAGCCCCATTGATGCGAAATTTAATCCAACACCTTGAAATCGAATTAACTATCCTTAGCCCTTCGTACAGAAAAGACGAAAGAAAAATTCACAATCAGTTTGTTCAGATACTGAGTAATTGCAAATGCCCTATTTTACATCTAAATTCAAATTGCGAAGAGTACAATTTAACTACAGCGATGTATCTTGTAAAAACAAAACCCAAACTTCAAATTGAAGATTTGCATGAATTAATTCCGGACCGTTTTGATATTAAAATCATAAATAAAACCACAATTATTAACAACCAAAACCCTGAAGATTTAGAATCCTTAATAAATGAAGCCATCGTAAAAAACAACATCAATCTTTTAATCGAAACCAGAAAACCTAAAAAAATTAAACTCAAAAATGAAAACGCCACTGCTAACGAAAATTTTGGCTTACCAATTCTGTCTTTATACGAAGAAACAGCCTGATTTTTGGTACTAAAATCAGGTTTTTATTTCTTAATCTAGGTTAAGTGACACGCTGGTATTGATGCTGTAAATTTGCCTTATCAAAATGAAATAACAATTTAAAAAAATAAAATTATGGCAACTACAAAATGGGCAATTGACTCGACACACTCAGAAATTGGATTTAAAGTAAAACACATGATGTTTACAAATGTTTCAGGAAATTTTAGCGACTATGAAGCAAATATTTCCACCGAAGACGACAACTTTGAAAATGCCAATATCGAATTCTCTGCAAATATCGATTCGATTAATACCAATAATACTGACAGGGACAATCATCTAAAAAGTGGCGACTTTTTTGACGCTGAAAACTTTCCTAAACTCACTTTCAAAGCTACTTCCTTCACTAAAAATGGTGATGATTATGAATTAACTGGAGATTTAAGTCTGAGAGGGGTAACAAAAACGGTTACACTTCCTACCGAATTCAGCGGATTAATGAAAGATCCTTGGGGAAATACAAAAGCAGGATTGAATATTTCCGGTAAAATAAACCGTAAAGAATGGGGATTGAACTGGAACTCTGCTCTTGAAACCGGTGGTGTTTTAGTAGGCGAAGATGTAAAATTGAACATCGAATTACAATTAATAAAGCTATAAAGAATCTCACAAAACTGATTTTTCCCACATACAAACCTCCCTACTTCATTAGCAAGCAGGGAGGTTTTCTTTTATGCACTTTTATCTTTTCATATAAATCCTAAAAAAATACTACTTTTGCATCCCGATTGAATATAATTTTTCAATCTTTAAATTATAAAAATAAAACAAATACAGATGAAAGCATACGTATTTCCAGGTCAAGGCGCACAGTTTACAGGAATGGGTAAAGACTTATATGAAAACTCTCCATTAGCAAAAGAATTGTTTGAAAAAGCAAACGAAATATTAGGTTTCCGCATCACAGATATTATGTTTGAAGGAACTGCCGAAGAATTAAAAGAAACTAAAGTAACGCAACCGGCCGTATTTTTACACTCGGTAATTTTAGCTAAAACTTTAGAAGATTTCAAACCGGAAATGGTAGCGGGACATTCTTTAGGAGAATTTTCAGCTTTGGTTGCCAATGGTGCTTTGTCTTTTGAAGACGGATTAAAATTAGTTTCCCAAAGAGCTTTGGCTATGCAAAAAGCCTGCGAAATCACTCCTTCAACAATGGCTGCTGTTTTAGGATTAGCGGATAATATTGTAGAAGAAGTATGTGCTTCTATCGACGGAGTTGTAGTTGCTGCTAATTACAACTGCCCTGGACAATTAGTGATTTCAGGAGAATTTAAAGCGGTTGAATTAGCTTGTGAAAAAATGAAAGAAGCAGGTGCAAAACGTGCTTTATTATTACCTGTTGGTGGTGCATTTCACTCACCTATGATGGAACCTGCAAGAGAAGAACTGGCTGCTGCAATCGAAGCAACTACTTTCTCTGCTCCTATTTGCCCTGTATATCAAAACGTAACAGCAAGCGCAGTTTCGGATGCAGATGAAATTAAGAAAAACCTAATCATTCAGTTGACTGCTCCTGTAAAATGGACACAATCAGTTCAACAAATGATTGCTGACGGTGCTACTTTATTTACCGAAGTAGGTCCTGGAAAAGTATTAGCGGGACTAATTGGAAAAATCAATAAAGAAGCTGCTACTGCAAATGCTTAAATAGTATTCAGTGATCAGTTTTAAGTGATCAGTCATTATAGAATCCTCATAAACTTCGGTTTTTGAGGATTTTTATTTTTATAAAAAAGGAAATTAAGCACAACAATACAGAAAAGAATGCATCCTTTAATTTTAGTTATCTTTGTTAAAAGAATTCCAAATTTATGAATTTAGATTTACGAACAGTAAACGTTATACGATACATTACGCCACTTCGGGAAGGTGGCTCCTTACCTGCCTTAGCAGAAGCTGATGATGATTTTAAATATGTATTAAAATTTAGAGGAGCCGGTCATGGAGTAAAAGCATTAATTGCTGAATTTTTAGGCGGTCAAATAGCAAAACAATTAGGTTTACCCGTTCCTGAATTAGTTTTTGCACACCTGGACGAAGCCTTTGGAAGGACAGAAGCTGACGAAGAAATTCAGGATTTATTAAAGTTTAGTCAGGGTTTAAATTTAGGCCTGCACTATTTATCAGGAGCAATTACCTTTGATGCCGCTGCAAATGATTGCGAAGCTTTATTGGCATCAAAAATTGTTTGGTTAGATGCTTTTATTACTAATGTTGACCGAACCTTTAAAAACACTAATCTTTTAATTTGGAAAAAAGAACTTTGGCTTATTGATCACGGGGCATCTTTTTATTTTCATCATTCCTGGATTAATTGGGAGAAAACAGCCCTTACTCCATTTACATTAATTAAAGATCATGTTTTATTACCAAAAGCATCAAAACTAGAAGAAGCTCATTCACAATACTCCAACCTATTAAACGATGCTATTTTAAAAGAAATTGTAAACCAAATTCCGGAAGACTGGCTACAATGGGAAGATCAATCCATAAGCCCGGAAGAAATTAAAAACATCTATTTCCAGTTTTTAAGCTTACGCTTGAAAAATGCTGAAATATTTTTAAAACAAGCTCAAGATGCAAGAACAACACTTATATGATTATGCTGTCATTCGTGTTGTACCAAGAGTAGAACGCGAAGAATTTATAAATGTAGGTTTGATGCTTTATTCCAAGCGTCAGAAATATTTACGAATTCAATATCAAATTCCTGTTGCTAAAATCAGCTTGTTTTGCAGTGAATTTGATTTAGACCAACTCAAAATCAATTTAGATTCTTTTGTAGCCATTTGCGAAGGCAAAAAAGAAGCGGGACCTATTGCTCAATTTGAAAAAGACGAACGATTTAGATGGCTCACTGCTGTTAAAAGTTCGAGTATTCAAACTTCAAGACCCCATTCGGGATTTAGCAGCGATTTAGACCAGACTTTCGAAAAACTATATTCTGAATTAGTCTTGTAAGAAGAATTGTTTTTATAAATACATCTCCGTAAGCGAAAGTTTACGGAGATTTTTTTTATATTTGAAAGACAATGCTTTAAATTCAAATCTTAAATATCCTACACATGAGAAAAACAATTTTAGCAGCAGCTTTTATGCTGGTTGCGATGGTTTCCTGCCAAGACAAAACAAAAGACAAACTGGAAGATGCTAAAGAAGCCGTTGGAGCCGAAGTAGAACAAAAAATGGATACTGTGGCTGAAAAAGTTGAAAAAGCCATTGATTCAACCCAATCAAAAACAGGAAAAATCCTTGAAAAAGGAGCAGAAAAAATGGATGAAGCCGCAAATAAGTTAAAAGAAGCCGCTAAAAAATAATCCAACAAAAAATCCCAAACTATCTATTTTGATAATTTGGGATTTTTACTTTTTATCATTTTTTTTATTGGGGCAATTTAAAAGCCTGTCTGGCTATCAGCAACCACTTGTCTTTTTGTTTTTGCCAAACGAGTACGTTTCCAATTTTTATGTCTTTTTCAACACCGCTATCCTTAGTATGTGCTACAAGATTATGTCTCACTATGGCAACATCTCCGGTAACTTGAATACTTTGATTTTGAAATTCTATCGTCACAAAATCAGATTCTCCGTTAAGCAATTTTTCAATAAAAACTTTTTGATCCTGAAGGACACCACTGGAATGCCCGTAGCTTAAATCTTTTGAAGTCAAGGCTTTCAAATTGCTTTCTGTTGGATCAATTAATGCTTTGCGAAAAGCTTCAACTCTAGCAGCAACAGCTGCTGCTTCTTTAGAAACTGCTTTTGTTTGTGCCCAATTGGAAACCGAAATCAAAACTAACAATAGAAAATATTTTCTCATTTTTATTTATTTAAAAATTCTAAAACACTATCAGTAATAAATTTTATTTGCTCATCGTCCAACTCGGTGTGCATTGGCAACGAAATCACTTCTTTCACCAATTGATTGGTCACCGGAAAATCTTCTTCTTTGTAACGCACATCAACATAAGCTTTTTGCGAATGCAACGGAATTGGATAATAAATAGCACATGGAATTCCTTTATCTAACAAATGTTGCATCAATCCGTTTCTGTCAGCATCAATAATTCGTAAGGTATATTGGTGAAAAACATGATCATTTTCATTTTCATCAAATGAAGGGGTAATAATATTAGCGTGACCAGCCAAAGCAGTATTATACTTAGCGGCAGCTCCACGACGCGCTGTATTATAATCGTTCAATAAAGGTAATTTAGCATTCAAAACAGCAGCCTGAATACTGTCTAATCTCGAGTTCACCCCTACCACATCATGATGGTAACGTTCGTACATTCCGTGATTGACAATTCCGCGAATGGTATGCGCCAACGCATCATCATTAGTAAAAATAGCGCCACCATCACCATAACAACCTAAGTTTTTAGAAGGAAAAAATGAAGTTGCTCCTACATGACCAATAGTTCCTACCTTAGTTTTTGCCCCTGAAGCTGAAATAAAATCGGCACCAATGGCTTGTGCATTATCTTCAATAACATACAAGTTATGTTCATTGGCCAAAGCCATAATTGCATCCATATTAGCTGCGCGACCGAACAAATGTACCGGAACTATTGCTTTAGTTTTTGGAGTAATAGCCGCTTTGATTCTTTCCAATGAAATATTCATATTGTCCAAATCAACATCAACTAACACCGGAGTCAACTGCAACAAAGCAATTACCTCAACTGTAGCTGCAAAAGTAAAATCGGCAGTAATTACCTCATCCCCTGGCTTTAAATCCAATCCCATCATTGCAATTTGCAAAGCATCGGTCCCATTTGCACAAGGAATTACGTGTTTTACACCTAAATAATCTTCCAAAGATTTTTGGAATTGATGCACCTGAGGTCCGTTGATATAAGTATTGGTATCTAAAACTTCCTGAATAGAAGTATTTACCGTAGTGGCAATTTTATCATATTGACTTTTTAAGTCAACCATTTGAATTTTCTTCATTTCAACTTTATTAATAGTTAGAAAGTTGTTGTTTTTACACTTCTCAATTTCAACAAAACTTTCACAAAACGGAAACAAAAATAGGTATTATTGATTTCAAACCAATGATTTTAAGCCAAAGAAAATGTATTTTAGCCCAAAAAAAATCCCAATGCTTTTTCTATACAATACCATCATTACGATTGCTGATTTTTTCCTAAAAATTATCTCGCTATTCAACCCAAAAATCAAACTGTTTGTTGCTGGAAGAAAAAACGTTTTTGAAACACTTTCGCAAAAAATAAATACTAACGATAAAACCATTTGGTTTCATGCCGCTTCCCTAGGCGAATACGAACAAGGCCTGCCTGTGATTGAAAAAATAAAAGAAAAATACCCTTCGTATAAAATTATTTTGACTTTCTTTTCTCCTTCAGGTTACGAAGTTAGAAAAAACAATATTGTAGCTGATGCAACGGCATATCTACCGATGGACACTAAAGAGAATGCTCAAAAATTCCTAAAACTCGTTCATCCAGAAATGGCTTTCTTTATCAAATATGAATATTGGCCAAACTACCTAAACGAACTAAAAAAAGAAAATACACCGACTTATTTGATTTCAGGCATTTTTAGAGAAAACCAATTATTTTTTAAATGGTATGGTCAGTTTTACAGAAACGCGTTAAATACTTTCACTTATTTTTTTGTACAAAATGAAGCTTCAAAAAAACTATTACTGCAATTAGGAAAAACAAATGTTGCTGTTTCCGGAGACACCCGCTTTGATCGTGTTGCCACAATTTTAGAAAAAGACAATACTTTGGATTTTATTTCCGAATTTAAAAACGACACATTGACTATCGTTATTGGAAGTTCCTGGCCAAAAGACGAAAATTTATTGATAGATTACATCAACTCAACTACCCAAAACACAAAATTCATCATAGCGCCTCACAACATAAAATCCGAGCAAATAGAACAATTAAAAAATAGCATCTCTAAGAAAACGGTTCTTTTTTCAGAAAAAGAAAATAAAAACCTTGCCGACTTTGATGTATTTATCATTGACACTATTGGGATTTTAACCAAAATATACAGTTATGCCGATATCGCATACGTAGGTGGCGGATTTGGAAATCCTGGTGTACACAATATACTGGAACCGGCTACTTTTGGCGTACCAATTGTTATAGGACCAAACTTTTCACATTTTGCAGAAGCTACAGCCTTAGTAAATTTAGGAGGCTGTATCAGTATTATGAATGCAAATGAATTACAAAACACTTTTGATTCATTAATTTCTGACAAAATTACAAGAAACAAAAAAGGAACCATTTGCAGGGATTTTGTAAAAACAAATACAGGTGCCACAAATATGATATTGGAAAGCATCTAAAGATTTGATCAAAATTAAATCGATTTTCGGCTTATTTTAGCGCAAGAATGAAAGACCAAAATCTTTAAACAAATCTTAAAAATCAAGCATTAAAACACCTTAATTCTCAAAAAAGAAAGCTTCAAATTTCATAATCTACAAAAACCCAACTCTACAACAACACAAAAACCTAACAATCAACACATTACCAACTAACAAAGCATCCATTCCTTAAAGTCACATATTCATTTAAGCTATTACATTCCCTATAAAATCCATATTTTGCCAGGTGAGAAAAATAATCGAAGAATATTTTAAAAAAAAAATGAAAAAATATTTTACATATTAAAAATTTTATATCTTTGCCTCGAATTAATAATTAACCTTTTATAATAAAGTAAGATGAAAAAAGTATTTTTAAGTTTAGCTGTAGTTGCTGTATTATCTGTTGTATCTTGTAAAAAAGCTGAAGAGGCTCCTGCTGAAGAAGCTGTAGATACTACTGCTGTAGCTGTTGATTCTGCTGCTGTTGTAGCTGATACTGCTGCTGTTGCTGTTGATTCTGCTGCTGCTGCTACTGAAGCTCCTGCTGCTGAAGCTGCTGCTGAGTAATTTTAAATTACAGTAAAAAAAATAAGCCGTTCACATTGTGACGGCTTTTTTTATACCCAAAAACGAGATTATAAAAAATCAGAACTCAAATTAATCAATAAACTCAAAATCATTATTAGCAAAATCCAATATCTCCGCTTTTGAGCCATATTTCACAATCTCATCAATCCCCTTCTGAACCATCAACTCAGTACTGTATTTTCTGCTTACTGCAATCACCTTACCATCAACCACCACCCTAAAGAAAAACTTCCCCTTAGATGTTTTAAATTTCACGTAAGAACAACTTTCGAACACAGATCGCAAATACTCCGCATCTGCCTCACAATCCATCCGCAATTCATACGCATTGCTCGTAAAAATGGTTTTTCCTTTTCTAGAAGTAAATTCAAACTTATAATCTCCGCTAAATCTTTTACTAATAACAAAAGTTCCCATTTCTATTTCTCCCTTAATAAAAAAAGGTCGTTCACAGAACAACCTTTCCACTTAAACAAATCTATTTTTTTTATTTCGTAACAGTCGTTGTTGTTGGCGAATAAATACCAAATGTCAAGCCACCTACAAGCATATTCACAAATGAATGTCTAGTAAATACAGTATAATCATTTGCTCCTGCCGCCATAGCTTTAGAATCCGAAACACCTACTGGCGCAAGACCCCCAATTACATAATGGTTCCATTTAGTAACTTTTGAGTTACCCGTACCACCATTACCCACTACACTAGTGTATGAATAACAAGAAGTCAACATAATTGCAGCTCCACAAGCTACCGCCAAACGTGTAAACATTTTTTTCATTTTTTTATAATTTTTTATGATTTGTAATTAACACGAAAATACATAAAAAACAAATAAAACACAATTCAAATTTATTTTTTTTCACAGAAAATACTACAAAAAAAACCTCAAACCATCTCAGACCCACGAAAAACTAATCTAAAACAAAAAACCCCTTAAAAATAAGGGGTTTCTTTGTACTCAGAGCGGGACTTGAACCCGCACGAACATTGCTGTTCACTGGATTTTAAGTTTTGCCGACTCCTGTTTTGTACAATTTGAAAAACACAAACAATTGTTTTTCAACCCTTTACATTTATCAAAATTTCAAGAAAACCAAACCAACAGGCTCGTTTGTGGGTTCGGCAAATTATTAATTTTTTATTATATTTTATCAACTATTTGCTGATCTATTTTTGCATAACGAATTGAAAGTGCTTTAGCGTAAGCCTTTGCCAAATCAATTGTAAATGAATCAATTACTTTTTCATAAACATAATTATATGCTGATTTGTTTACAGGAATACAAACGTAATAAGTGTTACCACTAATTTGCGAACTTATTACAACTGAAACACCTTTTAAATTACCAGTAGATTTTTCAATAAAATCAGAAAATGTAAAAGCAAATCCTTTATCAATAAATAACATTTCTTCATTCTTAAACTCATATCCAGCAATAACATCTAAACCGCTTTCTTTTTGAATCTTCAAACCTTTGGTTAAGTAATTATACTCTTTTTCAGTTGTTTCATTTTGCGCAAAACAACCAAAACCAACTAATAATAAACCTAATAAAATTATTTTTTTCATATCTTATAAATCTTAAAAAAAGCTTGTCCGGAAACAAGCTTTTAAATTTATTACTTTGTAACCGTTGTCGTTGATGGAGCATAAAGCCCAAAAGTGATCCACGAAACCAAACCGTTTACAAATGTTTGTCTTGTGTGTACAGTATAGTCCTCTGCTCCTGATGCCATAGCTTTAGAATCTGAAACGCCAACCGGTGCAAGACCACCAATTAAATAATGATTCCATTTTGTAGTTTGACTGTTTCCTTTTGCTCCTGTACCTACAACACTAGTGTAAGAATAGCAAGAAGTCAACATAACAGCAGCACCAAAAGCAACTGCAAAACGTGTAAACATTTTTTTCATTTTATAAGATTTATTAATTGTTTATAATTAGTACGAAAATACACTTTTGCCGTTATTTTCAAAAAACCATTAGGCAATATTTTCGTTCAAATTTAAAAATCCTGTTTTTTTTTGTAGGCTATCTGCATCAATCCGGGGCGATTATGCAGTTTTGCTTTTATCGATTCCTAATTTTTCTTCAAGAGACTTAATGATTTTATCTTTATCCTCAACTGCTTTTTCAAGCAATTCTACATATTTAGGACTTATTACATAAGGTTCTGGATTTTTTTCATTCGAAGTTAACAATTTACCTCCTTGAATACCATAAGGTTTTGCTTCCGATAAATCAGTATTTATGAAATCATCAATTAAAATTTCAAAATGTAAACAGATTTTTTGAATAGCTTCAATTTTAGGCAAAGCCTTTCCATTAATATAATTGCTTATTAATCCTCTTCCAATTTCAAAAGTCGCTCCAAAATCATCTTGGGAAAGATTCATTTTTTTTACGAGAAACAAAATATTTTCAGGAATATAGTTTTTAATCATAAAATTATTGTTTTGCAAACCATTGAAAACCAAGCGATTGAAAATTAATTCATTTTATTTCATTGAAAATTCATTTTTTTTCATTGAAATTCATTTTTTTGTAGTAAGTTTGTTCAAGAAAATTACACAAAACGAATTTAAAAAACAACAAAATGGAACGTCAAGACTTTTATGCAAAAAGAAAAGAAACCATGCAAGCACGTTATAAGCAATTGCGTTCTCAAAAAGAACCCAAAAAACTAACCCGTGATGAATGTTTAAAAATTCTGCAAAACGAACACGAGGGATTGTCCCCGGGAACAATAAAACAGATTTTATCAAATTCAAATTATCAAAAAGCAATTAACAAGAAAAACAACACTTAAAACCGTGCCAATTATGGATTTTTTTATAAAGAATTTTGATACAATTATGGTAACTGTTTTAGTATCAGCGTTTTTAATAGCAGTATTTTTTATAGTCGAAATGAAGTGGAAAGAGTGGAAAGATAAAACCCTAGAAAAAAAGAAAAGGGGCAACCACGCCCCTTTTCACACCATTAAACCAAACCGAAGTTTGGCATAATTTGCCAGGTACCACCCCAGCTAATACAAAGATACAGATATGTCTTCAATAATTGCAAATTCAGTCTTAAATATCGTAGCAACGTTCTCTCCGGAGGATATGGCTGCCTTTATGGACGGACTGGAAAAACTACAAAAACCTGTAGTTGCAAAAACGAAGCCAAAAAAAATAAAACCAAAGTCTTATATACCATCACTCGAAGAGTGCATGAACATTATTAGAGCTAAAAACAGCATCCCTGCGCAAAATAAACGTGCATAATTCCCTCGATGTTCCGCTGCTAGCGTGATAGCTTAGTGGCGGTACTGAAAGGTTACAAAAACCAATGCAAAGGCAACTACGTTCTTACCCCGATTAGTAAATGATTATCTACCGAATCAACGCATACCAAGTCCTTTGCATTTTTTTCACACCATTAAACCAAACCACCATGGATATAGCCAACATCCTTAAAAAAATAGACCTATACAAAACCGCCACGGAGTGCCTGAACGAAATTCAAAAACTTGACGAACTGGAGGCTAAACCAGTAAACAATTACAAAGAACCCACACCGTTTGAAGTTGAGATTTACCTAAACAAACTCAAACGAAAAGAAATTGAAAAACTATCAAAACAAGAATATGTATTAGAAAGTAAATCGATTAAATAACACCATTAAACCACCGAATTATGCAAAATTCAAAAATCACCGTACAGGAGTTTGACAAAACACCTATACAAAACTTCTTCAATAAGCTTAGAGTAGCTTATAACCTTATCAAAGCCGAAAAATCTATCGTGATTATTGGCGACAAAATCGAATCTTTTAATCTTGATCCCGAAAAAGTAATGGGTATTTGCGGAAAAATCAGCATCAATCTGAAAGTAGCTCAGGAACTTAAAGAAATGGAGCTACAAGACCAGCTTGTGTCCGAATCCATTCACCGTCTAGTTTACAACTAATGAATTACAGTTTAGTGCGTAACAAATCGCGTGGAATCCGATTATTAATTGACGAAAAACACGTCAAAACCATTCCCGCAAATTTGTCTAAAGCAATCAACACGCATACTGTTGAAAGGCTTATGTACGAAAACAAACGACTTTCATACGGCGAACGCAGGCTATTAAGTGATTTTGTAGCTTATGAAAACTGGAAAACCAAATTGTACACTAAAGAAAAACACCTTTTCGAACTCATTAAAGATGCAGTTCCGGTGGAAAAACATTTGGTTAAAATGCACCACAACAAAGAACGCTTAGAACTGCTTTTGGACAATAAACTAAAAATTACTGTCCCTGAAAAGGTATTTTATTCGCTTCCGCTACAAGAAAAAACAACCTACTCTAATTTTTAAAAACATGGATTTCAATAAAGAAACACAAATAGCTATTGCAAAAGTAGTATCCGAAAAAATGCCTGAAATGATTGAGGCACAAGCTACCGAAATGGTAGAAAATATCGTAAGTAATATTTTTAGATGGGGCGATACAAAAGACAAAATAAAGAAAAAAATTGAAGAATCAATAAATGTAAATCTTCAAGAATTTGATTTAATAGACTACAACGCTCTGATTGCTAAAGTTATAAATGACAATCTTCTCGAACAAGTCAACTTGCAGCCAATTTTAGACATGACTCAGGACATAATTGGATTTGTAAAACAAAAAGAAATCACACTTCAGGGAATTGCAAATATGTTCATTGAAGCTTCGCAAGAAGAAAATAGCAGTGACTATTCAGGAGAAATAACATTCATCGTAAAAGAAAGAACAGAACACAATTGGTGTGAAATCTATGCAGACATTGAACCTGATAAAGAAGAAAATAAATGCAGCATCAAATTCATTATTTCTACTAGAGACAGTAGAGACGGTCAAATTTTTTCTTTAAAAACAAAAGAAAAATATTTTGGAGAAAAGCAAGAAGAAATTACCCCGTCAAAACTAGTTGCAATGAGAGGTATTGAGGCTAAAATATTCAGGCTTTATTCTGCACAGGTCAAAATCACCAATTACGACCAAGAAATAAACAATTATTGGGATAGAGATTAGCAAACCCACACCCACCACCATTAAACCACCGACCACCATGCAAAAACGCACCCACCAAGCCCAGTCTTTAGGCTCGCTGTTTTCAGGCAATATATTTGGCAATCACGCTAACACTCCCGTTAGCGTGAAACCAACAGCAAAACCAAAAAACAAGCCCGCTACACGTTTGGAAAAACTCACTTTTCCCGAACTGATAGAAAACTGTACACCAGTTACAGCCGTGCATCCGTTTATTGATACCACAGCGTTTGCAGCCACAATGGATAATTACCGATTATACATTGCGCACTATAACACTATGATTAAAGCATTAAACGAAGAAACCGAAAAGTACAATGCAGCCGTTCGCACTTTCACCAGCCAAAACACACTTAATGAGGTTCAAAAAACATTCTCCGGATTGTTTTTAAAACAACATCGCAACGCCAAAACCAAAGAATACAATTTACTGGTAGAAGAATTTAATACTGATCGTGGAATGATTATCGAAAAAAAGAAATTCCATACCGTAAAATACGCCAGCGAAATTGTATTTCAACAAATCGTTTATCTGTATTCGTTACAACTTCAAAAAACTACTACCGAATACATCAAGTTAGGCATTTCGGAAGCTTCGCCAGTACGTCAATTGGAGATTAACGCCCACCACGTTACCAATTTAAAGCGTAACGGTGCATTTTCAATCAATGTAACCAACACCACTGTAAGAGCACACAGAGAACGATTAGAAGAAGCTGGGGTATTTGTTGACTATCTTTTTAGAGGTCATAAAACAGGGCTTAAAATGAATATTTCAAGCCAAATTTTAGTGGTTTTTGATGCCAAAACCCAAAAATTAACCGATACTGAAAATCAGGCGTTTACCTCCCGAACGAATAAGAAACTTACAGATAATAATGAGGTTACAAGAGCTTTTAAAAGTAATATTAAGAAAATAGAAAACGGTCAAGCCGATTTTCTTGAGAAAGGAACGCCTACGGCTGGTTTTTCATTTGTTTTTTACAAGAACATCCCTGAGCAAGATGAGAAATCCAAACAAGGGGGGGGCGGCGAAAATGTTAAAGTTTCAAAAACTTTATCCGAAAAGATGGAAGCTGCCATCCTGAACGATCAGGATTTTGCCGAAAAGCTGGCAAGCGGCGCATTTCATAATCATAAAAGAGTAGATAAGAGATATTTGTATCAGGAATCCATGTACGGAACTATGAGCCGTGCCGATTTTAAAACATTTATTCTACAGGAATTTTTCAAAAATGCTTCTAAACTCTATCGCGGTAAACGTGTGTACATAGGTTGCTGGAAAAAAGCGATTAATGCCTATGCCGAAAAGCAATTTATTGTCAATAACGGTGGCGAACCTTTCTTATTCAACAAACAATTAATGGTTGACAAACTGGACGAAATGATTTGGCGTGTGAATAATGCGCACAAATGGTTCTTAAAAACTAAAATTAATCCTTTGTTTCCGTCTGATTACTTTGACTTTAGCCGTACCGAAAAACAGGAAATTGGCTTCGAATACACTAAAAAAGCGTGGAAAAACCACCTAAAATACATCGAAAACAAGCCAAAATTAGCCCAATCAGTCACTAAAAAATCTACAATTAGAAAACAAAACATCAATCATTCGAAAAAATTCGACATAAAAATTAACCAGTTTTTCAAAAACCGAATCGAATTAAACGAATTAATCGACTACGTAAACACCAATTTACCATCTAATTATTTACAAAAATTGTCTGATACGCTATTGAAAGTTTCAGTCACTAAACACGAATGTTAACTATGAAAAAAATCTTAGAATTAGCCAAAACACTTTTGTTTTTATATCTCATTTTATCTTTTTATGAATGGAATTTTAATCCCGGAGAATGGGAATCATCATCAAGAACAGCATTAGTAATTATTTTTGGAATAATAATATTCTAGCTTAAAAAAAAACAACCTTAAACACCATTAAACCATGTACTTAGACCTATTATTTTTTATCTCAGGATTTTTCACAATCACCACTGTTTTGTTTATCATTTGGTGCTTAAAATGGAACGTACTCGTTCGCTATTGGCATATTGCTAAAATAAAAGTGCAAAACGAAATCGACAAAAAAGCCTTTATCAAAAAGCAGGAATCCGAAGGCAAAAAACCCTACTCTTTTGAACTGGGAAACATTGTAATCTATGCTGAAAACTCTCATCGTGCAGCACTGGATTACAAGAAATTAAAGCAGGAAACTAAAACAGCGATTAAGAACCTTAAAAACCCGAATTATGCCAGTATTTCAAAGAGAAAAAAGCAAAATTAAAATGGTCGCTTTAATGCCTCCAAAAGAAAAGAATATAACCTGGTACTCTCCTATTACTCAAAACGCTAAACCCAGTCAAAATATAGTAAACGGAATGCTTAGGCGGTTTCAAAATCAGGATGCTGCAAAACGTGTGCAAGTCATTCAGTTTTACGAAAATGGAACTTTGTATTATGAAATTAAACGGTAAAAATTCATGTGGTTATGAAAAATACAGATAAGATTAAAGACAAAATAAAAGCATTACTATCTAAAACAATTGATAATGGCGCAACCAAAGAGGAAATGCAATCAGCATTAAAAAAAGCTAACCAATTAATGACAGATTTTTTTATTTCTGAACACGATTTAAAAGATAACGAATTAATAAACAAGTGTATTTTGGAACAATTCGAACTCACTAAAAGTGGTTATGATTTATCAATTTTCTATGCAGATTTAGCACATTTATTTGATTGCGAACATTATTACACGAAAAGTAAAATTACTTTTTTCGGACACGAACAAGATGTAGCATTGTGTGGTTACTTCTATCATTTGATAACAAAAACTTGTCTATTAGAGAAAGTAAAATATTCAAAATCTACAAATTACAAATATCTTAAGCGTTACCATCACGGAAAAACTCTATTATCAAGTTTTATTAAAGGCTTTTTGATAGAAGTTGTTTGCAAAATGAAAGAGATGTACAAGGAACGTCAATCTAACATCCCTGAATCCTATGGCTTAATGGTAATTGAAAAAAGAGAAAAAGTAAAAAACGAATTTATTGATCTCAATTTTAAAATACACAAACAAAAAACAAAAGAATTGAAAGGTGAAAAAGTAGCTTTTGAAGATGGTATAGAACAAGGTAAAAAAATCGATTTAATTCAAGGAATAGAATCCTGTGATGATGCTAATCAATTTGTTTTAAATGCTTAACCATGATTCGCAATAAAGTAACTATCACAAAAGTAGATTACAGCCAGCTAGAAGCAATACACTTTGAACTGGAAATGTATGCTAAAAACATTTCTCCTGATGATCTACGAAAAGACTTTTTGAATGCTATAATGACATTAGATATTGCGCATTCCTTGTTTTTCTTTCTCCGGAACAAACTTGAAACTGATAAAACGCAATACACGATTTCATTTTCAGCCAGTCAGGCAGCCGTTTTATTAAAATGCTGCTATTGGACCAGAGTACAACGTTCGCCTTATACAGCCAATGTGATGCTAAAACTTAGTCTCCTACTGGACGAACAACTAAAAGCAATGGTATAACGTCAACGTTAAACGCTAACGTGATTCACGTAAAAAACACGTGCATACTATTAAAAAATCTACAAATCAATAACATTTTATAAAAATAACATGGAAACAGTAAAAGAAAATGAAGTTTACAAACGAGAAAGAGAAACTCGTTTTACATTAAAAGAAACAATTACTCTAAAACTTCCAGTAGAAAAAGTTTATATTAAAGAGGAATATGATTGGTACATGACTGTAGCGTTAGAAAAAGTTGATAAAGTAACCACCGATAGGCGTTTACTTACTGCTGATTTAATACTTCAATACCGTTGGGCAATTCGTGAGGGCTACCAGCATCAATTAGATTCAGCTTTAAAAAACAGATATGATTATCCAAGAAATCAAAACACTGTAAAAGGCATTCAAGGCTACATTGATCGAATTAAAAAAGCTTCTGACGCTGAAATGGAAAATCTATGATAAAAAAAAGCACTTACATACGAAGTTTTACGCCTAAACAACGTACACAACTCGAACAAGTCCAGCAGGAACAAAAAATAAAAACCGTTCCCGAAATCTTGTTTTTCTCCTTAGATCAATACTACGAACTAAAACAAGATGTTGCACGGCTTAACAGAATTATAGAAATCAAACAACGAAAAATCGAACGATTAGAAAGTCAATAATATGGAATGTAACAAATGCGGAACGTCAGTAATGGAAACACCATTGCAACGTGTAAACGAAAAAGGTGTTAACGGTATTTGGTGGTGCGAACCTTGCCTTGAAAAACATCAGCCTGAACTTGCTAAAAACATTAAGCAAGACGAAAGTAATGTAGAAAAAGATTTAAAGAAAATTTGTTATCCAAATCAATAACTATGGCTAAAGTATTAATGTTTTCAAGACAATTCCCAAAATACCACCCGAAAGCAGGAGAAGTTACAGAATTTGTTGCTAAATTTTGGGCGAATCGTGGTATAGAAATGCTAAATACAGAACTACTCGAAGATGATTACATAAATGTTTCTAAAATTGGGTATCTTTTAAATCCAAAAGGACATACTATAAGAGCAGGAAACCGATTTAAAAAAGGTGATCTGTTTAGTCCTAGAGTCTGGAGCGGTACACCGTATCGATCAAAGCAAATTATCATTGCTCCCGATACAGAAGTTTTAGAAACTTGGGATATTGAAATAGACGAAAGCAAATGTATCATGATAAAAAACAAATGCCTGTCATTTCAAAAAGAAACAAAAATAGCAAATAATGACGGTCTGAGCCATGAAGATTTTGAAGATTGGTTTAATGTACTCCCATTCAAAGGACAAATAATTTGTTGGAATCCTAATATTAATTACTAATAAAAAACTATGGCAACATTCACATTTGAAATAACAGTAAACACAACCGGAACAAATTTTACAGAAGAACAATTAAAAGATTTTATTCGCTTCCAAATAGGTTTTGGCGGTCTATCCCAAAACAACCCTTTTGTAGATGAAGAATCAACATCCGAAATTATTGACGTTGAAATTTATTAAATAAAAAACCACCTTTTCAGGTGGTTTTTTATGTTGATTTTTCTTTTTTAAACTTTCCTAAAACAAATATACCTGCTAGCGCGACTAAAGTTGTACCTATCAAAACAATACCTGTTTTCTCATGTCCATTAACTGCTAAATAAGTACCACAACCCACAATCAATAAAGTTATTATAAACCCAAATATCTGACCTTTTTTAGATTGACTTAATTGTGAAGTAACTGCCTGTTTTTCTAATTCAATCCTATGGTTTTGTTGTTTTTCTGCCATAAGCATTATCCTATTAGCACCGTCAGTTATAATTTGGTTATATTGAGTTAAAGTTTCAGGATCAGGTAATGGTCCTGAATGATGTTTAAAACTTACAATAGTTTTTACAATCTCTTCTTTTTGTTCTACAGGTATACCCTTAAAAACAGTTGGATTAATTTCTTCTAATTCGTGTTGTACATGAATTAAATCTGAAGATACATTAGTTTTTACTTCTTGTTTAGTTGGTTTGTTTTTTTTTGTAGACATATCGCTATTTAAGACAAAGTTCTTTTGAATGCTTTTCTTTAAATTGCCTCTCAGCGGTTCTTAAATCTTCTCCAACATTTTCCCAATCAGATTGTAGTGCTTTTTGATCGGCTTCTTCAGCTGTACGTGAAGAATTAAACTCATAATAATCTCCATACAAACTAAAAATAGAACCGACTCCTTTCCAAAAACCTGTTTTATCAAACAGAAATCCAGTTTCCAATTTTAAATTTTTATTTTCCATGATAATTATTTTAATAAAAGTGAACAAATATATATTATAACACCCCATCAATACAACAGTTTTAAGTTATCAAAATTGATAACACTATAATATTTTGTTATATAACAAAATAGTATAAAATCATTCAATTTGTTTGAAGATATACAATACAATTTAACATTGTAACTCTAACGAATATAATCATTTATAAGTTCCTAACGACAATATATTGAGAATTTAACTATATTTTTTTAAGATATTAAAATAGAATTAACATTTAATTAAAAAAAATACCTAATCCGGTGTTTTATTTACGCTTCAATCTCATAATCAAAGCGGTTCAAAATCTCTTTTACTTCGGCAGGAAAAATAGTTTTAATGTTCTGCGCCTCCTTAAGTGGAACTTTTCGGAGTTCCATTACAACACTAATAACTTCTTTTCTTACGGTTTCACGTCCAAAACCTTGTAATAAATTTTGTAATTCGGCTTTTCTTTTCGGTTGCAACAGTTTTTTAGCAGTCATAGAACGGTGGTTTAATGGTTTTTCAAAAATAGTCAAATACTTGCAATTTTCACAAACCAAAATCCGACAAAATCCGACCGAATCTTACAAAATGATACAACAACTTACAAAATCTAACCGAATCTAACCCAATCCTACAGAATCCAACGAGTAAAAAAACAAACTCCACAACCTTTGACATTCATTTCATAGGATTTGTTTTGAGTTAGTTAATTAAGCAAGAATAAGGTAGCGTGTGTGTAGTATTTCAAAAGTACAAAATCACAACACCTTTCTTGCTAACTAATCCAAAACAGCAAAACGGAATAAGTATGAATCTAGTTGACAGTCAATTGTATCGCCCGCTAAAGTTAGGACAAGAGTTTGAAAGACTTATTCCCGCTTACAAAGGTGTAGGTTACAAGTTTGACAAAAAAAAGGACAACTCTACTACTTACGACACTTTGCGTTTTATGGCTCTATGGGCTAATAAATACGCTTACCAAATGAGTAAAGTTGCTCCTATTTTGAAAGCTGGCACACTACAACAAACGGTAAACAATATTTACAGTTTTCTGTACTGGCACTTTCAATACAAACTGGATGGCGAAATGCAAAAACTGTATTCTCCCAGTGCTGCATGGCATTTCAGGAAAACAGGTTTTGATTGCAAGACTTACTCCATTTTAGCCAGTACAATTCTCCAAAACTTGCAAATCCCGCATTCGTTCAGGATGATACAGCAAGCAGGAATCATGCCGGGAGAGTGGTCTCATGTGTACGTAATAGTCCCTAACGGAAACAACTACTACACCATTGATGCCACAACCCACAATAATAAAGAAGTGAGTTTCACTAAAAAACACGATCATATTATGAAACACATAGGTTTAGCAGCACCGTTTACAGGCTATGAAGCATTCAACGGCTTAGGTTGTGCCTGTCAGGGTACACCAATAAAAAGCACTGGTTTAGGAAGTCCGGCAGTATTATCCAACACAATCAAAAACTTTCACAGTTTCTTAAATGTTTTGGAAGCTAACGGCATTTCGAGAGAAGTCACTAGCCGTATGCTTGCAATGGTAAAATGGAATATTGAAAACCGTATTGACCCAAACATGGGCGAAATCCTTAGAAAAGCATTAGCGACTACACCGCAACAAGGTTTAGGAGTTATTGAAAGCGTTTCTTCGTTGACAGCTGCGGGTGGTACTTATGGTTCTATGAGTTACAGTATCCCTACAACCGGAACAGTTTCAACAATGATTAACGTTGCTCAGGGGTCTGGCGGATGGACAACTGAATTAACAAAAGGATTTTCGATTGACGGGAAACCATTAACAGAGATTACATCTAGTCTTAAAGATGGAGTTACCGGAGTTGTTTCAGGGGATTACGGAGCAG
This sequence comes from Flavobacterium commune, assembly GCF_001857965.1. Classification (NCBI taxonomy): domain Bacteria; kingdom Pseudomonadati; phylum Bacteroidota; class Flavobacteriia; order Flavobacteriales; family Flavobacteriaceae; genus Flavobacterium; species Flavobacterium commune. The sequence goes on along the minus strand of NZ_CP017774.1, from coordinate 2,186,233 downwards.
TTTTAAGTTCTGTTTCTAAACTAATTCCCATAGATAAAACTTTCGGGGCAGTATTTGCTAACGGATTCGATTTATCCTGCTGGGGTTCTAGCTTTAGTGAATCTATTGCAAAAAAAGATATGCAGGTTGATTTTCCTTTTATGCAAGAATGGTCAGGAATTTATAAAATTTCGAATACTGATAATCTTGAAAAATTCCTAACAATTACGGAAAATTATTATCAGGATGCGATTGACCCTAAAAGAAGAAATTACGCCTCTTGTACTAAAAAAGGACACGCCCTTGTAGCAAAAGCTATAATCAATTTTAGAAATGAAACACTAGAGCAATTTAAAAACCAAGGATTTACGCTTGTACCTAACGGTAAAAAAACCATGGAACTGCCTAGACTGCCATTTCCGGGTAAAGGTTCAAGAGAAAGCGATAAACTTTGGAGATGGGCTTCAGGAAAAGGAAAAGTAACTTTTGACACTTACCAAGTTGTTTCACCACAAGCAGCAAAAGCTACTCAGACAAATGGAACTACCGGAACTTCAACAGGGACAAACACCGGAGCAGCTGCCGAGAAAAAATCCAACCTAAGCACGATAGTAACTATAGGTTCGGCAATAGCCTTAGGGGCAAAATTATTACTATAAAAACAAATCATAACCACTAAATCTTAAAATCAAAATGTTTCAAAAACCAACCACTAAATCATTTGCAGCCGTAGCGATAGAGACGGGCGCATTTGTAGCAGGTGCAAAAGTAGGAGACGGTATTGTTGCCGTAATGCCTGACTCAGTATCCAGTTACAGACGATACCTTGTTGCGGGAATGACCCTTCTTGCAGCTGCTTGCGTAGCACCAAAAACAACTATGGCTCAGGCAGCCCAAAACGCCTTAATAGGTGCAGGAGCAAAACAATTGTATGACGAACTAAGCGAAACCTTAGCCGGTGCTATCCCGGTTACAGCAGGAAGTTCTACTACAAATAAGTTTGTTAATGCCGTAGTAGGTCATTCACCGGATGCCGCCTTAGTAGCCGATACCTCGCAAGTAGGTGTAGGTGCATGGCTAGGAGAGCCGGAAAATATGTGGGACAGACCCGCAGAATTGCAAGAAGCAGAATTTACAGGGTTGTAACAACAATCCTGTTTTAAAAAAGTAAAAAGTTAAAAAAAGTAAAAACACCATTAAACCAAACATCATGTACAATACACCATTTTTTCACATCGTCCTTGAGTTTTTAAAACAAGTAGGGAATAGCTTGTCAGCACAATTGCAAGGAGACATCAGAAGCGGTAAAGCCACTTTAGAAGACCAAACACTTTACATCAAGAAAAACTTCGCAGGAGGTGGTATCATCAATTTGATTACACCTACAACGGAGCGTATCGACGGTATCTGTTCTTTTGATAAAAACATCCTGCAAACAGGTAGGGTATTTGTTTTTGACGAAATCTCAATTGGCTACGCAAAAGACGCAGCACTTGGGAAAGAAGGATCGTTAAAATATAACATTGTTGCTCCTGCTCCTTTGTTAAATGCCGATTTTGTTATTATCCAAAACGGAAAAGAAGTCTTAAGAAAATCAGTTGCCGACTTACACAACTTAGCAGCCGGACAAAACGTAAAAGACCAATTCACAACACTAAAAGGATTGAAGTTCTTGACGGATGCCAAAGAAATCAAAATGCAATTAGTATTTCCTGACGGAGTAGTGATGGACGACACTACAGACAAACACTACATCTATGTTCGTTTGAACGGATTGCAAACTGCTATCAAAAGCTAACAGCACACACCATTAAACCAAACCAATAACCACAAAAAAGCCTTGTCTTATTAGGCAAGGCTTTTTTAATTATTCTAAAAAAATGGAAAAAGCTAAATACGATTACGAAACGGCTACAGTTAGCCTGGCAATTAATGAAACAGTTGATAGCGAAAGAATTGCAATTCCTGACGGAACTATAGTAGCAATTGGAGCAATTATAGCAGGAGATACCGAAGACAGAATCATTAACCTCTCATTGTTACAAAACAACAACGAAGTAGTAAGACCAGCCGACGTGCGCTTTACCCAAAAAAACAACGGAGGTTCTTTCCTTGAAAGTATGCGACCTGTTGATTTACCCGGAGGGAGACCTTATGAAGTTAAAATTGTGGCTTCGGCAGCATCTACAACCAAGTCGGTACAAATTCAAATCATTTTCATGATTGAAAAACCTAAATATTAATAACCATGGCATTACTACACTGCGGTAATCTTGTTAACAAACTAATAAAGGAAAACCATTCTGCTTATTCACTTAAGGGGATGGTTAACCCTACTTTTCAAAATCAGGGCGAAGCATCGGTAACAATTGACGGTAGGATTCTTGCTTCGGGAGAAACCTATTCAGTAGAAGCTCCCATTGTACTACAAAACGCTGTACCTATCACTTTTGAAAACGATAGTACTAAAACACGAGCCTTGTGGATAGGTTACGTGGCTATTATTTAAACTCAAATCACGCAATAATTATGAGTAACATATTAAAAATAATACAATTTTTAAAAGGGAGTGAAAAACGTTTTATCACTATTACCAATCAGGAAAATGGCAAACTTGTAGGTAAAAAAGATACATATTTAACAGACATTCCTAACGAAGATTTAGCGCATTATCTCAAATATCAGCTGGGTGAAATCACTCAACCAACTTTAGTTTGGATAGAACTTCGTTCTAAGCAGGGACCTACTTCTAAAAAAGAAGATACAGCAAAAATAGAAGTAATGCCTCCTAATTATCAGGAGCAGGCAGTACAATTGCCAGCCGTTCAAAATTATAGTCCTGCTGTTCAGGAACAAGCCCCGCAACCTAATTTTTTAGGCACACCCGCTTTAAACAATAATATTTTCGGACTTGGATTTCCTGAAATTATGAATATGCAAAGGAAAAGCGACCAGCTGGAAGACAAAAAAGAGCAGTTAGCTGATCTTAAGGAGGAATACAAAGATTTAAAACACAACTACAATTTAAAGGAAGTTGAAAATCGCGAATTGCTTTCAAAATTAGCTATTGCCGAAAGTCAAAAAGAAATGGCGGTAATGCTGGCTAAAAATGAGAACAAGTCTTTTGCCGATAGCCCCGTTTTTCAGTCACTTATCGAGCGAGCCCCTGAATTATTAAGCGGGATAGCTGCTATGAAAGGAGCCGCACCATTACCACAGGCAGCCGGATTAGGTCGTCCGAATGTGTCCGACACCCACGCTGAATTCTTTGACTATGCAGCCGATAATTTGAATGAAAATCAAATTAACTATTTGGGTTCAATTTGCGGATTTATGAATAATCCTGAATTTCAAAATGACTTAAAACTTTTAATCCAACGCTATGCCTCAAACTAATATAACCGTAACCGCTAAAACGGAAATTGAATTACTGACTAGAAAAAATGCAGTCGAAAAAGTAAACGAACTCACAACAGACCAACTAAAAAGAGTTCTAAAATTAATCGAATCGCCTAAAGCAAAAGAATATTTATCCAGTGATTTAAAATTTGCCGTTTTACAAAAATTTTTATAAATGAAACCAAAAAAATCAAAATTAGGAAGTCCGGCAGAAGTAGCAATCGAAAAAACAGTCGAGGTAATTCCTTTTTTGATTAAAACTGCCGTTTTCCTTGGATTAGGTTACTGGGCTTACAACAAGTACACGAACCGCTTTGTTAAACGCAAAGAAAACACCTCTTATCCTGCTGCCAATATCAGTTTAGCCCAGGCACAATCCCGAGCCGATGCTATTTATAGTTCCTTAGGTTGGGTATCGAATGATTTTGACAACGTATCCCGCCAGTTAACCGGATTAAACTATAACGGTTTTGTTCGGGTGTACAATGCTTTCGGACACCGCAGAGGAACGCTTTTAAAAGGACAACTCAACCTTGAAGAATGGTGTTACGACCAGTTTACGGATTACCAAGTACAACAACTTTCCTTTTTACTGGGAGGTGCATTTTTCCAATAAAAAAAACAAGGCTATGAAAATAACAGAACAAGAAAAGAAAAACCTGACTATAGGAATAGCTGTTGCTATAGGAGGTATAGTATTGTACACTGTTTTACGTCCCAAAACAGAGTCTTTTGCTGATCCTACCGGAAACGGAACTTACATACCGGGACAAGTGGCTTTTAATGCAAAATCGGTAGCGGGTAGTTTATACAACGCCATGAAAGATATGGGTACAGATGAAGAAGCCATAATCGAGATTCTAAAACCTGTAAATCAAACCCAGTTTGCTCAGGTAGTTACTGCATTTGGAAGAAAAAGCTACAACACGGTAACAGGCAATCAATATAGCTTTGACCCATTTTCAAGCTTACCCCTATTAGGTCTAAAAGACTGGTTATTCAACGAATTATCGGGCAAAGAATACGCTATACTAAGATTAAAATACCCTTATCATCTATAATTATGGCACTAGACAACAACTGTGTTTCATTTTACGAAACCGAAAACAGCCTGACTGCTAAAACCGCAGTTAAAGAAAGGATTTACGAAGAATTTTATACACCTCCTGTTGGTGAAACGGCAAGCGCAACAACACCAACCGCTGCAACGCCAACCGCTCCTAAAAAGAAATCGGTGTTATGGATTTGGGCAGCTGTAGCCGTAACCGCTTTACTGATGGCAGAAAACAAAAAAGAAGAAAGTATCGATTAACTAAAAATACCGTACCATGGCTAATTATTTTACTCAATTATTACACGACTCCCAGTCGCTTTATACTCCTCTTACAACTTCATTTAATACTGCAACCCCGGCAGCTACTAGAATTAATGTATCAGGAGTTGTTATTGCCGATGACGGAGAGAGTTTACCGGGTGCAAACATAAGCGTTAACGGTGTGGCTAAAATTCAAACTAACGGAAACGGCTATTTTTCTCTAACAAATATTTTATCAACGGATATTATCAAAGTATCATACATAGGTTATGAAGATTACGAAAGCAAAGCAGCCGATTTACCAAAGGCAATCAATATGCTTTCCTCTGCGGAAGCTTTAAATGAAGTAACCGTTTACGCAAAACCAAAAAACAAAACAAACTGGCTTTTATGGTTGGGAATAGGCACAGGTTTAGGTTTAATAGCCTACAAAATACACAGCGCAAAAGCAACCGTAAAAGCAAAAATTTAATAATTACTCATTGCGTGAAATTGCCCTTGCCACTCTAAGCCATAAAGAGTGGTAAACGGCAATTTTAATTAAAAACCAAACACCATGGCAAACTTCAAACTTTTTATTCCAATACTTCAAAAAATAGAGGGCGGTTATCAAAACCTGTCCGGAGACAATGGCAATTATAACTCATTAGGTCAAAGAGTAGGAACAAATCACGGTATTTCGGCTCGTTTTTATGAGGATATTATCGGGAGACCGCCTACAGTAGCTGATATGAAAGCTATTACTAAATCTAAAGCCGAAGCTTTGTACAAAAAATACTTTTGGGACGACGTACAAGGGGATTCACTTACAAATCAATCAGTAGCCAACTTAATTGCAGATCATGCTGTCAATTCAGGCGAAAGTCCTATAGGTACCATCGTACAACGTATTTTGAAAAATGATTTCAATAAAAACATTGTAGTCGATGGTGATATTGGACCCGTAACCGCCCGAGCCATTAACTCGGTTAACCAGCAATCCCTTTTTACAAAAATCAAAACCGCAAGAGCAAGTTATTACTATAGCCTTGGAGGCGAATTTTTAGGCGGGTGGCTTAACCGATTAAAAAGCTTTTCATTCTCAAAAAACGCATTGCCATCGGGACAGGTGGCTTAATATTGATAGGAATTGCAGCTTATTTAGGATACAAAAAATATAAAGAACACAATCGATGAGCGGAAAACAAAACATAACTATAGGTGTTGTAAAACCTAACGGAAGCACTACAATTGTAAACGAAAACAACGTTGATTTAGAGCAACGCCTTACAGCTGTAGAAAACGCCCAGGGAATTAAAACAGGAGCACCGGGAAAAATCTTTGTAGTGTGGACTCGCATAGGTTATGAGTACGAAGTAACCTATCCGTTATACTATATCAACGGTCAGGCATTCCCGGCAGGTTCTAAAAAAATAACACTTGAAGGCTCACACGCTACCTTAGACAGAACAGACACCTTTGGTTTAAATGCTTCAGGTGCTTTTGCTATTGCAGGAAATCCGGCAGCCGAACCCATTGCACCTACTGTTGACACGGCTAACGAAATTTTTATAACCACAAGAGACGTTAAAGCCAACACCGTAGAACCGGAAGCCGACCCAAACCCTACTCCGGTTGCTGATGTGGTGGTGTACAAACAAAATGTTGAGTGGCAAACAACTGCAACAAGTGCGGGAACTAATTTTAACCATACAGGAGAACCATTTGAAGGAACTAAAGCAATAAGACTTGTTAGTATCATTAAATTCAAAGATACTGTAAACATTCACGATGCCTCTCAATTTGATGCTTTACGCTTAAAGCTATTGCAAAATTACCAAGGCTCAGGCTACTCAGGATTTACTTTTAAGTTTTTATTGAATGACACGGTAGTTTCCAGTTCCGAAACCATAACATCGGGTATTGATTATCCTTTTTTTAAAAATCCTGCGGTTTATGAGACCGTTTTAGTCGATTTTAACCGTTTTGCATTTACCAGCAATGATTTTAACAGCATCGAAATCACTCCTATAAAACCAGCTCGTTTTACAGGTGCTTCTTTGATTGATAATGTAGTTTTGATTGCTAAATCTGTTCATGTTGTAAGTTCGAACAATACTATAGATACCAGTTATTTTGTCCGTAAAGATTCTTTCCATTTTAATCCAATTGATACAACTGGAGTAATTACCGATTTAGATATTTCGACTAAAGAAGGTAGTGGATTTACTTTTATAGGAACAGTTACCGAATTACACTCTTTACATAATTCGAACCTGATCCCTAAATATTTTTACGGACAGGATTTTTACATCAAAAACGATCAGGCAACGCCTTTTATTATCAAACACAATTCGGGAGTAATTGAGCAGGAAAGATACGTTTTCTTATTCCCAAATGAAGAAGACTTAGAAATACAACCTAAAGAAATTATCCATTTCAAAGCGATAATGACGGATTACAACGGTGGGACTTTGGAGTTTGTGGGTAAGGTGGTTGATTTAGGTAATTTAATCGCTACAGCCGAAGAGAAATTGACTATCCATGACGATGATAAAATAGGTAATGCTGATAGTGAAGACAGTAACAAAACCAAGTTTTGGAAATTTTCAACGATTAAAACGAATTTAAAAACGTTTTTCGACAACTTATACAAAACATGGATTCTCGATATTGAAACCACAGCATCAGTAAACTATACCTTATCTATTGCCGATATAAAAAAGAAAACCGTTTTTACAGCAACTAATCCAATTGCTTTAAACGTTCCTACTGATGCTACCGTAGCAATTGCTATAGGTACTAAAAAATCATTTACGGTGCAAGGTAGTGGTACTGTGACTGTTCAAGGGGCTGGTGTTACTTTTATAAATATAAATTTAATTTTTTCTACAGGTAAAACTTTCTTTTTGGAAAAAGTTGGAACTGATACATGGGCGGTTTATGGGGATAATTTAACTGTAAATGATGTTGTCACTTTATCGACAAATCAAACAATTTCAGGGACTAAAACACATACTGGTAATGTGAATTTAACCAGGTCTTCAACGGGCACAAATGGAAGGTTCGTCATACAAAATTATGACACTTCTTCGGGTTATGCTAATGCAGCTATTTATGCTGTAAATTTTCAAAACGCACATAAATGGTTGGCGTTAGAAGTTTACGGAGGTATAGGTATTCAGACAAATGTACAAAATGACGCTTCAGTTATAGCTGGTGCTGTTATGTTTGCTGGTACTTCAGGACATTCTAAACCTTTTATAATTTATAATCTTCAAAATTCTAATGCTACTGCCAATTATTTAGAATTTAGAAAAGGAACAACTAATCCTCAAACAAGTCCTTTAATTGCTTCGATAGACTCTAATGGCGGATTTAGAGCAGCTTATGTAGTATTAAAAAACACTACAGTTGCTAATTTACCTGCTACACCTGTTTCTGGAATGGTAGCTTTTGTTACTGATGCTTTGACACCTACTTATAGAGGGATTGTTACAGGTGGTGGTTCTGAAAAATGTATGGTTACTTATGACGGTACTAATTGGTTAACTTAAAAGATATAAAATGAAACTAAAAAAATTAAACTACACCCATCCATTTACAAAAGGATTATATCCTGAAATGTTTGTTGAAGAAAGAATAGGACAACTAGACCGCCACTCTAATTATTTAAAAGTAGATTTCATTATGTACTGGGTTGATAATGGTGAAAAACAAATTATAGCTGAGGCATTTTTGCCGTTCAAAGGTATTGATTTTACGGCTGAATCTACTAATCAAACCATGATGTGCTTGCTTGAAGGAGAGACAGAACCAGTACCTATGCTTCCTGTATTAATGGCTAATGCAGGAGCTTTGCCCGAAGGTGCTGTTATTACTGAAATCGGTTATCCAAATTTTACAGATGTTCAACAATATTTTGAAGGTGGTTCAATTCAATTGCCTGAGATTATTGTAACTAATCCTTTGGCTAGAATGTTCATCCTTAAGAAATGCGTTATTAACGGCGACACCTTGGAAAACCAAGGTTTTGAATTTGTAGAGTAAATGGGCTTTTTTCTATTCATAATCGCATATATCCTTTTATTCCCATTAACGTTTGTGAATCTGTTTTATGTGGAAAAAACAAAAGGTTATTTCAGAGACACAGCAAAAAATATAGATGTTTTTGCAAACAGGGAGTTTAGGGCATTTTGGAACAAAGTATTAATTACAGAAGACGGTTATGCGTTTGGCGTTCCGGGAGAAACCATTTCGAGTGCCTTGGGAAAAAACCAACTCAAAGGCACACTAACCAAAAGAGGTAAATTTTTAGTAGAACTACTAGACACAATAGACGAAAACCACAGTATCAATTCAATAGACATTAGCATTATGGGAAAACTAAACCAACCTACACCTAAAAGAAACACCTTACTATGGAAAATAGGTACATTTTTCTATGGATTAATAGCCTTGCTAAATGAAAATTTTAGCATAATAGCAGGATTTGGATTAGAACCAAAAACAGAAGCTACCATAAAAACAGCAGGAATATTTATTTATTTTTTGTTTACCTATTTCAACTTCAAACAAACATTGTCTAACCTTAACCCTATGCCATAATGAAACTACTAGCCGAAATTATAGAAATTAAATCAACCGCCATATTCTCCATTATGATAGCCCTATTTAGTACCATAAACATAGACTTTGCTTTTAAATTAATAGGTTTCATCATTTACGTAGGCTACCAATTGCAACGCTGGTACATCATGCACGACGAATGGAAAACGAACAAAAAAAACCGCAAGCCATGAAAAAGTATTTCCTTTTAAATCTTTTCGCAATATTGATTTTGCTGCTGATGTTATTTAGCTGCAAAACTACCCAACCGATTAACGAAGTTAAAGAAACCACCATCGTTAACCATGACAGCATCAATTTAGTGAAATTTACTATTCGCAATCAGGCAATTGTGGACAGTTTGAAGATCATCATTGGCAGTATCAAAACCGAAAAAAAAGAGTGCGATTCCGTTTGTCAAATTGCAATTGATAAATTATTAAGCCAATTGAACACCTCTAAAAAATCGGGAGCCAATTCGTATAACGTCAATTACAATTCGAAAGACAAAAGCCTGAATTTTAACAGCAAAATTGGAGCTACTGAGAATAAAATTTATAAAGTGTATTACCGCATTACCAAAACAGTAACGCTTTATAAAACTAAAGAAATCCCGGTAGATAAACCTCTTCCTAAATGGCAAATAATTTTAATGCAAATTGGAGCAGTAACAATAGGTTATTTATTGCTAAAATTTATTACTTTTATCAAACCAAAAGTCTGAGACTTTAAAACACCATTAAACCAACCACCAAATGAAAACAACCACCACAACCCCAAAAAAAGGGGATAATACGTATTTGTATCTCGGCATTGCATTACTGGCAGGTGTAGGCTTATACGCTATGAACGGTAACAGTAATACCGAACCAACAGACGATTTAACTACCGATACTCCATCCTCTACTCCGGCAGCAGCTAAACCCGATTTAAACAAAGTTCTTTCTCTTGGTTCAAGAGGTTTAGAAGTGGGTAAACTACAGCTTTTAATGGGAATGAGTGGTAGCGAGGTGGACGGTATTTTTGGGCCAATAACCGAAAAAAAACTACTTACTACCAAAGGAGTAAAACAAGTTACACTAGCGCAATACCCTACATTGCCTACATTAATAATTGTTCCTGTTCTACCGTTAAATACTAATATTCAGGCAAAAAATCCGCAAGGAGTCAAAGTATATGGAGCTGTTGCTAAAGCCGATGGAAGTTACTACTCCAGCGGAAATGTAGTAAGCACCTTTGACTATGGCGAAAAAGTAGGCTTAATAAAATCGACTATGAACGCCAGCGGTTACTATCTGATTTATTATTATGGAATGTTTAACGCTCTAAGAAAAGGCTTTGTAAAGGCTTCGGATGTAGAAAAAATTTAAGATCATGGAGGGAAAAACTATTTTAGCATGGTTAGGCGGTGCAGCAGTTGTAAGCACACTTTTTGCTTTTAAGAAAAAAAATGAATTTTCAAAAGTCATTGAAAACATGACAATGGATTTGCGCAATTTGCGCAATTTGAGACTTCGTGATTTTGGCACACCGCAAGCCCGGGTATTATTAGACTTGGATATTGCCTTTCACAATCCTACCAAGTTCGATATGACTATTTATAGTGCGGGATTGATAACCGTAAAACAAATACAGTTGCTGTACAAGGGAGTTCTTATAGGCAATGCTTTACCAAAAGGAGAAGGCGAAAACAAATTCGAGTTACCAGCCTATTCTAACTATGTTATTGAGGGAATTACGGTGCAATTGTCGTTGGTAAATGTGGTTCAGCAGTTTTTAACAGGCGGACTAGACACCAATGTAAATAATTACCAAATTCATACCGTTGTAGATGCCTTGGGAAAAAGCTGGATTGTAAAGCAATAAACAAACACCATTAAACCAAAACTATGTCAGTTACCAAACAATTCAATGGATTGGCAGGCACTACTGTAACTCGTGAATACTTAATCGAATTGCAAGCCAAAGCCAAAGCCGAAAATCATAAAGAAGTTTACGAACGAGTTTCGAAGTTTTTAGCCAACTACCCGGACGATAAAAAATTCGAAATAGAAATAGATACCCCTGCTCGTGAGACTAGGGGTTTAAGCGTTCCCGTTGTTCCTAAAAAAAAAGGTGAAGAACTGCATTATATGCAGGACAACGTGAAAGTAGCCAGCATCAATAAGCATGGAGTAATAACCTGGCATAAAAAAGGAATCCCAAGCAAAGAACGCTACCAAATTAGAAAAGCTGCGAGAGTGGTAGGTCTTGGCTGCCCTAATCCCGAAGATTTTAACGGAATGCTGCACGGTATCGATATGGAAACCGAAAACCACGAACAAATTTATGGTTTGGGTAAGGCAGTTTCTCCCGATGCTATTTATGATATGGTTACTAAGCGAATGCTGGATTTAATTGAAAAAGCCAATAAAGGCGATTATGAAAGAGCTTGGAATGACGAAGGCTATTTAATTCCGTACAATTTTGTTTCAAAAAAACCATACAGAGGAATTAACAGCATGATGTTAACCCCTTTATTTGGTACACTGGATAACCCCTATTTTTTAACTTTTACGCAAATAAAAGAAAAAGGCGGTAAGTTAAAAAAAGGCAGTAAAGGACAGGAGGTTGTTTACTTTTCAAGAACTGAAAAAGAATACAGTGATGCCGAAATTGAAAGAATTAATAAGGCAGCAGGAAGCGAAACAGCCAAAAAAGGAGACAAGAAAGAATTTTTCTTCTTAAAGTATTATAACGTTTTTAGTGCTTCTGATATTGAGGGAATCGATTTTGATTTAGATAACTTTAAGTTACTTGGAAAAGTCACAAACGATGTAAAAGCAGGCAACAATCAAACCATAGATATTGCCGAAAAAATAGTTACGCATTATCCAAAACCAAACCCTAAAATTGAGTACAAAGGAAACAAAGCTTTCTTTGCTCCAAGTAAGGATTTGGTTAGTATGCCGCCTATTGATAAATTCAAAAGTTCACAGGATTTTTACAGAACACTATTTCACGAACTCAGCCATAGCACAGGACACGAAAACCGTTTGAAGCGTGATTTTTCGGGTGCGTTTGGTTCGCCTGAATACGCATTCGAGGAACTAACTGCCGAATTTGGAGCCGTGTTTTTATCAGCACAGGCGGGAATTATGTTTTACACCAATAAAAATCATGCTGGCTATTTAAAAGGCTGGAATGAAGTGCTTGTTCCACAACTAAAAAAAGACAATCGTTTCTTAATGCGCGCCAGTTCAGCAGCACAAAAAGCAGCCGATTTTATTCTACAACCGGATAGCGACGGTATTTTTAAGTTTTTGAAAAAAGAGGCAAAAAAAACCGATAAAAAAGAAATTAAAAAAGCTGTAGAAAAAGAAGAAAACTATCCTTTTTTTAAAGAAGAAATTCCTTATGATGTTGCATACAGGGCTTATACTGGTATTTCGTTTACACCCGAAAAAAGAGCTGTCTCAGAACAAAATGGCTATTTTGATTTTTTGAAATCGGTTTATGACGAAAATCATAAAAAAGCCAAAGCTTCGGACAAATTAGAAATCTTTGAAACTAATTTTTTGAAGTTCAAAGAGGGATATTTAAAACGTTCCCTAGACTACTTACGCTCAAAACACGGTATCTTTTCCTCAATGATTGCTGGTTCTGCAAGATTCCCAGTCGCTCGAATGGAAAAGAAAAACCGTATAGCCAACGACAAACTTAACGAACTTGTTGAATATGGTAAAATAGGGCAAAAAAGGCTTTTAGCCAGCATTACACCTGAAGCCGAAAAACCAATTAAAACAGGAGCAAAAGGAACTTTGGAAATTTTACAGGAAAAGCTAAAAGAAGCTGAAAAAAACCATAAGAAAAACCTAGAAGGAAACAAGCTCCTAAAAAAAATACGTTCTAATCCAAAAGCAACAACCAAAGACCTAGTGGACGGACTTATAGCAATTGGTTTCAATGAAGAAGTAGCCAAAAAAGAAGCAGATTATTTTATGAAATATACCTATGCTGGATTTCATACTGCCAATTCCAACGCAAAGGTTAAAAGAATTAAAGACCAAATTGCATTAGAAGAAAAACTAAACCAACGTAAAAGCCAAACAGGAAACAAAGAATATTCATTTAAAAATGGTAAGGTATTAGATAACTACGAGCTTAACAAAATCCAAGTATTATTTGACAACAAACCTGATGAAAAAACACGTTCTTTTTTAAAGAAAAGCGGTCAGGCTTTTAAATGGTCACCTAATAATGGGGCATGGCAAAGACAGCTAAACACTTATTATCGATTAAATAGAGAGGATTTATTTAAGTTTTTAGAGGTTTCAGCAAATGAAGCTAAAGATCAAGAAAAGACCAAAAATAACACGGATAAAGACAAAAAAAACACCAAAACAGCAGCCAAATATCCAAACGGTACGGTTGTCAATTGGGACGGTGTAATTTATGAAGTGGGCAACTCGGTTAACATGAGTACGGCAGCTTCCTCGATGAAATATTTACTAATTTCAGGAAATACCGAAATTTGGACGGACGAAGCCACAATAGACAGTTTAAAAGCAAAAGAAAACCAACAAAAAGTTGATAAAAACGGTCAGGTAGCTCTATTTGGTTCTTTGAATGCTCCCGATGTTACCGAAATCGAAACCATTTATCAGGAAGTTCCGGCACAAGTTCCGGCCGTTCAACAGACTATCGTTCATGTCCCTATGGAAGAAATTGAAGACCCTGAAGAAGAAAGGGTAATTACTCCTTTAAATCGAAATTCGTTAGCGTACCGCAAACAAAACCGAAGCAATACCGTACATGAATACTACACGATTGAAAATCCTGATATTGCCACTTTTTTAGGTAAAATCGAAAAAAAGAAAAAAGAAAGTGTAGCCATTACGATTGCCGGAGGACAAGGAAGCGGAAAAACAAGCTTTGTCTTTCAATTAATGAACGCCTTTTCAAAGCATTATAAAGTAGGTCACGCTTCCATAGAAGAACATCCTGAGAGTGCTTTGTATGAAGACAAAGCAGAACGTTTTTGGAATGAAAATGCAAAGGCTACTATTGATAGCCCTGAAATTAATTCGATGCAGGATATTAAAGATTTAATTCTACGCAATGACGTAATTGTAATTGATAGTTTTAGCAAATTGTTATCAATGGACAATAAAATTTCCTTAGATGAAACTTTCAGGAAAAAATATGACGGCAAACTGTTTGTTATTATTTACCAGTTGACTACAGACGGCAAAATGCGTGGAGGTTCATCCAGTCAATTTGATGGCGATGTAATTCTGTTTGTAGAAAAATTTCCTGATTTCAAAGACAACTATGTTTATGCCGACAAAAACCGTTATCAAAATCGTTCGTTAGACGAACTGCATTATAACATTGCCACCGCAAAATTAGTTCAACCCGAAGAAGAGGAAGAAGATTTGCAATTTGAAGAAGTAGAGAGAATTTAAAAAAGGACAAAAATGCTAGTACGAAAATTAAGGATATATGCAATACTAATGCGTTTGCAAGAATTACAAAATGAAAAGCATTTCAAGGCTTTAATACCTGAACCTATAAAATTTGAACCACAACCATTTTTGCCAATAGTAAAAGAATTGTTCGATAAAAAAGGTAAACCATTCGAGCAACCAAAATCAAAATATCATAAATAATTAATCACCATTAAACCAACCGTTATGAACGCATTTGAATATTATAAATCAGAATTAGCCACTAAAAAAACAACAGCAGCTAAAAAAACATTTTTAACGAAAACATTCAACGAACTTAGTTCGCATTTAAAAGATCTATTAAATTACCAAAAGAAAGGAGCTTCCGGAGGTATGAAATATGCTTATTTACATGGCGAACCAATTACAGCAATTAGAATTTCTAAAATTAAAACAGAAATAAAAGTAGTTGAGAAATTAAGAAGTCAACTATAATCACCAATTAATCACCATTAAACCAAAATTATCATGGCAACAAAAAAAGTATCGAAGAAAGAAGCAACAACAGCTTGTGGAACACATTTAAAAAAAGGTTACAAATACGTAAAAGGCGGTGGAGTAGTCAAAGTCGCATCAGCAAAAAAACCAGTTAAAAAGAAAGTGGCTGCTAAAAAGAAAACGGCTGTAAAAAAAAAGTAGTAGGCATATTTGATTGGCTTTTCTCATAAGTTTTGTATATTTGATGAAAATAAGTTCATTCCTAAGAATACCACTTGAAAACCGCTTGCTATCTGTAGGCGGTTTTTTTATACCTTGAAGCCAAAACGTACAATTTCTTCATTTGGAAACTCAATCATAAAAGATTCGTGCGGAATTTTGGTTTTTCGTTTCTCCCAATTTTTCAAAAGCCAGGCGTTTACTTTTTCTTTTGGGAAATTGATGTGTACTGAAGATGATTCTCTTTTCCAATTCCAACCTTTAGCCCATAAACAATAACATCGGTATTCCTGCCTTTCGTCATAAATTTGAACACTGGGGCAACTCAACATTTGTAAAGTTCTAAAAAGGGATTCTATTTGTGATAATGTATCGCTTGTTATCATTTGTATTACGAAAATCATTAAAATTATTACAGTAAAGGCTAAAATTCTAACGTATAATCCTCTCCGTAGTCTTTTGGCAGCATCCCGCCAATATCTCTAAGATAATTTCTTAATGCTGTTTCGCTGGCGTGTCCGGTAATCGGCATCAGTTTTAAAATACTTTCATGTTCCGTCATTCCTTGTTTCATAAAGGCGTGAAACAAGTCCATTGCTGCCGTATGCCTGAAACTGTAAATACCATAATCACCGTTAAATTTAAGCTTCTCTTTTACCTTGGCAAAACGGTTTCCAAAATGGTCAACTTTAGATTTTTCGGTGGCCGTCCACACAAAATAAGAACCTAAGTTGGTAAATAAATGTGCATCGCTCGGTAAGTTGTTTATATTAATTTCTTCCAGCCAGTCTAACACCGGTCCGACTAATTTTTTTATCTTCTTTCTTTCCGATTTTGTCTCAACTTTTAAATATTTTTCACGCAAATTAATGTCGGACACTTTCAATCGAATAATTTCCCTTGGACGTAAAAAAGTATAGATCACAAACTGTATAAAGTGGTACAATTGCTTGTCGTTTTCAAGTAAATAATCCCTAATTGCTTTTACTTCATATCCGGTAAAAGGTGTATTTTTAATCGGGTCGTCTTTTTTGGTATCTATTTCAGCAATGATATTTTTAGGTATGATTTTATCTTTAACCAATTTACCAAAAAGTCCGGACAAACACCTTTTATAATTGTCTTGCGAAGTTCCACCTACTCCCCTGCCTTTTGGCTCAGGTTTAATCAGCCAGTTCATAAACGTAACTATATGAACTTCTTTTAGTTCGCTTATATCTTTGTTTACCAGCTTGTTCTTTTCAATCCATTCCATAAACACACCTAAGCGTATTCTGTAATCGTCAGCCGTTGATTTTTTCCAAGAACCAAGCTTATTGTCATAAGCATACTGCAATGCTTTTTTGACCGAATATGTTGCGTTCTCAAACTCGTTAACTTCTTTTTTTGGAGCCAGTGAATTTTTAACAAAAGGATTTAAACCCTGATTCAAAAGTACCGTATAACTATCTACCCAAACCTGACCAACTTCTTTGCGTTCGGCAACAGTTTTATAAGTATTTATTTTGCAATAATCCTTAATTTTTTCCATTTTACCAGTATCCGGATTCCTGAAATAATAGTACACATACCAACGGTGATTGGGTAAAACCGTTGGTTTTCCGTCCACTTTTGGGATGTATAATTTTACTTCAGAGAAGTCCCGCATACCTACCTTGATTTTAATTTTAACAGGCTCGTTTGTAGGCTCGCTTTGTATGTAAAATTCAATTTCTCTCATTTTCAAAACCGAGCCAAAAACAAAAAACCCCTTAAAAATAAGGGGTTTCTTTGTACTCAGAGCGGGACTTGAACCCGCACGAACATTGCTGTTCACTGGATTTTAAGTCCAGCGTGTCTACCAATTTCACCATCCGAGCATGATGTAAAATCGAGCGAAAAACGGGGCTCGAACCCGCGACCTCGACCTTGGCAAGGTCGCGCTCTACCAACTGAGCTATTTTCGCATTTTTCAATTCTTATAAAGAACCGCGATACTTGTTCTGTATTGCGGATGCAAATTTAAGAGCTTTTTTCGATTACACAAACGTTTTTCAAAAAAATAATCAATATTTTTTTTAAGCTTTTGATTTGCTTCAATTTAAAAATGAAAAAAAATTATTTTCGGGTTAACATCCGTTTAATTTCATTCAACTTCATCAAAGCTTCAACAGGAGTAACCGAATTGATATCAATATTTAAAATCTCTTCTTTGATTTCCTCCAACAAAGGATCATCAAGATTAAAGAAACTCATTTGCATTTCTTCCTTATCCGATTTAATTCCGTTTAACGCATCACTAGAATGATCTTTCTCTAATTTCTTCAAAATCTTTTGCGCTTTTAAAATCACAATTTGTGGCATTCCCGCCATTTTTGCTACATGAATTCCAAAACTATGTGCACTTCCGCCTTTGACTAATTTTCGAATAAAAAGCACATTATCTTTTAACTCTTTTACAGACACATTATAATTCTGAATTCGAGTCAGAGATTCACTCATTTCATTCAACTCGTGATAATGCGTAGCAAATAATGTTTTGGGCTTTGATGGATGCTCATGCAAATATTCTGCAATAGCCCAGGCAATCGAAATTCCGTCATAAGTACTCGTTCCTCTTCCAATTTCGTCCAACAAAACCAAACTTCTATCGGAGATATTATTCAAAATCGAAGCCGTTTCATTCATTTCGACCATAAAAGTGGATTCTCCCATCGAAATATTATCGCTCGCTCCTACTCTGGTAAATATTTTATCAACAAGACCCATTTTAACACTATCAGCAGGAACAAAACTTCCCATTTGAGCCAAGAGCACAATTAAAGCTGTTTGACGCAAAATAGCCGACTTACCCGACATATTGGGACCTGTAATCATAATCAATTGCTGGGCTTCTCTATCCAGGAAAACATCATTTGCAATATAAGGAACACCTACCGGCAATTGTTTTTCGATAACAGGATGTCTTCCGTTTTTTATATCCAGTTCGAAAGTTTCATCCAGTTCAGGACAAACATAATTGTTCTCAATAGCCAATTGGGTAAAAGAACACAAACAATCCAGTTGCGCCACCAAATTAGCATTTAACTGAACAGGTTTGATATAAGTAGCAATCCAAGCTACTAATTGCTCGAATAATTCCGATTCAATTTTGTGAATTTTTTCTTCAGCACCTAAAATCTTCGCTTCGTATTCTTTTAACTCTTCGGTAATGTAACGCTCGGCATTAACCAGCGTTTGTTTTCTTATCCACTCCGTCGGAACTTTATCTTTGTGCGTATTTCTAACTTCTATATAATAACCAAAAACATTATTAAACGAAATTTTTAAAGACGAAATCCCCGTGCGTTCAGACTCTCTCGCCTCAATCCCTTCTAAAAATTCTTTTCCCGAAGTAGAAATCGCTCGCAATTCGTCCAACTCTTCATTAACTCCTTTAGCAATCGCATTTCCTTTGGCTATAGCCACCGGCGCATCCTGATTCAATGTAGTTTTTATTTTTTCGCGCAATAAATCGCAACTATGCAAATTATCACCAATAACTTTCACCGCTTCTTGCGGACTTTCTAACGACAGCGTTTTTATTGGAATAATAGCGTCTAATGATTCTTTCAAGTAAACCACTTCACGAGGCGACACTTTTCCCGCAGCAATTTTAGATATCAATCGCTCTAAATCCGAAATTTGTTTGATTTGGTATTGCATTTTTTGCAATACTTCCTGGTTTTCTTTCAAATAAGCCACCACCTGATGACGGCTTTGTACTTTATTCGCGTCTTTTAACGGCAATGCCAACCAACGTTTCAACAAACGCCCTCCCATTGGCGAAAGCGTTTTATCAATTACATCCAAAAGCGTAACCGCATTAGGATTGTAACTGTGGTACAATTCGAGATTTCGTATCGTAAACCGATCCATCCACACATAAGCATCTTCGGCAATACGCTGAATAGCCGTGATGTGTTGTACTTTGTTATGTTGTGTTTCTGACAAATAATACAAAACCGCCCCCGAAGCTATAATCCCTTCTTTTAATTCTTCGACTCCAAAACCTTTTAAAGAAATCGTCTGGAAATGCTTGGTCAATGTTTCAAAAGCATAATCTTCTTTATAAACCCAATCTTCCAGATAAAAACAATGATAATCTTCTCCAAAATTTGTCTTAAAATCATTCTTATGATTCTTTTGAATTAAAACCTCTGACGGACTGAAATTCTGCAATAATTTATCGATATATTCTGCATTTCCCTGCGCAGTAAGAAATTCTCCGGTAGAAACATCCAAAAAAGAAATCCCTATTGATTTATTTGAAAAATAAACCGATGCCAAAAAATTATTCGTTTTAGAATGCAAAACCTCATCATTCATAGAAACTCCGGGAGTAACAAGTTCGGTCACACCACGCTTTACAATGGTTTTAGTCATTTTAGGATCTTCCAGCTGATCGCAAATAGCAACACGTAGCCCAGCCTTGACTAATTTAGGTAAATAGGTATTAATAGAATGATGTGGAAATCCTGCCAAAGCCGTTTCGGTCTCTGAACCCGCGCCTCTTTTTGTTAATGTAATTCCTAATATTTTTGCAGAGCGAATGGCATCTTCACCAAATGTCTCATAAAAATCGCCAACTCTAAACAGTAAACAAGCATCCGGATATTTTCTTTTTATCTCATTGTACTGCTTCATCAATGGGGTTTCCTTAAGCGTTTTCTCTTTAGATGCCAATTTGTATCGTATTTAATTATTAGAAAAATGTGAAGGCGAATTTAAAAATTTTATAACGAATAACTATCACTTCAAAAATTAAAAGCATTTTTAAGTAAAATTTAAGTCATTGGCATGATTTTTTCTTTAGTTTTGTTCTACAAATACTAAAATATATAATTAAGATGAAAAAGATAATTTTACTTGCTGCACTAGTTGTTTTTGGAATTACTAACTCGAAAGCACAAACAACAACTAAAAAAATCAAAGCTACCGCTACCAAAATAGTAAAAGTAAACGGAGCAGGAATGGTTTTTGAAAAAGAGACTATTGATTACGGAACAATTCCTCACAATGCCGATGGAAAACGTGAATTTGTTTTTACAAATAACGGAAACAAACCTTTAATCATTACAAATGCTGTAGGTTCATGCGGATGTACTGTACCAACTTACCCAAAAGAGCCAATTGCTCCGGGTGCAAAAGCAGTTATCAATGTAAAATATGCAACTGACAGAGTAGGTGCTTTTACAAAAACGGTTACCATCACTTCAAATGCAGAAGGACAGCCGTCAAAAACCCTAACTATCAAAGGAACAGTACTTCCTGATGATGCTAAAAAAAGCTAATTTTTAAAATACATACTACTCAAAAGAGCTTCCTTTCCTAAAATCGGAAGCTTTTTTTATTTCAAATAAATGCCATTATTAAAAAATGAGAAAACTAGAAAATAGCGAGCTGGAGAGAAAATCCATTGAAGACTTTAAAAAATCAGAAAAAACACCTCTTATTTTAGTTTTAGACGATGTACGTAGTTTACACAACATTGGTTCGGTTTTTAGAACTGCCGATGCTTTTTTGATTGAAAAAATATATTTATGTGGCATCACCGCGACACCTCCCAATAAAGAAATCCACAAAACAGCTCTGGGAGCAACCGAAACCGTAACTTGGGAACACAACGAAAACGTACTCGACACCATCAACACCTTAAAACAACAAGGTGTAATCACACTGGCTATCGAACAGGTTGAAAGTGCTATTTTTCTACAAAATTTTGAAGTAAAAGAAGGACAGAAATACGCTTTGATTTTTGGAAACGAAGTGCATGGTGTTGCCCAGGAAGCCGTAGCCTTATGTGATGGTTGTATCGAAATTCCTCAGTTAGGAACCAAACATTCATTGAACATTTCCGTAAGTGCAGGAATCGTTGTTTGGGATTTATTTAAAAAAATAAATTGGACTAAATAAGGCTATATTCAAAAAAATAATATTTTTACAATATGATAAACAAAACTTTACATATTGTAATTGTATTATTTTTTTTTTACAATCATAATTATTCCGCTACTACCTCAACTGTAATTGACCCTCCATCAATAACAGCTGAAAGCTACGATGTATACTGCCCTCAAACGTATCAAAAAATTGCAAAAAATGTAATTATCAATCACGACCCATCTGAAACGAGTACTAATGCAGTTGACATTCAAATTTCGTCTGGTTATAGAATTGGACAAGATCTATTACAATTAAACAATGATTACAAATTAAACAATCCTTCTATTTCAAGCACATTTATTGCTTCTGAAGGAAAACTAAAAATTTTTAATTCTTCTGGCAATTTAATACCCTATTCAGATTTAAAATTTGCCATAGAAGCAGTTGAATTTTATAATTCCTCTCCTAACCCTTCTGGAACAAGAAGTTTTTCTATAAGTATTGGTAATGGACAGGTAAGCTATTTACCCAGTAATGGACATTATTATGAATATGTAAGCAGCTATGGAATTTCTTGGACTGCTGCCAGAGATGCAGCAGCCCTAAAAAAACACTACGGACTACTACAGGGATATTTAGCTACACTAACCTCTGCTGAGGAGGCCCAATTAGCCGGAGCTCAAGCCCCTGGAACTGGATGGATAGGAGGTAGCGATGTTGAAACAGAAAATGTCTGGAAATGGATGACAGGACCAGAAGCCGGAACTGTTTTTTGGAACGGAAGAAGTAATGGCACGACAACAGCACCCTATTTTTATGCAAATTGGAACAACAATGAACCAAACAACAATATACAGCCATTTAAACCAACTGGAGAACATTATGCACACATTACGGCTCCCGGAATAGGAAGGGCTGGCGCATGGAATGACCTATCTAACGATGGAGATCCGCCAGGTAATTATCATCCAACGGGCTACATTGTAGAATACGGAGGAATGCCTGGCGACCCTATTGTAGATCTTTCAGCTAGTACAACGCTAAGCATGTCAAAAATTACAAGTACGACACCAGCTACAAGATGTGGAAATGGAACGGTAATACTACAAGCAACTGCCGAAAATGGAACAGTGTACTGGTACGATTCACAAACTGCAACAACACCAATTGCAAACGGAAACAGTTTCACTACACCTACTTTATCCTCAACCACTAGCTTTTATGTAGATGCTGGGTGCATTAACGAAAGAAAAACTGTAATAGCAACAGTTAATCCATTACCAATTGTAAATGACATTAGTATTTTACAATGTGATAGTGATACATCACCTGACGGAAAAACCCTTTTTAATTTAACCGTGAAAAACGATGCTATATCTACTAATTACAACAACGAGACTATTACTTACTATACCACTTTAAATGGAGCCAATAACGGAGTTGCAGCTGATTTAATTTCTAATCCGATAGCTTTCGAAAATACTACTTCTACCAACATGGATATTTGGGCTAGGGTAGCTAATAAACTTACAGGATGTTTTAGTGTTGCCAAAATCAGCTTAATAGTTTCTGCGACCAACATCCCTGCAAATTTTAAAATTATAGTCCCTCCAGTTTGTGATGATTTATTAGATAGTAATGGCAATAATAACACTAACAATAACGACAGAGACGGTATTAGTTCCTTTGATCTTTCGGCAACAAAAGCAACTATTCAAGGACTATTACCAACCACTGAAATTTACAACATCAACTATTACAGAAATGAAGCAGATGCTTTAGCTGAAATGAATAAAATTACAGACATTACTAACTACCGAAACATTGGCTATCCAAATACCCAAGATATTTGGGTGCGGGTAGATAGTCAAATCGAAAATGCCTGTTTTGGACTTGGCCCATACATCAGTTTAAAAGTTGAGGCCTTACCTTCTGCTCATCCAGTAATAATTAGCCGCCAATGTGATGACAATGATGATGGCATCTTTACTTTTAATACCGTTACTTTAGAGTCTGACCTAATAAAAGGACAAACCAATGTAGCCGTAACCTATTTTGATTCAAACAACTATCCTCTAAAAGATGTTAACGGAGTACTTATTTCAAGTCCCTTTCCTTCAAATTTCACAACAACATCACAAATAATAAAAGCAGTAGTAACCAATAACACTCCGGCACAATGTTATGACGAATCTACTATTGAATTTATTGTAGACAAAACGCCGCAAGCTTTCTCTATAAATCCAGCATTAACAACTAGCTGTGATGATGAAATCAATCCGTTAGAACAAGACGGAAAATATGCATTTGACACCACTGGTTTTGACACCACAATTTTAGGTGGACAAACAGGAATGACTCTAAAATTTTATGATGAAAATGGTGCTTTGCTACCTAGTCCACTACCTAATCTATTTGTAACTGGAACACAAAAGATTACCGCAACGGTTGAAAACCCTAACAATCTAAATTGTACTGCTTCAACGATAATTGAATTTAATGTACACCCTCTTCCTAATATTGATATTAACCTTGACGGAAGTGCTAACCAATTAGTTTGTTCTAACCTAACTACTTTTTATGTGACTTTGGATGCAGGCATTACCGATAACACTCCAACTTCGGATTATAATTATATATGGAAAAAAGATGGAATCGATTTAGGTATCAACTCACCTACAATAGACGTAAATGAAATTGGAAATTACTCTATCGAAGCTATCAATAGTTTAGGCTGCAGCAGAACAAGAACAATTAACGTAAATGCTTCCAATATAGCTACTATTGCATCAATAGAAATCGTTGAATTGTCCGATGAAAATTCCATTACCGTTAATGTAACTGGACCTGGAGACTATGAATTCAGTTTAGATGAGGCATCTAATTTTTGGCAGAATTCTAACCAATTTAATAATGTCCCAGCAGGAATTCACGAAGTTTATATTAATGACAAAAACGGCTGTGGTGTAGTTTCTAAAAGTGTAATTGTAGTTGGTATTCCAAAATATTTCACCCCAAACAATGATTCCTATAATGACTATTGGGGAATCAAAGGAATGACAAAATACCCTAATGCGTATGTACAAATCTTTGATCGTTACGGAAAACTTATTAAATTCCTGAACAATGCTAATCCTAATTGGGACGGAACTTTCAACGGAGCCTTATTACCAGCAAATGATTATTGGTATGTGATAAAATTAGAAGAAGGAAAACCAGAAATCCGAGGACATTTTTCTTTAAAAAGATAAATTAGCTATTGATTCTCTTTTGAATTTCATCTAAAATAAAAAGATAATCCGATTGATTGTTTACAAAATCTCTATTGGTTACATCAATAATAAGAACATTCAATTCGGTTTGCGAATTCAAATAAGCCAAATACGCACTATTGATTTTTTCCAAATATTCAACCGAAATTCCCTGCTCGTAATCTCTGCCTCTTTTCTTTATGTTTACCAATAATTGTTCAGGATGTTGTAACAAATAAACATACAAATCTGGCTTAGGCATTTCTTTATAAACAATATCAAAAAGACTTTTATACAATTGATATTCAGCCCCTTCCAAAGTTACTTTTGCGAAAATCAACGATTTAAAAACATGATAATCGGCTACTAAAAAATCTTTCTTCAAATCCAACGAAGCCAAATCTTCTGAAATTTGCTGGTAACGATCGACCAAAAAAGAAAGTTCTAACGGAAAAGCATAACGCTGCTGATCTTTGTAAAACTTAGCCAAAAAAGAATTCTCAGCAAAACGCTCTAATAAAGTTTTTGTATTAAAATCGGCTGCGATTTTGGTTGCCAATGTGGTTTTTCCTGCCCCAATATTTCCTTCAAAAGCGATATAATGTGTTTTATCAAAAGAGTTCTTTTGCAACGGATTTTCTAAATCAGCCACAGCAACACAAATGCCTTCATCAGGACAGCTTTCAATTAACTCCAAAATATTTTTTTGTAAAACAGGATGCGTCCAATTAATTTTTAAATCCTGAAAAGGAAGCAATACAAACTTTCGATCTTGCATCAATGGGTGTGGAACAGAGAGCGTTTCGGTATCAATAATTTCCTCATCAAAAGCAATCATGTCAATATCAATAATCCGGGATTGATAACCACTGGCATTTTGCCTAATACGTCCTAATTTTTGCTCTACATCCAAGGCTTTCAAGAGCACTTGTTGAGCAGAATGATAGGTATGCAAAACCAGTGAACAATTATAAAAAGCATCACTATCAAAACCCCAGGCTGCGGTTTCATAAACCCGGGAAACCTGAATTACCGTTCCTATTTCCTGATGAATTAATGCGACACATTGCTTAATTGCCTCTAAACGTTCGCCTTGATTACTCCCAATGGATAAAATAACCTGATGTTGTGCTCTCATATTAAGCACAAATTAACTAAAGAATTTTAGAAATAGCAATATATTTGCACAAAGTGTCCGCATTCCAATTCGAAAAACAATCAAAAATCCGGATATTTTTACCTCCAAATTCAAAGAATATATTATGAAGTTTTTAAGCAATGTTATCGCTACGGTTGTAGGTTTATTTGTGTTTCTAATGCTGTTTTTTTTCGGAATCGTTTTTATCGGTGCAATTTTTGGCGGGGAAACAGAAGGAGAAGCTCTTAAAACCAATTCGGTAATCGAATTAAATCTTGAAGATGTAAAATATGATTATGCCGGCAAATACAAAGATCCCTGGATGAGTTTTTTTTCGGAAGAAAAAAACATTGGGTTTTCGGATGTAATTAACGCTATTGATGTGGCTTCGATAGACGACAACATCAAAGGAATTTCTATTTTAAACAACAATTCCCAATTAGGAATGGCACAGAGTAAAGAGTTGAGAAATGCTTTAGAAAACTTCAAAAAATCTGGAAAATTTGTCATGGCTTACGCCAATAGCTATTCGCAAAAAGAATATTATTTAAACTCCGTAGCCAATTCTATTTATTTGAATCCTGTGGGAGAAATGGACTTCAAAGGATTATCTTCTGAAATTATGTTTTTCAAAGATTTACAGGAAAAAACAGGTGTAAAAATGGAAGTCCTTAGACATGGAAAATACAAAAGTGCCGTAGAACCTTTCTTAGAAAATAAAATGAGTGATGCCAACAGAGAACAAACCACGGCATTGCTACAATCCATTTGGAATTCCGTTTGTGCTGACATTTCGAAAAGCAGAAAAATTTCAACTGCCAAATTAAACGAAATTGCCAATGGTTTACTGGCTCGAACTCCTGAAATGGCAAAACAGCAAAAACTTATAGACCAGATTGCTTATGAAGACGTTTATCACAATGATATTAAAAAAGCACTAAAAGTTAGCCCTGATAAGGACTACAACAAAATTTCGATAAACGATTATACTAATAAAATGATTACGACTTCTATTGTCTCTGAAAGTGATGATAAAATAGCTGTTATTTATGCTCAAGGCGAAATTCAAAGCGGTGAAGGTGATGTAAATACTATTGGTGAAGGTTCTATGCGTCGCTCATTGCAGGAAGCCCGAAAAGACAAAAAAGTAAAAGCAATTGTACTAAGAATTGATAGTCCCGGAGGAAATGCACTGACTTCCGATTTGATTTGGAGAGAAGTAGAATTGACTAAAAAAATAAAACCTGTGGTGGTTTCAATGGGTAATTATGCCGCTTCAGGAGGTTATTATATTGCCTGTAATGCCAATACGATTTTTGCCGAAAGCAATACTATTACAGGTTCTATAGGTGTTTTTGGTATTTTACCCAACTTTAATCAGCTGACAAAAAAAATAGGCATCAATATCGAACAGGTAAAAACACATCAAAATGCGGCCAATTATAGTCCCTTTGTTCCAATGGACGAAAATTTCAAAACCGTTACACTCGAAAGCATTGAACACATCTATAAAACCTTTGTAAGTCACGTTGCCCAGGGCCGAAAAATGAATTTTGCCACTGTAGATTCTATTGCTCAGGGAAGAGTCTGGTCAGGGGCCGAAGCACTTAAAATTGGTCTTGTCGATAAAATTGGCGGATTAAATGCCGCAATTGTAGAAGCAGCCCGTTTATCAAAAACTTCAAACTACACTACTCAGAATTATCCCGAATACGAAAAAGATCTTGACGATGTATTTGCTAAACTCCCTTTTGGCAGCTCAAAACAAAACATCATAAAAGAGGAAATCGGCATCGAAAATTACCAGCTCTTACAGCAAGTAAAGAAATTCCAATCCCGAAAAGGAATCCAGGCCATGATGCCATTTGAAATTTCGATTTATTAAAAAACAATTAACCGTTTAAGTCATTCTTAAACGGTTTTTTTATCCCGCATTGCCCGGTAAAAATTGTAAGATATTGTGAAAATATTATAAACTACTTATCAGCTAATGCTTTATTTTTGTAGTAGAACATCTTTATTAAGACAAAATCCGTCGCCATGTTAAAAAAAACAATGATAATTATAGGAAGCTTCATCCTCTTAGTTGCAGGATCATTATTTGCAATACCTTATTTTTTTAAGGATCAGATAAAAGCTAAAATTATTGACGCTATCAACCAAAAAGTGGATGCCAAAGTCAGTTTTGCCGATGCCGATTTGAGTTTATTTAAAAACTTTCCTAATGCTAATGTTACCATCGAAAAATTAGCTATCATCAACAAAGCTCCATTTGAAGGCGACACTTTAGTTGCATTAGGCGAACTGAATTTAAAAATGTCAATCAAAGAACTTTTTAAAGGCGATAATGAACCTATAAATATTGACGGAATTAGTTCTAAAAACGGTTTAATCAATATTATTTTCAATAAAGATGGGATTGGGAATTATGACATTGCCATAAAAGATGATAAAACTTCCACTGATGAGTCTAAAAGCAAACCGCTTGCTCTCAATATCCAGAATTATAAACTGGAAAATTTTCAGTTTCGATATTTTGATGAAAGTTCGAAAATAAAAATGCTTATCGACAGCCTGAATCACGAAGGAACCGGAGATTTTGCGGCTTCCAAATTAGATTTGGACACCAAATCAACAGCCAAAATAAGTCTGGACATGGACAAGGTCAATTACATGAACCATGTTGCTTTGACTCTAGACGCCGTTTTAGGAATTGATTTAGAAAAAAGCAAATACACTTTCAAAGAAAACAAGGCTTTAATCAATCAATTGCCATTAGAATTTGACGGTTTTATCCAATTAGTCGATGCGGGTCAGGAATACGACTTGAAATTTAAAACACCTACTTCTTCCTTTAAAAACTTCTTAGGTGTTATTCCAGCGGCTTATGCAGCCAGTTTAGACAATGTGAAAACCACAGGAGATTTTACCGTAGCCGGTTTTGCCAAAGGATTGTATTCGGACACCACAGTACCTAAATTCAACATCGAAATCGCTTCTAATAACGCTTCTTTCCAATATCCTAACTTGCCAAAATCAGTACAAAATATTATCATAGACACTAAAATCATCAATCAAACGGGAATCTTAAACGATACCTATGTCAACTTAGACAAGCTTTCTTTCCGCATTGATCAGGATGTTTTTAATGCAAAGGCCAATATCAAAAACATCACCCAAAACGCCATTGTTGATGCTGCATTAAAAGGAACAATCAACTTAGGAAACTTATCGAAAGCCTACCCTATCAAATTAGAAAAACCGCTAAGTGGAATTCTAAAAGCCGATGTGACTACCAAATTTGACATGCAATCGGTAGAAAAAAGTCAGTACCAAAACATTAATAATGCCGGTACAATGAGCTTATCTGGCTTTAAATATACTGACGAAAACGGCAAATCGATGAATATTAGCAACGCTGCCATTGTATTTAACCCATCTAGAGTGAACTTAAAACAATTTAATGCTTCAACTGGTAAAAGCGACTTAAGTGTTACGGGGGTTTTAGAAAATTTCTATGGTTTTATATTTAAAAATCAAAACCTGCAAGGAAATTTTAACCTGACTTCAAATCAATTAGCTGTTAATGATTTTGTGACTTCTGAAGAAAAACCAAAAGCAGTAACAACAAATACAACAACCGACAATGCAAAAGCGAAAAAGACAGAAGCCATGAAAATCCCCGCTTTCCTGGATTGTACGCTTACCGCAAAAGCCAATACGGTATTGTATGATAATTTAACACTGAAAAATGTTTCCGGAAAATTAACCGTTAAAGACGAAAAACTAACGATGGAAAATATCAAAACAAACATTTTTGGCGGTTCTATCGGATTAAATGGTGCGGTTTCTACCAAAGAAAAAACACCAACATTCGATATGAATTTAGGTTTAACTCAAGTAGATATTGCACAGTCTTTTACCCAACTGGACATGCTTAAAAAACTGGCTCCTATTGCCGGAATTGTTAACGGTAAAATTAACTCTACCATTAAATTAAATGGAAATTTGGATGCAAACGAACTCACTCCCGACTTAAAAACCATCACAGGAGATTTATTGGGGCAATTTCTTTCTACAACTATCAATTCCAGTAATTCAACTCTGTTGACAGCTCTGACTTCAAACATCAAGTTCTTAGACATGAGTAAAATCAATTTGAACGATTTGAAAGCCGCAATTTCATTTAAAGACGGAAAAGTAAGTGTAAAACCTTTCAATATAAAATACCAGGATATTCAGGCAACCATTGGCGGAACTCATGGTTTTGACCAAAGCATGAATTACAACATCAAATTCAATGTTCCGGCAAAATACCTGGGAACAGAAGCCAATACGTTAATTTCAAAATTATCTGCTGCCGATGCACAAAAACTGGAAAACATCCCTGTCAATGCAATTCTAACAGGTAGTTTTTCGAAACCTAAAATTTCAACCGATTTAAAAACTGCGGCTACGAATCTAACCAATCAGTTGATTCAGCAACAAAAAACGAAACTAGTTAACAAAGGAACCTCAGCCCTAACTGACATTATCAATAAAAACAAAAAAGCAGGAGATACCACTAAAACAACTATTCCTGCCACCAAAGCGGAAGTGCAAACTAAGGCTAAAGAGGAAGTCAAAGCAAAGGCTACTGACTTATTAAACAATCTCTTCAACAAAAAGAAAAAAGTAGTCGATACTACAAAAACGAATTAGTAATACTCTTTTTTTTAACGAACAAGCCGTCTCAAAGTACTATTTTGAGACGGCTTGTTTACTTTTATCTAACACAAAGCAGAGGTAAAAACCACTACTGTCAACTAAAACATAACAGATTTTAAAACGGATAACCCGAAACAAAGTTTGCAAATTGAAAACTTTTAATTACCTTTGTTAAATGAAAATCCTTGTAAAGAAAACGATTTTATTTTATATCAAAAAGTATCCAATCGCAGCCACACAATTGCTCATTTGGTATAATGAATTTTCAAAACTGGAATTTAACAACTTCAACGAACTCAAAAAAGTTTATGGAAATGCAAGTGTTGTAAATAATAATCGGGTAGTTTTCAATATCAAAGGAAATGATTTTCGCTTGGTTATTTCAGTTAATTTTCTACAAAGCGCATGTTATGTAATTTGGTTTGGAACACACAAAGAATATGACAAAATAAATGTAGAAACAATTGCATTTGACACAGCAATCCTAACAGACAAAAAGATTTAATTATGAACTGGAAAGTATTAAAAACAGAAGACGATTACAACAGGGCTTCAATACGAATGATGGAAATATTCAACGCAGAACCCAACACTGCTGAAAGTGACGAATTGGACTTATTGATTGTTTTGATAAAAGATTATGATGAAAAACATTATCAATTGCCAGAACTCGATGCTTTAGAAGTGATTAAATATAAAATGGAGGAAATGGGAATAAAAGCAAAAGATCTTGAGCCAATTATAGGAAGTAAAGGTCATGTTTCAGCCATTCTTTCAGGAAAAAGGGAAATTACTTTAAAAATGGCCCAGAAACTAAAAAACTATTTCAGCATTCCTGCAGAAGTATTTCTACACAATGCGAGTTAATATGACTTTAATTTTTTAAACAAACAAGCCGTTTCAAAATAAAATTTGAAACGGCTTGTTTGTTTTTATCAAAAGAAAGAATCCTTAATAAAAATCTTTTTAAACCTCAATACTCACCACATAACCCTCCGAACCACGAACATTAAAAACAGTTCCGTCTTCAAATAACAAATATTGTCCTTTTATCCCAGTTAATTTCCCTTCAAAATTAGGCGTTTTATCTAAGCTCAAACTTTTAACTTTAGAAGGATATTGCAAAACAGGATAATCCATTTGGTACAAATCATTTTTATTCGAATAAAAATATTCCTGAACTTCAGCCGGAATTAAATCCTCCAATTTCAATCGTTCGGCAACTAAATCAACTGCTTCAATATCATTGGTTAACATTTTGCGCCAATTGGTTTTATCAGCATAATGATTCTTTAAAGCCACCTCGGTAATTCCAGCCAAATAACGATTAGGAACTTCTACAATGGCAATCGCTTCGTTTGCTCCTTGATCAATCCATCGCGTAGGAACTTGTGTTTTTCTTGTCACACCCACTTTTATCTCACTAGACAAAGCCAAATAAACAATATGAGGTTGCAATTGCACCTTTTCTTCATAAGCCAAGTCGCGGTCTTCAATCCCTAAATGCGCCGTACTCAACTCGGGTTTCATAATCCAATCACCCACAGCGGCACTGGAATAAAAGCAATCGTAACAAAAACCCTGACGGAATATTTTTTTCTTTTTACCACAATTCAAACATTGGAAACCAACAAAATTAATGGCAATATTTTTATCTAATAGTTGGTTTACATTCAAAAAACTACTCTCAAAAACCAAGTAGTATTGAATCGGGTTTCCGTATTCGGTTTCCATTTTAGTAAGTACTCCTTCGTATTGCATTAAGATTAGTTTTTTTAAGTTTGCTATTTCGTAAATTTTCCTATTTTTGGTAAAGTTATTACTCCTAAGCTAAATTTCATAACCCAATTTTTTAAAAATGCCAACACAGCTTATCAATTCATTCGCCTCTTGGGTTTTAAAACAACGAATCCATCAGATTGAACTTTTCCTGAAATACCCTAATGAGGTTCAGGAAGAATTACTTATGAATTTGATTTCCTCGGCAAAAAATACGATTTTAGGTAAAAAATACGATTATGCTTCGATTAATTCCTATGCTACTTTTGCAGAAAGAATTCCGATTGCTACTTACGAAGAATTACAACCTTTAATAGAGAGAACACGTCAGGGAGAACAGAATGTTTTTTGGGAATCACCTATCAAATGGTTTGCAAAATCAAGCGGAACTACCAATGCCAAGAGCAAATTTATCCCTGTAAGCAACGAAGCTCTCGAAGATTGCCATTACAAAGGCAGTAAGGATTTATTGTGCCTATACCTGAGCAACAATGAAAACTCTGAACTTTTTACAGGCAAGAGTTTACGCCTGGGAGGAAGCTCTCAAATCTATGAAGATAACAATAGTTTTTTTGGGGATTTATCAGCAATATTGATTGAAAACATGCCTATTTGGGCAGAATTTAGCAGTACTCCCAGCAATCGAATTTCGTTAATGAGCGAATGGGAATCTAAAATGGCTGCCATTATCAACGAAACCAAAAAAGAAAATGTAACCAGTTTTGCCGGTGTGCCTTCGTGGATGTTAGTTTTGATGAACAAAATGCTAGAAGAAACGGGCAAAGGGAATTTGTTCGAAATTTGGCCTAACCTCGAAGTGTATTTCCACGGAGGTGTAAGTTTCAATCCTTATCGCGAACAATACCAAAACTTACTCCCTAAAAAAGAATTTAAATATTACGAAATATATAATGCATCCGAAGGCTTTTTTGCCATCCAGGATTTAAATAATTCCAGTGATTTATTGCTAATGCTGGATTACGGAATTTTCTACGAATTTATTCCAATGGATACTTTTGGAACGTTAAAACAAAAAACTATCCGTCTGGCCGATGTGGAATTGAATAAAAACTATGCTGTTGTGATTACTACTAATTCGGGTTTATTCCGCTATTTAGTAGGCGACACGGTTCGTTTTACTTCTCTAAATCCATTCCGAATCAGAGTTACCGGAAGAACCAAGCATCACATCAACGTTTTTGGTGAAGAATTAATGGTCGAAAACACCGATCAGGCCCTAGCCAAAGCTTGCCAAATCACTCATGCCGAAATAGTTGATTATACCGTTGCTCCAATTTTCATGAAAGAAAAAGAAAAAGGAGCACACGAATGGATGATTGAATTCAAGAAAAAACCGGCTGATATGGCTGTTTTTCAAAAAGCCTTGGACGAAACTTTACAAAGCCTAAATTCTGATTACGAAGCCAAACGTTACAACAACATGACACTAAATCCTTTGGTAATTAATGTGGCCAGAGAAAATTTATTTTACGATTGGCTAAAAGACAATAACAAATTAGGAGGTCAACATAAAATCCCGAGATTATCTAATGAAAGAGATTACCTGGAACAGTTAAAGAACATGCAGGAAAAAGTGATTTTATAAAAAAACCTTAACTCATTGAATTAAGGTTTTTAACTATATATTTTACAAAAAGAATTTATTCTTCCAATATTTTCTTCAAATTAGCTAAATTTTGAGTTTGGGCATCTGTTATAAATTTCTTTCCTATAATAGACATTAAATTCATCGGGTAAGTGGCATGACCATAAAATTCATTGGTAACTTTAGTTTGATTTCCCGAAACGGTTTCTACAAAAGTAGCTGCTTTAGCTTCCCCTTTCATTGGTCTTTCAAAATGTAAATCGACATCAATTCTGCCATCAGTAATTTTTGCAATTTGCTGTGAGCCTTCGCCCACATTATCATCTTTACTATTCCAAGCTGCTTTAAATCCTTGGGTACCGTCAACACCGGTATAAGTCATTACAACATTAGGATCCTGCATCACCCAAACACTATATTCCTCCTGATTTTTAATTAGTTTCACATAATCAAAAACCACTGCTTTGGGTTGGTTTATAATTGTCGAAACGGAAACCGTAAAATCCTTTGGAATAAACAAAGCCACTATTAAAAGTAAAACGATGAAAGCTAAAATTCCAAATACTATTTTTTTAATGATTCTCATGCTTATTGTTTTTCGTTTTTATCAAAATTCACCATCCAATTGATTCCAAATTTATCGGTAAACATTCCAAAATAAGCACCCCAAAAAGTATCAGCCATCGGCATATAAGCATTTCCTCCATCTGAAAGTCCGTTGAAAATTCGATCGGCTTCCTGCTTATTTTCTACATTAATCGAAATTGAAACATTCCCTCCAAAAACAACATCACCACTGACTGAATTACTGTCACTTCCCATCAAAACAGCCTGACCAATTGGTAAACAAACGTGCATGATTCGGTTTCCTTCTTCTTCGGATAATTCAGGAGTATTATCGCCCGCAGGCATATCTTTAAACCTTCCGATATATGGAAATTCCCCTCCAAAAACGGATTTGTAAAACAAAAAAGCTGCTTCGCAATTGCCATTAAAAATTAAATACGGATTAATTGTTGTCATGATTCCAATTTTAAATTATGATTATTCCTCTGAAAGTTCTTTTATTATCATTAATGCCTTTAAAAACGTGGTGTTAAAATAGTCAACATATTTATCGACCGTATCCACCGTAGCTTTTAGAACCGTTATCCCGTCACTGCTTGTCAATCGATAGCTTTCTGTTGCCCCAACCCATTCCTGATTTGCTGCATCAACAGGCAAAACTTCAAAATTTTTCATCATACTCAAATGCTTGAAAGCCATATATTCATTTTCAATTTTTTCCTCTATAACACTGTACATTCCTTCACCATTTGGTGTAAGAAACTGAATAATACTTCCTTCAGTCCAATCGCTTATAGCATAAGTTCCTTCACAAAAAACAGTAGCCCATTTTCTATAACTCGCATCTTCCCACAAAACTGACCATACTTTTTCTCTGGGAGCCTGAATTTCAACCTTAAAAGTTAATGTTTCCATATTCAATTATATTTAAGACAATTTACTATAATCCATATACAAAACTCCCCAACGATGTCCATCTAAATCAGCAAAACCACAGCCGTACATCCAACCCTGACTTAAAGCCGGTTTTGAAAAAACGATTCCTCCAGCTTCCTCAACTTTATAGGCAATTGCATCTACTTCTTCCCAACTTTCAGCATCTATTGAAATCAACACTTCTGAACTTTGCTGGGTATCAGTTACTTTATTTTTTATAAAATCCTGAAACATCGTTTCTTCAAAAAGCATGATTACAAAATTATTTTCCCCTACTAACAAACAAGTTGAATATTCCGTATCGTGTTGCTCATTAAAAGAAAAACCAAGTTTAGAAAAAAACAGCTTCGATTGCTTAATATCTTTTACCGGAAGATTAAGCCATATTTGTTTTGCCATCGTTATTGAATTTAACTCAAATTATTTTCAACATATTTTTTAAAATTATCTAAAATAGCCTGCCAACCCTGATGCTGTAATTCCTCTGAATTTACGGATTCCGGTTCAAAATATTCCCTGACTTCAAACCCATCTTCCAGCTCCTCAAAAACGATAATTACCACTCTTCCGTCCTCGATAGTATAAGCGATTAATTTTTTATCTAAGATAGCGGAATAAGTTCCAACAAAATCAAAACTCATTGTCCCGTCTTTTGAAGCCATAGTCGATTTAAATCTACCACCTACTTTCAAATCATTCTCTGCAAAAGGTGTGTGCCAGTCTTCAGAAGCCATATTCCACTGGATAATATGCTCCGGCAATGTCCATAGATCCCAAATCTTATCTATGGAAGCTTGAATTTTTGTTTGAACTGTTATCATTGTTTTCTATTTTGAGTTCGTATTATAAAAATACGATTTTAAATTTAACGGAATAAAAAAAACCTTAGTTCAAATTTGAACTAAGGTTTTGAAAATGTTATATTTATGTTGTTTAGATATTGTCCATCATATCAATATGACGATCATGGTAACCTAAAAGATACAAAACTCCGTCAAGTCCCAGACTAGAAATAGAAGTGGCTGCACTTTCTTTTACTGTAGGTTTCGCATGAAAAGCAATTCCTAATCCCGCTAAATTAATCATTGGCAAATCGTTTGCTCCATCACCCACAGCAATGGTTTGGTTGATATGAATACCTTCTTTTTCAGCAATAGCCTGTAAAAATTCAGCTTTCTTTTGACCATCAACAATTTCACCAATATAATTACCTGTCAGCTTACCATCTTTAATTTCCAATTCGTTGGCGTGCACATAATCAATACCTAATTCTTTTTGCAAATAATGACCGAAATAAGTAAATCCTCCCGACAAAATAGCGGTTTTATAACCGTAGTATTTCAAGGCTTTCATCAATCGATGTGCTCCTTTTGTTATTGGCAAATTGATGGCCACATTATGCAATACATCTTCACTTAAACCTTCTAACAAAGCCATGCGTTTCTTAAAGCTTTCGCTAAAATCAATCTCACCATTCATCGCCGATTCAGTAATAGCTTTCACTTGTTCACCCACACCGGCTAATTCAGCCAATTCGTCAATTACTTCGGTTTGAATCAAGGTAGAATCCATATCAAAACACACCAAACGTCTGTTTCTTCTGTAGATATTATCTTCCTGGAAAGAAATATCAACATCTAAGGTTCTTGAAATTTCCATAAAACTTGCCGCCATAGCACTCTTATCAACAATTTCTCCCGAAACGGATAATTGCACGCAGGAACGAGGATAAATTTCTGTTTCTACAACCGAAGTTCTTCCTGTTAATCTTTTTATCGAATCAATATTTAGATTTTGATCGGACATTATTTTAGTCACCGCAGCCAGTTGTGCCGCAGCCAATGTTTCACCTAAAATATTAATAATGTAACGTTGCTTAGACTGTGCTTTTACCCAACTTTCGTAATCTGCAATTGTAATTGGGATAAACTTTACTTTGATTCCCAATTCATAGGCTTTAAACAACAAGTCTTTTAAAACCGGCGCTGAAGAAGAACCTGCTTCGATTTCGAACAAAATTCCTAAAGAAAGTGTATCATGAATATCGGCTTGTCCAATGTCTAAAACAATGGCATTATAGGTTGCCAAAACTGATGTTAAACCAGCAGTTACCCCTGGTTTATCCTGACCAGAAACTTTTAATAAAATAATCTCTTTATCCTCAATTGCCATTTTTAGTCTGTATTGATTTTAGAAGCGACAAAAATCGACAATATATTGCGTATAAAAAAGCAGATTTTATGTTTTTTACAAAGAGTTAATTTTAAAGAAATAATCCGCATAAAAAAACCCGTCTCGTTCTAAAAAACGAGACGGGTTTGAAATTTTATAAATCAAAAAAATTAAGAAGCAATCTCTAAACGCTTCAATAAATTTTTATTCAAAGTTTCCTTAGCATAATCTACATCAATTTCTAATATTTTATCATCAGAACTTGGTAATTCATACATCGCATCGGTTAAGATAGCCTCGCAAAGCGAACGCAATCCACGAGCTCCTAATTTGTATTCCAATGCTTTATCCACAATAAAATCCAAAGCTTCATTAGTGATAGTGAATTCCACATCATCCATTAAGAATAACTTTTGGTATTGCTTGATTAAAGCATTTTTAGGCTGTGTTAAAATAGAACGCAATGTTTCTCTATCCAAAGGATCCATGTGCGTTAACACCGGTAAACGGCCAATTATTTCCGGAATCAATCCAAAATCTTTGATGTCTTTTGGAATGATGTATTGCAAAAGATTTTCCTTATCAATATTGTCTTCATTTTTTGACGTAGAATAACCCACAGCCTGACGGTTCAAACGTTTAGAGATAATACGTTCTACTCCATCAAAAGCACCACCGGCAATAAACAAAATGTTTTGGGTGTTTACTTCCACAAATTTTTGGTCTGGGTGTTTACGTCCTCCTTTTGGCGGTACGTTTACAACCGTTCCTTCTAATAATTTCAACAATGCCTGTTGCACTCCTTCACCCGATACGTCACGAGTGATTGATGGATTGTCGCTCTTACGAGCAATTTTATCAATCTCGTCAATAAACACGATTCCGCGTTCAGCCTTAGCCACATCATAATCAGCAGCCTGTAAAAGACGTGTCAAAATAGTTTCCACATCTTCCCCTACATAACCAGCCTCAGTTAAAACTGTTGCATCCACGATAGCCAAAGGAACATCTAACATTTTAGCAATGGTTTTTGCTACTAATGTTTTTCCAGTTCCTGTTTGTCCCACCATGATGATGTTACTTTTTTCAATCTCTACCTCATCGTCCAATTGCTGTTGCATTAAACGTTTGTAGTGATTGTAAACCGCCACCGACATTACTTTTTTAGTCTGGTCTTGTCCGATTACATATTGATCCAGGAAAGCTCTAATTTCTTTTGGTTTTTGCAAAATCAAATCACCAACTAATTTTGAACTTCCGCTTGATTTCAATTCTTCCAGAACAATTCCGTGAGCTTGTTCGATACATCTGTCGCAAATGTGCGCATTAATTCCAGCAATCAATAAATTGGTTTCTGGCTTTTTCCTTCCACAAAACGAACATTCTAATACTTCTTTTGCCATCTTTTTAAGTTAGAAGAGAGAAGTTAGAAGTTGGAAGTTAGGTTTTTTTCCCAGCTTCCAGCTTCTAACTTCCATCTAAATTATCTTTTTAAAACCTCATCAATCATTCCGTACTGTTTTGCTTCTTCTGCAATCATCCAGTAGTCACGCTCTGAATCGGCATATACTTTATCGAATTCTTGTCCTGAATGGTGAGATATAATTCGGTATAACTCATCTTTCAGTTTCAACATTTCGCGTAAGTTGATTTCCATATCCGAAGCAACTCCTTGCGCTCCTCCTGATGGTTGGTGAATCATTACTCTTGAATGTGGTAAAGCCGAACGTTTTCCTGCTGCACCTGCACATAACAATACTGCTCCCATAGAAGCTGCCATTCCTGTACAAATTGTTGCTACATCAGGTTTGATGTATTGCATGGTGTCATAAATTCCTAATCCTGCGTAAACACTTCCTCCCGGAGAGTTCAAATAAATCTGAATATCCTTAGAAGCATCAGCACTTTCTAAGAAAAGTAATTGTGCCTGAACGATGTTTGCAATTTGGTCATCAATTCCTGTTCCCAGGAAAATGATTCTATCCATCATCAGCCTTGAGAAAACATCTAGTTGCGAAATATTCAACTGACGTTCTTCAATAATATATGGAGTCATATTAGTAGGATTCATTGCCGCAACGATTTTATCGTAGTACATGGCATTTACTCCTTGGTGCTTTGTAGCAAACTTTTTAAATTCTTTACCGTAGTTCATATTTATTTGTTCTAAGTTTTACGTTATATCTCGTTCTGTTGTACTTGTACAAAGGTTATACCTCTTTACAAATAATGCCATTATGTCTTGTTTTTTAGCCCAGATAACAGCGAAAAGCTTTTTGAAATCCGTTTTTTAGTTTTTTTATTCTTGTAAAGCGACCGAAGGAAGCTCTTTCAAGAATTTTAAAAAACTGAAACGGATGAAAAAACTTGTAGCGTATAGCTGTATTTTGCTCCTGAAACAATTAAAAACAAAAGAGCGTCAAAAAAACTTCTGACGCTCAAATATAACTATTTTTTTAACTTTTGGCTAATGCCTACAGCTATTCCCGAAATTATTTATTCTCCGTAAGAAGCAGCAATAAATTCTTCGTAAGTCACTTCTTTAGTTGTTGGGTTTGCTTTTTCTTTGAACAATTCCAATAATTTTTCAGCAACTACCTGATCAGAAAGTCTTTTTACTTCGTCTTGGTTAGACAAAACTCTAGCTACAATTCCTTGAACTTCTTCGTCAGTAGGATTTGTTTGCCCGAATTGAGCCATTTGAACTCTGATGTTTTTAGCAGTGAATTCTTTTAAGTCTTCAAAAGTGATTTTGATATCATTTTGAGCCAAAGCTTTTCCTTCGATTAATTGGAAACGCAATCCTTTTTCAGAACGTGCATATTCTACTTCAGCTTCTTCTGGAGATAATTTTTTCTCACCTACAGTTTGCAACCATTTTTTAAGGAATTCAGCTGGCAAATCGAATTTTGTGTTTTCGATTAAAAACTCAGTAACATCACCTAATAATTTTTGATCCGCTTGTTGAGCAAATTGAGATTCAGCATCTTCTTTGATTTTTGATTTCAAATCTTCCAATGAAGCTACTTTTCCTTCTCCAAACAATTTGTCGAATAACTCTTGATTCAATTCAGCTGGCTCAGAAACACTAATAGCCTCGATAACGAAATCTACATCAATTGCTAAACCGTGAACGTTATCATGACCTACTTTTAAGTAATCCATCAATTGGTGATCGTCTTCAAATAAACCGCTAGTGTTTACAGTAACAACATCACCCACTTTTTTACCGATGAATTTATCAGCAGTAGCTTTGTCTTTGAAAATATCTAATGAAATAGTAGTTGTGTTACCAATTCCTTCAGCCTCGTTAGTAAAAATTCCTTTGATGTCAGAAGTAGCTTCAACAACTTCCTGAGGAATTGCAGTACCAAATTGTTTTTGGATACGAGCTACCTGACCATCGATTAATTTATCATCAGCAGTAACTACATATTTTACGATATCGTTTTTAGCATCTAAGTCTAATTCGAAGTTTGGCACTAAACCAATTTCGAATTCAAAAGTCAATTCTTCAGCAGACCAATCTAATTCTTCGTTTACTTTAGCAAGTGGAGTTCCAAGAAGATTTAATCTTTCAGATTGAATATAACGCTCTAAAGCCAAGTCAACAACTTTCTTAACCTCTTCTTGTTTAATTGCTTTTCCGTATTGTTTTTCAACTAAGTCTTTAGGCACAGCCCCTTTTCTAAATCCTTTTACTTGCGCCAAAGGCATTTTTTCGTTGATTCTTTTGGCTACTTGTCCTTTGTAATCCATGTGTACCACAGTCATTACAATGGTTTCAGTTACAGCATCAATTGCTACTCTTTTAATATCCATCTTCTTCTTTAATTTACATAATAAAATTGGCTGGCAAAATTATAAAATTTTCGCAAGCCAACCAAGCTTTTTATTCCGAACCTTCGGGATTGAATTTAAGGCAGTTATTTATTAAAAAACTGGATAACAGAAAAAGTAATTACTAAAATGATTTTATCTAATTATACCTAAATAAAAAAGTAACACCTGCTTAAAAAAAAGTAAGAATATTTTTTATATTTGAAAAAATGTTAACTAATTTCATTCAAAACAATCAAAAGAAATCATGAAACAATCTTTTTTATTATTATTCTTTTTTTTAAGCCAAATTGGGATTTCACAAACCACAAAAACAAATTACACTAATTTAAATAAATTATTGGCAGAAGGAGAGAAAGCGTATTCCGAGAATAATTTTGCTTTAGCTAAAGAAATTTACACCAAAGTAACTGACTCCGTTTCATGGAATCATGAATATTTATACAATCTTGCTGCAGTTGAATTAAAATTAGGAGAAACAGATAATGCTTGTGAGCATTTCTATAAAATATATTCGTTAAACGACATGAGAGTTGTTAAGTATCTTGCTGAATATTGCCCTAACTACAGAGGCGAAAATAAATACTCCATTGAAGAAGTAGAAGAAAAACCCAAATTTATATACAAAGACAAAGAATATCCATTAATCAAGAACAATAATTTAAATCCTGTATATCTTTCAGCTATTAACAAAGCCTTTAACAAATCGAAAATCTTAAAAGAAAAAGCTAGAGGAAGAAACGTTCTTTCAATTAGCATAAACAAACACAATGAATTTAACACTGGCAACATATTTAAACCCGCATCCAGTAAGGAAGATTATGACCTTGTAACAACAGAAATAATGTCAATTCTGAAAAACACTGTTACTTATATCGCTGCAAAACAGAATGGTCATAATGTCGATTTATGGAACAAATGGGATTTTCTTATTTCTGTTTTTTAAGTTATAATTTATATTCACTCAAAACAAAAAACATGAACAAAATCATCCTATCACTCTTGCTTACTTTTAGCATCAATTGTTTTTCCCAAACGCAGGCTGAAATAAATCAAAAAGCCTATGATATTTACGATAAAGCAGACAAAAACCTAAACACAGTCTATCAACAAATTTTAATCAAATACAAGTCAGACAAACTGTTTGTGGAGAATTTAAAAAAATCACAACGCATTTGGATCACTTTTCGAGATGCCGAGATGGATATGAAATACCCCAACTATCCGAA
This sequence comes from Flavobacterium commune, assembly GCF_001857965.1. Lineage (NCBI taxonomy): Bacteria > Pseudomonadati > Bacteroidota > Flavobacteriia > Flavobacteriales > Flavobacteriaceae > Flavobacterium > Flavobacterium commune. The sequence continues at coordinate 2,143,678 of NZ_CP017774.1, read as the reverse complement.
CTACTATTACGGGAGCATTCAGCCTACTTGTAGAGCAATCTATTTAACTGAATTGACTGAAAGCCGAATAAAAAATCTAACAATCTGGCTCAACGGAATAGAAGAAGGAGACGTCTGCTCAGGTTCTGTAAAAACGAATTAAATGCTTTTTTGAACCGTCACTAAATCCCCCACAGCAACATTTCCTTGTTGTTGCGTAATTATATTTTGACCAAACAACACCTTATTCCCTACTTTCTTGTATTTCGACAAAGTATATAAAGGCTCTTTGCCTGCAAAAGCACCTAATTCAGGATTAACCGTAGTCATAATACAGCGACTACAGGGTTTTACACCATAAAATGGAAGATTGCCAATTGTAAATTCCCTCCATGTTTCCTCTTGATAAGCTTTGCCACCGCTAAAAACAAAATTAGGCCGGAAACAACGAATGGGAACAGGATTTTTTAATCTCGAATTCAAATCGTCCAAGGAAGACTGCCCAATCAATAAAAACGGAAATCCATCTGAAAAAGCCGTTTCATTATCGGCACTCACTGCATAATCAGGATCTACTTTTCGGTGACTTTCCTCAGGCATATACACCAATTGAGCCTCAAAACCCAATCGTTCAGAAAACCAAATATTAGCTTCAGTACTCACTTCATAGACTGCTACTTCATCCTCCCAAATTTGGACTTTAACTTTGCTTTTTTGCTCCAAATAATCCATAGCTACACTAACTTTTAAGGCTTCGGATTGCTTTCCTTTATGGCTAATTTTCAAAAATTCAGCATCAATTTCAGGCTGAAAAAGAGCCAATTCAGGATGTTCCCTTTGGGTTAGAAACAATCCGTTTTTATCCACCAGCAACCAACGACGGTCATTCTCCAAACCACGAACAGTAACTCTAGCTTCTTTTAAGGCAATTCCGCCCAATGATTTTACAGGATAAATCCAGATTTCTGAAAGTTGCAACATTTTATTTTTTTTCAAAAATAATAAAAAACTATAAAGGTCTAAAACCTATAAAACCATTAAGGTAGTTAAGAAAATTAAGCAAAAACTTAATGAACCTTAACTACCTTAATGGTTTAATTTTATTCTCTAAATATTTACTTTTAGCCAAAGACCTGTCTGCCGACAGACAGGTTACTCAGATTATCACAGATCATTTTAAAAAAAACTTTGTAAACTTTGTGAAAACTTCTTCCCCCGATAACTATCGGGATTATGGTTAAAACACTATTTAATTTCTTTAATCATTCCTCCACATTCGAGCATTTCGGAACCATAATACGGATTCTTGATTACTTTGAATTCGCTTATCCAATAGCCGCTTTTCCCCTCATCGTACATCGGACAATAATCCTGATATAATTTCTGTTTACTTCCAAAAGTAGCAATCAGACTCGTTATATTTTTGCTTAAAACAGCAAAACACAATCTTTGCTGGTCTATTTTTCCTGAATTCGAAACAATTAAAGCCGCTTGTTTTTTGGCTTCCTCAGTAGTTTTAGAATACTTATCTTTTAATTCCGCTGCTATTTTATCGGTTTTAGTAGCTTCAACTGCTTTAGAAAAATCTGCTGCTACTTTAGCTGCTTCGGCTGAATTGTCACTAGCCAAAGCATTTTTAATTTTCAAATAACCATTAATGATTGCCTCAGTAGAAACAGATGCTTTCACGGCATCACTAACTGTCGTAATTTCTTCAACAGCTTCAGTTTCCTGTTCTTTTGCTGTTTCTACTTCTGTTTTTTCTGTTTGCTCCTCTTGCTTTTTTTGATTACAAGCCATCAACAACATGGTCAAAACCATCGATGAAAGAATTATTTTTCTCATTTTTAAAATTTTATACTATTTAAAACTAATTGGTTACATTAAAAAAAGTGTATTCTAATTTTAACAAAATACTATTGGTACTAATGCGCTCCATATCGCTATATATTTGTCGTCTGTATGCCAAGTCTATTCGAGCCTGACTATTGATAATAAACTGAACCGAAGGTACAACATCCAGATAAGATTTCCCATTTTGGTTCAACCGCTGACCTAAAAATTCCAACATTGCGTTGATATTGGTCTGCTTAAAATTAATATATTTTTTAGGATACATCAATTGACCAATCGAAAAAGTATAATTCAAAGCACTATTACTAAAGGCATCCGGAAAATCATAATCCTGATTATTCAAAGCTCTTTCGTAACTTATTGAAGTACTCAAAGCTGTTTTATTAATCAATTGAGTCGCCACAGCTCCAATTTCATAACCTGAATTCATCCCCATAGTTTCTATATCTTCCTGATGAATACCGGCATTACTTGTACTTATCCTGCCGTAAGCCGCTAATCTAAAATGACTATGAAGATCATCAACCGAGAAAAAACGATATTTAGCATATAAACTTCCTCCCTCTAACTTTAAATTCCCTTCTTTGTTACTCAAAAAAGCCGAAGCATGAATCATCCAATCCTTATTCACCCCCCACATCAACTCGGGCATATTGTGGTAATTATAACCATCGGTTTTTTTGAAAGCAAAAAGACTCATATCTCTAACACCTATGGAACCTGTAGGCATGTTACTGGCCGGTTCGGTCATGACAAATAATTCCTGCGCATTAATGTGAAACGACAACAAACACAACATTACAATTGCTAAATATCTCATTTAAATTATTTTTACAAAATACGTTTCTTCCTCAGTCCCATCAGTCAAATATTTCGACAACATTTTAGCCGATTGTTTGTACTCTTTTTTAGTTACATAGCCGCTGTTTAATACTTTTAGCCTAAGTGTTCCATTAGTTATTTTTTCTTTGGCTTCTACAAAAACATAAGTCCCACTTTCATTTTTAAAGCTTGCATTATCTTTTATTTGTATGGTATCAACATCCAGTGTTAAAACCATTGAACCCACAAAAAATCCCGCTTTTTCAACACTCATCCTTAATGCCTGCGGTGTAATCCCACTATTTTTTTTCAAAGAAATCATAAAAGTATTGGCATTCAAATCGATAATTACTTTTTCTACTTCGGGCATTGCCTTAAGTTGTTTATTAATTGCATTAGAACACATTGAACAGGTTAAACCTGTAGCAATAATTTCGGCTTTCGAAATTTGGGAAAATGAATTCATAACACTAAACAGCATTACAAACACAAGTAATAGCTTTTTTATATTATCTTTTTTCATCATTTTTTAATTTTAAAAATTATAATTTACTACAGTCTTTAGTACTTTAAAAACAACACAAAGACTGTAGTAATAAAAAAACTAGTGTTTGTGTTCTTCTCTTTCAGTAGTTCTTCCTGTTGGCTTTCTATCGTATTGACAGCAAGTGTGCAATTTTTTATACTGCTCTTCAGTAGCCGAAAACTTCTCACTATCATAACCGGCTTTAGCAATTCGGCTCAAAATTTCATCTGAATTTGTTTTAGTAGAATCATAAGTCAGCGTTGCCATTTTAGAATTGACATCCCATTCTACAACTGCTACTTTTTTAAGACTTCCAGCTGTTTCAATTTTCTTTTTGCACATTTCACAGTTACCGGATATTTTTACAGTTTCTGTTTTTTTATTTTTAACTTGTGCACTAACACTTATTGATAGCAACACTACAGCTGCTATCATTATTTTTTTTAATGATTTCATGATTTTATATTTTTTTTAATTGAATGAAGTTAACCAATAACAACAGCATAGCTACAACAAACTATTGCTTATTATTTCAATCAACAGAAAGATTGTATTGTAAAGTATTTACTTTGAATTTGATACACCAATGGCTATCAACAAAGGATTTTAGCCTATTTTAGGTATCAACCAAAGGCTAACATATCCAGCAGAAGGAAAGGATACGGAGTGAGAGAAATTTTGTTTTTTTTCTGAAAAATGAAATGTTGCTTTTGGAATTTCATATTGAATCTCAGCAGCAATCCCAATGTTTACAGGAGAAACACTACACATGGATTGTCCGCATTTTCCGGAACAACCTTTGTCTTTGGTTTCTTTAGAATTTGATTTTTTACTGCAGCAATCTTTCATTTTTGTTTTGGAAGACATTTCCATTTTGCAGGAATGCTTGCCTGAACCTGATCCACAAGCATAGCTAGCACCTGGCATCAAAAAGAAACCAAGTAACATAAATACTATGATGTAAATCTTATTCATTTTTAAATCTTTATCAAGAACAAAATTAATGATTTTTACTCAGCCAAAAGTAAAATCAATTTGTTTTATGATTATTTTATAAATTACTTATCTCCCACAAAAAGATTCACAATAGATTGCGAAACAGACAATATGATACTAAAAAGTAAGGCTGTAAAAAAATTATCGACATCAAAACCGCCTACAATATTATCACAGAGAATAATTATCAAACCATTGATGACTAATAAAAACAATCCTAACGTAAAAAAAGTAATAGGCAACGTAAACAAAACCAAAATAGGCTTAATAAAAATGTTAAGCAAACCTAAAACAACCGCAACAAAAAGTGCTGTTGTAAAACTTGCCACATGAACCCCGGTCATAAAATGAGAGATTATCAATACCAAGATTGAAGTAGTCAGAACTCTAATAATTAATTTCATTTACTTTATATTTATTCTTCAAAAATACTACTATTTTAAATTATAGCAATTTCTTTAAAAAAAGAAATTGCTATAATCTGCATTCAGTCTTATTTGATAACGCCTTCGGTAGTCATTACAATACGTTTTATAGTACCATCATTATTGTATTCTAATTTATCAATACAAACCGATCTACTGTAACTCGAACCATTTGTTTTGATTGCTCCGTTGTGATAAATAAAATAAGGTTTTCCTTTAAACTCTAAAATAGCCTGATGATTCGTATTGCTATTTCCTGCAATTTCATTTAAAATACCTTTGTATTCATAAGGGCCTTCTATATTATCAGCCATTGCGTAGGCAATTTTTTCAGGAAAACCAGTTGCATAACTTAGATAATATTTCCCATTCTTTTTATGAACCCATGGTGCTTCGGTAAATTGCAATCCTTCGAAATCAATTTTCTTAACTGGACCGTCAATTTCAATCATGTTTTCTTTTAGTTTTGCGTAATAGCAAACTCCATTACCCCAAAACAACCAAGCCTGCCCATCATCATCTATAAAAACGGAAGGATCAATACAAGTCCAGGAATGTGTAGATGCAAAACAATCAGCATTAGTCAACAATGGTTTTCCAATAGCATCTTTATAAGGCCCCTGCGGTTTATCAGACACAGCCACCCCTATTCCGGAACCATTAGTACTGATATACCAATAATACTTCCCATTTCTTTTGATGGTTTGACCTGCATAAGCATCATTGGTCTTATCCCATTTAAAATCTTCAATTTTTAACGGCACCGGATATTCCGTCCAATTTTTCAAATCGGTAGTTGAAAAAACCAGCCAATCTTTCAATTTATATCCTTTCTGACCACCTTCAAAATCATGTCCTGTAAACAACCACAAAGTATCTTTTTCAACAAAAGCTGCCGGATCAGCTGTAAACTTATGTTTGATTATTGGATTTCCTTCTGCCTTAAATTGGAATGTTCCATCCTTTGAGGTCAGTAAACTTTGAGGAACACCACCCCATTTTTCATTTAACCTTTTGGCTTCTTCTTTTGTAATGCCAATTACGCTCCCATGTCGCGGGAAGAAATCTTTGGTAAACGATTCGGTTTTATCTGTAAAATGAAACAAATCTTTAGAACGTTGAAATTCATAACGCCCACTGGAATACAAATCATACATTAAAATATATTCGTCGCTATTATTCAATTTAAAAACTGATGAACCTTCTACACCTGTTTTTTTATCGGCATAATAATCTAAATATTCGAAACTTTCTTTCCAGGGTCCTTGAAGCTTCTTACTCGTAGCCTGCTTGATACCATTTTTGATTTCTTTTCCGTTTTCGTCTTTTGTATTTCCTTTATAAAAGAAGTGATACATCCCATCTTTATAAATAATATCGCCATCAATAGCACCGTCTTTTGGACTAAACATCAATTTTGGCTCTTGCTCAAAAGCTGTAAAATCTTTATTGGCATAAGCACAATAGAAATCAAGCTTCTCATTATATTTAAAACGTACCGTAAAATAAATCAGATACTTCTTAGCTTTGGTATCATAAAAAGTCTGTGGAGCCCACACCCATTTGATGTCTTTAAATTTTTTAGGGTATAATTTTTCCAAATCAATTACCGACGATTTCCAATCCAAAAGATTATTAGAATGCATCAAAACAATTCCCGGATTGTAATCCCATCCATTTTTCTTGGTGTTCATATCGGTAGCCGTCATATAAAAACTGTTTCCATCGGCACTTCTAAGAATATGGGGATCCCGAATTCCTCCTGTATTAGAAATATCCTTAGAGGCCACAACAGGCTCATTATTGTTTAACGCTTTCCAGTTCACCGCATCATCACTCACGGCAAAACGCAGTTGTTCTTGTTTTTCGCCTGGCCCTTTGCCTTCAAAATAAGCAAATAAGTAGCCTTCCATTTTTTTATTTTGGGCAAGCAAACCTGAAAAACCTGCAACCGTAAAAAGAATTGTTTTTAATAAATACTTATTCATGTTGTGCTGTTTTTATTTGTCAAATGAAAAATTCATATTCCAATGTTTAGCTAAAAGCTCCGCTTCTTTTTTAGTCAGATGAATTACCGAACCATGCTTTTGAACCGAAAAATTAGTACGTTTCATCACTCCTTCATCAAAATGACCAAGATTAGTAAACGTTTTAAAATCGCTGGTCTCCGCAAATCCGAAGTTGTGTGGATTTACACTAAAAATATCGTACATCAAAACCCATTTATTTTCACCGATACGTTGAAACACATTGGGAGCTTCACATGATTTTTTCTCAAAATCAACTTGCTCAGGCTGGTACACATAACCCGAATTTATTTTATCCGAAAATGCCATTTTAATACCACCCGGATTTTCCTGCGCAACATACATCATACAAAATCTTCCATCAGGAAGTTTAGTAATATCAGCATCTAAAACCTGTTTCGTACTATCCGGATACTCAAAAAGAATTTCCGGAGTTGTTTCCAATGCCGTAAACTCCTTATTCATGTAAGCATAATACAATTTAGTTTTCCCCTTAGCTTTACGCATGGTGAAATAAATCATGATTCTACCTTTTACGTCGTCATAAATCAATTCGGGTGCCCAAACGCAACCTACATTCCACTCCGGATACATCTTGTCAATATCTAAAATAGAATGTGACCAATGAATCAAATCTTTTGATTTCATTAAGACCAAATCCCTATTATTTCCCCAGTCATATTTATCCCCAGGACGTTCCCATTCGGTTTCACGATAACCTTTTTGTTTACCATAAATATGCAAATCGGTCATTGCCAAATAAAAATAGCCATCGTTTCCACGCATGATATAAGGATCACGAATTCCCTTTTGTTCGGCAATAGTATCACCGGCAATAACTGGTTTTGCGTTGTTCACATCGGTAAAAGTATAACCGTCTTTACTTAATGCAAAATACAATCCATGTGTATCATCTTTAAAATAAGTCATTAAATAAGCACTCATTTTCTCTTTTGAAGAGCGATTATTTTTTACTGAACCGCAACTTTGCAAAAAAAGAATTGCTAATAGACACATAACAACTCTTATGGATTCAATACGTTTTAAGAAAATAGGATAAATTGTCGCAGTCATTTTATTTTGGTTTGGTGGTTAATTACTCATTTTAATTTAAGAAAAATAATATCATTTTTCGAAGAGCACAAACATAAGTGTTTTTTTTACATTTATCAAAACATCTTACCATAAAAAAAGCAGCAACTCAAAAGTTACTGCTTTATATAAAATTGTTTGAACAAATTTATTTTAAAAACGAAATCACCATTTGATAAAACAAGGCCGGGTTTTCGGCATGAAGCCAGTGTCCGGCATTTGGAATGGTTTCCAGTTTCATCAATGGAAAATGAATGGCTATATCCTCAACATCTGAATCTAAAATATAATTCGAACTTCCGCCACGAATAAAAAGTGTTGGTTTTTCAAAAACTAATTCTGATGGCAAAGGCACTCCTATTTCTTCAACTTCTTTAGTTAAAATAGCAAGATTAAATCTGAAAGCCAATTGTCCCGGTTCTTGCCAATAGAGGTTTTTCAACAAAAATTGCTTAGTTCCAAAATCGGTGATGTATTGCCCTAAAGTTGCTTCAACATCGGCGCGACTTGGTTTAACCGAAAAATCTACGGCGTTTAATCCTGCCAAAATAGTTTGATGATGTGGCGCATAATACTTAGGGCCAATATCGGCAACAATTAATTTTTCGACCATTTCCGGATATCGGGTTGCAAAAAGCATCGCTATTTTCCCTCCCATCGAGTGCCCTAAAATATTAATAGATTGCAAAGCATGATCCTGACAATAGTCAAAAACATCCTGAACCATTAATTCATAACTAAATGCTGATGATTGAAAACTTCGCCCGTGATTGCGCATATCGAGCATATGAACCTGAAAACCTTCGCCGGCAAATTGCTGCCCTAAAGTTTTCCAATTATCGGACATTCCAAGAAATCCGTGTATGATTAAAAAAGGTTTCCCTTCTCCTTCTATTTTTGAATAAAGCATTTGATTGCAGATTTTAGATTGCAGATTTTAGATTGCAGAAAAAATTTCTGCTTAATCTTCAATCAATTGAAATTATTTTAATTTTCGCAGATACATATTAACCACGTTTTCTAAACCTAAATATAAAGCCTCGGCAATTAAAGCGTGACCAATGGAAACCTCTAATAAGCCGGGAATATTTTCTTTAAAAAACTGAATGTTATCTAAACTTAAATCGTGTCCGGCATTGATACCTAGCCCCAATTCGTTAGCCAAAACAGCCGATTCCACATAAGGAGTAATTCCTTTTTCATTTCCTGCGCTGTATTGATGAGCAAAAGCTTCGGTATATAATTCGATTCTGTCGGTTCCGGTTTTTTTAGCACCTTCAATCATTTCTAATGCTGGGTCAACAAAAATAGAAGTACGAATTCCGTTGCGCTGGAATTCCTGAATCATCTCGGTCAAATAGGCTTGATTTTTTACCGTGTCCCAACCCGCCGAAGAAGTAATGGCACCAATAGCATCGGGAACCAAGGTCACCTGGTCAGGTTTACACTCTAACACTAAATCAATAAAATTATGCTGTGGATTTCCTTCGATATTGAATTCGGTGTAAACAATTGATTTCAAATCGCGGGCATCCTGATAACGGATGTGACGCTCATCGGGACGCGGATGAATGGTGATTCCCTGTCCTCCAAATTTTTGAATATCGCTGGCTACTTTTAATAAATCAGGAACATTTCCTCCCCGGGCATTACGTAAAGTAGCTATTTTATTGATGTTTACACTTAATTTTGTCATTGGAACAATTTTTGATTACGAAAAACTATAATTTGGTTACAAAAATACAAAGTAAAAGCTAGGCGAATTTGCCTTTTTTTGATTATTTTGCATAAAAATTGAGCATTCAAACAAAATGGAAATTACAAACTACATTACCAACGATTTCAAACCCATTGACAGCCAAGAAACTATTGAAGCTGTTAGGGAATTTTTGGGCGATTTCAATTTTTCTCATTTCCCAATAGTTGAAGAAGGTATCTACATAGGAAGTATTTCGGCCGAAGATGTTGAAACTTTTGAAGAAGAAAAAAAAGTTCAGGACTACAGATACAGCCTGGAAACTTTCTTTATCAGGACTGATGCTATCTGGATGGAAGTTTTAGAAGTTTTTGCAAAAAACCATTCGAATTTAATTCCGGTTCTGGACGAGAACAACAAATATGTAGGCTATTATGAAATGGAAGATATTATCAATTTTTTCCACCAAACGCCTTTCATAAAAGAACAGGGAGCCATCGTAAAAATAAAAAAAGGCATTTTGGATTATTCAATGAGTCAAATTACCCAAATTGTTGAAAGCAATAATGGTAAACTCTTAGGATTGTTTATCTCAGAATCCGATATTGACAGCGTTGAAGTAACCATAAAAATCAGTTCGGGAGCTATCAATGAAATCATCCAGACTTTTAGAAGATACAATTACGAAATTATCTCCGAACACCACGAAGACTCATATATTACTAACTTAAAAGAACGTTCAGACTATTTAGACAAATATCTTAACATGTAAACCCAATGAAAATAGCCATTTACGGTCAATATTATCAAAATAGTACAGAACCAATCATAAAAGACATCTTTGTGTTTTTTAACAAAAGAAATATAGAAATAGTCATCGAATCTAAGTTCTTAGCTTTAATTCAGGAAAAAAAAATAATCGAAAAGGAATACAAAACCTTTTGTTCCCACACCGAATTGGATTCGAGTTTTGATATGCTTTTAAGTATTGGAGGGGACGGAACCATTTTAAGAGCTGCTACGCTGGTTAGAAATTCCGGAATTCCAATATTAGGGATTAACGCAGGAAGACTGGGCTTTTTGGCTACAGTTCAAAAAGAAAAAATCGACGAATTTTTACAAATTGTAATCGATAAAAAATATACTCTTTCTAAAAGAACGCTGTTAAGCCTAACTGCAACACCGGAAAACGAAGCTTTAAACGACATCAACTTTGCCATGAACGAGGTTTCTGTTAGTCGAAAAGACACCACATCGATGATAACGATAGAAACTTATCTCAATGGAGAAATTCTAAACTCCTACTGGGCTGACGGACTTATCATTTCGACACCTACAGGATCCACAGGTTATTCTTTGAGTTGTGGTGGTCCCATTTTAACTCCTGATGTAAAAAGCTTAGTCATTACACCTATTGCCCCTCATAATCTTAACGCAAGACCACTTGTAATTCCTGACGAAACTGAAATCATGCTAAAGGTTTCGGGTAGAGAAGAAAATTATTTGGTTTCTTTGGATTCCAGAATTACATCTATAGGAAACGAATCGGTTTTAACAATTAAAAAAACACCATTCCAAATTAATATGGTCGAAATACCTAACGAAACTTTCTTAAAAACCTTAAGAAGCAAATTGCTTTGGGGAGAAGACAAAAGAAATTAGTTTTTTTTATCTGCTAATTTATACAATACCATCAAAATTTATCGTTTAAGTATAAGCAAAACGAGTTCTGATTAAGATAAATGGATTTTTTTTCAAAAAAAAGTACATTTATTTTAATGAGCATTGTTTCGTATTGATAATTATTATATTTGCAGAATTTTCTATGAAAATGAAAAAATTTTTAAGCGTAATAATAGGTTTATTGCTAAGCGTGAGTTTACAGGCACAAATACACGAAATAGGAGTTTTTATTGGCGGAAGCAACTACATTGGCGATGTAGGTTCGACCACTTATATCGCTCCTAACGAACCTACTTTTGGCGTTTTATACAAATGGAACAAAAGTCCCAGACATTCCTGGAGAATCTCCTATTCACAGTCCACAATAACTGCTGATGATCGCGATTCTGAAGAACCTGGCAGAAGTCTGAGAGGCTATCATTTTGAAAATAGCATAAAAGAACTATCTTTAGCCCTTGAATTCAACTTTTTCGATTTTGATCTTCATACTTTAGACCGTAAAATCACACCTTATGTGTCTTCGGGAATAAATTTTTTAAGGTATGACGACTTATATATCGAACTGGGGGAAACAAAAAAAAATAACGGAAGAAGCGGCATTGCAATTCCGATGATTGTAGGAATAAAATCCAAAATTTCAAGGAGTTTTGTATTAGGAGTTGAGGCTGGAGCGCGCTATACATTTACTGACAATCTTGACGGCAGCAACCCTAAAGAAAACAGCTTAAGTGTATTGCGTTTTGGAAATTTAAATAATAATGATTGGTATGTTTTTTCGGGGATAACATTAACTTATACCTTTGGCGAAAAACCTTGCTACTGTGCACAATAAAAAATGAGCGTACTGGACACTTTAAATAAAAATAATTTACCTAAACACCTTGCTATCATCATGGATGGTAATGGTCGTTGGGCTAAAAAACAAGGCTTATTAAGAACAATAGGCCATGAAAACGGCACAAAATCAGTAAAAATAACTATAGAAAACTGTGTTAAATTAGGCATTGAAAACTTAACATTATATGCGTTTTCTACCGAAAACTGGAACAGACCCAAGCTTGAGGTAGATACCCTGATGAAAATTTTGATTAAGTCATTGCAAAAAGAGTTCATTACTTTTCAGGAAAACAATATCAAACTCAATACCATCGGAAACTTAGAGATGATGCCAAAATCAGCTCAAAAAGAACTTCTGGAGGTTATGGAAAAAACAAAAAACAATACCCGAATGACCTTAACACTAGCCCTCAGTTATGGTTCAAGAGAGGAAATAGTCAATGCGGTAAAGAAGATTTCTGATAAAGTTAAAAATAATATAATTTCAATTGACGCTATTGACGATTCAATTATAAATGAGCATCTTTACACGCAAAATCTACCCGATGTAGATTTATTAATTAGAACAAGTGGAGAACACAGAATAAGCAATTTCTTACTATGGCAAATTGCTTATGCTGAATTATTTTTTTCTGAAGTTATGTGGCCTGATTTCAGAGAAGAGCACCTCTATGAGGCACTCATGAGTTATCAAAAAAGAGAACGTAGATTTGGAAAAACAAGTGAACAAATTAAATAATTTTTTAGTGTTGAATAAAAGTATCAAGGCATTACTTACCCTAGTATTTCTGGGAAGTTTTTCACAAATTAAGGCACAAGACAGAGTACCATTTGACCAAGGAAAAAAATACATTTTAGCCAAGGTTGAATTGACCAATAAGATCAGTTTTAACGACCAAACAGTAGTTACTTTTGCCGGTTTGCAAAAAGGGCAGGAAATTACAGTACCAGGAGAAGAAATAAGCTCGGCTATCAAAAAACTAGGAAAACTAGGCCTTTTTGACGAAATTTCCTTTTACGTTAATCGTATTGAAAACGACAGTATCTATCTGGATTTAGACATCAAAGAACTTCCTAAACTAAATGATGTCAAATTTGTAGGCGTTAAAAAAAGCAAAACCGAAGCTTTAATCAAGGATAACAGCCTTACAAAAGGAAAAGTAGTAAACGAAAACCTGATTACCACTACTAAAAACTACATCGAAAACAAGTATAAAAAAGACGGTTTTTTTAATACTAAAGTCAATATCAACACAGTAAAAGACACCTCGGCCATCAATCAGGTTAATATGGTGGTGAGTGTTGACAAAGGTGATAAAATAAAAATCAGCAGTATCGATTTTACGGGAAACAGCAAGATTTCAGACAAAAAGCTGCGTAAAGCAATGAAGGATACTAAGCAAAAAAATCCTATTCGTTTACTAAAAGCATCTAAATTTGTTAAAGACAAATACAAAAAAGACTTAGAAAAAGTAATCGAAAGTTACAAAGAAAAAGGATACCGCGATGCCCGTATCGTATCAGACACTGTAGCTTACAATAAAGAAAACAACACCTTAGCCATTAAAGTAAATGTCGAAGAAGGTAACAAATACTACTTTGGAAACATTAAATTCTTAGGTAACTCTGTTTATTCTGATCAGTTTTTGAACCGAATTTTGGGTATTAAAAAAGGAGAAACATACAACGGTGTATTACTTGAAAAAAGAATTGCCGACAAAACAAAACCTGACGGAGAAGATATCACCAACTTATATCAAAACAATGGTTATTTATTCTCTAACATCAATGCGGTAGAGGTAAAAACAGCCAATGACACTATCGATTTTGAAGTAAGAGTTACCGAAGGGCCACTGGCATATTTTAACCACATTACTGTAGTTGGTAACGACAAAACTAACGACCGTGTAATTTACAGAGAATTAAGAACAAAACCGGGTGAAAAATACAGCAAAGAAGAACTGGTAAGAACAGTACGTGAAATAGGTCAATTAGGATATTTTGACCCTGAAGCTATTGATCCAAAATTCAAAAATGTTGATGGAGCTGCAGGAACAGTTGATATTGAATACAACTTAGTCGAAAAAGGATCCAGCCAAATCGAACTTCAGGGTGGTTACGGCGGAGGTGGTTTCATTGGAACCTTAGGACTTTCGTTCAATAACTTCTCGGCGAGAAATATTGCAAACAAAGCAGCATACAAACCATTACCAATGGGTGATGGACAAAAAGTATCCTTACGTTTACAAGGAAGTACTTATTTCCAAACCTATAGTGTTTCGTTTTCTGAGCCTTGGTTTGGACAAAAAAAACCGGTACAATTCAGTTCATCCATTTCATACAGTAAACAATTCTTAAACAACTTTATCACTTTTGATGTTGATAAATCAAGAAGCTTTAACATTTTTACAGTATCGGTAGGTCTTGCAAAACGTTTGACTGTTCCTGATGATTTCTTTGTATTATCACAATCTGTAAGTTACCAGCATTATGATTTGAATAATTACAACACAGGATTATTTACCTTTGGAAACGGTTCTTCAAGAAACTTAGCTTATACAATAGGACTTACAAGAAACAACAAAGGGGTAAATCCTATTTTCCCAACTTACGGTTCTGAATTTAGTTTTTCGGCAAAAGTTACTCCTCCATATTCATTATTTAACGGGGTAGATTATGGCGATTTAAAAAATCAAGAAGCTTACAAATTGAAATATGACTCAAAAAATCCCGTAACACTTGATCAAAGTATTAGCACGGTTTCTGATGGAGATTATTTAAAAGAAACGTTTAAAGATTCAGGAATTTACAAGAGAGTAGACTCAGCAGCAGATGCTTCAGCTGATGATGCCAAAGTAGATCAGAAGAAATACAATTGGTTAGAATATTACAAAATTAAATTCAAAGCCGATTGGTATACCAAAGTTTATGGTAAATTTGTTTTAAGAACATTAACTGAATTTGGATTCCTTGGTGCTTATAATCAGGATAGAGGTTTAGTTCCTTTTGAAAGATTTTTTGTGGGTGGAGATGGTATGGCCAACTTTGCAATGGACGGTAGAGAAACTGTTCAGTTAAGAGGATACCCTAACAGCTCGCTGACACCTCTTCAAGACGGAGTACAAGTAGGAGCAACAGTTTATAATAAATTCTCTATGGAATTACGTTATCCTATAACATTAAAAGCAGCAGCATCTATTTATGCACTGGCTTTTTTAGAAGCGGGTAATGCTTTCAACAATTTTAAAACTTATAATCCGTTTGATATTAAACGTTCGGCAGGAGTTGGTTTAAGAGTATTTATGCCGGCATTTGGATTATTAGGAATTGATTTTGCACATGGATTTGATGCCTTACCGGGATTAAACACTCCAAACGGTTGGGAAACTCACTTCATTATTGGGCAACAATTTTAAAACTGCTTACTGATTTTCTAATACTTTAAGTTATGAGAAAACATTTTTTATTTCTATTTTTAGCCGCGATTGCTGCAAACAGCCTTCATTCGCAAACTCGTGGAAACAGAGTGGGTTTTATTGATATGGAATACATTTTACAAAATGTAAAGAGTTATAACGAATCCAATTCACTTTTGGAAGAAAAAGCAGAAAAGTGGAAGCAGGAAATAGAAACTAAAAAATTAGAAATAAACAAAATCAAAGAAGCACTTACAGCCGAAAAAGCTTTGCTAACCAAATCATTAATTGAAGAAAGAGAAACAGAAATCAGTTTTCTGGAAAATGAATTATTAGAATTACAACAAAAAAGATTTGGTCCAAATGGTTTACTGATGAGTCAAAAAACATTATTAGTAAAACCTATACAAGACCAAGTTTTTACAGCAGTTCAGGATATTGCCGAAGCAAAAAAATACGATTTTATCTTTGACAAATCATCCGATTTAACGATGATTTTTGCTGACAAAAGATTTGACATAAGCGATCAGGTACTACGAATAATTACCCGAACCGAAAAAAGAGAACAGCTAAGCAAAAAAGAATTAGCAGCCGAAGAAGAAAAAGAAAACAAAGAAGACGCTATAGACGAGAATCCAAATCTTGCTCAAAGACAAAAAATATTAGACGAAAGAAAGGCAGCAAGAGACAAAATACTGGAAGACAGAAAGCTGGCGCAAGAACAAAAGAAACTGGAATACGAACAAAGAAGACAAAAAATTCTGGACGACAGAGCCGCTAAAAAAAATGGCACGGTTTCTGAAACAGCTAAAACTGAGGTTCAAAAAGTTGCAACAAATGACTCTCCAAGCGAAGCTGAATTAGCCAAACAAAAAGCTGCTGATGCTAAAGCAAAAACACTTGAAGAAAGAAACAAAATTATTGAAGACCGTAAAAAAGAATTAGAAGAAAGAAGACAAAAAGTTCTTGATGACAGAGCAGCTGCTGCAGCTGCTAAAAAAGCAAATACTGTTCCTGAAACAGCTAAAGCTGAAGTTACTAAAGACACAACAGTACAAACGCAGACTGAAGCAGAATTAGCCAAACAAAAAGCAGAAGAAGCTAAAACAAAAACTCTGGAAGAAAGAAAAAAAATTATTGAAGATCGCAAAAAAGCGTTAGAAGAAAGAAGATTACAAATTATTAAACAAAGAGACTCTATCAAAGCTGCTAGAGAGGAAAAACTTAAACAATAAATTAATTACTTAATATTTTAAAACCAATGAAACAAATTAAAACTTTATTAATTGCTGCTCTTTTCGTTTTTGGAGCAAACCAAACCATCAATGCACAAGCAAAGGTAGCACATGTAGATACAGGTGAAATTATGGGAAAAATGCCAGCTATGCTAGATGCTCAAAGCCAATTAGAAAAATTAAGCACTACATACGATGCAGATTACAAAAAAATGGTAGAAGAATACCAGGCTAAATTGAAAAAATACGAAGCTGAATCTACAACAGTAACTGAAGCTGTAAACACTGAGCGTGGTAAAGAAGTTCAGGACATGCAAAAAAGAATTGTTGACTTTAGAGATAACGCTCAAAAAGAATTACAACAAAAAGAATCAGACATCGTAAAACCATTAATGGAAAAAGTAAGAGCTGCTATCCAAAAAGTAGGTAAAGCTAAAGGATTCCAATATGTTTTAGATAGTACTAATCTTTTATTAGCTGATGGTCCAAACATCACTGCTGACGTTAAAAAAGACTTAGGATTCTAATTTACAATCTTATAAAATCAAAAAAACCGCTCTTTTTCTACACGAAATTGAGCGGTTTTTTTTATGCTTAATTTTTAGGAAAATTAATCCGTAGCTATTAAATTTGTTTCAATGGACAACAACAAACCCATAGGTATTTTTGACTCCGGTATAGGAGGAACTTCAATCTGGAGGGAGATTCACAATCTCTTGCCCAATGAAAAAACCATTTATTTAGCCGATAGCAAAAATGCCCCTTATGGAGAAAAATCCAAAGAAGAAATCATTCGATTAAGCATGAAAAATACCGATTTCCTGCTTAATATGAATTGCAAACTCATTGTTGTAGCCTGCAACACCGCTACCACTAATGCTATACGGGAATTAAGAGCGCATTATGATGTTCCTTTCATTGGAATTGAACCAGCTATAAAGCCTGCCGCAATACACTCAAAAACACAAGTCATAGGCATACTGGCAACTAAAGGAACCTTGAATAGCGAGCTGTTTAACAAAACCACCGAAATGTTCTATCACACTAAAATTATAGAACAAATAGGTTACGGACTGGTAGAATTAATCGAAAATGGACAAATGGAATCCCCAGAGATGACACAGTTGCTTCAATCTTACCTTAATCCTATGATTGACGCTAATATTGATTTTCTTGTACTGGGCTGTAGTCATTATCCGTATCTCATCCCTCAAATAAGAACTATTCTTCCCGATCATATTGAGATAATCGACTCCGGTTTGGCCGTGGCAAGACAAACACAAAATCTATTAAACCAAATCGGTTTTAATAGTGATAACAACAAGCAGCCCATTTTTTACACTAATACTAACCCTAAAGTGTTGCAAAACATTTTAGGCAGCAAGTACATCGTACAAGAAAAAGATTTTTAGATTATTCGATTTTTCTCTTTACAAACCAAATTCCGTCTAAAGATAAGTTTACTGATAACTTATGATAATTTTCCTTAATCAAACCATTACTTATTCTGCCTTTTTGTCCGTAGGAATACGAAATATTAAGAGTCGAAAAAGTATTTTCGATAGGCAGGGAAACCCCAAAAGAAAGCGCCTTATTTTCAATACGTTTATTGTCTATTTCTAAAAAACCGGTATCATAATTCATTCCTGCCGAAAACTGAATGCGATCAAAATAATTTCTTAAATTTTTACCCTTTCGATAAGAAAACCCCAATTTGAATTTATCCTGATTCAAATAATTCCCATACATTGTATTTTGATTTGTATTTTCCCAAAAGGCTTTCTCATAATCGGCACTTACGCCGAATTTGTTTTTAAACATTTTATGAAAACCCACCGAAAACTCAGAAGGCAAGTAGAAATCATCAACATCTGAAGCTACATCAGTTTCAATTGTATTCGAAGCATCTAAGTCAGCATTGTAAGATACCACCGATTGTACTTTAGTAGCATTAACTTTAGAAGCCGATTTAAAAACAGCTCCAATTGTAAAGGTAGAATCCACCTTAAATTGCCAACCTAAATTGAGTCGAACACCACTATAACTAGATTCTTTGTCAATAGTAGTTTGCGAATTAGCAATTAGATATTCTCTATTATCAGTTGTACTCCCAAAAAGGACTGAAGTAGTCAAACCTAAGCCTAACTTTTTACCAATTCGATGACCATAAGAAATATCAAAATTGTTCAACCCTCCTGTTCCTGTTGCACTCAAAGTATATTCTTCGTTGCTGTCCTGAATAGGCAGTTTATAATCAGAAATTTTAAATCCCGCACTGGAATACGGTTTTAAAGCAAGACTAAACGCCGATTTTGTACTCAATGGAAAAGCAAAAGCAATATGCGAAAACTGGACATTATTTCGATTCTCTTTTTTAGACAAATCCTGATAAGAAGTCTGTATTGCCTTCCCACCTACATCAAACAAAAAATGATTTCGATAACTAAATCCCAATGAAGCCGGATTCAAATTATTGATAAATCGTTCCGAAGGCAAAGCAACTCCCGAAGAACCCATAGCCGAAATAGTTCCAAAATCAGAATCATACAAGCTGCCTAAACCGTATATCGAATAAGGAGAGCTGGACAAACTTTGTGAAAATGCACTAAAAGAAGCCAAAATCAAAAAGAATAAAAAAGTGAATTTATTTTTCATCTAATAAGAGATATAGTAAATTTTCAATTGAACTTTATTTCCGGTATTCTTTTGATTTCCTAAAACCAACCTGTTTACCGCCTTGGAAATATTAGGAATAGTCAGGATAAGAGCCGACTTAGAATCGGATTGTTTCATCATTTCCGATTGCATAAAAGTCCCCAGAGGTATGCTGTAGCCAATATTTTCATCAAATTCATCCTCCGTTTTATTAAGTACCGCATAAATAGGAGTTCCGGCCGCCGAATTGAGCGTACCCCCTATCCGATTTAATTGATCGGCAACATACACATTTAGCGAATCGGCTAACGGATACGTTTTAGAATAAGTATTATTTACCGGACGAATAATTAATTGAGCATCAACAATTGCACCTTTTTCGGCAATGTATTTTAATTCTTTTATATTAGGAAAATCAACCCTGCAAGCCAGTCCTGTTCCTGATTGAATAAAAGACTTGTTTTCGGTTAAATCACTCGATAGTCTCGCTGTAGTACCCGGCAAACTGCTCAAAATAGTCCCTGTCCTGTCTAAGGAAATTCGGTTATACTGTTTAGAATAATCACCTATGGTGAATTCTTTTAAAATCGAGGTTTCTGAATCGCTTACTTTTTTCGAATAATACAATTGTAATTTACTTGTAACTCCATACCCCATTACACAAGCAGAAGTAGCCGTAGTGGATTGAATAACCAAACCTTTAAAATACTCCACAAATTCTTCCTGAGTAGTAATCTCACGCTTTTTTAGTTTTTGAAAAAGAGCATCACCAAAAGTATTATCTAATTTGACAAAAATAGAATCCTGTCTAAGCGGCTTTGGTAAAAACGAAGCTGTACCCAAACTCAAACCGTCATAAGTCAAATTCGAATTATTATAAAAACTATCATCATCCAAATTAGGATTCACTTTCTGCAACAAACGATGAACACTTATCGATTGCACTTTAGTAGTATCACCATAATAATATTTATCCGGAATTAAAACCATTCGGATAGAATCAAAAACATAATTAGCACCTTCTGTATCCGAACTTGTAGTTTGCAAATTATAACCCGAAGCCGTAAGCTGGAAATAACTGTCTGATTTTACTTTTCCAAAAATGGGATCATCATAATTCCCCAAAAGTATTCTGCTTTGATTAGAAGTTACCAATGAATCAAAATTGATTGTCGAAACTTCAACTGTTGCGGTATCAATCAAAATCACCTTATTAGTTACCGATAAATTATCTGAACCCACCACAAATTCTCCCGCATCTACATCGGAGTCACAACAAACAAACAGCACTCCAAGAAACAACATAATATATAATCTATACATAAAATATTTTTGGACAAATATAGCAGAGCACTATTTACAAAGCCTAACAACATATACAAGCAAGGATTTTGCATCTATAAAAAGCCTTTTTTAATCTATAAAGACAAATTCAATTGCGCTAATGAATTCGACCATACAAATCGGCAATCTGTCTATAAAAAACAGCCGTCTATATATCTTCTTTTTTTAAAATAGACAGAGCATCTACTTTTGGCTCAATAAAAAAATAAATGAAGTTAAAACTATTTGCAACTCTGATTTTTATGATTTCAATTCTTAAGATAACTGCCCAAAGTAGCTATTCGTTAGAATTGAACTTAAAGACAATTCCAACAAAAGAAATCAGCAAAAACGAATCCGGAATAGGCTTTTCTTTTCATCAAAATTTAGATTCGAAAAACAAAATCACAAACAGCCTGACGTATAAAAACAGTAGTTTAAATTATGGTTCGGGGAATTATTTTTCAGCAAACAACAATAAATACAACTGGATAGAAAACAAACTGGAACTGACACATCAAATTAACAATAAAGTCAATTGGAATTTAGAATTGAAAACAATAGCTGCTTTTGAAAAAAGTTTTGATTTTTCAGACATCACAATTCTTGGAGGCGCAGGGATTGGATATGCTTTTAACGAAAAAAATAATATTTACCTGGGAGTAAAAAGAATGACATTGTTTGGAAAAGCCCAAATACTTCCTACGATTGCTTTTCATAGCCAATTCAATTCGAATACCGCTATCGAGATAGGCTTTCCAAATTCAGCTATTAGCTATTCTAACAATGAACGAAACGCTTTCCGATTAACAAACGTTTTTGATGGGGAATATTACAATCTCGATCAGGCAAAAGCCATCAACAGCAATGGAAATGCAAGCAAAATAAGTTTCTCTCAAATGACAACTGCATTGGAATACGAGAGAAATGTTGACCGCAACTGGTATATGAGTTTTCAGGGAGGCTACCAATTTGACAAAAAATACACACTAACAAACAACAGAGGGACAACAAAATACAATTTCGACGCTAATGATGGTTTCCTCTTTAACATTGGCATAAAATACAAACAGTAACAAATAAAATAAATTATGACTATTTTAAAAGGAAGAACATTCATTACCCTACTATTAATGGGATTAGTATTTGTGGGTTGCAGTAATGACGACGAAGAAGAATTATTAGGTAACTGGATTAAAAAATCTTCATTTGATGGACCGGCAAGATCAAGTGCAAGCAGTTTTGTGATAGGTACTTATGCTTATGTTGCTACAGGATATACAGGTGACGAATATTTAAAAGACCTATGGGCTTACAATTCTGATGGGGATTATTGGGAACAAAAAGCGGATTTTAGCGGAATTGCCCGAAGTGCCGCATCTGGATTTGAATTAGACGGAAATGGATACATTGGTCTTGGATACGATGGAGTCAACAAGTTAAAAGATTTTTACCAATACAATCCTGACACCAACAGCTGGACTCAAAAAGCCGATTTTGCAGGAAGTGCCCGTTATTCGGCTGTAGGATTTCAAGTGGGTGGAAAAGCATATTTTGGGACAGGATATGACAATAACTTTCTAAAAGATTTTTATCAATACGATGCTAATACTGATACCTGGACTCAGGTAAACGGATTTAGCGGAAACAAAAGAAGAAATGCCTCTGTTTTTGTTATTGACAACAAAGCCTATTTAGTAGCAGGGATTAACAACGGAGCTTATCAGATTGATTTCTGGATGTTTGACCCCAGTACTGATACCTGGACTAAAAAACGCGATATTGACCAGGACGATGATGACGACGAAACATACAATGACGATTATGCCATTAGCCGTTCTAACGCATCGGCATTTTCAATGAACGGATTAGGTTATCTGGTCTGTGGTGAAAGTTCAAAAACCATTTGGGAATACAATCCGTCAACTGATGTTTGGGAAGAAAAAACAGCCCTGGAAGGAGCAGGCAGAACCGATGCTATAGGATTTTCTATTAACGAAAGAGGTTTTGTATTATTAGGAAGATCGGGATCTTCTTTTTATGACGATGTATGGGAATTTAAACCACTGGAAGAACAAAATGACGATGACAATTAATTCAAACCCTAAATTCTTCCGGACTACTATCCGGAAGAATTTTTTATTAAACACCACAAAAAAGTACTTTTTACTAATTGTTTTTTTAACATTCTTTTCCTGCAACAGCCCGCAGGATTTTAGCTTAGAATCCATAAAAACACCAAGCGGTTGGGGATATGTGATCAAAAATAATGACAAAATCATTATCAAACAATCTATAATTCCAGTAATTCAAAACATCAAATCATTTGAGAGCGAAACCGAAGCACTAAAAGTAGGGAATTTGGTATTAGATAAATTGAAACAGCAAACATCGCCAACAATTACAAAAAAAGATTTAATTTTATTGTCAATTAGAATCTAAATGAACATAGAGGGAATTACAAACAACAATACTAACAGAATACTGATACACAGTATTATTTGGTGCTTTTTAATAATTGCCTCATTATTGCCATTTTACCAAAATTTCACCAGCATCAATGCCGAGTTTTATGTACAATGGTCCAGTGGAATTCTATTGTTTTATGCTAACTATTTTTATTTTGTACCTAATTTGCTTTTGCAAAAAAAATATGCCGCTTATCTTGGAATTATTTTGAGTATTGTTAGTATTTTAACTTGTATTAAAATTTTCTATTTCAGTCCTGAATTCCACAATATGCCGCATCAAAGAATATTTGACAGTAATGGAAAAGAAATCATTCGAGAAAAATTCTTCTTTAAAAAACGTCCCCCTTTTTTCTTCAAATTTTTCCCATCACTGTTTTATTTATTCATTGTTTCTATAAGCACCTTAATCAAAACACTTTCAGAATATTATACCAATCAACAAAATAAATTAATTTCTGAAACCCGTAAAACATCGACTGAATTAAACTATTTAAGAAAGCAAACTAATCCGCACTTTTTGTTCAATGCCTTGAATAGCATTTATTCATTAGCGTATAAAAAATCAGATTTAGTCCCGGATGCCATTGTAACCTTATCCGAAATGATGCGCTACATGCTTTATGAAACCGACAATAAAGCAGTATCTTTAGAAAAGGAAATCAATTACATTAAGAACTATATTGATTTACAAAAATTACGATTAAACAATATCGAAAACATTTTCATCAACATTCACGGCGATACCCGAAACAAGTCTATCGAACCTATGCTTTTGATTTCATTTATCGAAAATGCTTTTAAATACGGAACTGATTATAAAGGAACCACTTATGTGAAAATTAAAATTGTTATCGAAGAAAACAACTTTGATTTTTGGATTGAAAATAGAATTGAGAATCAAATAAAAGATCCTAACAACTCTGGAATTGGTTTAAAAAACATTAAAAACAGATTGAACATCCTGTATCCAAATGCTCATCAATTGACCATTACGCAGACGGATAACCTATACAGTGTACATTTGAATTTGAAACTGGAACCATTGGAAAACTAAATAAAGATGAAGTGCGTAATTATAGATGACGAACCCCTGGCGGTTGATTTAATCAAAGAATTTGTTAGTAAAGTTGAAAGTCTGGAACTAATCAGCACCTTCAATAATGCTATCGACGCCATAGCGATGATTAATACTTCTAATGTAGATTTGATATTTTTGGACATCGAAATGCCTCATTTTTCAGGCATCGATTTTCTAAATGCCATTGACAAAAAACCATTGGTTATTTTCACGACAGCTTATTCTGACTATGCCGTGGAAGGATTCAATCTGGGTGCGGTTGATTATTTGGTAAAACCAATTCCTTTTAATCGCTTTTTAAAATCGGTGATGCGCGCCCAACAAACGTTTCTTTCACAAAATAACACTCCTGCTGCTGCTATTACTCCAAAAGTAGTTGCTCCGGAAATTGAACCCGATTTTATGTTTGTACGTTCAGAATACGAGAATGTAAAAATCAATTTTTCGGATATTTTATTTATCGAAGGTTTGAAAGATTATGTCAAAATATATACCGCTGACAATAAATTTACGCTAACTCTAATCAGTTTAATTAAACTCGAAAATTTACTTTCATCTAAAGGTTTTGCACGAATTCACCGTTCGTATATAATCAATATCAAATACGTGAAATCCATCCAAAAGAATAAAGTATTAATTGCCGACAAGCGAATTCCTATCAGCGAAAGTTACAAAACAGCTTTCTTTGAAAAAATTAATTTATAATTATTCCTCCTCTTTAAACCAGCTGGAATACAATAAATAATTTTCGGCGATACGCTCAATCTCACCTGCAAAACCGGATTGATTTAAGTCTTTTACTTTTTTGGCTGGTACTCCTGCCCATATAGAACCCGAAGTAACCACGGTGTTTTGGGTAATCACCGCACCTGCCGCAATAATAGAATTGCTTTCAATAGTACAATTATCCATAACGATAGCACCCATTCCTATCAAAACATTGTCGTGAACCACACAGCCGTGTACAATGGCATTGTGCCCAATAGAAACATTATTTCCTATAATGGTTGGGTATTTTTGATACGTACAATGAATCACAGCACCGTCCTGAATATTAACTTTGTTACCAATTTTGATATAATTAACATCACCTCTAATTACAGCGTTAAACCAAACGCTACAAGAGTTTCCAAAACTAACATCTCCTACAATAGTAGCATTTTCAGCTACATAACAATCCTCAGGAATACTAGGTGATTTTCCATTAACCGATTTTATTACCATTTCTGAATGTAAATTATTTTAGTTGATTGCTGGACAGTGACATTCATATTTCTCACGCTTGCAAAACAAATTAAGACCTAATGTAATTTGGTGAAAACCGCCTGTTCCAAATTTAACATCTCCTCCTAAATGAGAATAAGTGTAGGCAAACATAAAATTATTGTAATTCACACCTAAAATTGGCGAAATAGACTGGTATCTTTGTCTTGATATACCATTTCCGTTATTAAATTCGGCTCCATCAAAACTGGTTCTATAAGAAAGTCCACCCCATACAGTACCAAAATCCATGGCTTTATAAGCTTTCAAATTAAGATCGACTGCCTTTTCGGTAGTTTGACTGGTATATTGAAACAATACCGAAGGCTCCCATAAAATTCGATCTCTGTCTCCAAAAATATAACCCGTACTCAAGATAAACTTTCTCAAATTATCACTTTCATATCCTGAATAGATTTTACGTCGGGTTTCAATAGCATTTTTAATAGTTCCATGAACATAAAAATCCAAATAATTGTAAGACATCCCTATATCGACATTAAAGTAAGATGATTTTTGAACAATTGTCCCATCTACAATTGGATCAAAATCTCCTGATTGCAAAAAAGAAGTTTCATCTAATTGACTCTGAATTAATCCCCCACTAATACCAAAAGACAGCTGATTCAAATCGATTTCATCTCTGGAAAACATCAAATGATACGCATACGTCAACTTCATTCCTTTTTGAGAATGATAACCGTTTTTATCATTAAAAAGAATAATTCCCCCACCGGCTTTCTCTCCTATCCTGCCATTGTAACTTAGTGTTTGCAGTGAAGGTGCTTCTTCCTGATCGAACCATTGTTTACGGGCGGTCAGTCTTAATTTAGCACAATTAGAAGCCCCGGCCATCGACGGATGAAGCAGATAATAATTATCCGAAAGATAATCTGAATATACCGGAATTCCTTCTTGAGAATAAGAATACAAACCAATAAAAAAACAGATTAAAAAATAGTTGAATTTAGTATTCATGTATTAGATGATGTTAATCAGGATGCTTGATAAAACAACCTAAATTTTGTCCAAAAACTAAAGTTAAGTTAATTTATTCATTAATAATTCAAATATAGTTAATCATAGAAAATAACTTTAGTAAATTTGTAAAAATTTACAAACATCATGACAAAAATAACCGTTAAAGAAACACAAAACCCTACAATATTAAAGTTTGAATTTGAGGATTTTATTACCCGAAATGAAAGTTTTGAGTTTAAAAACATAGACGAAGCGAAATCTTCTCCTCTTGCACAACAATTATTTTACTTACCATTTGTAAAAACTGTTTACATTTCGGGCAATTTTATTGCCGTTGAAAGATTCAGTATTGTAGAATGGGACGATGTTAAAGAAGCTGTTGCTGAACAAATTGAAAACTTTGTAAACAATGGCGGCGTTATCATCAACCTTGATGAGAACAAACCTAAAAAACAACCGATTACAGTTTATGGAGAAACTACTCCTAATCCTTCGGCTTTGAAGTTTGTTGTGAGCCGAATGCTGACTAAAAATGCTATTGAATTCAAAAACATCGACCAAACGGCTTCTTCGCCTTTGGCAAAAGAATTATTTAAGTTTCCTTATGTAAAAGAAATTTTCATTGACGAAAATTACATTTCGATTACAAAATACGAATTAAATAGCTGGGACGAAATCACACTGGAACTTAGAACATTTATCAAACAATACATTGAGAATGGCGGAATTGTTCTTGACGACAGCGTGGTAATCAATGCCGAAAAACAAGAGCAAATTAAAACCGAAGAATTTGACAAACTGGATGTTACTTCGCAACAAATTATCAATATCTTAGAAGAATATGTAAAACCTGCCGTTGCTGCCGATGGTGGAAATATTGCTTTTGAATCTTATGATGAAGAAAGCAAAATTGTAAAAGTGATTCTTCAAGGTGCTTGTAGTGGCTGTCCATCTTCTACTTTTACTTTAAAATCAGGAATCGAAAACATGTTAAAAAGCATGCTTAACGATGAAAAAATTCAGGTGGAAGCAATTAATGCTTAATACAATCAATATGACTATCCGTTTCTTATACCAATTATTGAGAATGGCACACAGATGAAACTGATTTTAACGGATTTTCGCAGATTGTAATTTACAAAAAGCTTAAAAAAATCCGTTTTTATCTGTTCAATCAGTCCCGATAGCTATCGGGATTGTGACCTTTTTTTCATTTGGTCCGCTTAGCGGTTAGCCATAAAAATCAATACTATTTTCAAACTCTAAAAACAAATTGAGTTTGTCAATTCCTGACAAAGGAGGAATCTCAATAAACTGCTTACGCAACAAAGAGATTCCTCCTTTTTTTGAAATTACAGATACAAATTTTCCACAAACTATCTCGACTCAAAAAACAGCTTTTCTTATTATCTGTTTACCCTATTTAATTTTATGTTTGTTATAGGCTGATAAACCAATGGAATCTGCTCAACTATGACATCTGATTTTTCCAATCCAAATGCTTTTTCATCACTTACTCCTAAATGTTTCAAAAAGAAATAGCCATTCAACAAAAGATCTTCACGCAAAACAAATTCATTCTCAATAGATAAAAATTTCTCAATAACCACAAATTTAAAATCGGGTTCGTTATTGTATTTACTGGAACCGTCTGATCGAATATGTAAATTGAGTTCTTTGTTAGCAACCAATTCTTTGACAATATTTTTGAAATACAATTCGGTTTTAGGTTGTATTCTAAAACCAACATTAATGTTCACTTTAATCACTTTATCATCAACCAGCTCAGAAACATCATAGGATAACGTAAAAGGATCTTCGGTGCGATTGATGTGTAAAAACCAATATACATCGGCACGTTTTGGTTTTTTAGAAAAAATGGATTTGATGATTTTTTCTTCAATTTCGTATCTTCTGTCAGCTTTAGTAAGATAGACTAAATGGGTTGCAAATTTAGGAATAGCATCGTCTTTGCTTAATTCGGTGAGTTGGTCGCTGTATTTCCCTAATTGCACAAATTGAGTAAATTTATTGTTCGTTTTTCGGGCAAAATACCAGACATACATTACCATAAAAATAAATAATTCAAAAAACAAAAACATCCAACGTTCCTTTATTTTAGCCACATTAGCAATAAAAAAAGACATTTCAATAGCTCCAAAAACGGTCAGAAATAAGATGACATATATTTTTTTCCATTTTAATCGGTAATAAATAAAATAGCTTAACAATAGAGAAGTCATCATCATGGTTATAGTAATTGAAAACCCATAAGCGGCCTCCATATGCGAACTCTCTCTAAAATAAATCATCATTAAAACACATCCAAACCAAAGGATAGTGTTAATACTTGGTATGTAAATTTGTCCTTTACTATCACTAGGCTGCCTTACGGTAACTCTTGGCCAAAAATTAAGATTCATTGCTTCGCTAATTAGCGTAAAACTTCCGCTTATCAGTGCCTGTGAGGCTATAATAGTTGCACAGGTTGAAATAACAATACTAGGTAATAAAAACCAGCTTGGTATGATTTCAAAGAATGGATTTCTACCATTTAATAAGGTTTCTCCCTGGTGCATCAACCAGGCAGCCTGACCTAAATAAGCAATAACTAAACTTACTTTCACATAAATCCAGGTAATACGAATGTTTTTAATTCCACAATGTCCTAAATCAGAATATAAGGCTTCGGCTCCTGTTGTACAAAGAAAAACAGCTCCTAACAGCCAAAACCCGTTAGGATAATTCACCAATAAATCATAGGCATAATAAGGATTTAATGCTTTCAAAATATCCGGATGATTGCTAATTTGGTTTATTCCGGCAACAAATAACATGGTAAACCAAATAGTCATGATAGGTCCAAAAGTTTTCCCTATTACCTGTGTTCCAAACCGCTGGAAGAAAAATAATAATGACAAAATAGCCACAACAATTCCAATGGTTAAAAAATTACCGGGAACAATAGTGTTTTCCATACCTTTAACCATACTTAATCCTTCGATAGCCGATGAAACGGAAATAGGTGGCGTAATAATACCATCGGCGAGTAAAGTAGTCGCTCCAAGTATTGTTGGGATGACTAATTTTTTGCCATAACGTCTCACTAATGCGTACAGGGAGAAAATTCCACCTTCGCCCTGATTATCCGCTCGAAGCGTGAGCCAGATATATTTTATGGTTGTTTGAAAAACCAATGTCCAAAACACACAGGAAACACCACCATAAACCAGCATTTCATTAATGTCCTTCGTCCCAATTATTGCTTTGAAAACATATAGCGGACTCGTACCAATATCTCCGTAAATAATCCCAAGTGCGACTAAAAGCGAGGCAATAGTTACTTTATTTGCAACTCCATTTTTTGTTGTATTCATTATTTAATTGATTAAAATTCTAATGATACAAAGTTCCATCAAATGGTATTTACAGAATATAAAGATAAATATGCCTGATATAAAGATTTTATAAAGATTAACTGAAGCGATATCCCACACCACTTTCGGTAATAATGTGCTTGGGTTGATTAGGGTTTTCTTCTATTTTCTTACGCAAGGTTGCAACAAAAACTCTCAGGTATTGGGTTTCGGTCTGATAGCCAACACCCCATATTTCTTTTAAAATATATTGATGGGTCAAAACCCTACCTTCATTTTTCATAAAAAGAGCCAATAAATTAAATTCGGTAGAAGTAAGCTTTAATATCTCCTGATTTCGTTTTACAACTCTGGCTCCAAAATCTATTTCTAAGTCTTCACAAGTCAGTATGCTGGAATCATTTTGCAATTGATTTCTACGAATAGCCGAGCGAATTCGTGCTAAAAGTTCGGCTGTCCGGAAAGGTTTTGTCAAATAATCGGTAGCACCATTATCCAGTGCCTTCACAATATCTTCTTCACTATCCTGAACCGATAGTATAATAATTGCCTTATTGTACCAGGTTCTCAATTCTTTCAGAATTTCATGACCGCTTTTATCAGGTAAACCAATATCCAGCAAAATTAATTCCGGAGGATGGTTTACTGCTAAAATCATCCCTTCTTTTCCTGTTTCGGCAAACCAAACTTTATAATCATTACTCTCTAAAGTTATTTCGAGTAATTTTCTAATTGGAGCTTCATCATCAATAACTACTATTTCTGCTTTATTCATTTTTGAGATGATTTAAATAAGATGTTTCTGTTGGAATACTTATAGTGAAGCAAGCACCGGAATGACTGGAATTATTTTCTAATCTAATTATCCCATTATGCGCTTCAACAAAACCTTTTACAATAGACAAACCCAGACCGCTTCCTCCGGTTTTTGTATTGGGCAAACGGTAAAATTTATCAAATGCAAATTGTATTTCATTTTCGGGAAAACCGTTTCCGGTATCAGAAACAGATAAAACACAACAATCGGATTGATACTGAACATCAATTGTTATAATGGTATATTCAGGAGTATATTGAATGGCATTGGTGACTAAATTCTGGATGATTTCTTTAATCAACCCGGCGTCTAATTTGAACAATGGTAATTTTTCATTTGGAATAAAATGAATCGTATGATTGTGTTTTATCGAATCACTTTTTTGGATTACGGTATAAATAAGCTCGTTTATATCGCACCAGTCTTGTTTTAACTTTAACATTCCCGTTTCCAGTCGGCTCATGTTTAATAAATTTTCTACTTGTCCGTTGAGTCGAATGCTGGCCTTATCAATTTCTTCTAGCAATTCCGTTTGATTTGTTTCAGAAAGTTTGTTTTTGTTTTCTTTGAGAATATCAATAGAGCCAATAATGGTAGCAATTGGAGTTCGCAACTCATGAGAAAGTGAATTCAGTAAGGTGTCGTAAAGTTGTATTGTTTTTACTTTTTCCTCTTTATCACGTGCTTTATTTTCGGCTTCCCTAATTTTGAATGTCAATACTGCATTCACTAATGCAATAATGAGATACATCAAGAAGAGTAGAATATCTTCGGTATCAGCAATATGAAAAGTAAAAATAGGCTGAATGAAAAAATAGTTCAATATCAAACCACTTAAAACAGCCGTTAACAACACTGGCAAAATATCAAAAAGCATCGCTACGAACGAAACTGTCATTAATAAAACTAAGGCTGTTATCCGATAATCGATATATTTTGGCAAGAAAAAACAAATTATAGAAACCACAAATACCAATACCATGCTGATTAAGCATTGCTGTACGATGGAGTATTTTTTGGTTTTGAACTGTATCAAAATAAGATTAAAAATAACTTCATTATTTCTTCGAGGTAGTTATCATAAAATCTTTCAGATAATAAGGCTCAAAATAAGCCACATCTACAAAATCTTCTTTTAAGTATTTTTGATAACTCAAAGTACTCATTTGGTTCGCCGAAGGATATTTTATATCTTCTAAAAAAACAAAATTAGGTTGGGTTAATACTTCTTTACATTTCTCGGCACAATCGCCCACAAAATATAAGGTTTCATCAAATTCCTGAAAAGAATCTTCGGTGATAACTTCAGCAAGAATAGCTCTTTTAGATTCTAAATCAGTCGAAAAAACAGCACTATACACTTCCATTCTTCTCGCATCCAGCATGGGAACAATTAAACCACTATCAACGCTTGCCTTAGCTGCTAAAGCCTGTAAAGTATCCACAGCAATCAACGGAATTCCTAGCGCAAAACACAATCCTTTTGCTGCCGAAACTCCTATTCGAAGTCCTGTATAAGAACCCGGACCCTGACTCACTGCGATAGCCACTAAATCCTTAAAAGTGATTCCGGCTGCAACAATACTTTCTTCAATAAATACGTGTAAACGTTCAGCATGCGAATAACCTTCTTCGGCAATTTCATTACAAACCAAAGTCTTACCTTCTTTGGCAATGGAAACCGAACAATTCTTTGTTGTTGTTTCTATGTTAAGTATATAATTCAATGTCTTATTTTTTTGCAAAGGTCTAAAAAATTAAAAAAACAGTCTAACCATAACACTTATTTCTTCTTATTTTCGGATTTCACTGTTACTTTATTTCCCGAATTCAGTTCTTTACTCACTATCGTATAAGGTCCGGTTATTACTTCATCTCCTTTTTTAACTCCGCTTAGAATTTCAATATTAGTATCATCCTGAATTCCGGTTTTTACAATCTTAATCTTAGCCTTATCACCTACTTTTAAGAAAACACATTCGTATTTTTTATCGCTTTTAGGTGCTTCTTTTTTCTCTTCATCAGGATTTGAAAATTCCTTATCCGAAACTGCTACAGCCGTAGTATCCGATTTCACTACAACAGAACTAATTGGCACTGCCAAAACATTCTTCTTCGTCTTAGTAATAATATCTACCGTAGCCGTCATTCCTGGTCTGAATGGCGAATAGGTTTCCGGTTTTCCAACTAATAAATCCTGATAAGACTCTTTTTGGATTCGAACTTTTACTTTAAAATTAGTCACCTGATCGGCTGTTAAAGTAGAACTGGCCGAATTAGAAATACTGGTTACCACTCCTTTGAATTGTTTTTTCAAATAAGCATCGACTTCAACATTAGCCAAATCGCCAACTTTTATTTTTACAATATCATTTTCGTTAACATCTACTTCCACTTCCATATTATTCAAATTGGCGACTCTTAAAAGCTCTGTTCCTGCCATTTGTTGCGTTCCTAAAACACGTTCGCCTATCTCGACATTCAATACCGAAATTGTTCCGTCAGCCGGAGCATAAATAGTTGTTCTTCCTAAATTATCCTTAGCCTCATTAACCGAGGCCGAAGCACTCTGCACATTATAATAAGCCGACTGTCGAGTAGCCTTTGCTACCTCAAAAGATGCAATTGACTTATCCCAATCCGATCTTGAAATCACTCCTTTTTCATATAAAGTTTTGTTTCTTTCATAATTAGCTTTTGCCTCTTTAAAACTGGCTTCTGACTGGGTTAAACCTGCCTTTGTTCCGGATAAATTAGAAACCGAACGATTGTAACTTGAGGTATATAAATCAGGATTTATTTTTACTAATAAATCGCCTTTTTTAACCACCTGACCTTCTTTTACATTTAACAAAATAATTTCTCCGGAAACTTCGGGTGCTATTTTAACTTCAATTTCAGGTTGGATTTTCCCTGTTGCTGATACAGTTTCAACAATAGTCATCGGAATTACTTTTGTTATTTCTATCTCTTTAGCATCTTCTTTGTTTCCAAAAATGCCTTCTTTTCCGAAATATAACAATGAACCAATTACAACTACAAAAACAGCAAGAAGGATATAAATATTTTTCTTTGACATGACTTATTTATTTTTTTAGGATTGGAATTCCAAAATAGAATTCTAAAATTTTAGTTTTAAAAATATAATCGTATTTAGTTCTTATTACTTCCGATTGCGCATTAGCCAATAAGGTTTGCGACTGACTTAATTCGAAAGCATTCATCAAACCTACTTCAAATTTTTCTTTCGAATAATTGTAAGACTGCGTTCTGGCATCTAAGGCTTCAATTGCCGATTCATAAGCTTTCAAAGCTCCTTTAGCATCAGTAAAAGCAGTGTAAACATTACGCTGTAAATCTAATTCCTGCTGTTCTAAGGCAATTTTAGATTTTTCTAAATTGACTTTATTTCGCTCCACATTGTTGCGAACTGCAAAACCACTAAAAATAGGAATATTCAATTGTGCCCCAAAAGACTGTCCTTTATTATCACTAAACTGATCAACAAAACTAGGTGGCGCTTGTGTTCCAATAACAGCCCCCGTATTGTCTCTCAAAGCCACATCGGCATAAGAAACACGACTATTAAAATTATAAAAACCTCTCAAAGTGGGTTGATAAGCTGCTCTTGCTATAGCAACATTTTTCTCGGCTATTTCCAGATTGGTCTGAGCTATTTTCAACTCCACCCGTTGCTGTTTTGCTTTATCGTAAATTGAAGTTGGTGTTTGAGATAAAAGTGATTGTTCCATTTGAAACTCATTTACATCAACAACATCAAAATTTTCAAAACTATCCAATTGTAGTAATTGTGCCAAACTCAGCTTTGAAATCAACAAGGTATTTTGAGCATTAATCACTTTTTGATTATCCGCTGCGATAGTTGCTTTTACATCCAATAAATCGCCTTTAGGCAAATTACCGGCATTTACCAATTCCTGCGTTCGGCTCAATTGTTTATTATCAATAGCCAATTGCTCGTTTTGAACCTTCAAATTTTCTTTATTAAACAACACTTGCAAATACGCATTGGCTACATTTAGCGCAATGTCTTCCTGCATTTTTTGCAATTGATATTTGGCAGCCACAATAGAAAGATTGGCTTTTCTTAAAGTATATACATTTTGCAAACCTTTGTAAATATCAATACCAACATTAGCTCCGGCCGAAGTAAACTGGGTAGTTTGTGTGGCTGCAATATTCGTAACTGGGTTAATATTCAAACCTATATTCCAGGAATGAGAAGCACTGGCTGAGACATTAGGCAAAAAACTTCCAAAAGCATCTTTCTTATCAATTTGAGCGGTTTGTATATCCAAGTCTGATTGTCGAATGGAAATATTGTGATCTATAGCATATTTCACACAGTCTTCTAACGACCATTGGCGCGATTGTGCATTCGAATAAAAACTTATTATTATAAAAAATAACGAACTAAAATATTTTTTTGGACTCATATTTATTCGAACTAAAATGAAGTAAAGTTACTACACAAAAATAAGTTTTTATAATTAACAACAATCACAACTTTTAAAAACATTTAACAGTCTAACAAATTAAAATATACTCGCTTAAATTAGTAATGAGAATAAAAAGCTTTTTCTAATTTTACAACCTTAAATCAATCCGATGAAAAAAATTGTCTTTTTAGTGGTTTTCACAAGTTTACTCTCCTTTACAGGCTGCACAAGTTCTCATAAAATTGCCACCTTAAAACCTGAACCGGACGATGCCAGTCCGATTATTTACAACAATGTTCCCTCGTTTATCAATTTGCCTGTCAATATCAAACTTAAAGATATTGAGAACCAAACTAACATTGCTCTAAACGGATTAATTTATGACGACAGCAACATAGAAGATGACGATATTGAAATGAAAATTTGGAAGTTAGCTCCCATTACTATTAAAAACGGTAACAGCACTACTTCTGACAAAATCACAACGGTGCTCCCTTTAAAAGCAACCATAAAATACCGAATAGGTACCAAAACCATGGGAGTTTCCATGTACAACGTCAAAGAATTTAACCTTAACGGAATTCTAACCCTATACAGCACGGTGAGTTTAAACAACTGGAAACTCAAAACCCAAACCGAATTAGCTAATTTAGACTGGAACGAAAGTCCGACAATGAGTGTTTTTGGTAAAAACATGCCCGTAACTTACCTGATTAATCCTTCCATCAAATTATTCAAATCTAAAATTGAACATAAAATTGATGCCGCTATTGAAAAATCAACGGATTTTAAACCTAATGTTCTTTCGGCATTAGAAAAAATCTGTACTCCTTTTCAAATGAATGAAGCCTATGAAAGCTGGCTTCGAATTGTTCCTTCCGAAATTTACTCCACAGCTGCGCATTTAAAAAACGAATCCTTTGTATTGCAAATGGGTATGAAATGCAACATGGAAACCATTATAGGACAAGTGCCGGAAACCAAATTCAATCCGAATCAAATCACACTAAAAGCCGTGAGCAAAATACCCAATCAGATTACGGCTAATATTACTGCCGTTTCCAGTTATGCAGATGCTTCCAGAATAATGAAGAAAAACTTCGCCGGAGAAGAATTTTCATCCGGCAGCAGAAAAGTGAAAGTAGAAGACGTTAACATCTGGCACAAAAGCGGAAAAATGGTTATTGCCCTGGACTTAAGCGGTTCTCTAAACGGAACAATCTATCTGGCAGGATTTCCAAAATACAATGCTGAGAAAAAAGAAATTTATTTTGACGGACTGGACTATGCCTTAGACACTAAAAACAAATTAATGCGCACCGCCAACTGGCTTGCACAAGGAATTATTTTAAGAAAAATTCAGGAAAACTGTCGCTATTCCATCAAACCTAATTTAGAGGAAGGAAAGAAAACCATGCTTAATTACCTCAATAATTATTCGCCAATGCCCGGTGTTTTTGTAAATGGAAAAATAGAAGACATTCAATTTCAAAAAATAGAACTGAGTCAAAATGCCATTATTGCTTTTGTAAAAGTAAACGGAGTAATCAACATTACTGTTGACGGTTTTAAATAAACTACTTCGTTTTATTTTTCTTCATTCGATATACAAAATAACCAATCAAAGCCACTAACAGATAAGGCACTACCATTAAAAAAACGATACCATCGTTAACAGCCTGCGCTTTTTCCACATTAGCATCACCAGCTAAGGCCGCTCGGCACATAGCGCATTGTGCATTCGTAGTAAGAGAAAACAGAAAATAGAAAATAGAAAATAGAATTTTCACTTTGCCATTCTCACTTCTCACTCCTGACTTCTGACTTCTGACTTTATTGAGCATAATAAGGAGCAATCATTAAATAAACAACAACACCGGTAACTGCTACATACAACCAAATAGGAAAAGTAATTTTAGCAATTTTTTTATGCTTATCAAATACCTGTGCCAAAGCCCGAACATAAGTAATTAAAACCAGCGGAATAATGACAACAGACAACACAATATGGGTTATTAATATAAAATAATACACATATTTTATAATTCCCTCGCCACCAAATTTAGTAGAATCGGAAGTCATGTGATAAGCCACATACATTGCTAAAAAGGCTACAGAACAGCCTATAGCTGTTTTCATTAAATTTTCATGCAATTTAACATTCCCATTTTTTACAGCTATAACTGCTAAAACCAACAAAATTGCTGTAATTCCGTTTATAGTTGCGTAAATAGGCGGTAAAAAAGAAAGTGGCTCTACATCATAACCTAATTTTCTCAAATTAACACCAAAAAGTAATGCCACCACAAGTGGAATTGCTACTGATAATACTACAATCCACTTATTGTATCTTGTTTCTAAATTTTGCTTTTCCATAATTTATTCTGCTAATAAAATACTAATGTCTTGTTGAATATCTCTAACTCCTGCTTTTTCTAAACCGTCATAATACAAAATAGGATTTCCAAACTCATCTTTTCGACAACGGATATCTCCATTTTTATCAATCAAAGCAAACATACCAGAATGCTCAAATCCACCACTTACTTTACTGTTTTCGCCTGCATAAAGATTAAAACCTTTGTTAGCCAAATCAAATATGGTTTGCCTCTCACCTGTTAAAAAATTCCAGTTAGAGGATTTAACCCCTAATAATTCGGCATGCGATTTCAGAACTTCCGGCGTATCGTGTTTGGGGTCGATCGTGATAGAAACAATTCCGAAATTAGGATTTCCAAAGAATTTTTTTTCCAAAACCAACATGCTTTGATTCATTTTTGGACAAATAGAAGGGCAAGTAGTAAAGAAGAATTCTAACACATATACTTTGCCTTTATATGTCGCGTTATTAATCTTCTTATTGTCCTGATTAGTCAACTCAAATTTAGGAGCCGGCCCAATTTTCACTAAAGACTCTTCTGAACTCATTCCTGATGAAACCTTATCCAGACGATTGCCTTTAATAACCTCACCGTTTTGAATTCGGGAAACAATCTTAGGAACGGCATAAATCCCAAAAATTAAAACAATAAACGCAATCCCGATATATGATTTATTTTTCAACATAAAATAAGTATTTACAACTTTTTAGTTGCGTTATGATTCTTTTTAAGTGCAGCACGATACTCATAAAGAATAATCTTGAAATCGTCTAACATTTCATTACTCAATTCCGAAGGATGAAAAGTATTATAACCTTCTCTATATTCTTTTTGATCTTTTCTACCTCTTAAATTCCTTTGTTTGTCAATTATAAAAACATTAGAAGTACCCACATTAGCATCCAATTGACTTTCTAAATTCAGTTTCTTGTAATACGATTGAATTTCTTCAGGAGTTGTAAAAACAAAATGCCATTGAGAAACATCGGTAAAATCATCAAAAGCATCCATAATGTTCTCAATATCTTTTTCAGTTCCCAATGGACAAACCATCACAAACTGTAAATCCTTAAAAGCATGATAACGCTGATATATTTTTTCATTCAAATTAAAAAGATTGCCTCTGTTTTTTAAAATTTCAGTTCCTGAAAATCCCAGGATAGTAATTTTATTATCTAAATTCACCTTTTCTCCTTTTAAAGATTTCCAGTCACCCAAATTGGCAACTTTAGGAGTAATCACAGGCAACTTAGTAAAACTATTAACGCCTGAAGCAAAGAAAAGATAAGCTACTATAGGAAGAATAAAGAGTACAAAAAGAACTATATTTTTTTTCATCAGAGAAAAATTAATTTAAAGTGCAAAAATAAAAAAAGGCACGCAATGCGTGCCCTTTTTTTGAATTAATATAGTGTTAAAAATTCCATTTAATGGTTGAATCTTTAAAAACCCCATAAATATAATTCCCTTCAGTCAACAGAATGAAAAGCAAGTATAAGACAAGAAAAATAACCGGTAAAACTACTGACCATCTAAGACTGGAAGTCTCTCCCTCCATGTGCATAAAAGCCCAAACAATGTAATAAGCTTTAAAAACGGTTAGTATATAAAAAATCCAGTTTAATAAATTCATACCAAGAAAATGGCTAAAATTTAATGATTCAGGTTTGTAAATACCTAAAATAACCTCTATAATTGTAACTACTGACAATATCCCGAATACTTTCCAGATTCTGGCAGTGTTTGATTCATGTGCGTGTGACATAATAATAACTTTAAAAAATTAAACTAGATAGAAAACTGTGAATACAAATACCCATACCAAGTCAACAAAGTGCCAGTATAGTCCAACTTTCTCCACCATTTCATAACTTTTTCTTTTCTCGTAAGTCCCAAGAAGAACATTAAAGAATATAATGATATTGATGATAACTCCAGAGAAAACGTGGAATCCGTGGAATCCGGTAATAAAGAAGAAGAAATCAGCAAATAACTTACTTCCGTATTCGTTTCTTTCTAGATTAGCTCCTTCAACCACATAAGCTGCCTGAGCCAATCTTTCTTCTGATTCAGCTCTGGAAAGAACTGTTTTTTCTTTTTTCTCAGTTAAAACTTCTGTTCTAATCAATAAATCAGGATGAGCTTTAAAACCAGCTTGTACTTCAGCAACTGAATAAGAAGGCAAATCTGCTTCTTCCATAAACCATGTTGCTTTGCTTCTGGACAACTGAGCTCTTTCTTCTGGTAAATGCGCAGCAAAATCAGCTAATGCTACACGTTTTCCGTCTTTATCAACAAACTGCAATAAACTTCCACCTTTTGTTTCGATAGCACCATATTCACCCTGAATGAAGTTTTTCCACTCCCAAGCCTGAGAACCAACGAAAATCAAACCACCAATAATGGTTAAAAACATATACAAAATTACTTTGTTTTTCTTCATCTGATGTCCCGCATCAACAGCCAAAACCATTGTTACAGAAGAGAAAATCAAAATAAAAGTCATTAATGCTACATAATACATTGGAGCAGTAACTCCGTGTAAAAATGGGAAGTGAGTAAACACTTCATCAGCCAAAGGCCAAGTTTCAATAAATTTAAATCTAGAAAAACCGTAAGCCGCTAGAAATCCCGAGAATGTTAAGGCATCTGATACGATAAAAAACCACATCATCATTTTCCCATAACTTGCTCTCATTGGCTCATTGCCGCCTCCCCAAGTTTTTTCTTCACTATTTGCAGTAGTAACTGTCGCTTCCATAAAAGTTATTCGTTAAAAAGTTTCCAAATTTACGTTTTTTTCTTATTTAAAGAAATATAAAAACAAAAATAATAAAACCCACAGCAGGTCTAGAAAGTGCCAATACATTGCACCTAGTTCTATACCAAGAGTTTGAGTCGAATTGTATTTTTGTTTAAAATGATTATAAATTATAATTAAAAGTGAAATTAAGCCTCCGGCCAAGTGCAATAAGTGCATAAAAGCAATGATATAAAGAAAAGTCACCGTAATCGAACTCCCCTCACCAGTCATATAATAACCGCTTTCGATAATTTGCCCAAAACCTACAAATTGAGAAACCACAAACAATACACCTAAAACTAAAGTAGCCAAAAGCATTATTGTAGTTTGCGATTTATCATCTTTTTGAATTGCTTTTTTAGCCAAATGAAAAGTCACACTACAGCCAATTATCACGATAGTACTAATATAAAAAGCTATTGGCAACTCAAAATCCTTTAACCAATCTACCCTTGACTTACTTACCACAAAAGCACTCGTCAATCCGGCAAACATCATCGTCATACTAATCATAGCAAACAACAAAATCAACTTGTAAGATCTTGCTGTTCTTTCTTTTTGCTCTTCAGCTGTCATTGTAACTTCCATAACTATCTTAAAAATTTATCAATTATATAAACCAATTGCAATAATGAAATATACGAAACACTCACTAACATTAATGTTCGGGCGGCTTTTGCAGTTCTAATTTTATAAAGTTGTACTGCATAATAAAGCATCCAAAGTCCCAATAAAAAAACAATTCCGGCTGCAACTGGAGAAATAAACAATTTTCCTGTATATCCAATTGACGGTAACAGCGAAGCGATTATTAACCAAACAGTATATAAAATTACCTGCAATGCTGTTCCTTTATCTTTCTTTCCGGTTGGCAACATAAAAATCCCTGCCTTCTCATAATCTTCATACAAAAACCAGCCAATAGCCCAAAAATGAGGAAACTGCCAGAAAAACTGAATCAAAAACAAAGTTCCCGCTTCAATTCCAAAATTCCCTGTGGCAGCCACCCAGCCCAACATAAACGGGATAGCACCGGGAAAAGCTCCCACAAAAACCGATAAAGAAGTAAGGGTTTTAAGCGGCGTATAAACACTGGTATATAAAAATATCGAGATCGCCCCAAACATGGCTGTTTTGGGATTAATCATATATAATAAGGTTAGCCCTACCAATGTAAGCAAACTCGCCACCAATAAAGCTACATTTGAAGACATTCTTCCTGATGGAACCGGACGATTTTTAGTTCGATCCATCAAAATATCTATATCTTTCTCAATTACCTGATTGAAAGCATTTGAAGCTCCCACCATGCAGTAACCACCAATACAAAGCATTAATAAAACCGACCATTGAAAAGGAAATTCATTATCAAAACCTAAAAGATAACCCGCAATAGAAGAAAACAACACACTAATAGCCAATCCAGCTTTGGTGATTTCTTTAAAATCGGTAAAAATTGCCTTAAGGGAAAATGTATTTGTAGTTGTGCTCAATGCCGTTTTCATTAGGTTTTTGTAAAACTGCTGCAAAAGTAACTCATCGAAAGGGATTTGGCAAAAAACTAATCATAAAATATTGTTGAAGAAAAATTATGTTTTTTTAGAGTAAAATCTTGAAAATTTATTTAGCCAAGTGCGTTGCGCCGCCACTTCGAGTGGTTTTTAATAGTAATGCGACAGCTTTACTATTAAAAATTATATCGAGAAGTTTATAAGAAGTAGCGTTCTCGATACATTTCATTAAAAAAGCTATCTCACTTTTAATTGAAACATAACCAATGACGTTTTCATTAAAAGAGAAAAATTAGTTTTACCTATTTTCTTTTTTGCTTGATCAAAAAAGAAACAAAAAAATCAAGTCTTACACTTCCTCGTCGGTCAAATTAGTTTTCGAATACTAAAAGAAAAGAACTCTCCGCCGCGGCGGATCAAACAGCTTTTCTTTTTGCGCATTCTTCAAACATTTGACACTCGACTGCGGAAGCTAAGGACAGTTGAACCTCAAAACAATAGTAATTTAATTTACACCTAGAACTAAAAACCCTCAATCAT
Organism: Flavobacterium commune; assembly: GCF_001857965.1. Classification (NCBI taxonomy): domain Bacteria; kingdom Pseudomonadati; phylum Bacteroidota; class Flavobacteriia; order Flavobacteriales; family Flavobacteriaceae; genus Flavobacterium; species Flavobacterium commune. The sequence continues at coordinate 2,101,430 of NZ_CP017774.1, read as the reverse complement.
CAATAATCAAAATACCAGTTAAATATATCCGAACGAACCCCTATAGAAAACCAATTCGTACTTTCCTTAAAAACAGTAGCTGTATTTTGCATTGGATTAAAATCCCTGTAAATATAACTGGCAAAAAGTTTCAAATTAGTTGATGGATTAATCAGGTAACCACCCTGAATATCAGCCATAAAAAAATCGGTTTTATTTCCTTGTCCTACCACTACACCTGAATTAGCAAAACGCTCTAAATCGTAATCACGGTAAATATTTCCTCCATAATTAGAATTCGCTCCAGAGTCAGCAAAATCAAGCCCTCTCACTCCTATTGTAAATTTAGCATCAGCAAAAAATCTTTCCTTGTGATAGCGTGCAATAGCAATAAATTCTCCAAAATTACCACCCCACTGATGACCAATACTCTGATTATTATGACCATAATTGGTTATTGGATCAGAATGTGAATACACATAAGGTCGTACTCTGTTGTATTCCAGTTGCAATAATAAATTTGGCACATTAAAAGCATTGTAATATTTAGCCCCTAATTGGTATCCGTATTTATTTTTCCAGCTATTATCACCTTCTCTAATATCACCCAACGAGAATTCATCCAAAACAAACTGTCCGTAAAAATTAATTTGGTTATCCCATTTGTATTTAAAAGTCAGTCCCAAAAGCGCATTCCCCGATCTGGAAGAAGAACCAAACTCTACCGAACGATAAAAAACAATCGGATTTACAAAACTCGCATCAAAACCTCTATCATTCGCATTAGTCCACACCACCGATTCAAAGAAACCTAAATTCAATTTATTCGAAACATTCCAGCTTAAATAATGATTTGCCATAAATTTAGTCGCATAGGTTCTATCCACAGTCACCTCAGGACGCACATCCTTTAACCACATATAAGTATTGGTATATTTTATTTTCCAAAACCTGGTATTCAATTTCAAATAAGGATACGGACTGGCACCATCACTTTCCAACAAAGAACGATAACCATCACCTATAAAATTCCTGCCATACCCCAACTGCAAATCCAAAAATTTACTCGGTGCAAAAGTTAAATTGGCTTCTGCCAAAGGAAAATCGTAGGCATCAGTTTTAAAATCTTTTGCAATTCCCACGCCTGGAATAATGGCTGGATTTCCTCCAGCGGGTTGTATCGACTCGGCATAACGATTAAAATAACCCGCAAAACGCCCCTGACTTTCAAAAATGGTTGTTGTAAAATTCAATTTATCACCTAAACCACCCCTAAAATTAATGGCTCGTGTATTGACAAATGTATTCGTCGAATTATTTCCTGATGCTTTGCCAACTTGCAAATCCAAAACAGGATTCAGGGTAAACCAATAATCTTCCCCTCGTATTTCTACCGTATTTTCATTCCATAATTTCTTGGTCCACCAGCCGGAAGTCTTTTTCTTTAACTTCTCGTTTTCCTGTTTAAAATTGTAATACTTAGCAACCTCAGCATAAGAATACGGTTTTGAAGCCGTATGATTATTACTCCCCACCTGGTTTAAAGCTCCATCAAATTGCGCATAATAACTATGCGAAAAAGGAATATTCAAATGACTTTCAAACTCCGGATTATTGTATTTTTTATACACTATATTATCTAGCTCAGTCAATTGTTGGGTAGTATTTCTAAGAATATCGGCTTTTGCCAAATTCTCAGCCGCTAATGTAGCCGGGCTTTTTAACGGAATCGCAATGGTAATATTATATCTCGAATATTCCGCTTTCCCGTTATAAGTAGAAGGAGTGATTTTAGGGAATTTTGTAAAAACGCGCTTGGTTTCCTGAATTAGATTTTCATCAACGGCATTCACATAAATCACTTTAAAAACCCCGGTCGCATCTACTTCAAAAAGCACTTTGACATTTCCCTTGAAATTATTCTGCACCAAATTTTCCGGAACAACAAAATTTTGAAAAACAAACTCCTGTACCTCATTATAAAAACAACTTTCCAGTGCTGTTGCTTCTAAATTTTGACAAGCCGGAAAAACAGGAAATCGTTGTGAATTCAACACCGCATCAGAACTCAAATCCTGAGATTGAGAATACCCCAAAATCGTAAAAAAGCACAAAAATAAAATTGGCACTATTTTTTTCATATCGTTTATAACCGTTCTTTTAATACTCATTTTGATTTTTTTCTCCATTTACAATTGCTTTTGCTGCCGATGTCCCAATCCGTTTGACGCCTAATTTAATCATCTCCACCGCATCTTCATAGGTTCGAACTCCACCGGCCGCTTTTACCGAAAGTGGCGATGCGTTTTCAATCATCATAATTACCGCAGGAATCGTAGCACCGTTAGGCGCATTATTTTGAGTTTGATAAAAACCCGTTGAAGACTTCACAAAAACAGCAGCATAATCTGCTTCTTTAAAATTAGCCATAACAACATTTTTTATCAAAGTTGACAACTGAATTATTTGCTTATCACTCAAGGCGGCAACTTCAATAATCCATTTGATTATTTTATTATTATCCAATGCTAATTGGGTTCCTCTGAAAATTTCTTCTTTCACCAAATCTACATTACCATTTTTAAAAGCCTCATAATTGCATACAAAATCCAATTCGTCAGCGCCGTCAACAATCGCCTGATTGGCTTCACGCAATTTTTCTTCAATACCTAATTGCCCTTGGGGAAAATCGATTACAGTTCCTATCAGGAGATTCGATTCCGATTCTGAAATTATTTTTTTGGCTACAGCAACCATTTCGGGGCGAATCATGATAAGCTTAAAACGCTCTTCAACAGCTTCTCTTATAAAAGTCTCCACCACAACTTGGTTTTGAGTTTCATCCAGAGCCGCCTGCGAAGCTGTTTTTAAATAAGTGGAATCTATAAAAGGTCTAATATCCATGTATGGTTTTGAATATTTGCAGTTGTTTGAACACAAAAATACATTTAATTTTCTAACTAACTCATTCTTGCTTAGGTGAAGCACAAAAATATAAGGCATAAAAAAAGCTTCTCGATTGAGAAGCTTTTTGTGCGGATAATAGGACTCGAACCTACACGCCTTGCGGCACCAGATCCTAAGTCTGGCACGTCTACCAATTTCGCCATATCCGCTTAATTGTGGGTGCAAATATAAGGATACTTTCCAATATTCAAAGTAAAAAATTAAAAAAAATTATAATTCTGTTTTTTGTATTTTTGAAAGTATCAAAACCCAGCATAATCAATGGAAAATATTACAAATTATATCCAACAACACAAAGAGCGTTTTATCAACGAATTAATTGAACTATTAAAAATTCCATCTGTAAGTGCTGACTCTGCTTATTCCCAGGATGTAATTGACACCTCCGAAGCGGTAAAACGAAGCTTGGAGAAAGCCGGCTGTGATAAAGTCGAAATATGTGAAACCGACGGCTACCCTATTGTATATGCCGAAAAAATAATTGATCCTAATTTACCAACGGTTTTGGTTTACGGCCATTACGATGTACAGCCACCAGATCCAATGGAACTCTGGACTTCTCCCCCATTTGAACCCGTAATTAAAAAAACGGCTATTCATCCCGAAGGCGCTATTTTTGCCCGCGGTGCTTGTGATGACAAAGGTCAAATGTACATGCACGTCAAAGCATTCGAATACATGATTCAGAGCAAAACCTTGCCTTGTAACGTAAAATTCATGATTGAAGGCGAAGAAGAAGTAGGCAGCGTGAACCTAAAAAGCTTTGTCGAAAACAATGTAGCAAAACTAAAAAATGATGTGATTTTAATTTCCGATACCGGAATGATTTCTAATCAGCAACCATCTATAACCACAGGATTACGCGGTTTGAGTTATGTTGAAGTCGAAGTTACAGGACCTAACAGGGATTTACATTCGGGATTGTATGGTGGTGCTGTAGCCAATCCTATCAATATCCTAAGCAAAATGATAGCTTCGCTTCACGACGAAAACAATCGCATTACTATCCCGGGATTTTATGACAAGGTGGAAGAATTATCACTAAAAGAAAGAGCCGAAATGGCCAAAGCCCCTTTCGATATCGAAGAGTATAAAAAAGCATTAGATTTAAAGGATGTTTATGGCGAAGAAGGCTATGTTACCAATGAAAGAAACGCCATTCGTCCTACGCTGGATGTAAACGGAATTTGGGGAGGTTACACCGGTCAGGGAGCCAAAACCGTGATTCCGTCTAAGGCTTTCGCCAAAATCTCGATGCGACTGGTTCCTAATCAGGATTGGGAAGAAATCACCCAATTATTCACCACGCATTTCACCGCGATTGCTCCCAAAGCTGTTACCGTAAAAGTAACTCCGCATCACGGCGGTCAGGGATATGTAACCCCTATTGACAGCATTGGTTACCAGGCTGCCAATAAAGCGTACACCGAAACCTTTGGGATTCCTGCCATTCCGGTGCGTTCAGGCGGAAGTATTCCCATTGTTTCCTTATTCGAAAAAGAACTAAAAAGCAAAACCATCCTGATGGGATTTGGACTCGATAGCGACGCCATACATTCTCCCAACGAACATTTCGGGATTTTCAATTACCTAAAAGGAATCGAAACCATTCCGTTGTTTTATAAATATTTTGTGGAGCTTTCAAAATAATTTAACCGCAGAGTACGCAAAGTTTTTCGCAAAGTACAGCAAGTTTAAAAGAAATAAAATCCGTTCATTACTGAACGGATTTTTTATTTGGGGTATGAAAAATCCATAGTTATGGAATCTCAGCGATTCCGTTCAACAGAGGCTTTATTGTTCGTGCTTCGCACGCAACGAAACCCTAGCTGTTACCAATAGGCATTTATATTGTTATATTTTTTATTGGAATTAATACTGGCTCACTATCATCAAGAGAAAAAGTAAAAGGGAGGGAATATGGTCTCCCAATATTTAATCTAAATACCATAATTCTCTCACCTAAGACATCATATATAGTTGTATGATGTTGATCTAGCTTTTGGCCCGCATTTTCATAATTTTGGTTACGATATGATTGCATTGATAGTCCGTTTATCATAGTGCTATTTAATATTGCGAATCCTAAACTACGCTGGTTGTTATTAGAATTATTAGCTCCAATGACAAAATTTTTCATACCCTTAGACACTTTATCACCCTCATTTATAAATTGTTGTGGAGAACTTTCATATTGCGGAACAAATACAATATCTGCTCTATCATTTTTTGCTTCGATTATAAAATCGTAACAAACATAAACAGAAAAAAGTATTTCGTTTTCACCTACAATTAATCTAATTTCTCTAGGTACTTCATTGGGAAAGGCAATAATTTGACCTTGACTTAAAATCCGCTCATCGTTAGTAATATGTTTTTTGTAAACCTTGATAATTTCTTGGTTAGGTAGAAAGATTGGGCAATATGCATAAAACTCATTACCAATAGTTTCTAAACCACTTCCACCAATAATTACTGTACTATTTTCATTTGAATAATTTCTGTAAATTGGTTCTAAATCATGTGAATAAGTATACTCAGGAAACACAATAAAATCTGAATCAATTTACTCATCCAAAACTCTCTGAATTTTTGTTAGATTATCTTGTGTCAGTTGAATTGAGAAAGGGTTAAAACTTAAAAATGAATCAACTGAACAAATGCTAACTTGAACCATATAGTCTTGGGGTTTTTGAAATACCAGTTTTCCCATAACTAAATAGTTTTTACATTAATTTTTATATCACGAATGTAATATCCAGATGTTTTGCTGACGATAACATTATTGATGCTGATTTTTAAAGATGAATAACTGATAATTCCACCATTCATAACGTCCAGTTCGACAATCTGAAATTTTGATTTCTTAAACTCTAGTTTAAACTCTTTATCGAGTAGAACTTCTTCTTTCGTACCCTTAATTAAAGCTTCGAGTTTAATGTTTAGATTTTTTTGGGTATAAAAGAAACTTGTATCATTAAATTCCAATACCAAATAAAGTTTCTCGTTTTCAGAATCTTTATTGATTTTATTTTCCACAATCTTAATATAGGGCATTGGGAATATAATAAAAATAAGTTCTTCAAGACTTTTAGTATATGGCAAATGAAACCCATATTCCTGGGCAATATCTTTAAGGAATGAAATATCCTCATTCCTTTCTTCGGAATAAATTTGATTAGAAGTGTTTAATGTTAGTAAGTATGAAGGCCAATTCAATTTTGAATCAATACTAAAAAGAGGGTTATCATTTATAGGAAGTAAATCATTTGAAAAATATGATTGTAAATTATCACTTTTTATAATGTCCGCTAGAATTTCAAAAAAATCACCAGAGTATTTATTCCTCCTTTGATATAAGCCAAAAGGAATAACTTCTTTTTTTTCAATGACTTTTACCGTTTTTTTAAAATGAGTGACTGTCTCTACAGTTTTAAGCTTTCTTATTGATCGTGCATAACCAGATTCAAAAACAATTCTTTTTGGATATACAAATTTTTCATTATTATATTCAATCTCTAAAGTACGGACTGTCAAAAATGAATATATGCCAGCTTCTCTTTGAAAGTTTTCCTTAACAAACTCTTTCCAGTCCGAAATTGGACTACTTTTTCCAATAATATTATCTATATTCTCCATAGTTAGTGTATGCTTGCTGGTAACTTGTATATTAGGTCTAACAAAATCAGACCAATCCACCGCATTGTGGATAGATTGCTGTGACAAACTCCATACGTTATACGAATCCAAATATATCAATAAATTATTACAAACAATAGCGCATATTCAAAAACTACAAATAATTATCTTACCCCCTGAGTTGCGTTAAGGATGGAAGCGGCATCCTTTTGCTTTTTTCTTTAAAAAGCAAAAGATATAGCGTACAGCCTGACCCGCGATTGCGAGGAGGAACGAGGAAGCAATCTGGCGGGAAACGCCCAAATTATTATCAACTGTATTTATACCCCAAATAAGGCAGCATTTGCGAATGGAAAACAACGCCATATTTTTCCAATTCTTCCAAAACAGGGAGATACACTTCTTTACGGATTGGGAGTTGGACTCCGGGAGTAGTAATCTTTCCGTTGAGGATTAATAAGGTAGCCATGGCAACAGGCAGTCCAACGGTTTTTGCCATAGCGGTATAGGTTTGATCTTTTCCTATGCAAACCATTTGGGAATCCATTTGGACTTTTTTACCATTGATTTCGTAGCCAAATTTGTGATACATCACAATCATGTCTTTGTCATCGGGCTGGAGTTTCCAACTATCATTGAGGATTTTTTCTAAAATCTGGGCTGGAGTGGCATTTTTAAGCCCGACGATTTTCTTGTCATTGAACAAATCCAACTCCAATAATTTGTCCCACATAATATCATCCTGATCGATTTTAAGTATCAAACGGGTTTTTATCTCCACTGAATCCGTTGGGTGATACGGCAAAAACGAATTGATAAATTGACGATAACTCATGTTTTCGGAATCTTCCATGACATAAGAATCATCGGTCATGCCGAGTTGCACAAACATATTCCAGGCTTTCGAAAAACCAACACGACGAATCGTTCCGCGAAATAAAGTAAGAATATCATCTAAGCCATAAATGCTTCTGTATTTTAAAGAATCCCGATTAGAATACGCCTCAAATCGGCCGTAACCTTCTATTTCCAGAAATTCGGTACGTCGAAACAAAGAATCATAGGGGATGTATTTATACGTCCCTTCCTGAATAAACTTAGCCACACCTCCCTGACCCGCTAACACCACATTGCGGGGTGCCCAGGTAAATTTATAATTCCAAAGATTGGTATCGGATTCCGGTGCTACGAGTCCGCCACAGAAAGATTCGAACAAAAGCATTTTCCCGCCTTTTTCCCTGATTTCGTCAATGACTTTCATGGCGCTCATGTGATCGATTCCGGGATCTAAGCCCATTTCGTTCATAAAAATGAGTCCGTTCTTTTTTACCTCCGCATCAAGAGCCTGCATCGCATCACTGATATAGGAAGCGGTGACCAAATTTTTCCTGAAATTCAGGCAATCTTTGGCAATTTCGATATGCAGATGTGCCGGTAACATCGAGATTACGATGGAGGCTTTTTCAATTGCGGCTCTTCGCTCTTTTTCATTAAAGATATCCAAGGCAATTGGAGTGGCATTAGGATGATTATTGGTTTTCTTTTGAGCCAATTCCAAAGACAAATCGGCAATTACAAGATGCAATTGCTCTTCTTGGGATTTTTCCAAAAGATACTGAATCAGCGAAGAAGCGGATCGACCTGCACCAATAATTAAAATCTCTCTCATAGCTGAAAAATATAACTCAAAAATAAGGAAATGTTTGTGCTAACACAAATGAGAATGATTAATTAACCATCTAATAAAAATAACCGCAGATTCGCAGATTTATTTTTAAACCAACTTATTTGCATTAATTTCTCTGGAGGCTATTTATTTACGATTACAATTTTTATTAAAATCTGCGAATCTGCGGTAAAAAACCAATCTAATTGTCAAATAAAAATTCACAAAACTTTAGCACAATAAGCCGTAAACTATCCTCCAAAAAACTTTTGGTTTCCTTTGATTTCGAATACTTTTGTGTAGAACCTAAACAGAACAAAAATGGATAAAAAAACAATTTCTACAGCGGCTTTACTCGGAATGATTGCAATAATTTTAGGGGCTTTTGGCGCTCATGCCTTAAAAAAAGTACTCAGTATAGAACAATTGGCCACATTTGAAACGGGAGTTCGCTACCAAATGTATCACGCCTTATTTTTATTATTCATTGGGCTACTGCCTGTTTTAAATTCGAAAACCAAAAAAATTATTTATAACCTGGTACTTTTTGGAGTACTGCTATTCTCAGGTTCCATCTATTTATTAGCCACAAATGGCCTTACTCCTATTGATTTTAGAGTAATTGGTTTTGTAACGCCTATTGGAGGACTATTATTAATCAGTGCCTGGACGGTATTGTTGTATAATATCACAAAAAAGTCCGATAAAAATTAAGCTTTCAAAAGGGGAACTAAAATATATGTTTTATCTTTAATATAGAAACCTAAGAACTACTAAATAAGTCACCTTATGATTGTCAACAACTTGTTTTCGCTTGAAAATATCGGAATTAAAAACGCGGAAATACACTATCAATTGAGTCCGGATGAGTTGCACCAATTGACCTTAGATCGTGGAGAAGGAACAGAAACATCTACTGAAGCCTTAGCCATCAATACAGGGAAATTTTCAGGTCGTTCACCACAGGATCGCTTTATTGTAAAAGACAGTATTACCGAAAACGAGGTTTGGTGGGGAGACATTAATATTCCCTTTGAACCGGCAAAATTTGATACTTTATATACCAAACTAACAAACTATTTATCGAATAAAGAAATCTTTGTCAGAGATGCCCATGTATGTGCCGACCCGAATTACAGATTGAATGTTCGTGTCATTACTGAAACACCCTGGGAAAACTTATTTTGCTACAATATGTTTCTCAGACCAACAGCAAAAGAACTGGCTCATTTTACTGCTGATTGGACACTTATCTGTGCACCCAGTTTCTTAGCCGACCCTACAACAGATGGAACGCGTAATGAGAATTTTGCGATATTAAATTTCACCCGAAAAACCATCATCATAGGTGGAACAGCTTATACGGGCGAAATGAAAAAAGGGATTTTCTCTGCTTTGAACTTCATTCTTCCGGTTTTTAAAAATGCCTTACCGATGCATTGCAGTGCCAATGTAGGCGAAGATGGGGAAACCGCTATTTTCTTTGGATTGTCCGGCACGGGAAAAACCACGCTTTCTGCCGACCCAAACCGAAAATTAATTGGTGACGACGAACACGGCTGGACGAGTGAAAACACTGTTTTTAATTTTGAAGGCGGATGCTACGCCAAAGTCGTTAACCTGAGTGAAGAGAACGAACCTGATATTTTCAGAGCAATTAAAAAAGGCGCATTATTGGAGAACATTGTTTTCAAAGAAGGAACAAACGAAGTCGATTACACCGATATTTCAATCACTCCAAATACTCGCGTAAGCTACCCAATTAATCATATCGATAATATCCAAGCGGGTTCTATTGGTACAAATCCAAAAAATATCTTTTTTCTGACTGCCGATTCATTTGGAATCCTGCCTCCTATTGCCCGCTTAACTCCGGGTCAGGCGGCTTATCATTTTATTTCGGGTTATACCGCAAAAATTGCAGGAACTGAAGCCGGAATCAATGAACCTCAGCCTAATTTTTCGGCTTGTTTTGGAGCGCCGTTTATGCCGTTGCACCCAACAAGATATGCCGAAATGTTGAGCAAAAAAATGAAAGATGCCGATGTAAAAGTGTGGTTAATCAACACCGGATGGACGGGCGGTCCTTATGGCACCGGAAACCGAATGAAATTAAAATACACCCGTGCGATGATTACTGCAGCTTTAAACGGTCAGTTAAACGATGTGAATTATCACAATCACGCTGTTTTTAAAATGGCTATTCCTGAATCTTGTCCTGAAGTTCCCAGCGAAATTTTAAATCCTAGAAACACTTGGGAAGACAAAAACTTATACGATACTAAGGCAATCGAATTGGCTCAAAAATTTAGAGAAAATTTCATGAAATTTGAAAGTTATGCTAATGACGAAATCCTTGCTGGTGCTCCAGAAGTTTAAATCCATTTTTTCTATAAAACACAAAACCCGACAACTAATCAATGTCGGGTTTTATGTTTGCGTAAAAGTGGAGGCTCAATAGGCTTGAATCAAAACATCAGTAGGAATATGTAATCTTTCATGTAACTGTCTGATCATTTCCAATGATAATTTTCTTTTTCTATTTAAAATTTCACTTGCTCTACTTTTAAGTCCAATTATATTTGCCAAATCGTTTTGATTATAGCCAAGTTGTTCCATGCGAAATTTTATAGCTTCAATGGGATCAGGCAAGCCAATTGGAAAATTCTCATTCTCATATTGGTCAATCAAAATTCCTAATATTTCCAATTCATCCCCTTCTTTTGAGCCAGCTTTTGCATCAAAGATTGCTTCAAGTCTTTCTATAGCCTGATTGTAATCTTTGTCCGTTTTTATAGGTTTAATTTCCATAGCTTTTAAATTTCATTTGCATTAATCTTGTCGTATTCTGCATGCGTTCCAATAAATCGGATCCAAACCATTTGATAGTCGAAATTTATTTTAACAATCAATCTGTAATTATTTCCTTTGATATTAAAAACTACACGATTTTCATTTAAAATACTTGCACTTGGGTATTCTTTTTTAATTCCATTTGGATTCTTCCATTCTGATTTGCTGGTTTCCTGAAACCATGATTTTAATTGCTGTTCGCAATCTGCATGTGTTTCCCAAAAATCCCTCAATATTTTCTTTGCAATTACTCTCAAAGACTTAATTTTTGACAAAGATAACAAAAGTTCCCGAATTGGGAATATTTATTAAAAATATTCAACACTAAAACACCTTGCTCCGCAAAGTTGCAAACTGGTAGCTGTTCCAAACGAACAGCTTTTTTTTATTTGAAAAACCCTTAAACAAATACATATCAATTATTTACACTATGATTCGTTTTTTGGCGTTAAATTTGTAATCTATACACAAGCTAAAAAAATCAATCATGTTAAAATCATTTTTTATCCTCTGTTCCGGAGCCGACAAAAACCTTCTCGAAGGATGCTCCGAAGGGGAACAAACAAAATATGTAGGGATTGGCGCAACGGTTTTCTTCACTGCTGTCATGGCTTTTATAGCCAGTGCTTATGCACTTTTTACCGTATTTGACAGTGTGTATCCCGCAATTGCTTTTGGGGTGATTTGGAGTTTGCTGATTTTTAATCTGGATCGTTTTATTGTTTCTAATATTCGAAAAAGAGAGCGTTTTGGGAGTGAATTTCTACAGGCCACACCCCGAATTGTATTGGCAATTATCATCGCTATCGTTATTTCGAAACCTTTGGAAATTAAAATTTTCGAAAAAGAAATCAACACGGTTTTATTGAAAGAAAAAAATGCCATGGCTTTGAATAACAAAAAAGAAGTGGCTAATTATTTCAAATCGGATTTGGATAAGAACAAGGCAGAAATTGCCACTTTAAAGAATGAAATCACCCAAAAAGAGAAAGAAGTCAATACCTTATACGAAACCTATATTACCGAAGCCGAAGGAACCAAAGGCACCATGAAACTGGGAAAAGGCCCTGTGTTTAAAGAAAAAATTGCCAAACATAATTTGGCTTCAGCCGAACTCGACACTATTAGAAAAAACAATCTGATAAAAATTGCCGAAAAAGAAAATCAGAACAAAACGCTTCAGGCGGATTTAGACAAAAAAGTAACCGAAACCCAACCTATCATTGATGGTTTTGACGGTCTGATGGCGCGAATTAATGCGTTGGGTAAACTACCCTCACTACCTTCCTATTTTATCATGTTATTATTTCTGGCTATTGAAACTTCCCCGATTATTGCCAAACTGTTATCTCCAAAAGGAGAATACGATTATAAATTAGAAGATTTAGAAACGGCTTTAAAAACTACATTGGAACAAGACAAATACCAACGAAGTTTACTCGTAAAAACCAGTGCAGCCATGCACGACAAGGTATATCAGGATATTGCCGAGGACAAGCAATTATATGATTTACAACGAAAAAACGCAACTAATTTACTGGAACTGCAATCCAATAACTTTTTAGAAAAACAGAAGAAAACTTTATAAAACACAAAACCCGACAACTAAAAAGTTTCGGGTTTTGTGTTTTTTTGGTGAATAGTTGTTTACAAAATCTGGCGCAAGCTTCACGCTTGTGCTCACAATCTTTTAATGGTTTTGCTTTACGGGCACAAGCGGGACGCATGCACAAGCATGGGCAATCGTTGTTACTTTATTAATTATTATCTGATTCGTTAATTTCTATTTCTTGTGTCTTTTCTGTGCTAATTTTTTGGTCATATTTTTTCATAGGGGAATCAGATTTATATAATACCTTGCCACAAGGAACAACTTTACTCGAACCATCTAAATGGATTTCTTGATCATCAAAGAATATGTGTGCTCCAAAAGCCTTTAATACATTGTCTTTTGATAAACCTCCCATAAAATAAGCTTCGTCTACATATACACCCCAATGTCTTAAAGTTTTGATTACTCTCATATGACTTGGAGCATTTCTTGCGGTAACAATTGCAATTCGTAATGGGGTCAATTCAATTGTCATCGGAAGCTTTTCTTGTATTTTTGACAACTTTTTAAGTAACTCAGCGAAAGGACCATCATTTAATGGAACATCCTCATTTTCTTCTTCGTGCTTATGGAATGCTTGTAAATCTTGTGTTTTATATATTAGCTCAGATTCTTCTGAAAAAACTACAGCATCTGCATCAAATGCAAATTTGACACGTTCTGTCTCAGGATTGTAATGCGATGGAGGATCGTAGATTAGAGCTGTAGCACAATTTGAATTATCAATTATTTTTTGAACTTCTTTTTCGTCTTTAGAAAGAAATAAGTCAACATCAAACGCATCTAAAAAAGGAGATAAGGGTTCACCGCCTGAAAAAGCCCATCTTGTTACAGGTAGCTTATAATGTTTAATTGCTTTTAATACTCTTACTCCTGTTTCAGGACTATTTCTTGACATTACAACAACCTCTACAATTGGTTTCTTTGGGTCAACATAGTCATTTAATTTTAACAATGCTTGAATTAATGGAAAAGCAGTTCCTTTTTCAAGTAATTCATCCTCATGTTCTAATTGATATTTTCTAAAACCTACAATATTTTCTTTTTTGAAGATTTCATTTTCCTTTTCAAGGTTAAATAAGGCTCTTGAAGACACACCTACAACTAATATTTCTGAAAAGTCTAATGCCATAATTATTTCTTAATTTGTTTAAAGTTCTATTTTGCAATGTCTCACAACGTTTGCAGATTTGCGATGAGCATATTTTTACTCTAAAGTTGATGCGGAGCACGTTCTCCACCTATTACAAATATGATTTTGACAGTAGTTTTATTTCAATGACTTTGTTTCTACTTGTGATTTAAACGACTTATTATCTTGACCTTCCTCTGATTTAATAGCCATAACCTGTGGATATAATTCTGTTCCGTCCTCATATATTTTAGATTTTATTGTCGCCATAGCTTGCATAGCAGACTGAATAGTTGATTGATTGATTTCGGAAGGAAGTGGCAAAACAGCAGTAACGTCTTTAGATTTTATTCCAATAATCTCAAGCATTAATGTCCCGCTTACTTTATTTGCTTTTGCAGCCAATCCAATTGCAAAAAGGTCTCCTAAATTAACGCCAGATTCCATTGCTGTAACATTTGCTATAATTCTTAGACCTACACCAACTCTTTTATAACCAGCTATTTCACCCTTATTATTTTTTTCTCGAAGTGTAGCAAACTTCATGTAGTCCATTGTTATTTTATAACTACTTCCTTTAATAGAAAAACTAGCTGGACCATAGCCAAGTTTTCCTTCTCCACTGAATTGTCCAACTGAAACTAAAACCGTCTCATTTGCTAAAAAACCAAGTATCTCATTTTTTTTGAGTTTTAAAGGATATTTGAAGACAATCTCTCCATTTTCCACTATTGCAACTTCCTCTAAATATTCTATTGGATCAATAGGTTCAAATCCTCTGAAGTTTTCATACGTTTTTCCTTGTGTTAATATTTTTGAAGAATCGCAACTAGTCAAAATCAACATAGTTGTCAAAATAAAGAATGTCTTTTTCATATTGTTTGTCATTTAAAATTACTGCTAACTAGTTTGTATCTATATAATATGCCATACAAAACAACCCAATTTTGGATAGATAAGCATGATATGCTTTATTCATTTTCAAATATATAAAAAAATCTTACAAAAAAATATATTACTTTATTATTTCCGTTTTATTTATCTTAAGATTTTGAGCTGGATTTCTAATTTATGAATTTTCATCAATTGCGTCTGGCTTTAGCCAGATGATTAGATTTTGCAAAACAAAAAAGACTTTAGCCAAATCCGTATTTAGATTTCGGCTAAAGCCTATTAGAAATTTTAATTTTGAAATGGCTTAAAAGCCATTTCTATTGATTTTTATAGAAGCGGATATCCTCTTTTGTTTGCTTTATGCTAGCCATCTATTCTATTTTCCTAAAAAACTAGTGTTAAACAGTAATACTATTGGTGTTAAGCACCTCTATTATTGGTGCTAACTAGGTGGTCTATTGGTTCTAAGTACCAATACTATTGGTTCGAAGCACTAATGCTATTGGTGCTAAGTACCTCTATTATTGGTTCGAAGTACCAATACTATTGGTTCAAACTACCTCTATTATTGGTTCGAAGCACCAATGCTATTGGTTCGAAGTACATATACTATTGGTTCAAACTACCTCTATTATTGGTTCGAAGTACCAATAGAGCAGCTGTTAAACCTCTATAATTGCGTTGAATGACAAAAAAGCGACAAAAAAAATCGCCTCTTTTATTGCTAAAAGAGGCGATTTAAAGATTTCCAGAACCCTATCAGGGTTTTAAACCCTGATAGGGTCTATTAAAAACAATTTACTTTTTAGCTGCATCAATCAATTGCTGAATGCTGTCCCAGCTGTAGTAATGAAACGTCATTCCGTTGCTCATGGCTACAAAAAGTCCGTTTTTAAATTGTCCTCCTAAGTTTACACTTGTTACATCGGCGCCATCACATTCTATGGTAGAAGTTGGAATTTCGGCCAATAATGGATATTCATTTGGATTTCCATTAGCTCCTTCTCTTGGATACACCATAAAAGTATTGGCTTGCTGGTTGGATACCAAAATATAACCTTTGGTTGCTGATTTTTTATAAATAGCAATTCCTTCGTTATCGGCTTTAAAGTCTTTTTGCCCAAAAAGGGCTAATTCGTTATCATTTTTAGCGGCTGGATCAGCAACATATTTTCGGATTCCAAATTGTTCATCGCAATATAAAATAGTCCCTAATTCGTTATCCACGGCAATGGCTTCAATTTCTTTTTTACCACTGTAGTTTCCAAATTTACGCACCACCGTTGCACCCGCTTTTCCGTTGCCTGCATCGGTCAATTCGTACTGCCATAAATAACTTCCCGAAGGCCCGTTTTTTCTGCCCACCACAGCAAAAATCTTTTGGTCGCTTGGACGTGTGTACAAGGCAATTCCCATTGGGGCGCGCATTAGTTCTCCTTCAAAAACCGGAATCCCTCCATTGTCAATCGGTTTCAAATCAGGAAGACTAAAAATTCTGATTCTGTTATTTTCCCTTTCGGTGGTTACAGCAACATCTGTTTTTTTGCCGTTTAGTATTAATCCGTAAGCAATATCCACATTGTTAGGTCTCATTAAAACCTCCGATTTCCCAATGATTTTTCCGTTCAAATCAAAGGCGTACAATCCGCCATCGGTATCTTTATCTGTACCAATAATAATGCTTTTGGTAGCATCTGTTGGGTGTATCCAAATCGAAGGATCATCAGTATCGTGTGGTAATGCTTGTGTAACTACTGCCGGTTTCAAAGCATCTTTTCTAACAGCTGCCAATTTGCTCCCGCAAGACGCCGCTGTTAATCCTAAAAGGGCAATTGCTATGTATTTTGTTTTCATATTTTCTTATACCAATTATTGAGAATGGGACACAGATGAAACTGATTTTAACGGATTATCACAGATTGTGATTTACAAAGAGCTATGAAAAATCGGTTTTTATCTGTTCAATCAGTGTCACCTGCCTGTCGGCAGACAGGTCTGTGGCCTATTTTTTTATTTAGTCCGCTTAGCGGACAGTAATATTAAATTAATTATATTTTTCTGTGGAACTAAAAGTCAAATTTTAAACCAAAGTTAAAACGTGCCTGATAGTATTCTACTTGTTTGGTATTGGCTGCGACACCTTGGTAATAACGCAACGGCTGGTTAGTTAAGTTATTTGCTTCTGCAAAAAGACGAATGTTTGGCGTGATTTTGTAAGCAGCATTGGCATCCAGGAAAAATTGTTTGTCATAATAACTATCCTGGTAGCTATCAGCTCCTAATTCGTCTAAATAGTCAGCGGCAAAATTGGTAGAAACTCTAGCCGAGAAACGTTTGTTTTCCCATGACAATGAACCGTTGAACATGTGCGGTGCTGTTCCCGGAAGGCTGATGTTTTTTCTTTCGTTTCCGTCTTCATCCGAAATTCCTTTTGCTTCTGATTTAGTGTACGTATAGTTCAAATACACTCCAAATCCTTTTAGAAATTTGCTTTCGAAGAAATCCAACTGACGTTGTAAAGCTACCTCAAATCCGTAAACATCTACACTTTTTCCGTTTCTGGACTGTACAAAAGACCAGTTTTCGCCTGTTGGAATTGGGTTGTTTTGATTTGGAAAATCAGCTGTAAACTTATCCGTTGTATATTGGTTATCGCTGTAATTATAAATAAAATCATTTAATCTTTTGTAGAAAACACCTCCTGAAATCAAACCAACCGATTTGAAATAATTCTCGGCCATGAAATCATAGTTGTAAGAATAGGTAACGTCCAAATCCGGATTTCCAGCAGTAATTTCCATATCGGAAGCAATGTTGTTTACATATGGAACCAAGGCGTAATAATCAGGTCTTGCCAAAGCCGTTGTTGCCGCTGCTCTTAAAATCAAATTTTTAGTAGCGTTGTATTGCAATGTGATACTTGGCAAAAGATTAGTGTAGGTATTGTTTGTGTTGATTTCGCCTTCTAATTCTTCTTCGTCCAGTACACGATTTCCTGTGTAGTTGATATGAGTAGTTTCGGAACGGAAACCTAACACCATCGATAATTTATCATTAAAATCCTGATCCCATCTTACATAAGCCGCATAGATATTTTCTTTGGCATTATAATTTACCGCTAAAAATTCGGATGGATCGGCTTCTTTTTCAAATAAAGAGGCATTGTTCAAATCCAGATTTCCTAAAAAGTGAGCCGAAGCAAAAGTTCCCGGTACAAATTTATCTCCCGGATTGAATCCTTTTCCATCAAAATAACTGGTAGGAACATCCGATAACAAAGCCATATCATCATTGATTGGTTCGTAAGCATAGAAAATATTATTTCTCATTTTCTCTTTCATACGCAATCTAAGACCAGTTCTAAATCTTCCTTTTTCAGTTGAAATAATAGTAAAAGGCACACGGATATTTATTTTGGCTCCAAATTCACTTTCGGAAGTATCATCGGTATTTTCAGAAACGGAGTCAAATTCTAATTCGTCCAAAGCTTCTCCCGATGTCGTAACCAAAGGAAATCTGTGTTCTGAAAAATCCTGAGTCATATCTAAACCTTCTTGACGGTATTCGATATAACGCTCGCCCGGACGGTATTCTCTGGCTTTAGCATAATTAGCTGACCAGTCTAAATCCAGTTTAGAGTTGATTAAATGTTCCCCACGCAATGAATAATTTTGCACACGCTGGTCTTCCAGTCTTCTGCTTTTATTTCTATTATTATCTACTCCACCTTTGGTTTCACGTTTTACACGACCTTCAAAACCAATGATGTCTTCACCGTCATAAATCGCTTCAATATCATCATAAGTGGTTCTGAAACGATTCTCTCTATCGTCTCTCCAGTTGTAAATAGCATTCGCAAAAATGGTGTTGTTTTCATTGAATTTGTAATCCAAAGCTAGCGAAGCACTACGACGAATACGTTGTACATCATACTTCCTAATCTCTGAAGCCTGTAAAAATTCGTTTCCAAAATCGTCTTTAGTCCATTCGTTTTCTACGTTATCCGAACCATAATCTACATTATTGTACGAACCACTTACCACTGCTCCAAATTTATCATTGAAAAAACGATTTCCGTAAACCAAACCAGCAGTGTAAGATGCTTTTTCGCGAATAGGCAAATAACCCCCAGCTACTGTAGCCGAAATTCTCTCGCCATTTGGAGTAGCTCTCGTAATCAAATTCACCGAACCTCCAATAGCATCAGCATCCATATCAGATGTCAAAGTTTTATTGACTTCGATAGTCGAAATCATATCCGATGGAATTAAATCCATTTGTACGTTTCTATTGTCTCCTTCAGCCGATGGAATTCGGTCACCATTTAAAGTAACAGAGTTCAATGATGGCGCTAAACCTCTAATGATAATGTTTCTGGCTTCTCCCTGATCGTTTTGCATCGTGATACCCGGAACACGTTTTAAAGCGTCTCCCACATTCGCATCCGGAAAACGCCCCACCTGATCTGACGAAATTACATTTCCAATATTTTTATTGTGTTTTTGTTGACTCAAGGCTTTGGCCTGACCTTTTAAAACATCACCTATAACTACTTCGTTCAACTGTGTTCCTGAAACTTTTAAAGCAAAATTATGAACTGCATTTGTACCTTTTGAAACCACAAGATTAGCCGATGCAGCTGCATAACCTATATAACTTACCTTAACGGTATAAGAACCTTCTTGTACATTTAAAAATTCATAACGACCGTTGTAATCAGAAATGGTATATCTATTCATTCCTTCTAACAGAAGCATCGCACCCGGTAAAGGCATTTTGTCATCGGCATCTAACACTTTTCCGGATATAACTCCTTTTTGAGCATAACCTGCCAATGCCAGTAAAAAAAACATCACGACTAAATAATTTTTTTTCATTGTTGTTGTTTTAATTAATTTGTGGCAAAACTAGGCGCCATCTATTAAGTTAAACCCTGAAAAAAATTAAGCTATTGTTATCAATACAGGCTTTAAGAAAGATTTTAATTACAATAAGATAACATTATAGAAGAAAAAGTTTAAACAAAACAGAAATCAATTGAAAGAAAGTCTAGATAAAGAATATCAAAAAAATCCCAATACAAAAGGTAGATTTTAGCACCCAAATTTACTTTCCTGAAACTGGCTGGAGTAAAGCCATAAAAAAACTTAAAGGCTGCCGAAAAATGCGACACGTCTTTATATCCGCATTTATAAGCTACTTCGCCCACATTAGAAGCTTCATTTTTGAATAAATCCTTAGCATACTCCATCCTGAGTTGCGTAACGTAGCTTTTTATAGTGGTTTTAAAACAAGCCTTAAAGCCTTTTTTTAGTTTAAACTCATTGAGCGATATTAATCTGGAAAGCTCCGAAAGAGAAGGCGCATTCGTAAAGTTTTTTTCTAAAATTAATTTGGCTTTCAAAAGTTTGCTCCTCTCTTCCTCGCCTAAATGTTCTTTATTCTGAGGTTTTTCTATTAAAGAATCCAACTGAAAAATCAGCAATTCTTTGATTTTAGCTTCCAAATACATTTTTTTCATCGAACCTTCGTAAGTGCAATTTTTAATTTCGTGAATTACCCATTGAATTCCCGAATTGAAAGGAGCATATTTAGGTGTTAAATACCCTGTTTTTTTTTGATTGATGTTTTTAGAGAATTTTTTATGCAGTGCCCAATCTTCGTTAATTAATTTCGAATAAAAATCAGGCGATAAAATAATAGTCACACAATTTATTTCTTCTAAAGCCGGAATTCGCAAAGTAGCTTTTAGCTCAGAGGCATAGAGAATATTATGAGTGTTCTCAATTGAAAACGGCTCGCTTTCCAGTTGGTCCACATGTGTTTCTAAATTATTCGAACAAATAAAACTCATCACAATTGATTCCCCAACAATTTTCGTTTGGATAGTTTGGGGTTTTGAAAAATACATTTGTGCATCCAGAATTAAAATCCCCTCAGTAATTTGATTATGAATTGTAATTTCTTCAATTCCATCGTTTTTGATAATGATTTTCTCCTCTACAAACTGACTTTTATGACTGTAACAATCCCCCGCCTCAATCGATATGAGGGGTTGCTGCTGTCCTAAAATTGTAGATATGAGTTTCAAAATAATAATCCGTTTTTACAAAGTAATAATCCGTTTTTCCCTATTTGTTTCTTGTACTGTGATAGTATTTTTGCGACAAATTTATTTATAATAAATCTAATTAAGAATAATTTTTTCAAAAAAATATAGATTACTATCAAAATGACTACTAACAAACTATTCCATCTGCTGTTTCTTTTACTAACTATTTCAGTCTTTTCACAGCAGGATGAAACAGCCGAAAAAGTCACTCTACCTACTAAAGCTCCTGTTACAGAAAAGAAAGTAAAAAAAGAAAACAAGATTGAAACCTTAAAAACAGTTAATATTCAGGGAAAATCACGCAAACAAAAAATAGAAACTACTGGTTTTGCTGTTAATGTTATAGAAACTAAAGAAGCATCCTTAAGAAATTTAACTACTAATGAATTATTAGATCGATCCGTTGGTGTTCGCGTAAGACAAAATGGAGGATTAGGTTCTAATGTAGAATACAACCTGAATGGTATGTCCGGAAGCACAATTGGAATTTTCTTAGATGGTATTGAAGTTTCTACTTTTGGATCTTCTTTCAACCTCAACAACATACCTCCCTCAATGATTGAGCGTATTGAAGTTTACAAAGGGATATTACCTTCACACTTAACAGGTGATTATGTAGGTGGAGCAATAAATGTGGTACTAAAGAAAGATGTTTCTCAAAACAATGCTACTGCAGCAGTTTCTTATGGTTCGTTCAATACTTTTCAATCTGATTTAAGTGCCACTTTTCGTGACAAAAAAACAGGAATTTCTTTTAGAGGTTCTGGCTTTTACACCTACACTGACAACAGCTATAAAACATGGGGCAGATCAACAACTTATGTCAATGAAGGTCAAGAAATTATTAGGCCCTATAGAGCAAAACGTTTTAACAATGACTATGAATCTATTGGTGGTCGTTTTGAAGTTGGTTTTACTGATACCAAATGGGCTGATCAATTTTTCATTGGATACAACGGATCAAGCAATTACACCGAAATCCCACACGGAATTACTATGGCTGTTCCCTATGTAGGTCGATTCAACGAAACTGAATCTCATGCTCTGTTACTCAATTATACTAAGAGAGATTTTCTTTTGAAAAATTTGGCTTTAAATATTAATGCAGTACGAAGTAACAGAAGTACCTACATTCAAGATACGGTAGGACTTGCTTATAACTGGGATGGAAAAGTAAGAACCAGGCCTGTCTTAATACCTGTTCTTGATGCTAACGGAGAAGAACAATATAAAACGAATGATAAAGGTGAGCAAGAACTAATAACTGAGACAATACATATACCATTAAATACACTTCAAGGAGGACAACAAGGACCAAAAACTATCACCAATACAGATAGAAAAATAACCAATGCCCGCTCTAATTTGGGATACATGATTACTCATGGACATCGTATTTCATTGAATCATAAATACGAATCAACAGATAGGAAAGATGAAGATTTGTTGAAACCAGGCTCTAGAGACCTAGCGACTAAAAGTATTGTTTCTAAACACATTATCTCTATGAATTATGAAGCAGAAACCTTCAACAGAAAAGTGAGAACAAATATTTTAGGTAAATATACCCACAATCGAAGCGATCAAACAAGATATGAAATCGTTTCTAGCGAAGGAGAAAACTCAATAGTAAAAAAAGATTCCACCAGAACGGATTACAATTTTGGTTACGGAGCTACAGTTTCTTACAATATAATTCCTAATTTTTTCATCATTGGTACGATGGAGAACTCCTATATTATGCCAACTGAAAATCAACTATTTGGATCACCTGACATTAATATATTACCCAATCTCACATTAGATCCAGAAAAAAACATTAACTACAATCTGGGTTTTCGTTACGGAGCATTGGATTTTGGCAAACACAAAATATCATTTTATGCCAATGCGTTCTGGCGCAATGGTTTTAATAAAATAACACAGCAGGTAGTCGATGCAACAGACCCTGATTTCAAAGAAGAGGATGCTGATATCCAAACTACTCGTTATGTCAATCTGGGCAAAACACAAGCACGTGGTTTTGAAGCAGAAATTATCTATATCTATAACAATCGATTGAACGCTTCTTTAAATTTTTCGAAGTTCAACAACGTGTTCAAACAGGAAACAGATAATAATGGTGAGGCACATAGCTTTTTTGGTCAACAAATACCTAACGAACCATTTTTTACAGCTAATGCCAATTGTCAATATCGATTTAATGATGTTTTTCAAAAGAAATCCATACTTAACGCATATTATACGATGGGCTATGTGGGTGAATATTACATAGTGTGGGGACAACCTGACTGGTCTTTAACTCCAAACCAATTTGTACATGATTTAGGTGCAAGTTACCGTTTTCCGTCTAAGAAATTAGTAGCTAGTATAGATATAAAAAATCTGTTTAACGCCGAAGTCTATGATAATTTTCAAATACAAAAACCCGGTAGAGGAATCTACTTCAAATTGAATTACACTTTTAGTAAATTTTTATAATCAAATTAAATCAATATCATGAAAAAAAATCTATTTAGAATAGCACTATTGAGTACCTTTTTTGCAGCTCTAACGTTAGGAAGCTGTAACAATGATGATAACAACAACGATTCAGGAGGCAATTCAGAGGATGACGGTACACGTTGGATTTCCTTAACAGGATCTTTTCCAGACGCAACTGGAACTCCAGGAAACGGAGGTACTCGTGCCTATGCCATTACACCGGAGAATGCTGCCAACCCAGACTACGAAGTAGATCTTTTTAAAATGAACGGTGAAACATATGTTAACGGATTTGCTTTAAAATCAAGCCGTACCGCTCGTGTTCAGGCTTCTGAAGACGGTAAATTTTTATACAATATCCAATATACCGGTACCGATGGTGGTGTATTCAACAAATACAAAGTTTCGGGAGCAGGAAAATACGAAGAAGTAGGTTCTGAGGTAAATACTGCTTCTATTTTAGGAACATCGCCACGATGGGTAAAAGCTGCCGAGGGAATTGGCGTAGGTGTATATGCAGGTTCAGCAATATTAGATTATGAAGGAACTGCTCCAAACTTTACTTATAAAAATAGAGATAGTGAAGTTAAAATTGCAACAATAGATTTGAATAACACCTATATTATTAATACTGCTATATTTAATTTCCCTTGGACTGACGAAGAAAGAGCAGCTGGTTATGGCGTAAGTCGTATTGATGTTCCTGTATTAAATGCTGCTAAAAACAAACTATACATTGGTTGTAATGTAAGCAAAGTAGATCCTACAAAAACACCAACTATAGATGCTAATGGCATACCTTCATGGCCAGCTGACAACGCTAACATTAATGGTACCAAAACTTTAGTAGTAGATTATCCTTTACTAAGAAATGCTAAAGTTATTACTTCTACTTTAACAAAAACAAACAACCACGGTTACCGAACCATGACACAATATGTAGGTACTGATGGTCATGTATATCAGGCTACTGCAACTGGCGGTGCAGATATCTTACGCATTAGTAAAACAACTAATGATTATGATGCGTCTTACCACTTTAATCTGAATACTGCTTTAGGAATTACAGGAGCTCAAATTAAAGCCTGGAGGTATGTTAAAGATGGAGTTGCTGTAGTTCTTTATACAACAACAAGTGTAGCAGGCGGATACGTTGCCATTATCAATCTAAATGATAAAACGGCAGTTAAATTGGCTACCGAAGTTGAAACCGATGCAGCATTATCTACAACCTTAGGACAATTCCAAAATATTGGTCTTATTGGCGACAATGTGTATCTTCCATTAACACCTGCAGGGAAAGATGGTAACATTTATATTGTAAACACAAAAAACAAAACCATCACAAAAGGAGCTAAACTAAAAGCTGCTTCTGGTAGTTTCTACTTAGGTGCTTACTAAAAAAAACAAATCCCGACGAGTTAAAAACTTGTCGGGATTTTACTTTTAAAACTGTCCTTTTTTACATCAAACTCAAAATCTCTTTTTTGAAAGCATCGTATTCTCCTTGAAGAATCAATCCGTTATCGAGGAGTTTCTTGTAATTCTGCAATTTGGCAAAAAGTTCGTCCTGAGACAAGCCTTTTAATTCATTATCACCAGCAACCTCATTAGCTGTAAACACTGGCTGGGTAGCAGGCAGAATTTCGGCGTAGTTAGTCACTTCTTCGGTTTCGATTTCTTCAATTTCCTCAACCACCGCAGCAGTTTCCTCCGGAACAACCACAGTATTTTGAGCTGAACCGGCTTTTAAAAGATCCAATTGTTCTTTGGCAAAAGTATAAATTTTTCTGGCCTGAATTTTCGGAATATAATCTATGGAAACCGTCATATCAGTTTTAGTCGAAAAAGAAAACTCTGAACCCAGAATGTTTTCTTTTACAAAAGTACCTTCTATCTGATCCCAGGTATAATCGACAAAATCCATTGAAAGCCCTAAATTTTTAGGCTGACAAATAATGATTCTTTTATTGGTTAAAACAATACTATCCGGAAAAACCGTAAGTGCCGGTTTTTTTTGAACGCCTATATATCCTATTTCTTCGTTTTTCATTAATAAATCATTGAGCTTTGAAGTGATTTTTTCAATAGCTTTAGGATCTTGTTCCTCGTTTAAAAATTTCTTGATTTGATCTTTCATTTTAAATTCGATTTATTTTCAATTGGTTAAATAGTCATTTTTTATCTTACAAAAGTAAAACCTAATTTCTTAAACAGGAGTTAATTATTTGAACTTTACTTTACAATTATTTTTGATAAAAATACACAAAAAAGCCTTAGTTATTTTCTAAACAACTAAGGCTTTTTACTATTGATTATTCTTTTTTAGATTAATCCTTTTCGCTTTTTCTCTAAATAACCGTAATACGTCAAATTATTAGGCACCTCAGTTTTTGGAAAGAAATAACTCGCTATCCAGCCCACGCTAAACAATACTAAATGACTGTAAACCCCTAACATGTATTTATGTTGGGTGTAATTATAAATCCCCATATCCAGCAAGAGATGCCTGTTTGCACCATTGCCTGTTGAAGTTGAAGTTAATAAGGCAAATCCCGTAAACAAAATACAGGCAACAATGCCAACATTCAAACCTTTTCTGTTAGCTCTGTTTACAAAAAGCCCTAACAACAGCATCCCTGCAATTCCTCCCGAAAAAATAGCATACAACATAAAAACTGTTGATAAAATCCCATCGTTTTCACCAGCAAAAACATAAAAACTGGCTACTAAAATAGCAGCTAATCCAGCAACAACTACCAGAATTTTCCCCATTCGAAGCTGATCCATCCCTGAACTGTTAGGATACAATCGTTTGTAATAATCATCTACACCTACAGCTGCCAGACAGTTCAAATCGGCATCCAAACTGGAAATTGCCGCTGCTATCAATGCCGATAAAATCAAACCTATTAATCCCGGTGGTAATTGGGTAGTTATAAAATGAGGAAAAACCGCATCTGATTTAATTCCCTGAGGTAATTCTACCGGATTTAAACCGTAAAAAGAGAACAAAGCTGTTCCTATAAACATAAAAGCAATCCAAACCGGTACTGTAATCCCAATTCCTAAAACTGCCGCTTTTATAGCATCTTTATCTGATTTTGCGGTAAGATAACGTTGTACAATAGTCTGATCGGCGCCATATTTTTGAATAGCATAAAAAGTACCATTGATAACCATAACCCAAAATGTAAGATTAACAAAGTCAAAATCATAAGGTCCAAAACCTATTTTATCATGATCTACCGCATAATTGACAATAGCACCAAATCCGCCATCTGTTTTTAAAAGAATAACTACTATGGCAACAATACCTCCTAAAATCAACAAGAACCCCTGAATTACATCTAACCAAATTACCGCTTCCATTCCGCCAAAAAGGGTAATAAAAACAATTGCAATTCCTATTATCCAAATTATCGACAAAGTATTAACACCGGTCATTGAGGACAAGGCTAAAGCCAGAAGAAACAACACCGAACCCATTTTAGAAAAATGAGCAAAAATAAATCCCAGCGAGCCATAGACTCTGGCAAGATAGCCGAACCGTTTTTCAAAATATTCATAGGCACTTAATCCAATGACATTGCGATACAAAGGCACAATAAATCGTATGGAAAAAAGAAGAACAACCGGAACCATAAATCCCTGAATAAGAAGAATCCAATTTGACTTATAGCCTTCTCCAGGATAAGCCAAAAATGTTACACTACTAATTAATGTTGCAAATATTGACATCCCAACTGCCCAGGCAGGAATATTTCCTCCTGCTGCAAAATATTGCTCGGTATTAGTGTTCTTCTTAGAAAATCGGACACCAAACCAAAAAGTAATAATAAGTGATAAAACAATAATAAAATAATCAATAAAATGTAAGGAGGATTCATTCATAAGTTAAAAAGATTAAAATTTCCAGACAGACTCAGTCCACTGATAACTTCCTGGTTTTAGGGTTAAATACATTTCTTTTACTTGCTCTATTTTCATTCTTATTACCCCTTGTGCTAATTCTTGTTCAGGGTAAAACTTTTTATATTCTAAATGTTCAATAATAGAATAGGCAGTAGCACCACCTTCTATCAATAATTCTTCCAAAGTTACCCTTGAGAGTACTTTTTTTACTACTGAAGCTAATATTTCTTTTATTTTACAAGGAACATCAGTAACTCCATCGCATTCAAGTGTATCAATAGCAATAATTACTTTGTCATTTTTTTCAATAGCATCAATAATTGCATCTCCCCAATTTTCAATCATTTCCTTATAATCCCCAACACATAAAATGTTTTCAGGCATATACAAAACAGCTCCTCCGGCTTGTTTTGCTTTTCGAACCACTTCCCTGCTTGGCTCATAATTACTTCCACATACATACAGCGCTTTTTTACCAAAAGACATAGTTTTGACTGCTGTGGTTTTTTCTTTTTTTATTTTTCTCAAAATAGCATTGAAAAAACTCGCTCCCCCCGCAGGCAACATTGTATCATCAATTACATTAGCCCAACTCATCAAATCTTCACTTGTGGGGGTGTTACCAATAATAAAACCCTCATAAGGCATTTTTTGTCCCAAAGAAACAGAAAAAGATTGTGCTTTGTAATCTACTCCAATTAAATCCAAAACATTAGAAGTAGTTCCTTTTTCAAATTCGTCTCCAAAAAAATCAGATTCCATCAAAGGGATTTTATTCACATAATAGATACCATCAACAATAGTTCGGTTCATCGCCGGATTAGCAGGAACAAGCAAAACCTTTTTCTTGCCCGAAACTGCTAATTGAACCTCTAATTCATCTCCAATTTTTCCACGAAGTAGCGAATCAGTTTTTTTGTAAATAAAATCGGGATGTAATTTAAGTAATTCTTCTGTAACTTTTTTAATTTGTTTTTGTGCCTCAATCTTACAGAGAGATCTGGTATTTGTTGCGATTACCAAAACATCACAGTTGTAATTTGTATTTACGCTAGTGTCTATCGTAACAGTAAATCCGTTGCGAAGCGCAATTCCGCCAATTTCGGCAGCACCTGTAAAATCATCTGATATAACCGCTATCATCTCCCTCTCTATTGATTGTCTTGTTTATTTTTATGTAGTTTAGCCGCATATTCTATAGCTAGCACCATAGCATCCGGGCTGGCAATTCCTCTACCTGCAATTTCCATTGCGGTTCCGTGGTCAACCGAAGTTCTTATAATAGGTAATCCCAAGGTAATGTTTACTCCTCTTACGCTTTTCATTTGTCCTTTAGACTGATCCCAATTAAATCCTACTGTTTTAAAAGGAATATGTCCCTGATCATGGTACATAGCCACACAACCATCATATACTCCTCCAATTGCTTTTGGAAATAAAGTATCGGCAGGAATTGGCCCTTCAACATTATAACCTCTTTTTAATGCTTCCTGAACTGCCGGAAGTATTTCCTGCTCTTCTTCGTAACCAAAAAGTCCGCCATCACTGGCATGCGGATTTAATCCTGCCACACCAATTTTAGGATTAAGAACACCCAGTTTTTTACAGGCATCATTTATAAGAGAAATACATTCCAGAATTCTGTCCTTTTTAACCAAATCACAGGCTTGTCTCAAAGAAACGTGCGTTGAAACATGCACTACTCTTAAATTTTCTTCCACCAATAACATTCCGTATTTTTTGGTATCAGTATAATGAGCATATATTTCGGTATGACCGGCAAAAAGATGTCCTGCTTTTTGAATAGATTCTTTATTAATAGGTCCTGTAACCGTTCCGTCGATTTCTCCTGCCAGAGCCAATTCGATATTTCGAACTACCGTCCTAAAAGATACATCACCCGCTTCGGCTGTGATTTCGCCCATCTTTAAATCGGCGATATTCATGTAATTCAAATCAAAAACATCTGCTGTACCTTTTTCAAATTTGGCATCAGCAATTTTTGAAATTCTGTTTACTTTTAAATCCAATCCGCAAAACTGAATTGCCTGTTCAAAAACATCAGCTTCCCCTACTAAAACAGGCTGACATACTTCATACACCTTTGGATCTAATAATGCTTTTACAGCTACTTCAGGTCCTATACTTGCGGGATCTCCCATTGTTATCCCTAATATTGGCTTTCTATTCTCCATTATTCAACGCTGTTTAAGCTTTTTAAATCGGTTCCGTAGTTTTTTATTTTTTCTGTTGCTATCTTTTCGTCAGCCTCATTTAGAGCAATCATTGGCAATAAAACAGCTTTTGTACATAAATTATATTTTGCCAATAAAAATTTCAAAATCGGAATAGCATTAACCAAGATTTGATTTTCCTGATATACTTTAGAAATCGCATCGCTTTTTTCCTGAGCTTTTTGTGCTGATTCATTATTTCCGGAAAGCACACTTTCATAAATCGTACTATACAATTGTGGAGTTAAATTTCCGGTACTTGGGACTAAACCGTCAGCTCCCAGTAACATAGCCTCATAAGATTTAGCAGCCCAACCCAATAAATAAGAGAAATCAGCTCTGTCTTTCCAAAGCCCAATGGCTTTAGCCATACGTTCTTCACCTCGTTCTGATTCTTTGTAACCAACAATGTTAGGATGTTTACTCAACTCCTCTGCCGTTTCTAAATCAATAGACATATTAGTTGTCATTGGCATATTATAAACAATTAATGGCAATGCAACTGCCGATGCTAATTGGTTAAAATAATTCAAAATGTGATTTTGATTCAACGGATAATAATAAGGAACGTGCGTCACCAGAACATCCACTCCCAAATCAGTATAAACCTTAGCCTGATCTAAAGATTCCTGAAAACAATTCCCCGAAATTCCGGCATAAACCGTAGCTTTTCCTTTAGCTACCTCAACGGTTTTCTTAACTAAAGCCACTTTACTTTCGAAAGAAATTGAACTCGATTCTCCGGTAGTTCCCAGTACAAACGGATGACATCCTCCATCAATAAGATGATTAACCAATACAGTTACCGCATCTAAATCGATATTCATATCGGAATTAAATGGCGTTACCATCGGCACTACTACTCCATTATATTTTTTACTATTTTTCATCTTTATATAACTAAAAAGCGGCTTTATAAATCGCAACCGCATCATCTACAGCAATTTCTCTGATATTATTTTTCAACAAACGTTGCACTTTAACCGCTCCTTCGGCTAACAAAGGGATCGATTCCTGTTTTACACCTGCTTGTTTCAAAGTTATTGGTAATCCACAATCTACTATCAATTGTTTCATAATTTTAACTCCTTCTAAAGCGGTTTCTCTCGAAGTAGCTTTCTTTTCTGCACCTAAAACAGCAGCTATTCTTTCATATTTAGTAGCATCAGCCTCAATATTGTATTCCATTACATAAGGTAATAACAAGGCATTTGACAAACCATGAGGAATATGATACTCTACTCCCAAAGGATAAGACAAGGCATGAACTGCAGCTGTATTTACCGGACCCAAACACATCCCTCCATACATACTCCCCAATGCTACCTGACTTCTGGCTTCTATATCAGCACCATCATCACAGGCTCTTTTTAAGTATTTTGCAATAAGTCGAACTCCTTCCAGGGCATATAAATCCACAAATGGATGGGCAAATTTATTAGTATAAGCTTCTAAACAATGGGTCAAAGCATCGATTCCTGTTGCAGCGGTAACACTTTTAGGCAAAGAAACTGACAATATAGGATCAATATAGGCTGCATCCGGAACTAAATACGGACTAATAATCCCTACTTTTTCTCCTAATTCATTAACAAAAATAGCATTGGGCGAAACCTCACTTCCTGTTCCGGAAGTAGTAGGAATACAAGCTACATAAATCTGTCTTTCTTTTAGATTCCCAATTCCTTTTATTTCATCTAAGGTTTGGGTGTTTTTTAATTGAGCAGCAATCAGTTTGGCAACATCCAGAACGCTTCCGCCACCAATACCTACAACACTATCGGCTTCAAAATTTTGAGCTTTTAGCAAAACCTGGCTAAAATCATCAAAAGTAGGTTCTCCCACTATAGATTCATCTGTAAAAATTTCAATTCCCTGTGATTTTAACTCTTCTAAAAAAGGTGCTAAAACATTGCGAAGTTCAACAATGCTCAACAAAAACATTCGTTTAAAACCTTTCTCGACAAAATCACCAACAAATCGTTGCATACTTCCCTCCCCGAAAACAACACGATTAGGATTTAAAATTATAATTTCTTTCATTTTTTCCTTTTTATATAAACCACTCTAATACAGAAAAATAACCCCAAAGAAACTTTATGTTTAAAAATGTAAACGTTTACATTTTTAAACATAAAAAAACTACTCTAAACGAGCAGTAGATTTCCTCAGCATTAACTCTGTTTTCAAAATAACTTTTTCTTTTTTACTGCCAGGATTTAAAATCCTTTCATACAACATCTCTGCTGCTTTTCTTCCCATATCAAAACCAGGCTGACGAACAGCACTTAATGGCGGATTTAACGAAATAGACCATGGCATATCATCAAAACCTATAATCGAAATTTCCTCCGGAATCTTAATCCCTTTAGCATGTATAGCCTCGAGAGCACCTAAAGTCAACAGATTATTCCCTGAAAATATCGATGTTGGACGTTCTTTTAATTCTAAAATTTTATTAGCTATTTCAAATCCACTCTTATAATCGGTATCTCTAGCAAAAATCAGATTCTCATCAAAAGGAACTCCATACTCGCTTAAGGCTCTTTTATAACCAGCCAAACGTTCAATATAGGTTGGGATTCTGAAATTACCCGAAATAAATGCAATCTTTTTGTGACCGATACTTAACAAATGATCAATTGCATTAAAAGCCCCCTGTTCATTATCCACCTTCACCACATCAACATCAATATCTGTCAAACCTCTATCTATACAAACAACCGGAATATTCTTTTTAACTAAGTTTTCAATTCCCTTATCTTTTCCATGTATAGGAGCTACTATCAAACCATCAATGTTTTCAGATTGAAGAATATCCAGATATAACTTCTCCTTTTTCTCATCCTGACCAAAATTGCCAATCATAACTGCAAAATTATTCTGGTAGGCATAATCCTCAACTCCTCTAACCACATCAACGAAAAAAGGATTCTGAATATCGGGAATAACTAAACCAAGTAATTTAGTTTTTTTGCTGGTACTTCTTAACCTTTGTGCTACACGATTGGGTTTGTACTCCAATGCCGCAATCGAAGCCTGAACTTTAAGCATAGTATCCTTGCTTACCTTAGGATCATTATTAATGACTCTAGATACTGTGGCTATAGAAACCTTAGAATGTTCAGCTACCGCTTTTAGATTTGACAATTTGAATAATGTAAACGTTTACATTACAAATGTGAGGAATTAAATTTTAAAAAACAAATTTTCTCCACTTTTGTTTTTAATTCTAGCAAAACACCCATAAAACACTACAAATAAAACAACTAGAGAACCCTAACTAAGTCATAAACAAAACTTCCTGCTGCACTTTTTTAGTTAAACCCTTAAAAACCAATCCGTAGGAATGATCTATCATTTCTTTTAAAAATAAATCAGAAACATCCGAATTTATCGCAACTGTATTCCAATGATTTTTATTCATGTGAAAACCGGGTTGAATCCCTTCAAACTGTACTCTCCATTCTTTAGCCAAATCAGGATTGCATTTTAAATTCACCGATGGACTCCCTATCTCCCATTGTTTTAATGACGATAAAGCAAATATTTTATCACCAACCTTGAAAACCAAAGTGTCTTCGTCAAAAGGAAAATGCTCGGTCACTCCTCTCTTCGAAGTACAATATTCATAAAAAGTTTCTAAGTTCATAGCACTATTTTTTCCATTAATTTCTCAGGATGAGCCAATAATTTGAATCCGAATTTTTGATATAAAAAATGAGCATCTGTGGTTGCTAATCTCCAAATTTTAATTTCCTTTAATTCCGATTCGTTCATCATGGCATCAATCAAAATAGACGAATAGCCATTTCCTCTATATTTTTCATCAATAAAAACATCCATCAAATAGGCAAACACCACATAATCAGTAATTACTCTTGCAAAACCTATTTGTCTGCCGTCAAGATAAATTCCAAAACAAAAAGAATTCTCAATGCAAACCTGAACTTCTTCAATAGTTCTGGGTGCGGCCCAATAAATATCCTTCAGAAAATTATGAATAAACGGAATGTCAAGTTTACTTTTATCTGTAGAAACGCTAATCATATTTTAACGACATTTTTTAACCGCAAAGTTTACTAAGATTTACGCAAAGTTCGCCAAGCTTTTTTTATACTTTGCGGTCTTTACGTTTAAACATTATTCCAAATTTAAATAAAATAAATCCGACGCAATCCCATCCGTTAAAAACTTTCCTTTTTTAGTTGGTTTCAGGATGTTGTTTTCAATAAAAAGCAAATCATCGCTTAAGAATTTCTGTGCCTGATTTAATAGATAATCCAAATAATTTTGTCCAAATTCAGTCTGAATCCTATCTAACGAAACACCCCAAATAGTTCGCAAACCCGTCATAATATATTCATTGTAACAATCGGCAACGGATAGAATCTCAATTTCATTTGGAAGTTTACTTTCCTGAATGGATTTCAGATAAAGTGCATTGTTAGCCACATTCCAACTTCTGGAAATCCCATCATAACTATGTGCCGAAGGACCAATCCCAATGTATTTTTTACCCAGCCAATAAGCCGAATTGTTTTTAGAAAAATAATTTTCCTTTCCAAAATTCGACAGCTCATAATGTACAAACCCATTGGCTTCGAGTGTTTCTACCAAAATCATAAAATGTGCTGAAGCCACCTCATCCTTTGGCTCGGCAATTTTTCCTGTTTGAATCAATTTATTCAAGGCTGTTTTTGGTTCCACTGTCAAGGCATAACTCGAAATATGCGGAATCCCAAAACTTAAAGCGGTTTCGATATTTTGCTTCCAACGCTCAACACTCATCCCCGGAATTCCATAAATCAAATCGAGTGAAATATTATCGAAATATTGTGTCGCTACTTCCAGACATTTTTTGGCTTCCGCCGAATTATGTGCCCGATTCATCATTTTCAAATCATCTTCGAAAAAAGATTGAATCCCAATCGAAAGACGATTGACACCTATTTTTGTAAGTTCAATCAAATAATCTTCCGATAAATCATCCGGGTTAGCTTCTAAGGTTATTTCAGGTTTTTCGATTACTTTATAATTATCATAAATCGCAACAATCTGCAATCTCAAATCTGCAATCTGCAATCTGCTCGGCGTTCCTCCTCCAAAATAAATGGTTTCAACAGTTTCCTGAGCAAACTCATTTTTACGCATTTCCAATTCTTTGGCCAAAGCCAAAACCATCTCATCTTTTTTCTTCATAGAAGTCGAAAAATGAAAATCGCAGTAATGACAAGCCTGCTTGCAAAATGGTATGTGTATATAGATTCCTGACATTACTTTTTCACTCTTTCTTCATTCTGTTTCACAAAAGCATCCCAACCCGAATAACTTTTGCCTGCCACCACCTTTCCTGAGTTAAAAAAATGACAAACTGCAGCAGCCAAACCATCCGTTGAATCAAGGTTCTTAGGCAGTTCTTTCAGTCCTAAAAGCTGTTGCAGCATTTTAGCAACCTGTTCTTTACTGGCGTTTCCGTTACCGGTAATCGCCATTTTAATTTTCTTAGGTTCGTATTCTGTAATTGGAATATCTCTGGAAAGACCTGCCGCCATAGCTACACCCTGGGCACGGCCAAGCTTTAACATCGATTGAACATTTTTACCAAAAAAAGGAGCTTCAATGGCAATTTCATCCGGATGGTGTGTATCAATCAATTCGATGGTACGCTCAAAAATAACTCTTAGCTTTTGGTAATGATTATCGTATTTGGATAATTGCAATTCATTTAACTGAACAAATTCCATTTTTTTATTGATAACACGTATCAAACCAAAACCCATTATGGTTGTTCCCGGGTCAATCCCTAATATGATGCGTTCTTTTGTCAACTGATTTTTTGTTTGGGTTACACAAAGTAGCGCCAAGTTACCACAGAGATTCACAAAGTTTTTTTATTCCTCTGTGGGTCTTTGTGTTTCCTTTGCCAATCTTTGTGAAATAGCTTTTTCGCAATAGTTTTCTTTACTTTGCAGCATGATTTCAATTCCTCACAAAACTAAGCAATTCCTCGTACTTCTAATCAAAATTCTGATTGTAGCTGCTGCCTTTTATTTTATTTACGACCAACTGGCGAATAACGATAAACTGAATTGGCAAAAATTCATTGTTTTGTTCCAAAAAAACCAATCCGTTTCGGGAATCAGTTTTATTTTGTTATTGAGTGTTTTAAACCGTTATTTCGAAATCTTAAAATGGCAAAATCTGGTGCAAAACATCCGTAATATCACAATAGCCCAATCAACAAAACAGGTTCTTGCTGCTTTAACCGCCGGATTATTCACCCCAAACGGTGTGGGTGAATACGCCGGAAAAGCTTTGTTTTTTAATAAATCAGAAGCTAAAAAAGTCATTTTCCTGAACCTGATTTGCAATGGAATTCAAATGATTTTAACCATTATATTTGGAATTTTCGGACTGCTGTATTTCAATGCACAGTTTAATGTTATTACACCAAAAACGGTTTTAAGCCTGGTTGGAATTTGTTTTTTGCTTTTTGGAATTTTATTCTTTTCGAAAAAAATAAACATAAAAGGCTATTCGATAGAAAAATTAATCCATAAGATTAACGAAATTCCCAAAAGCATTCACCAGCGCAATATCCTCCTTGGTATTTGTCGCTATATTGTTTTTTCACATCAATACTATTTTTTGTTTTTAGCTTTTGATGTTGATTTGCCTTATTTAACACTCATGTCAGCCATTACCTCTGTCTATTTTTTGGCATCTTCCTTACCTACTTTTCAGTTTTTGGACTTTGCCGTCAAAGGTAGTGTAGCCATTTATTTCTTCGGGATTTTAGGCGTAAACGAATGGATTGTCGTTTTTATCTCTACCCTGATGTGGTTTCTTAATGTAGTGATTCCTGTGGTAATTGGCAGTTATTATGTATTGAATTTCAAGACCAGAAACATTGCATAATGCTTTTTGTAATCGTCATATTATCCATTTATTTCGCAGCCATATTACTTTTAATTTATGGTTTTACAAAGGTAAAAAACTACGATACTATTGGCTTAAAGCCAAAAACCAGTTTTACAATTATTGTTCCTTTTCGAAACGAAGCCGATAATTTACCGATACTCTTAGAAAGTATTTCGAAATTGAATTATCCAATGGACTTATTTGAAGTGATTTTAGTGGATGATGATTCAGATTTTAAATTTCAGATTTTAGATTTCAGACCCGAGCGACAGCGAACAAGCGAAGCACTTCAGATTTCGATAATTGACACTATTAGAGTTTCGAATTCTCCTAAAAAAGATGCTATTACAACAGCTGTTCCGTTAGTAAAAACGGATTGGATTATCACCACGGATGCCGATTGTGTAGTTCCTGAAAATTGGCTTTCAGCCCTGGACAATTACATTCAAACACATAAAGTCGCTATGCTAGCCGGGGCGGTGACTTATGAATGTAACAATTCCTTTTTACATCATTTTCAGCAACTGGATCTGGCGAGCTTACAAGGCGCAACAATAGGAAGTTTTGGAATTGGAAAAGCTTTTATGTGCAATGGTGCGAATTTAGCTTACACCAAATCACTTTTTGAAGAATTAAACGGTTTTGACGGGAATAACACCATTGCTAGTGGCGATGATGTTTTTCTGTTACAAAAAGCTATCGCGAGATTTCCCGAAAAAGTACATTATTTGAAATCAGAAAACACCATTGTCTCCACAAAACCAGTTAACAACTGGAAAGCTCTGTTTTATCAAAGAGTGCGTTGGGCTTCAAAAACTACTTCATACCAAAGCAATTTTGGAAAATTATTAGGATTAATAGTTTTTGCAGGAAACTTGATTTTGGTTTTGAGTTTAGGGTTTTGGATTATGGGGAGTATTCCGTTTCTACAGCTACTTTTTTTATCTCTTTCAAAATTTATTATCGACAGTATTTTGATTTTTAAGACTAATCGATTTTTAACTCAAAACAAAATACGCTATTTGGTTTTAAGCAACTTATTTTATCCTTTTTTCAGTCTAAGTGTGGCTTTATATACTGCGTTTGGAAAGTATGAATGGAAGGGGAGAAAGTTTTAGGTTGTAGAATGCGGATTAGAAAACTACTCCACTTTAATAATTACCGGTAAAATAAATTGGGTTTTTACAGGAATTCCCTGTTTGAGAGCCGGATTTACTTTTGGAAAATTTACCAGTCGAGCGTGTAAAATACTGTCAATTTTAATGGTATCATAAGCCACAGAATCTTTAGGGAATTGGGGTTCGAACTGCATTTTAGAATTTGGGAATACAGTCACTTTCACTTCTATCGTATCAAGTTCCGGATAAAGAGCCGAAAGTGTGTCTATCTCCAATTTTTCCTGTATGAGTTGGGTTAAACTATCAAAAAAACATTGTTGGCGTTGAACTTTTTCATCCAGTTTGTCGCAATCCACAAAGGAAGGATATTCATCTACCTCTTTCCAGTTTATTGCTTTCAACTCTTTTTGCAATAATTCTTTCTCTGACGGCACTTGCTTTTCGAAGTATTGACAGGAATTGAATATAGCGAAGAGTAAAAAAAAGTAATAATGCTTCAAAGTTTTGTTTTTGAATTCGACTAATATTTTATAAAAATACAATTATTTTTTTGAGATGCTTTATAAAGCCAATAATCTTGCTAACTTTCTATAATTTATTTTTCAAAATTAATAAAAATTAGTTTATGGATATTGTACTTTTCATTCTTGGCTTAGTTTGCATGCTCATTGGGGTTCTGGGAAGTTTTTTACCCGTATTACCCGGAATTAGTGTTAGTTGGTTAGGTATTGTGCTATTGTATTTTACAACTGCCGTACCTGCTAATTATTGGATTCTAAGCAGTACTTTTCTGGTGCTTGTTCTTTTTTCTATTGCTAATTACATTTTGCCTTCCAAAGGAACAGAACAATTTGGCGGCAGTAAGGCGGGTATTTGGGGAACTAACATCGGACTTGTTGTTGGCTTATTAGCTCCCATACCTTTAGGTTTTATAATTGGTCCGTTTCTGGGTGCTTTGATTGGCGAATTAGTGTTTGATGCTAAAAATGTACAACATGCGTTACGAGCGGCCACCGGATCAGTTTTAGGAATTTTAGCCTCCAATTTTATACAATTTATGCTTAGTATAATTTACTTTGGAATATTTATTTCTATTGTGTGGGAATACAAAACACTGCTTTTTAGCTAGAAAGAAACCTTTTTATTTTTTAATCCTAATTTAATACATTTGAGAGATGAAGATAGAATCACAAATAGGGAAAATTGCCAGTTTTCAGCATTTAGAATTACTTGCTAACCAAGTCGTCGAAGGTTTTATTTCAGGAATGCATAAAAGTCCGTTTCATGGATTTTCGGCCGAGTTTGCTGAACATAAAGTCTATAACACCGGCGAAAGCACCAAGCATATCGACTGGAAATTGTTTGCAAAAACAGATCGTTTGTACACCAAACAGTTTGAAGAGGAAACCAATTTGCGCTGTCATATCATTATCGACAATTCTTCGTCGATGCACTA
Organism: Flavobacterium commune; assembly: GCF_001857965.1. Classification (NCBI taxonomy): domain Bacteria; kingdom Pseudomonadati; phylum Bacteroidota; class Flavobacteriia; order Flavobacteriales; family Flavobacteriaceae; genus Flavobacterium; species Flavobacterium commune. The sequence continues at coordinate 2,062,445 of NZ_CP017774.1, read as the reverse complement.
TCCCAAATTAAAATCCAATCAGAATTTTTACGAAAGCAAAATAGGCTTTTCTGTTTTGGCTTCGGCCGTGTTGATGAATCTCTTAAAAAAACAAAGGGATGCAGTAGGCTTAAGTGTGTTTTCGGATACTTATGAGTATTATGCGCCCGAAAAAGGCAGCGATCGTCATCATCGAATGGTGTTGAATGCACTGGAAAATTTACTGCAAGAACCCGTTACTAAAAAAAGCACCGATACAATTACTTTTTTACATCAAATAGCCGAGAAGATTCACCGTCGTTCTATGATTGTTTTGTTTACGGATATGTTTCAAACAGGAGAAGAAGAGCGTTTATTGAATGCTTTGCAACATTTAAAACACAACAAGCATAAGGTAGTTTTATTTCATGTAGTAGATGGAAAAACAGAACTCCGTTTTGATTTTGATAATGCGCCACGAAAATTTATTGATGTAGAAACTGGCGAAGAAATAGTTGTTTTTGCTGACAATGTAAAAGAAGAATACGAAAAACAGGCCACTTTGTACTTCAAAAAACTTACATTGAGCTGTGCGCAAAACAAAATCAAGTATGTTCCGGTAAGCGTGAGAGAAGATTTTGAAAAAATCATACTCACTTATTTAACTGAAAAACAAAAGTTTGGATAAACTACATAAAAATATATTATTATTTTTAGTAAAAAGACTTGTTTAAATAGAAATCTATTGTATCTTTGCCACCGCAATAAAGCAGAGGTTTGGTAGTTCAGTTGGTTAGAATACATGCCTGTCACGCATGGGGTCGCGGGTTCGAGTCCCGTCCAGACCGCTAATATTGGGAAAGCCTTTCATAACAGAAAGGCTTTTTTTTCCACTATACGGTATCTAAAGCTAGTTGTGTTGTTAGGTCGGCCTAGTTAGCTGATCTCGGTTTAGTAGTTAAACCAATGAAAAGCTTTTCACTTAAATGTGAATGGCTTTTTTGATTTTAGGGAGGCACTAAAAAAAGAATTATTTTTTTTAACAGAAGGCTTGTTTTTAAAAGAAATTATATTGTATATTTGCACTCGCAATAAAGCAGAGGTTTGGTAGTTCAGTTGGTTAGAATACATGCCTGTCACGCATGGGGTCGCGGGTTCGAGTCCCGTCCAGACCGCTAAAATTGTTAAAAGCGATTCAGAAATGAATCGCTTTTTTTATTTGCTTTTTTTGATTCCGAATAATTAAAAACATCTTTCATCTCGTCTATTAAAAATCAATCTCAAAACTTGGGGAGAGAAAAAGAATCCACCGCAGAGAACACTAAGTTTTTTTAGCCTTAGCTTTTCTTTTAGAAACATTCAGAATTAATCCTCATTACTGCACAAAAAAAGGCTTGACTCACGCCAAACCTTTTTCTCATATAAATCATAATCTTACGATTACAACAAAGCGTCTAAACTATCTGCATAAGTTTGCTTAGGAGCAACTCCTACTTGCTTTCCTACGACTTCTCCGTTATGAAAAACCAATACAGTAGGTATGTTTCTCACTCCGTATTTAGCAGCAAATTCCTGGTTTGCATCTACATCAACTTTCCCTACAACAACTTTCCCATCGTACTCATTGCTTAGTTCGTCAATGATTGGCCCAACCATTCTACAAGGCCCACACCATGCTGCCCAAAAATCTACCATAACTGGTTTGTCTGACTTCAATACTACTTCTTCAAAAGTAGCGTCTGTTATTGCTAATGCCATATTTCTTTATTTAAAGTTTATAAATATAAAGTCTTTAATTCCTTAAACACTATGCAAATTTAGAAATTAAAAACTAACTAAACACTATTCCAAAATTAGTTTTGGCTATTAATGTATTGTTAATAATTATCTGTAATTCCAAATCATCCTGAATAGCACCTTCAACAAAACAAGAAGGAAACAAAATTCATTTTGAAAAACAATAAAAAATCCCGCCGAAGCAGGATTAGTATTTATTCTTGAATTTTATTTAAAAACAAATTTTTACCTAAAAACCGGATAAGCAAAATAGCCAGTAAAGAACCTGCAGTATTAGCTACAACATCAATAACATCGCCACTTCTGCTAGTTGTCAAAAAAGTCTGAAACAATTCTATTGCAATTCCAAACACAAAAGCCATTAGAACAACAACAACAAAAAGCTTTTTACGACTTACTTTTTTAAAATAAAACTGAAGTGCATAAAACCACAACAGACTAAACACGAAATAAAAAAATGCGTGTATATATTTATCGATGTATGAAATCTTAATTTCGGGAAGCTCGCTTATCCTTATTAAACAGAGATACAAAATATTCGCTGTCCAACACAGTGCTGCCCCGATACAAATTTTCTTAAGCACCAATCAATTCTTTGTAGCCTTCAGCAGTTAACAAAGTATCGTATTCAGCTAAATCTGAAACCTTAACTTTTATCATCCAGCCAGCTCCATAAGGATCTGAATTCACTAATTCCGGAGCATCTTCTAAACCTGTGTTGAATTCAATTATTTCTCCGGTTAAAGGTAGAAACAAGTCCGAAACAGTTTTTACCGCTTCAACAGTACCAAAAACTTCATCTTTCTCAAGTGTTTGATCTAAAGTTTCCACTTCAACATAAACAATATCACCCAACTCTTTTTGAGCAAAATGCGTAATTCCTATTGTTGCAACATCTCCTTCAAGACTTACCCATTCGTGATCTTTAGTGTACTTTAAATTTGCAGGTATATTCATAGTAATAGTAATTGAAATATGATAATTATTATTTTTTGGCAAATGTAACAATCTTCAAATTAAATCTTTTGCCATTTTAAAATTAATTCCCAAAATTATATCGAAGTGTAAATCCGGATCGAATATTAGTGATAGGGAAAGATGTTGAAATTACAGCCTTAGAAAACGAATGATCATAATAGAAAATAGCTGTTAGATTTTTACTAAACGAATAATCAGCCGTTACTTTTAAAGACCATAAATTTTGCCCACCAGCCAATTGATTGTTATCATAATCCAAATAACGCACAATAGTTTGGTTGTTTCTATATGACAAATCGGCTTTAAGATTAATATCTCCTTTAATAACCCCGGTAGGATTATCAGCCAGTCTTGAAGAAAAAACCACGTTTTTAAATCGATACCCTAATCCCACAATGTATTCCACCCCTTTTACTTCGGTCAATAAATTATTATCAAAACTCATCGATAAAGCACGGTCTTTTTTAATCTCTGTCAAGACTTTTAACGAATTTTTCAATTCAAAATCCATTCGAAGAAGAGGACTAAATTGTTCCACTAAATTCACATTAGACATAATGGTTTTATTATAAAAATTACCATTATCATCTGTTCCGTTTGGATCTTTATCATAATCAAAATTAGAACGGTATTGATTAATTGTATAAGAAGCCCTGTAACTATGCTGCAAAGAGAATCGTCTGAAGGTTTTTTTAAACATATCATAACGCATCAAACCATTGTATTTTACCGTCCAGTTAGGAATAGGAAAATTTCTAAAAATGCTTGTAGAAACATTTGAAGCATCGGCTCCGGAATAAGCAGCTACAAAAGCCGGCAACAATACCGCCTGATTACTTTTTCCAAAACCTATCGGAAATCCATCATTACTAATAATTCTTTTTCGTTCGGGATTATTAGGATTTGCTAAATCGGTTTCCGGAGCAGTTGTATTCTCCGCCGGAAGTGCTGCCGCATCGTACCTAGGTACAATACTACCATAACGTTCGGCTGCCAATTGATTTGCAACTAAAAGTCTATTGGATCTAAAATCGTCAAAAGCTGCCGAAATACTCTCATCACTTTGAGAAAAAGCAGTCTTAATCAAAATTGTAGATATAGAAAACATTCCGTAATTATAAGGTGAACGCGAATTATAAGTTCCATCAGCCGACACATCATATTGCTCTGAATAATTTTCAGAAAAAGATCGATCCATCGTCAAATCAATTTTAAAATCAGGAAACAAATCTACATTAGCCGTAGCACGCAAAACTTTGTTACTTACCTGAGTATAATTTTGATTAAACTCCTGATAATTGGTCAGCCAACCATTTTTAGCTGCTTCATAACGCACATCATCCTGACTACCAAAAATAAATCCTAATGATGGTCTTGAAGAACCTAAAAACCCTATACTTGGCATATAACCCGGCAACATTGTACCACTATTTTCAGTATAATTAATCTGAACGTTCTTAACGCTGGTCAAAACCCCCAACAATCCATCAACAAACGGACTAGACTGAGCCTGTTGCTTCACCGGAGTACTCGTAATTTTTTGACCCGGTCTAGGAGCAACAGTAGGTCTGGCTGCTACTTTTGGTTTTTTGGACAAACCTAAATACTTATACAACATATCCATATTAAAACTAGCATTCAAAGTATTAGTACGTGCGTTTTGAACTGTATTTCCTAAATTAAATCCCGTACCATCCACTACTATTTCAGATAAGGCATTAGCCGATTTTTGCCAACTATAATCTCCTGTATAAGTATAATTTGCTTTTACAAAACCAAACAATGGTATTTTATTAATAGGAATATCATAGTTGACAATAAGCTGCTGCGTATGACGGTTAGGATCACCTATATCCCAGTAACTATCCCAAATAGAAAAACTATCGATAGGCTGATCGTCCTGATCCAGATAATTTTTCACCAAATTATTAGTAGAAGCCGCATAACTAAATTTCAAAGATTTTGTCAAATTATAATTGAATCCATAGTTATAATTAAAACCGAAATTTCTACGATACAAAGGATTCAGCTCAAGACCTGGCACATTCTCTACCTGTCTAAACTGCTGACGATTGTATTGCCTGTTAATATTGGTATTAAAGGTGATATTTGATGGTAAAAAATTAAAATTAAAATCACTCAATAATTTCCAATACGAACTTTTCTTCATGAATTTCGTTTTCTTAAAAGGCTCCACCGCTTTATTATCAAATGTGTAAGCATAATCAACTGAAGTACTGGCCTGCTGATCCAGATAATCTTCAACCTCATAATCATGATGTTCTACTTTATTAAACGATTGAGAAAAAGTAAAATTCTCCGGATCATAAATATGTGGTTTTTGCTCTGCCGCTCTTTGTTTTCTCACTCCAATAAAATTAATACTGGTACGCTTAGTATAATCAATCGCACGATTTCTCAAATTAGCTCTTGTATCAGCATCAGCAGTATTCTTTAAAAGCTCCTTTAATTTAATATCCTGATTAAAAGGGTCGTATTCCGGCTTAATTGTTTCCTCACCTACACTGTAATTAAAAGGTAAATTAATACCCCATTTATTAGGCAATAGTTTCCCCAGATTCAGATTAGTCACAATATTATACTGCTGAATATCTTCTCGACTTCTTTCATTTGGACCTTGTTCAATAGTTCCAAAACCTACAGTACTCATTTTTCCGGTTGCAGAAATAGTTGCAAAATCAGCAAAGTTTGTATCCACATTCAGCACAGCAGCCATACCACCGCGATTGTCCATTTCGGCCAAACGAAGTTCGTTAAACCAAACTTCTCCTTTAATTTTCTGATGAGGCTCGTTACTCTTTATCCCAACCATCAAAGTACGCACCAAACCAAAATTAGGATTTCCTTTAATACCTAATCGCAGTTTATTGATTTTACTTGCTAAACTTCCGTCTAATTCGTCCTCATTTTTATAATAAATTCCATCCAATGGCAGCGTACTGGCATCAACTGACATGGCTTCTACTTTTAATTGAGTCAACAATGCTAATGACAAATCGATTTCATTGGCCTCCGGCCAAACATCATCGGCAGTGTATTTACAAACACCATCTGTTGTTTCGGTAACCTTTAACGGAATCTCTATTTGATAAAAATTTTGTGTAAAATCATTTCCAAAACGTATAAAACCTACCATTTGATTATCTTGTAATAGCATTTCATTCTTCAACGATTCGGCATGTAAAAACATTTTCAGTTTTTTAAACTGACGCATATCCACGCTTACATTTTTAAATACAGCTCTTGAATCGTTCGGTTCCAAACCTTCTCCGGCAACTCTTAAAGATAATGATTGCTCATTTTGATTAATCAGGGTATTATTATTATACAACTGTTCTCTTTGAACCCCCGGAGGTGTAATATAATTTACCGGACATCTGGTGTCGTTTTCCTGAACATTAACCGCAATAACATCTAACTCCGTATTATCATCGCCAACATTAGTATCAGCAGGATCTAATGTTGCAGTATATCTTCTCCATTCTCCACGAACTAAATCCAAAGCTCCAAAACGCATCGTTACTTCATCCTCAAATCCTGTCATAAACATTCGCATAAAACGAATGGATCTAAAATCTTCGATACTACCTATTTTATTTTCAGGCTGTGAAACAGGAATTTTAAACTGAATCCATCGCGCTGCAGTTGTTGCTCCGTTAGGCAATGTCACATCAGCTTCTCTAACATCCGTAACATAATTCTCCCCAATTTGCATATTAGGTTTCATATCAATGCTGTACTCATAATACGCATTAATCGTATTCATCGTATTATCTCTGTTCACATCCTCAACATCAGGAAATGTTGTTGCCCCACGGTTAGGATCGTTTATATCAACCGCTGAGTTACCATCAACTCCGTTATAGTTTTTATAACGCTCTTTTACGCCACCATTAGAGTTAAGGTAAAAAGTGTAATCATCGGCTGCCGGATCCGGTTCTGAGGCGAAATTATCATAAACAGCAGTCTCAGCATTATTAGACAAACCATCTAATCCAACATCTTGATTCCTTCTGTTTTGAGTATCAGCATCAAATGTATAAATCAAAGATTGCGATGCAGGAACATCTCCCCAAATTGGTCTTGGATTCACCAAAACCTGATCTGGACCTAATCCGTTTTCATATTGTTTTCGACCATCTTTTAATATATCCTCTGATATTTCTCCTAAGTTAAAATAGACCTTACCTGTATTAGTCGCTTCTGATTTTCCATTACCCACATAAGGATCTAAGACCCAAAACTGAATGTACTCGACATTTCCCTGCTCAAAATTAGTTGAGCTTATTGAACGCATAATTCCTCCAAAATTTTCTTTTGGATTCAAATTAAAACTCGAATTATTGTTATACGGTCCTCTCTCAGACGGGTAATATGTTAAGTCTAAAGTATTAATTACCTGAGTTTGTCCTTGAGCAATGTCTAATGTTGGATACAACTCTTTGCTATAAATTCTTCTGGTAGAGTTCAACGAAATATCGTCATTCGATATTCCCGATGGTCGCTGCACATAAAAAATCGGATCAATAGTGTACCAGGCCAATTTGGATCTTTTATGTCCATAAGACAAATCATTGGCCTTAGCATTAAAATTATAAGCACTATTTGTATTTTCTTCAGGCGTTGATGCTAAACTCCAGGCATAAGCCGAACGCATATCGATAGTAGATTGCGAACCTTCAAAATCATCTACATAAAGAGTGGATTCGCCATTAAATTGATCTGCTTTTGGCGTATCCGGTTTTAAGAATGCTATTTCTCCTCTTATGGACAAATTCGACGGAACATCAGTATCAACATTAGGAAGCATATTGGCTAATCTTGTAAAAAACGGAACCTCAGTTGAAAAATTAGTATTAAATCCAAAAATGGTATTATTAACTGATTCCTGTCCGTAATTTGATTTTTGTGTAAATGGTCTCTCAGTCATTTTCAAAAAAGTACCTCCTAAGGTAAATTTATCCGAAAATTTATGCTCTACATTCACTCCCATAAATCTTCGGGTTTGTTGACCAAAAATGGAATTATTTTCAAGCGAAACATTAATAGGCGTATTTGATGCCTGCAACGACGGATCTAAAATTTGAACCCTTCCTAATTGATAATTCACACTATAATCCACACCTTCGACTAAAATTCTACCACCGGCAGTAACCACAACTGAACCTTGCGGCACATTGAACGCTCCAATTGGAATTCCGTCACCAGCTGAGGATTTATATCTTCCTCTCAGCAAGAACTTATTCTTTTCGCTGTCCTGCAATGCTCCGGACTGTGTGTTTCGATACATACTTCTAAACACATATTTAGCCTGATTAGCATTGTAAGTAGTCGAATTATTATAATCTTCGCCTGAATTTGGATTGGCTAATTTTGAAAACAACAATTCTCCAAATGGTTCTTTAGTGGTAAAAATAATTCGTCCGTTTTGACTATCCATTGTTAAGCCCGGAACAAAATCAAAGAAACCATCCCCACCTAACTGACGATCATTATTATAATTTAATTTATCCAAATTAAAAACATTCAACAATGGTGTTTCGGCCACTTTGTTTTCCAGCGATGGATTTGACGGAAAAGAACTTCCTGCCACCGGAGAAATATAATTTAATGGCGATGGATCCGTAAAAAGGATATTGAATCTAAAATCTTCCTGTTTGATTTGATAAGCCCCCGGAATTTGATAAATATTTTTCATCATCAAGTTCCAAACCGGATTCTTTACATTCGTCAAATTACTTTTCAGCATTTTCAAAATTAAACTTTGCGTAATAACTGCCTGAGTCGATTGTGGAGTTCCTGTAACCAATGTTGCATCAACACCATCGTTACCAAATTCTCCAACCTGATACACCTGATCTCCTATGGTATATTCATAAGCTACAGCCAAAATCTCATCATTAGACAATCTTTGCTGTAGTGAAATATAACCCAACTGCGGATGATAAGTAAATTCATTGGAGGTTAACTTTCGGGCATTTTCAAGTTTCGAATAATCCTGTCCTTCTATTACAGTAGCGTTAAATCCGGAACTGGAGGTTGCCATTTCACGGATATTAGAATTCAACAAGCCACCACCTGTTTGAATTTGGGCAGGATTGTATTTATTATTAGAGTTATCCGAAGGCGAATCGGCAGGATTATTAAACATTCCTGTAGAAGGATCTAAAACCACCACTTCACTGTCTGCCAATCCAGTCAGTTGAGATTCTCCTAAATCCTGAAGCGCAATAACATTTCTAAGATTATTAGAAGTGGTATTCAAACGTGTTTGTTTATTAGTTACCCACACTTCAATTCGGGTTATTTGCACCCTACTGTCTATAAAAGGATAACTTTTTAATGCAGCATCATATTTGTTTCTAAAATATTGCGAAAGAAAAAAGTGCCTGTCATTGTCATAATCCAAAGCAAAAATATCAAAATCCTGAACGGTTCCTCCATTCTGAGAAACCACTGTTTTTGTTTGTGATTTTTGTTCAGAATACACCCCCGTAACCATGGTTTTACCAAATTGCAATTGGGCTTTGACCCCAAACAAACTCTGAGCACCTCTAATTAAAGAACTATTTAGCGGCATACTCACATTTCCAACTTCAATTTTCTGGATAATATCATCTTCAGTTGGAGCATATTCTAATTTCAATAAGTTTTGAAAAGCAAAAGTAGATTGGGTATCATAATTAGCATTTACATTCAGTCTGGTTCCTACTTTCCCCATCAAACTCATACTAATCCTCTGATCAAAATCAAAAGCTAAATTAGACCTGTTTCTGGGTGAAAACGAAGGATTATCCTGTCTGGTAAAACGCACTCCCATATCCATTTCTACAGAACCTGTAGGTTTTACATCGATGGTATTACTCCCAAAAATAGATTCAAACAATCCCGATTTCACATAATAGCGAGGTAATAAATCTTTTTTCGCTTCTTCACTTCCCTCCTTTTTCCCATCAATAGCATCCGATTTCTTTTTGAAATAATCCTTCATCGATTCTTTCAAAACTAAATTCTCGTATTCTTTAGGTGTTAAGATTAAAGGATATTTAATTGAAAATCCATTAACTGAGCTGGTATAAATATAACGATCGGTTTTAGGATCATAAGTATATGCCGAAAGGATACTCTTAGGGTCTTTAATTTCAATCTTACCCAAGGAATATCCTCTTTTTGTTGTATCCTGAACTGGTTCATTTACTTGAGCTAGTGATACAAAACCACACAATAAAACCGCCAAAAAAATACAGATTTTATACATACAATTGGTTTTTGCTGTGTCTTATAAGCTTTTTAATGCTTGTTTGATAATCGATTCTACAGATGCCTCCGGATTCTCCTTTATTATTTTATCGATAAGCTTTTCTGAAGATTTTCTAACAAATCCTAAAACCTCTAATGCAGATAACGCTTCATCTCTGCTTGTATTGCTTTGTACAACCGAAACTTTATCCAAATCATACAATTTCAACACCTTATCTTTTAAATCTAAGATTACCCTCTGTGCTGTTTTACTTCCAATTCCTTTTATAGACTGAACGGTACTAACATCACCGGATGCTATTGCATTGATAATTTGTTTTGGATCTAATGACGACAACATGGTTCTTGCAATACCTGCACCTATACCCGAGACCGAAATCAATAATTTAAAAATTTCTCTTTCTGATTTCTCTACAAAACCAAATATAGTATGCGCATCTTCTTTGATTTGAAGATGGGTAAACACTTTTATAAAATCAGAAACAGGAAGCAAGGAATAAGTATGTAATGATATATGAACCTCATAACCAACTCCTCCACAATCGATAACAATTTGTGTAGGCGATTTTTCTACTAACTTCCCCTGTAAATGTGCAATCATCCGGTATTTTTTTGTAAAATATATTTTTAAATTTCGCTCACTAATTAACTGCTTTTCACCTTTAACAGTTATGGCAGTTTTATCTTATATACAAAGATAGAAGTCTTGACGTAAAAAGTTAACATTTTCATAATTCTTTTGTAAAAAACTAAAGATTGATAACATAAAAAAAGCCACAAAATTGTGGCTAAAACATCTTTATTTGCAAAATTTAAAACTAAACCTGACCTCCATTAATATAAGAATCCAATAAGTGAATTGTTTCTTTTTGTTTTTCAATTATCACTTTTACAACATCCCCAATAGAAATCAGTCCTATAACTTTATTTTCATCCACCACAGGAAGATGTCGTATCTTATTAGAACTCATCAATTCCATACAATAATCTAAATCATCTGTAGGCTTAACAGTAATCACTTTACTTACCATTATTTCCTGAACCAAAGTACTCTTGGAAGATTTTCCTTTAAGAACAATCTTTCGCGCATAATCTCTCTCAGACAAAATACCTTTTAACAAATCATCTTCAATAACGAGTATTGCACCTATGTTTTTCTCACCCATTATCTTAACAGCATCATAAACGCTAATAGTCGAAACAATTGAATACACAGTATCCCCTTTCGTGCTTAATATTTGATTTACAGTCATATTGAAAATATTTTAGAATAATAAATTTAAAAAAAATCGCCGAAAAACAGCTCATAAATAATTTAAAATTTAGGCACTAATTTTCTCATTTCTTCAAAAAATTAACATTTCTACTCAATCCCTGAAACTTAGTTCGCTTAACAGCCGATTCTTTAAAAACAATTTTAAAGGTTTCTTCGGTCATTTCTTCCCAATCTTTTTTGGTCATCGAGAGCAGAGCCGGATTGGGATTAAACAAAGGTTCGTTATGACTTTTAGAAAATCGGTTCCACGGACAAACATCCTGACAGGTATCACATCCAAATACCCAATCATCAAAATATCCTTTCATTTCCAAAGGAATATTTTCTTTTAATTCAATTGTAAAGTACGAAATACATTTGCTCCCATCAACAACATAAGGAGCAATAATAGCCTGCGTGGGGCAAGCATCAATACAGGCAGTACAACTTCCGCAATGATCAGTTGTAGGATGATCATATTCCAAATCCAAATCTATAATTAATTCAGCTATAAAATAAAAAGAACCTACTTTTTGGGTCAATAGATTACTGTTTTTCCCTATCCATCCCAAACCACTTTTGGCAGCCCAAGCCTTGTCTAAAACTGGCGCAGAATCAACAAAAACACGACCTGAAACTTCTCCAATATTTTCTTGAATGGAGAAAAGTAATTCTTTTAATTTTTCCTTTATAACAAAATGGTAATCCTTTCCGTAAGCATATTTAGAAATCTTATACGAATCCTGAACTTGTTCTTTTTCGGGATAATAATTCAATAAAAGTGACACTACACTTTTAGCATCATCAACCAATAAAGTAGGATTGAGTCGCTTGTCAAAATTATTCTCCATATAGCTCATCTTCCCATTGAGGTTTTTATTCAACCAATTTTCTAATCGAGGCGCTTCTTCTTCCAGAAAACCCGCTTTAGATATTCCACAAGACAAAAATCCGAGGCGTTTGGCTTCGGATTTGATGAATGATGTATAGCGGGAAGCCTGAAGCTGGGAGTTGGAAGAAGCCATTATTATTATTTCAATTTCGTTTTAAAAGCAATAGTCATATTCATCAAATTAAACGAATCGTTATATAATTTATCAAAAACTTCATTGCTAATATAACCTCTTCTTTTTGCTTTATACAAACAAGTAACAACTTCAGCTAAGGATCGAACAGAATAACCTAAAAACCTACTAAATTCGGGATTCGACTGTTCAATAGCCCCTTCTGAAATATTTAAAGCTATAGAATCTGAAGCTCTTAACATTTGAGACGAAAGATTATACATTTCATGCTTAGGGAAGTCTTTTATAACAAAATTAATCTCTTCTCCAAAATCCATAGATTTCTGCCAGATAATTAATTTTTCGAATTTAAAACTCATGATTTTATATTTTTTGTTGGTAGTAGGGAGTTAGAAGTTTAAAAGAGGAGTTTCTTAATTGTGGATTACTTCCAACTCCCTACTTCCCTCTTCCCCCCTAAAATAATCCTCCCTGAATATTAGTTCTAACTTTTCCTAAATGTTTATAGGCTTTCTCGGTAACTTCACGTCCGCGTGGAGTACGCATAATAAAACCTTCCTGAATTAAAAAAGGCTCGTAAACTTCTTCGATAGTTTCACTACTTTCGGAAACTGCAGTTGCCAAAGTACTCAATCCTACAGGCCCACCTTTGAATTTATCAATTATGGTATTCAGTATTTTATTATCCATTTCGTCCAAACCATGAGCATCAACATGTAGTGCTTTTAAGGCATATTTTGAAATTTCAATATCAATAGTTCCGTTTCCTTTTATTTGAGCAAAATCACGAACTCTTCTCAACAAAGCATTTGCAATCCTTGGTGTTCCTCTGCTTCTTCCAGCAATTTCTATAGCGGCTTCCATAGAAATAGGCATTTTTAAAATGGAAGCACTTCTTTGCACAATGGTAGTCAACAATTCAACTGTATAATATTGCAATCTGGAAGAAATACCAAAACGAGCTCGCATAGGCGCTGTTAAAAGTCCTGAACGGGTTGTAGCACCAATTAGGGTAAATGGATTTAAATTGATTTGAACCGTTCTCGCATTAGGCCCGGATTCTATCATAATATCAATCTTAAAATCCTCCATAGCCGAATACAAATATTCTTCCACTACAGGACTCAAACGATGGATTTCATCAATAAACAAAACATCTCTTTCTTCGAGATTAGTCAACAAACCAGCTAAATCGCCCGGTTTATCCAGCACAGGACCCGAAGTTATTTTGATTCCTACACCCAATTCATTAGCTAAAATATTTGCCAATGTTGTTTTCCCAAGTCCCGGAGGTCCATGGAACAAAGCATGATCTAAGGCTTCATTTCGTTGATTTGCAGCTGCAACAAAAACTTTAAGATTTTCCAAAACCTGATCTTGTCCTGCAAAATCATCAAAAGTAAGAGGTCTTAATCTTTTTTCAAGATCAAGTTCTTCTGAATTAAAGCGTTTGTTTGTTGGGTCTAAATTTTCATTCATGTAACAAAGATAGACAAAGTAATCAGTTTCTAAAACAGTTAAATTCCAAATTAAAATTCCAAATCCCAATACAAGACTATACATCATTGGGATTTAAAATATTGGGAATTACTTTTTTTGATTAACAAAAAAAAGACCCTCTTTTCAGAAGGTCTTTATAATATTTAGTGGTGTAAAACTGATTCACCTGGTTTCATTGGAACCGTTTGAGGAACAAAATCTTCTTCGTGTTCCGGGTTACTGTAATCGTAAGCCCATCTATGAACTTCAGGAATTTCTCCTGGCCAGTTACCGTGAATGTGTTCTACCGGAGTAGTCCATTCTAATGTAGTAGATTTCCATGGATTTTGCTCTGCTTTTTTACCGTAGAAGATACTGCTAAAGAAGTTGTACAAGAATACTAATTGGAAAGCTCCACCAACTAATGCAAATGTTGTAATTAATACATTAACATTTTGCAAATCGTCAAATAACGGGAAGTTAGTGTTTGTATAGTAACGTCTTGGTAAACCTGCTAATCCAATAAAGTGCATTGGAAAGAAAACTCCATAAGCACAAACTGCAGTAATCCAAAAGTGAACGTAACCTAAATTTTTATTTAACATTCTACCATACATTTTAGGGAACCAGTGGTAAATACCGGCAAACATTCCGTAAAGTGCAGAGATACCCATTACTAAGTGAAAGTGAGCAATTACAAAGTAAGTATCGTGAACGTTAATATCTAATGTACTATCTCCTAAAATGATTCCTGTTAAACCTCCTGTGATGAAAGTTGAAACCATCCCGATTGAGAACAACATAGCAGGGTTTAATTGTAAGTTACCTTTCCACAAAGTTGTAATCCAGTTGAACGCTTTTACAGCAGATGGAATTGCAATTAATAAAGTAGTAAATGTAAATACAGAACCTAAGAAAGGATTCATACCTGAGATAAACATGTGGTGACCCCATACAATTGTAGATAAAAATGCAATTGCAAGAACTGACATAATCATCGCTCTGTAACCAAAGATTGGTTTACGAGAGTTGGTCGCCATAATTTCAGATACAAGACCCATTGCAGGCAAGATTACGATATAAACCTCAGGGTGACCTAGGAACCAGAATAAGTGTTCGAACAATACAGGAGAACCACCTTGGTAATGTAAAACTTCACCAGCAATATAAATATCGGATAAGAAGAATGAAGTACCAAAACTTCTATCGAAAATCAACAATAAAGCTGCAGACAATAATACCGGGAACGAAATAACACCAATAATTGCTGTCACGAAGAATGTCCAGATAGTAAGAGGAAGTCTTGTCATAGACATTCCTTTAGTTCTTAAGTTGATTACAGTTACGATGTAATTTAAAGATCCCATCAAAGAAGAAGCAATGAATAAAGCCATCGATACTAACCAAAGAGTCATACCAGCACCTGATCCAGGAATTGCCTGTGGTAAAGCACTTAAAGGCGGATAGATTGTCCAACCTGCTGATGCAGGACCAGCTTCTACAAATAATGAACTTAACATCACTACTGCTGATAAGAAGAACAACCAGTAAGAAATCATATTCATAAATCCGGATGCCATATCTCTTGCACCAATTTGAAGCGGAATAAGCAAGTTACTAAACGTACCACTCAATCCGGCTGTCAATACAAAGAATACCATGATGGTACCGTGTATTGTAACTAAGGCAAGATAAACATCATTAGCCATTACACCTTCAGGAGCAAATTTATCACCTAATAAAACATTAAAAATTTTAAAAGACTCTTCTGGCCATGCTAATTGCATTCTAAAAAGCAAAGACATACTAATACCAATAACTCCCATAATAATACCTGTAATAAGGTATTGCTTAGCAATCATTTTGTGATCAATACTAAAAATGTATTTAGTAATGAATGTCTCTTTATGGTGGTGTTCGTGTTCGTGATCGTGAGCGTGATCGTGACCTTCTGCTGACATATATTAAACTTTAAATTTTCTTAATAAATTATTTAACAGCAACTTCATTAGCAGCTGCTAGTGTATCATTGCTTTTAGCTTCTCCTGATGCGTCATCAGCAGGTTTTTCTAATGAAGCTTTCACCTCATTAACTAAAGTAGTTTTATCTGCTAACCATTTTTTGTAATCTTCAGGTGTATCAACCACAACCTTCATTTGCATATTATAGTGAGAAGAACCACAAATTTTATTACAAAGCAACAAATAATCAAAAGTATAAGGATCTAAACCAGGCTGACCTTTAGCAATTAAATCAAGGCTTTGCTTAGCTCTTAACTCATTGATATGAGCTACTTTTTCAATCATATAAGGCAATTCTCTATACTCAGCAGTTGTGTAAGTAGGAGTAAAAGCAAATTCAGTAACCATACCAGGTACACAGTTCATTTGTGCTCTAAAATGAGGAAAATAAGCTGAGTGTAAAACATCCTGAGAACGGAATTTGAATTGTACTTTTTTACCTTTTGGAATGTGTAATTCAGTTACAACAATATCATCCTGTGCATTAGGATCAGCTAAATCAACTCCTAAAGTATTTACACCTTCAATATATCTAACATTAGCTTTCCCAAGAACGTTATCTTCTCCAGCTAATCTGGCAGTCCATTTAAATTGTTGAGCGTATAATTCGATTACAATAGTATCCTCATCTTCATCAACAAACATAATATTAGTCCAAGCATATAATCCGTAAAGAATTAAACCGGCTAATGTAACTGCAGGAATGATACTCCATAAAGCTTCTAACTTATTGTTATCAGCAAAATATAAAGCCTTTTGATCTTTTTTACCTTTGTATTTAAAAGCAAAGTAGTGTAATAATAACTGAGTAATTGCCTGAACAACAAAAATTAAAACCCAAGTAATATTCATTAATCTGTCAACTTCTGTTCCGTGCTCAGAAGCAGGAGTATGAAGAGGTAAATTACCCCAAGTAAGCAAACCATATATAGTAAATACATATAAGAATGCTAAAAAACCAAACATCAAATATCCTTGAATATTATTGTCTTTATCATTAGCTACCTGAGAACTATCTGAAGAAGAACCCACTTGAGTAAGGTCAAATATTTTAGTCAATTGCCATAAAGCAACAGCTAATAAAACTAAAACTATAATTACCAACAAACTTGTCATCTGTTTATCTCTTTAAAAATTAATAATGGAAATGTTTACTTTCTTCGATATAAGGATTTCTTTTTGCTAATAAAGGAGTTTTAGTTAATGCTGTAAATACAGTAAAAATAAACAACCCAAGGAAGAAAAGAACTGATGAGATTTCAGGAACACCAATAAACCATTGATCTCCTACAGTACCAGGCATAATCATATTAAAGAAATCAATATAGTGACCTGCTAAAATAACAATACCAGCCATAACAATTACCCAAGTAATTCTTTTGAAATCAGTATTGATAAGAATCAATATCGGGAAAACAAAGTTCATAACAACAGCTCCAAAGAATGGAAGATTGTATAAGTTAATTCTAGTTACAAAATAAGTAATCTCCTCAGGAATGTTAGCATACCAAATCAACATAAATTGAGAGAACCATAAGTAAGTCCAAAAGATACTGATACCAAACATGAACTTAGCTAAATCATGAATATGACTTGTGTTTACATATTCTAAGTAACCTCTTGATTTTAAGTAAACAGTCACCATAGCAATCATAGTAATTCCACTTACAAAGAAACTTGCAAATACATACCATCCAAACAATGTAGAAAACCAGTGTGGATCAAATGACATAATCCAATCCCAAGACATAATAGACTCAGAAACGATAAAAAACACTAAGAATCCTGCTGATAATTTAAAGTTCTTTTTGTAGAAAGAATTATCATTAGCCTCATCTTGAGCCAAACAGTTCTTTTGAGAATAATGACGGTATAAATTCCAACCCAACAAGAAAATTGCTGCTCTTACAATCCAGAAACCAAAGTTTAAATAACCTGATTTTCCAGCAATCAATTCGTCATAATTAGCACTTTTAGGATCAGTTACTCCATCAGCTAACCAAGTGAATAAGTGATTAAAGTGAAGACCAGATAAAACTAATATTACAAAGAATATTACAGAACCATAAGGTAAGTAAGCTGTAATACCTTGCATAACTCTGAACAAAACCGGAGACCATCCAGCCTGTGCTACTTGTTGAATTGCATAAAACACTAAAGTTCCCATAGCAACAAGCATAAAGAAAATACAAGCAACATATAAGGCTGCCCAAGGCTTATTTTGCAATTGGTGCAAAACATGAGTCAAATGTTCTTCGTGTTCTGATGCTTCTTTAGCTTCATCAGCTTTAGCATGATGAGAAACAGCTGCGTGAGCTTCTCCTCCATGGGCTGCTGCGTGAGCACCTCCTGCTTTAGCTTCTTCATGATGTGCTTCTCCGTGACCACCGTGAGATTCAGCAGCGAGTATTTTCTCAACTTCATGAATATCTTTTGGTGCGTTTAAAAAACCATAAGCTATTCCTAATATACCAACGGCCATTAAGATGATAGAAAAAGTTTTTAATTTACTTGAAAATGTGTACATATCTATTACGATCAGTTTGTTCAACAATTATAATTGGCTTTTAAGTTTAAGAACATAGTCAGCAATTAACCAACGTTCATGAACACTTAATTGATTGGCATGAGAACCCATTGAATTTAAACCATAAGTCTGAACGTGAAATATACTTCCTTCAGTAATTTCTCTGTCAGCATAACTAGGTACTCCCAGGAATTTCTCTCTCTCAACTAATTTTCCTTTACCATTACCAGTTGCACCATGACAACTAATACAATAGATATCGAAAAGTTCTTTTCCTTTATCAGAATTTCTATCTAATGAATCCAATGGTGATTTTAAATTTGCTTTAGCTAATTCATAACCTTCCGTAGTATTTGGATACTCATAAGGTTCAAAACCTCTGTTAATACTTCCTTCAGCAGGAAGTAAACCTTCTTTACCATCAGGAAAAGCTTTAGATTCTGAATAAGTTTCATAGCCTACTGACTCATACATATTTGGAAAATACTGATAATTCGGCTCTTTATCATTATGACATGAAGCTACTAAAATAGTTATGCCTAACAATAGTGTTATTTTATATACCCTTTTCATATCTAAATTAATTCTTTTCTATTACTTTAACTTCTACAGCACCTGTACTTTTGAAAAAAGAAACTAATTCTTCCTCATTGTCTTTAATAGCTACTTCCATTAAGAAATGATCATCAGTAGTTCTTACATCAGGATTTTCAGCTTCTTTAAAAGGCCACAATCTACTTCTCATATAAAAAGTAATAACCATTAAGTGAGCTGCAAAAAATACAGTCATCTCAAACATAATTGGCACAAAAGATGGCATATTTTGGATATAACTAAAACTAGGTTTTCCTCCAATGTCTTGTGGCCAGTCATGAATCATAATATAACTCATCATGAAAGTGGCAACAGAAATACCAACACATCCATATAAGAATGCACAAATTGCTAATCTAGTAGGTGCTATTCCCATAGCTTTATCCAAACCATGAACAGGGAATGGAGAAAAAACATCTTCAATATGATGATGAGCTGCTCTGGTTTTCTTAACCGCATTCATCAATACATCATCGTCATTATAAATGGCGTATATTACTTTACTACTACTCATGGTGTGAATCTTTATTTGCTTCTCTTTCTCTAATGTAATTATCTCCTGTTGCTTTAAGGATTGTTTTAACCTCTGCCTGTGCAATTACAGGGAAAGTTCTTGAATACAATAAAAACAACACAAAGAAGAAACCTATTGTTCCAATGAAAATTCCAATATCTACAAATGTTGGAGAGAACATTGTCCAAGAAGACGGTAAATAATCTCTATGTAAAGAAGTTACAATGATTACAAAACGCTCAAACCACATTCCTATGTTTACAACAATCGAAATTACAAATGAAAACATGATACTTGTTCTTAACTTTTTAAACCACATAAATTGTGGAGAGAAAACATTACAAGTCATCATCGCCCAATATGCCCACCAGTAAGGTCCGGTAGCTCTGTTCAAGAACGCATATTGCTCATACTCTACTCCTGAATACCAAGCAACAAATAACTCAGTAATATAAGCCACACCTACGATAGAACCGGTAATCATAATGATAATGTTCATCAACTCGATGTGTTGTAAAGTAATATAAGCTTCAAGGTTAGAAACTTTTCTCATAATGATAAGCAAGGTGTTAACCATCGCAAATCCTGAGAATACCGCTCCTGCAACGAAGTAAGGAGGGAAAATTGTAGTATGCCATCCCGGAATTACCGAAGTAGCAAAGTCCATAGATACAATGGTGTGTACAGAAAGTACAAGAGGAGTTGCTAAACCGGCAAGTACCAAAGATACTTCTTCAAAACGTTGCCAATCTTTTACTCTACCACTCCATCCGAAACTCAAGATTGAATATACTCTTTTATTAAATGGAGTAACAGCTCTATCTCTAAGCATTGCAAAGTCAGGCAATAAACCAGTCCACCAGAAAACTAATGATACTGATAAATAGGTAGAGATTGCAAATACGTCCCAAAGTAATGGCGAGTTAAAGTTAACCCATAAAGATCCAAATTGATTTGGTATAGGTAATACCCAGTAAGCTAACCAAGGACGTCCCATGTGAATAATCGGGAACAAACCTGCTTGTACAACCGAGAAAATTGTCATCGCCTCTGCTGAACGGTTAATTGCCATTCTCCATCTTTGACGGAACAACAATAATACTGCAGAGATAAGTGTACCAGCGTGTCCAATACCTACCCACCAAACGAAGTTAGTGATATCCCAAGCCCATCCAACTGTTTTATTTAATCCCCATGTTCCAATACCTGTAGATATCGTATAAACTATACATCCTATTCCCCAAAGAAAGGCTGCTAAAGCGATTGAAAATACAATCCACCAATGTTTATTAGCCAAACCTTCGACAGGCGCTGCCACATCTACTGTTACATCGTGATAAGATTTATCACCTATAACTAAAGGCTTTCTAATACTAGAGTCGTATATATGAGACATATTCCTTTATATTGATTTTAAATTTATTTCTTAAGTGTTTCTAACTTTTACGTGATAAACCACATTTGGCTTTGTTCCAACATGCTCTAACAAGTGGTATGATCTTTCATCAGCAGCTAATTTAGCAACCTTACTTGCTTTATCATTAACATCTCCAAATATCATTGCTCCGGAAGAACAAGCTGCAGAACAAGCCGTTTGGAATTCACCATCAACTACTTCTCTACCTTCTTTCTTAGCATTTAAGATAGTGGCTTGTGTCATTTGGATACACATAGAACATTTCTCCATAACACCACGAGAACGAACATTAACATCAGGATTCAATACCATACGTCCTAAATCATCATTCATATGGTAATCAAACTCACTGTTTTTGTTGTACAAGAACCAGTTAAAACGACGTACTTTATAAGGACAGTTGTTAGCACAGTAACGAGTACCAACACATCTGTTATAAGCCATGTGATTTTGACCTTGACGACCGTGAGAAGTTGCAGCAACTGGACAAACTGTTTCACAAGGTGCGTGGTTACAGTGTTGACACATTACCGGTTGGAAAGCAACCTGTGGATTATCTGAAGCTTTTTCCATTTCATTGAAAGTAGAAAGTGAACTAGATAAACCTGCAATTCCTTCTTTTCTTTCGTTATCTCCTACGAAAGTTTCTTCAGAAGAATAATATCTGTCAATACGCAACCAGTGCATATCGCGGCTTCTTCTTACCTCTGATTTACCTACAACAGGCACATTGTTTTCAGCATGACAAGCAATCACACAAGCTCCACAACCTGTACAAGCATTTAAATCGATAGATAGGTTAAAGTGATGACCTACAGAACGATCAAAAGATTCCCACAAATCAACAGAAGTAGCTTCTACTTCTTTGTGATCTAATGATACTTTTGGAGTTTCGTTCCAGATTTTAGAATCTTTAGTATTGAAAATCTCTAAAGAAGTCTCTTTAATAATATCTCCTCTACCCATTAAAGTTTTTTGACCTTGAACACAAGCAAACTCATGTTCTCCGGCAGATTTAACTAATTCAACTGATTGAACATCATTAAAACCTTTATATAAAGCGTAAGCATTTAAACCTACCTGCATTTCTTCTTTCAAAGCCGCTTTACGACCATATCCTAAAGCTAAACCTACTGTTCCAACAGCCTGACCTGGTTGAACAATAACTGGTACATTTTCTAATTTAGCCCCATCAGCAGTTGTAATTGTAGCATAACTACCGTTCAATCCACCATTAGCAACTATCTCATTAGACAAACCTAATGTTTTTGCATCAGCATTAGAAACTGTAACATAGTTATCCCAAGATACTCTTGTAATTGGATCCGGGAACTCTTGTAACCATGGGTTGTTAGCCTGTTGACCATCACCCATACCCGTTTTAGTATATAAAACTAATTCTAATCCGTTAGCAGCTTTTGATTTTGCTAATTCAGCAGCAGCACCGGCATAATCAGCCGTACCACCTGACAAAGCAACAGGAGCTCCGACAAAAACACCATCATGCAATACTTTATTCCAAGTTGAACCTGCAATAAATGATGCAGAATAAGCTTTTAAATAATCGTAGTAAGTTCCGCTAAGACCATTAATAAACATCAAAACATCCTGAAACTGTTTTGTTTTAAATAATGGACGGATAGTTGGCTGTGTTAAACTATAAGTTCCTTTAGTTAGAACTAAATCTCCCCAAGCCTCTAAGTAATGAGGAACCGGAGCAGCAATAGTTGCAATAGCAGCAGTTTCATCCTCTTTAATAGATAAAGCAACAGAAGTTTTTACTTTTTTAAGACCCTCAACAAAAGAAGCTGAATCAGCCAAAGTATAAACCGGGTTCACCCCACTCATAATCAAAGTATGAACACTTCCCGCTTTCATATCATTGATTAACTGAGCCACTTGTGCATCAGAACCTTTTCTTATTTGTCTTGCACCAACAGTAGAGAAAGCTTCACTAGCTAAAACCTGATTGATAGCCAAGACTAATAATTGTGCATTTTTATCCTGAATACCTGATACTAAAAGTCCTTTAGAACCCGCAGCTTTTAATTGCTGAGCAGCCTTAGTAACTTCAGCTTTAATTTCCGGTGATAAGTTAACCGCTACAGAAGAGCCTGTAATGATATTATATATAAGTACTAATGCTTGCTTTTGATTAGCAACTGAAATAGGCAAACGCTTATCAGCAGCAGCACCAGACAAAGTCATATTAGCTTCTAATTGGAAATGACGAGACATTTTTCCGTTTTTAGGAATTCTGCCTTGTGCATATCCAGCATCAAATCCTCCACCTTGCCAATCTCCTAAGAAATCAGCTCCTACAGAAACAATAAGAGATGCTTTTGAGAAATCATAATCTACTAAAGCTCTTTCTCCATAAACAGCTTCAAAAGCATCTAAAGCTTCAGAAGAAGAAACAGCATCATAAATTACATGTTTTGCATTTGGATTTGAACCAATAAAATCAGCAATTAATTTTTCTGTCGAAGGACTCGCTAAAGTGTTTGTTAAGAAAACCACCTGACCACCTTTAGCTTTCGCTTCAGCAATGCTTGATTTAATTTTTGAATCTACTACAGACCAAGCTGAATCTTTACCTTCAACTTTTGGTTCTTTCAAACGCATATTATCATACAATGACAATATTGAGGCATGAATTCTGGCATTTGCAGCAAATTTAGCTCCCGAAATAGTATTATTATCTATTTTAATAGGACGCCCTTCACGTGTTTTAACAAGTAGATTTGCAAAATCAAAACCATCAAAAACAGAAGTTGCATAATAATCTGCTACTCCGGGAATGATTTGCTCCGGTTGTAATACATAAGGAATCGACTTGTTCACAGGGCCTTCGCATGCTGCAAGTGTAGCTGCTGCAGTACTGAACCCAACGTACTTTAGAAAATCACGTCTTGATGTTGAAGATGATGCCATTGCATCAGCATTCCCTAAAAATTCATCCGTAGGAATTTCTTCGACAAACTCGTTATTTCTAAGCGCCTCAACAATAGAACCATTTTCTAGTTCCTCAACACTTTTCCAGTATTTTTTGTTTGATGACATTGTATATATATATTAAAATCTTAATAATTTGATTAATAGTGGCATTTTCCACATTCTAAACCTCCCATTTGTGCTTCAGTCAATTTATCCACACCATATTTCTTAGAAAGTTCTTCATGTATCTTAGTATAATACCCATTTCCTTCCATTTTAACATCAGTTTTTCTGTGGCAATCAATACACCAACCCATAGTTAATGGAGCAAATTGTTTTTGAATTTCATAAGTCTCAACAGGACCGTGACATGTTTGACATTCAATTCCACCAACAGTTACGTGTTGTGAGTGATTGAAATAAACAAAATCAGGTAAATTATGGATACGAACCCATTTAACCGGCTGTGTTTTTCCAGTATAAGACTGAGTTGTTTTATCCCAACCTACAGCATCGTATAATTTTTGAATTTGAGCATCATAGAAAGCTTTGCTGTATTCCGGAGTAGCGGTAGTTTCAGCAACTTCTGAAATATTCTTATGACAGTTCATACAAACATTTAAAGAAGGGATACCAGCATTTTTACTTACTCTGGCAGCAGAGTGACAATATTTACAGTTAATCTCATTATCACCAGCGTGAATTTTATGAGAATAATGTATTGGCTGAATCGGAGCATAATCTTGATCAACACCTACCTGCATGAAATAACCATACACAAAATAACCACTAGCAAGTAACAAGAAAATACAAGAAACCAATACTAAAAATTGATTTTTAACAAAAGCCTTCCATATTGGAGTACTTTCAGCCTTAGCAGCTACTTCAATTCCATTTGCTTTAGCAACTTTTCTCAAGACATTGTTTACCATAAACAACATCACTACTAAAACCACTAAAACCAACGCAAGTACTCCTAATATCATATTATTAGAGTTACCTCCACTAACATCAGTTCCCGGAGGAGTTGCAGCGCCTGTAGCAGCACCCGCAGCAGGCTCAGCTTTTGGTTCAGAAGTATATGCTATAATATTATCAATATCCTCATTAGACAACTGAGGGAAAGATGTCATTACTGCCTTATTGTTTTCTTCAAACAACTTAACCGCAGCAGCATCACCTGACTTAATCATGTCAGAACTGTTATGAATCCACTTGTAAAGCCATTCTGCATCATGTTTATCAGCAACCCCTCTCAAAGCAGGCCCTGTTGACTTAGCATCAAGCTTATGACAAGCAGCACAATTAGAATTAAAAAGCGCCTTACCTTTTACCGGATCACCACCGGCAGTAGCAGCTGCAGGAGCAGCCTCGGTTGGAGCTGCAGGAGCAGCATCTTGCGCAAATGAAGAGAAGGAAAAAGCCAGCATCATCGCTAAACTTAAAAACATTTTCCTTGAGTTCGAATTATGGTTACCCACCTTTTTCATAAAGTATAATGATTATCTACTAAAAATTGGCACAATTTTTTATACAACAATTTCATATAAAAACGTCCCTTTATTTTAAACAGCCACAAAAATACGACTTAAGAACTATTCTCAAAACCCTAAAACAACCCAAACAACAATTTATATCAATTCTAAATAAGTTTTTTATTTCACATTAAGTATATAATTAGTAATTTTACTTAAAAATCTTCACGTTATGAGAATTTTAACTATTCAAAACAGCATTTTCTACATTGCCTATCTAAGTATTTTAAGCCTAAAAGTATCCGCTCAGGAAACAAAAATTAACATTCAGCAAAATCCTAAATTCGAACAACTGCTAAGCGAAAAAAGAAAAATCAACTCCTCAATAGCTGTAAATGAACGATATAAAATTCAGGTTTTTAGTGGCGTTAGCGAAAAAGCAAAAAAGACCTTAAGCGACTGCAAACAAAATTTCACCCATTTAGACGGAACTATCGTGTTCAACACACCTAATTACAAAGTTTGGATAGGGAATTTTAAAAGCCGCATTGAAGCTGAACGAAATTTAATCGAAATCAAAAAAAGCTATCCCAACGCTTTTTTAATTAAGCCTAAAAAATAAAATTTTAACACTATTTGTTACAAAAAAAGAGTCTAATAAAGCGTCATTTTGCTTTATTAGACTCTTTTTTTTATGTGTTAAATCAAATCAAAAGTCGAAAATTAAACTCGCTTAAACTTATTGATATTACTGTCAAATAAAACTCAAAAAGCTTACATTAAAATGTAGTGGCTTATTAAAAAAAAAAAAAAACATTCATCATAAAGTAACTTGTTAATATAACTGCGTTGCAAACGCTACGATTTGTTTTCTAATTTAAAGTAGATACTCGCCACAGGCAAGCACCAGAGTTATTTACAAACGAGGACGAGTGGGAGTTATTGTTTCGCCCATTGCTTCCCAAAACATTGAAGATGCCGTTGAATATTACATTTACAAAGCCAGTAAAAAAGTA
This sequence comes from Flavobacterium commune, assembly GCF_001857965.1. Lineage (NCBI taxonomy): Bacteria > Pseudomonadati > Bacteroidota > Flavobacteriia > Flavobacteriales > Flavobacteriaceae > Flavobacterium > Flavobacterium commune. Next base: position 2,036,170 of record NZ_CP017774.1, on the reverse strand, counting down.
GCTCTTGATTTTTTGAAAGATTATAGAAAAACATATAAAGCACTACAAACAAACCCTTTTTACCAGTTTCACGATAACAATTATCGATTTCTGCCTTTTGGCAAATTTCCTTACATCTCCTTTTTTATTGTGGATGAACCCAGTAAAACTGTTTTCTTAAACGCTGTATTTCATACTTCACAAGATCCTGATAAATATCCTGTTAGATAACAACAGAAAACCTCGCAAATTGCGAGGTTTTTTATGCTTAATAATTGTGCATTATAAATAATTTGAAATCCCTTTTAGGAGAAATAAAAGACCAACTATAATTAGCAGTGTAGCTGCAAACCAACCTTGTAAATCTTTTGAATTAGAAAACAAATCAACATTTTTTCTAAAAAAACCGTTGTTAACTTTATAAAGCCATTTTGAATAAAAAAAGCCGATGATAATGCTTAATAACGGTAAAATAATATCCTGTATCATAATTTATTCCTTTTCTGTTTTTGCATCGATATACCTATCTATTCCCATAATTTTAAGACTTACATTTTGTTGTAAAATTTTATTACCTAAATTCATTACTTCTTCTCCATCAACATTCTTTAAAGTGGGTTCTAATCCTGGCACTTTATTTAGATAATGTTCCGCAACCTTTCCAGCTCCGTAAACAGCAGCAGCTTTTGCAATTTTAAATCCATTTTTAGAAAGATCATTTCCGTTAAATGCCTGTACTGTAGCTACTGTTGTTGATATAGCAGTTCCACTAAGAGAAATAGTATTTCCAATACCTGCAAGAGGCACGCCAACTTCTGCAAAAATTCCTGTGGCTGTCAAGGCGTATCCGGCAACAGCTATACCATCTCCTATATCTTGTAATCCTTGACCTAAATCACTCCATTTCTTTGCTCTTTGTTGACTTCTCCAGCTACTATAAAATTTACCTGTACTATAAACGTGAGATTGTAGCTGTCCTAAATAAGATGCGTCACCGCGATTATTTTTTGTAATTGTAACTTCACTTAAAGCATCATGACCTGTGAATTCATTTGTAGTATTATCTACACTTCCTGCTTTACCGTTACCGATATTATCAGAGTAAAAGCTACCACCTGTATTGGTCCAAACTGTTTTACCGCTACTATTGTTACTATTGTTCCAGAGAGAATTTATAAATTCTTGTGAAAGCAATCCGCTTGGATCCATCCAAAAAATTGGATTATTTCTGGCGAAAGCAAAAGGAGAGGTTGAAAAACTCATTTCAGACAAAGCGTCTATCGAATTAAAACGACCAATTGCCATATCATATTGACGGAAGTCCATTGCTGTCATATTAAGCCCCAGCTCGTCTTGGAGTTCTTTTCCGTTATACTTATAATTATAACTAACAACAATACCAATACCATTCCCAAAACCCTAAAAATACAAAAAATCCCGACGAATCGGGATTTTCTTATAAATTTATATTTGAAATATTATTTCAATTTTTTCTTGATTGCTACTTCGTGGAAAGCTTCAATAACATCGTATTCTTCAATATCATTAAATCCTTTAATTTGGATACCACAATCGTAACCTTTGGTAACTTCTTTAACATCGTCTTTGAAACGTTTCAAGGCCACCAATTCTCCTTCGTGAACTACCACTCCGGCTCTGATAACTCTGATTTTTGCCTGACGGGTAATTTTACCATCAGTAACCATACATCCAGCAATAGAACCTACTTTAGAAATTTTGAAAATTTCTCTAATCTCTGCAGTACCTAACACTTCCTCTTTCATTTCCGGAGCAAGCATTCCTTCCATTGCATCTTTCAAGTCGTCAATAGCCGCGTAGATGATTGAGTAGTAACGGATATCAATTTCTTCTTTATCAGCAAGCTGTCTTGCATTTCCGGCAGGACGAACGTTAAATCCGATAATGATTGCATCTGATGCAGAAGCCAACATAACGTCAGTTTCAGTAATTGCTCCAACTCCTTTATGAATGATATTAATTTGAATTTCTTCAGTTGACAATTTAGAGAACGAATCAGATAATGCCTCAACAGAACCATCCACGTCTCCTTTAAGGATTACGTTCAATTCTTTAAATTGACCTAACGCAATACGACGACCAATTTCGTCAAGAGTAATATGACGTTGTGTACGTACTGATTGCTCACGCATTAATTGAGAACGTTTAGCAGCAATTTGTTTTGCTTCTTTCTCGTCTTCAAAAACATTGAATTTATCTCCGGCTGTAGGAGCTCCATCTAAACCTAAAATAGATACCGGTGTTGACGGACCTGCAACAGTAACAATGTTACCACGCTCATCGTGCATTGCTTTGACCTTACCATGGTGTTTACCTGCTAACAGGTAATCTCCAATTTTTAAAGTTCCGTGTTGCACCATAATAGTAGAAACATATCCTTTTCCTTTATCTAAGTAAGCTTCAACAACAGCACCCTGAGCTGACTTATTAGGATTTGATTTTAAATCTAAAATTTCAGCCTCTAACAATACTTTCTCCAAAAGATCTTTTACTCCAAGACCTGTCTTAGCAGAAATATCATGAGATTGGATTTTTCCTCCCCATTCTTCGATAAGCAAGTTCATACCTGCTAACCTTTCCTTAATCTTATCCGGATTCGCGTTTGGCTTATCTATTTTATTGATTGCAAATATAATTGGCACCCCAGCCGCCTGAGCGTGAGAGATAGCCTCTTTGGTTTGCGGCATGATATCATCATCGGCAGCAATTACGATAATAACAATATCGGTAAGTTGCGCTCCACGTGCACGCATCGCGGTAAACGCCTCGTGACCCGGTGTATCTAAGAATGCAATTTTTTGACCATTCTCTAATTTCACCCCGTAAGCACCGATGTGTTGTGTAATTCCTCCAGACTCACCAGCGATAACATTTTCTTTACGAATATAATCCAGTAAAGAGGTTTTACCGTGGTCAACGTGTCCCATTACCGTAACAATAGGCGCTCTGTTTACTAAGTCTTCTTCTTTATCTTCAACTACCTCGATAGCTTCTTCGATATCTACAGTAATAAACTCAACATCATAACCAAATTCGTCAGCAACAATAGTTAATGTTTCTGCATCCAAACGCTGGTTCATGGTAACCATGATTCCAAGAGACATACAAGTTCCAATAACCTTAGTAATTGGCACATCCATCATGATAGCAATTTCACCTACAGTTACAAACTCGGTTACTTTAAGAATTTTACTTTCTTCGTCTAAAGCTCTTTGTTCATCATCTGATTTCTGACGGTGAGTATCTCTTTTATCTCTTCTGTATTTAGCAGCCTTAGATTTCCCTCCTTTTTTACCCTGAAGTTTCTCTAAAGTCTCTCTAATTTGATTTTTAACTTCCTCTTCTGTTGGCTCAACTTTAGCCACAATAGCAGGACGATTTCCTTTTACAAATCCAGGTCTGGCACCTCTGTCTCCTCTGTTAGCATTAAATCCACCACCAGTATTAGGTGTTATTTTATTTGGATTTGGAGTCCCGGGAGTTCTGGGAGCATTTGATGTATTTGGAGCCGCAGGAGTTCCTGGTTTAGGCGCAATTCTCTTACGCTTATTTTTATTTGCATTAGCTCCGGGAGCACCAGGAGTACCCGGCTTATTTGCTGTAATTTTAGGATCTTCTTTTTTCTTTTTAGGCTTATTGAATTGCGATAAATCAATAGTCTGACCAGTTAATTTAGCTCCTGAAAGTTTTTGATATTGCGTAGCAATTGCCTCCTCAACCGGTGCTTCATCGGTTTTTACAACCTCTTTTTCAACCTTAGCTACTTCTTTAGGCTGAGGCGCTGCAACAACTTGCTTCTCCTCTTTTTTAGGTTCTTCCTTAGGTGCTACATTTTCAACAACAGTCTTACTAGCTTCGGCAACGATAGGTTTTTCTACTTTTTTGTCTGATTCTATTTTCTCTGGAGCACTAGTTTTAGGAGCCGGTTTGTCTTCTACAACTTCAGGTTTAGGAGCTACTACTTTCTCCTCTACAGGAGCAGCAGCAGGTTTTGCAGGATTCAAATCAATTTTCCCAACTTGAACAGGACCTGAAATTACAGCTCTTGCCTTAATTACTTCCTGTTGCTGTCTTTGTAATTCTTCCTCTTGCTTACGCTTATCTTCCGCCTCTCTATCACGCTCAATACGTAAAGCTTCTTTTTCTTTCCTTTTCTCTTCGCTTACTTCTTTAGAAGCCTCTTTTTTCCCTCTGTCACCCGCAAACTGACCGCACAAGACATCGTACACTTCATTAGAAATTTTTGTGTTTGGATTGGACTCTATCGCAATCCCTTTATCTTTAAGATAATCCACAGCTCTTTCTAAAGAAATATTCAATTCCCTTAAAACTTTGTTTATTCTTATTACTCTCTCTTCAGACATATAACCTTTTTATTATTACCTATTTCGTTGTGTTGTTTAGAAGTATAGAACTAACTATCGAACTCTTCTTTCAATATTTTCATTACATCCAGAATTGTTTCCTCCTCTAAATCTGTTCTTCTTACTAAATCTTCTACATCATGTTTCAATATACTTTTAGCAGTATCTAATCCAATTTTTGCAAATTCTTCGATAATCCACTCGTCTATTTCATCTGAAAACTCTGTTAATTCAACATCATCTTCATCTGCTGTAGTTCCTTCAACATCTCCTTCTCTGATAACATCCAACTCATAACCCGTTAATAAACCGGCTAATTTAATGTTGTGTCCTCCTCTACCAATTGCTTTTGAAACCTCTTCTAATTTCAGGAATACCTCAGCTCTTTTAGCTTCTTCATTGATTTTAATCGAAGAAACCTTTGCAGGACTCAATGCTCTTGTAATAAACAGTTGAATATTATTAGTATAATTAATAACATCAATGTTTTCATTACCTAACTCACGTACAATTCCGTGAATACGAGAACCTTTCATCCCCACACAAGCCCCTACCGGGTCAATTCTGTCATCATAAGAATCCACCGCTACTTTTGCTTTTTCACCCGGAATTCTCACTACTTTTTTGATCATGATTAAACCGTCAAAAACTTCCGGAATTTCCTGTTCAAATAATTTTTCCAAGAACTTCTCAGAAGTTCTGGACATAATAATTTGAGGTTTATTTCCTTTTAATTCAACGCTTTCAATAATTCCGCGAACGTTATCTCCTTTACGGAAAAAATCTGATGGAATTTGTTTTTCTTTTGGCAAAACAATTTCATTTCCTTCATCATCAACAAGAATAACAACTCTTGGTCTTACATGGTGTACTTCGGCGGTGTATATATCACCTATTAAATCTTTAAATTGCTTATAAAGATTTGTATTATCGTGTTCATGAATTTTAGAAATCAAATTTTGACGCAAAGCCAAAATAGCTCTTCTTCCTAAATCAATCAATTTTACCTCTTCAGAAACTTCTTCTCCAATTTCAAAATCAGCTTCGATTTTTCTAGCCTCGGTTAAAGTAATCTCTTCATTTTCGAAATCTAAATCTTCATCAGCAACAATTACTCTTCTTCTCCAAATTTCCATATCTCCTTTATCAGGATTGATAATGATATCGAAATTATCATCTGAACCGTATTTTTTCTTCAATGCATTTCTAAATACATCTTCTAAAATTGCCATAAGCGTTACACGATCAATAAGTTTATCATCTTTAAACTCTGAAAATGAATCGATTAATGCTAAATTTTCCATGCGAATTCTTTAATTAAAATGTTACTGTAACAACTGCCTCTTTAATTTCTGTATAAGGTATTTGTTGTTCTTTCTGTACTGTTTCTTTTCCTTTTCCTACTTTTTTAGGCTCTCTTGCTTTCCAAGACAAAATTATGAAATCTTCATTAGCATCAACTAATTCAGCTTCAATTTTTTCAGTATTTGTAGTCACAATCAGGGTTCTGCCAATATTCTTCACATACTGACGAACCATTTTTAACGGAGATCCCACACCTACTGAAGCTACTTCTAAAGAATAATCCTGTTCTTCTCTATCCAGCTTACTCTCTATTGCCCGACTTACATCAATACAGTCCTGCAAAATTACACCATTATCATCATCTAAGGTTATCATAACTTTAAATGCTTCAGTAATAGTTAAATCAATCAAAAAAAGCGTAGGTCTATCTTCAAGAGCCTCCACTAACAACGTATTTACTTTCTCTTTAAATGTCATATTTTTTATAAAAAGAGGGGACATTTAGTCCCCTCATTATCTAGATTTTAATAAATAACGGCACAAATATAGTGTTTATTTTTATAAACCAAAAATAATTGATTGCTGTAAAATTATTCCTTACCTTTATTATTACTTTAAAAACCAAATCCTAACCTCCTCCAAAGAACAAAACCATGAAACGAATTCTTGTCCCTACCGATTTCTCAACACGAGCCGAAAACGCTCTAAAAGTAGCCGCTCAAATAGCCCGAAAGAACAATTGCGAAATTCATCTTTTACACATGCTTGAAATTCCAAGTCAAATGAATGACGCTATAACCGGCGGAGCTGCAATACCGGAAATCATGCTGTTTTTACAAAAAGCAAAAGAAAAAATGCAGTTCATTAAAGAAAAAAACTACCTTAAAGAACTCACCGTAATTGATTTTATTCAGCTGGAAAAAGCCTCTCACGGAATCCTTTCCTTCATCAATAAAGAAGAAATTGACTTAGTTGTAATGGGTTCCAATGGCGTATCAGGAATCGAAGAACTCATATTAGGCTCAAATACCGAAAAAGTAGTCCGATTATCCCCAGCACCTGTAATTGTTATTAAGGAAGAAATCAACAACTTCAACCCTGAAAACATTGTTTTTGCTTCCGATTTTTCAGAAGAGATAAGAAAACCGTTTCAAAAAATCCTGGATTTCGCTAATTCTTTTGACGCTAAACTAAATCTGGTAACTGTATGTACTCCAAACAGCTTTAAAACAACAGCCATTGCCAACAAAATTGCAAAAAAGTTCATCAGCGAATTTGAAATAAAAAATTACTCATTCAATATCTACAATGACGTAAACATAGAAAAAGGCATTATCCATTTTGCCAAAGACATAAATGCCGATTTAATCAGCCTCTGCACACACGGAAGAACTGGTCTTTCTCATTTTTTCACCGGAAGCATCAGTGAAGATTTAGCCAATCACGCCTCCAAACCACTCTTAGTATTAAAAATATAAAACGAAAGTTTATTGCATAAAAAAAGTCCCGATAAAATCGGGACTTTTATGTTGGTCTACTAGGACTCGAACCTAGAAAGACTGCACCAAAAACAGTTGTGTTACCATTACACCATAGACCAGCAGTGCTTTATTGCGAGTGCAAATTTACAACGTTTTTCAGTTTACGCAAATTTTTTTTGATATTTTTTCGAAAAAAAATTCACAAAATCAAAATCTACCTCAAAATCAACACCTTAAAAAACCTAATTGTTTTGTAGAAAATTTTGTTAATGCCTATAACCTTAAGTAAAAAAACATTTTCTTTGTAACTCGAAAAAATTAACTAAATTTTACTACATGAACAAGGAGTCTTTCAATTTCAAAAAATGGAATACTATCATAGGATGGATTGCTTTTGGAATCGCATTAATAACCTATTCTCTTACTGTTGAACCTACAATGAGCTTTTGGGACTGTGGGGAGTATATAGCCACAGCAGCAAAACTAGAGGTAGGTCACCCACCGGGAGCTCCTTTATTCCAAATGATTGGCGCCTTTTTTGCAATGTTTGCTGCCAGTGCACAACATGTTGCGTTAATGGTCAACATGACTTCTGTTTTCTCCAGTGCTTTTACTATTCTTTTTATGTTTTGGTCTTCTACCATGATTTTGAGAAAAATTGTAAATAAGGATGAAGAAGCCAACAAAAGTAATGACATTGCAATTCTGGGAAGTTCACTTGTAGGTGCTTTAGCTTATACTTTTTCCGATAGTTTTTGGTACAACGCCGTGGAAGCCGAAGTTTACGCCATGGCATCCCTGCTTATTGCTTTACTTTTCTGGCTTGGATTGCGTTGGGAGCAAGACATGGATAAACCAAGAGGCAACAAATGGCTACTAATTATCTGTTTAGTAACCGGTTTATCGTTTGGTGTACACTTTATGGCATTATTAACTATCCCGGCAATAGGGTTTCTGTATTATTTTAAAAATTACAAAACCATAACCATTAAGAACTTTATTATTGCCAATGTAGTAGTTGTATCTGTTTTATTATTTATTTTCAAATTACTACTCCCTTTAACCATGGCTTTTTTTGCCAAAACAGAAGTTTTTACCGTTAACAGCCTTGGAATGCCTTTTGATTCAGGAACCATACTTGCTGCCTTAGCATTAATTGCTGCTTTTTATTTTGGATTAAAATACACCAAAAACAAAGGTTTAATAACTTACAACACCTTAATACTTTGCATATTATTTATACTAATTGGTTTCTCAACCTGGTTAATGTTGCCAATTCGCGCCAATGCCAATGTCATTATTAACGAAAACAGACCTTCGGATGCCCGAGAAGTATTAGCGTATTACAACCGCGAACAATACGGCTCCAACCCATTGTTTTACGGACCTCAATACACCGAAGCCTTTGCAGGACTAGACCCTGAAAATCCTTATCGTGACAAAGCTCCTAACTACGAGAGAGATTACAAAACAGGAAAATATGTTATTGTAAATAATTATAAAAACGCCGAACAAAACAGTGATGACGCTCAAAAATCGTTTTTACCAAGAATGTGGAGCACAAGTAATATTGAAAATTATATCAATTTTACAAACCCTCCACAATTTAGCATCAACCCAAACTATCCTTATGAAAATGATTTAGCCAGATATGGAGTGGATGCGAGCAAACTTTCTGAAGAAGATTACAACCGTGCCATTGCTCAATTAAAGAATGAGGTAGAAAAAACAATCACTGAATTCAGGCAAGCTTATGCTCAAAAACAAATAGACAACGAAGGCTATGTAAAATTCTTAAGAAGCTACAGCGATTACCTAATCATTGAAAAACCTACCATGACTGACAATCTTAGTTTCATGGTCGAATATCAATTTGGGTATATGTATTGGAGATATTTAATGTGGAATTTCGTAGGCCGTCAAAGCGACAATCAGGGAAGATACGACAATCAGGACGGAAACTGGCTAAGCGGAATACCATTTATAGATGAGATTCATTTAGGTTCTCAGGACAATCTGCCTACCGATGCCTTAAACAATAAAGGCCGTAATGTTTATTATTTCATTCCTTTTATTCTGGGACTTATCGGACTAATGCACCATGCCAGCAAAAACTTAAAAAGCTTTTATGTTTTAACTATTTTATTTCTTTTTACAGGAATAGCATTAAAAATCTACTTAAACGAAAGACCTTTTGAACCACGAGAAAGAGACTACGCCTTAGTAGGCTCCTTCTATGTTTTTGCCATCTGGATTGGATTAGGCGTTTATTCATTATACGAAAGCGCCAAAAAATATCTAAACCCAAAAATTGCCGGACCGGTTATCATAGCAGCTTCTTTATTGACAGCTCCTGTATTAATGGCTGCACAAAACTGGGACGACCACGACCGCTCAGACAAATATACGGCTCTTGCTATGGCTAAAGCCTACTTAAACTCTTGCGACAAGGATGCTATTTTATTTACCATTGGAGACAATGACACTTTCCCTTTATGGTATGCTCAGGAAATTGAAGGTATCAGAACTGACATAAAAATTGTCAACACTAGTCTTTTTATGACAGACTGGTACATTGACCAAATGAAATCAAAAACCTATGAATCAGAACCACTCCCTATTTCGTTTACTCACGATCAATATGTAGGTGATAAACTGGATTATGTAGTAAGTATTCCAAAAATAAAAAGCCGATGGACTGTAAAAAGTTTTATGGATTTTATAAAACACCCTAAATCTACTGTTGATATGCAGAACGGACAAACCATCCATTTCTACCCAACAAATCAGGTTAGAATTCCGGTGGACAAAAACGCTATCATCAAAAGCAAAATGGTTGCAGAGAAAGATTACGATTCTATCGTTCCTTATATTGATATTGACATCCAAGGAAGTGCCTTATACAAAAACCGACTGATGATGCTGGATTTAGTTGCTAACAACAACTGGAAAAGACCAATCTATTTTAGCGGCGGGGCTTTTGAAGACGAAGAATATTTATGGATGAAAGACTACCTGCAACTTGACGGTATGGTTTACAAATTAGTCCCTGTAAAAACTACCATTCCTAAAGACGGAAACCCTATGGAAATGGGACAAATTGATGCTGATAAAATGTACAACATCATCATGAAATGGGATTGGGGCAATAGCGATGGTGATATATACCACGATCCGGAAACCCGTAGAGAAAGTATCACCTACAGGACCAATCTTTCTCGATTGACGGATCAATTAATTAAAGAAAATAAAATAGACAAGGCTAAAAAAGTAATCAATCTGGCTATGCAAAAAATGCCAATTGACAAATTTGGCTACTATTCTTTACTGGAACCATTTGCAAATAACTATTACCAGGTAGGTGAAAAAGCAAAAGCACATGAACTACTTACTAAATTAATAGGCAAGTACAAAGAAAATCTAAATTACTACAGCAAAATGAGCGCTTCTGACCAATCGGACATAGCGATAGATATTGTTACTGATATTGAGCGATACAGAGCCTTACTGGACGTAATGAAGAAAAATAACGACACCGCTTTCTTCCAAAAAAACCGGGCAACTTTCAATACTTATATTGATATTTTCGAACGTTTTGGACGTGATAAAGAATAACAAACAATTTATTTTATAAAAAAATGTAGCAATCCCAACACAAAAGGATTGCTACATTTTTTTTATCTTTAATATCAAACAAAACTCAAATGAAACCCTACTGGATTAAAACCAACCCTATCATCAAAATGCTATTTTCTAATTTCATTTGGGACATTCCTAATAACGAAAAGAAAATCTACCTCACTTTTGATGATGGTCCCACACCCGAAATCACCAATTGGGTTTTGAATCAATTAGAACAATACAACGCCAAAGCCACTTTTTTTTGCATCGGCAAAAACATTGCAGCAAATCCCGAAATCTTTAATCAAATCCTTGAAAAAGGACACAGCATAGGCAACCACACCTACAATCACCTGAATGGATGGAAAACCACATCTCAAGAATATTTAGAAAATATAGAAGCCTGCGAAAATGCTATTTCAAATCTGAAGTCTGAAATCAAAGATCTGAAATCTAAAATCTTCAGACCTCCTTATGGAAAAGTAAAAGTCGCCCAGGCTAAAAAGCTCAGACAACAAGGCTATAAGATAATCATGTGGGATGTTTTGAGTGCCGATTTTGACCAAAACATTTCTAAAGAAGAATGCTTAAACAATGTATTATCTAACACTACATCGGGAAGTATCATAGTATTTCACGACAGTGTAAAAGCATTTAAAAATCTGGAATATGTACTCCCTAAAGCACTCCGGTATTTAACGGAGAATCACTTTTCATTCGAAGCTATAAAAGACTAAACCAGCAATTCCTGCACAATGGTAATCAAAGAATTAGCATCTAATTCTCCTGATTTTCTCCAAACCATCTGACCGTCTTTATACACCATCAAAGTAGGCAAACCTTTAATTCGTAATGCGTCAGCAAGCTCTTGATTTTTATCAACATCAATTTTTATCACCTTTGCTTTATCTCCTAAGGCAGCTGCAACATCTCTAATCACCTCGTGCATAGCAACAGAAGATTCATTCCAGTCTGTGTAAAAATCAATCAACACAGGCACTTTTGCACTTATAAGTTCTCCAAATTTTGACATAAACCAACGAATTATTTTTTTTAAATCTAATAAAAAATCGCGTTTCTTTGATACAAATGTAGCATTTTTAACGAATTATGCTACTTTCTCTCCTTTTTTTAGTTCAATAACTGTAATTTCAGGCATAATTCCTACTCTGCCAGGGTAAGCATGAAAGCCAAAACCCCTATTTACATACACATAACGCCCTAAATGCTCATACAAACCAGCCCATTGCGCATAGACATATTGTGCCAAACTCCACTTGAAATAACCGGGAATCTCTATACCAAACTGCATTCCGTGTGTGTGTCCTGAAAAAGTTAAATGAAAATTCTTTTGGTGATTTTTAACTTCATGATCCCAATGGCTCGGGTCGTGACTCATCAAAATTTTAAAATCTTTGTCATTCAAAGCCTCAGATGCCTTGTTCAAATCGCCTGCTTTCTTAAAATTATGCCCCCAGTTTTCAACTCCCACAACAGCTATTCGATCTTCTCCTTTTTGAATAATGGTATGTTCATTTAGCAATAAACTAAAACCAATCTGACCGTACAAATCTTTAATCTCTTTGAAATTTTGACTTTTTTCAGATTCCGAAGGCCAAGCCACATATTCGCCATAATCATGATTCCCCAAAACCGAAAACTTACCATATTGCGGTTTTTTAATTCGATTAAAAGTTTCAATCCAAGGGTGCATCTCCTTAGCATGCGTATTCACAATATCACCGGTAAACAAAATCATATCCGAATTTTGCTCATTAATCAAATCAATAGCATAATTAATCTTCTCCGGATTATCAAAACTTCCCGAATGCACATCCGAAATTTGAGTGATCGTAAAACCATCAAAAGCATCAGGCAAATCAGGAAAAAAGATACGCTGTTTAATTACCTTATAATTGTATTTTCCAATGGTTACACCATAAAGTAATGACAAGAACGGAATGGCAGCCAGACCTAATCCAATTTGGCTAACAAATTTTCGCCTGGAATCCAGAAAACTCTCATTGTCATTTTCTGTAAAATAATTAAGCACTCCCGCACCTATTCTAAAAACATCTTCCAGTAACAACACAACAGCTAACACCATCTTAGGCAGATAAACCACCAGCATTAACCCCATTGTAAACAGTGTAAACTTAGTTTGCCCCACCGAACGGTCAAAGCTAAAAAAACCATAAACGATATAAACCAAAATAGCCAAACTCAGCAAACTATAACCGACTAAAAACCATTTATCCTTAACGTTAGTCTTAACAGCCTGAAAAGCATAGACTTCAACAACTAACAATACAATAATAAAAAACAACAACCTAAACCCCATTGTAATACATTTTTACACAAAATAACAACATCTACCGCTTAATTAAGAACAACTTAATTAAATTTTAACTTGATACTATTATTTTTTTTGGAGCAGAACCATAAAACATTTAATAACGTCTCCTCCTGCTCTCCGCTTTATCTCTTGTCTCGTCCCAAAAAACGAGACAAGAGGATGCCGCTGCGATCAGGGCTAAAAAGAATGATTCAATTTCACAATAAAATTTGTAAGAATATTTTTAAAAAAAAATATAAAAAATCTAAAAACATAAAAAAAATTAATTAGCATATATTTGAGAAACGACATGACAGTAAATTTCCATCCAACAATTTTGAGTTTTTTTTTCAAGTAGTATACAGCAGTTTTTCAAAATACTTGTTCATAATTAATTACCGAAAACTGTAAAGAAAACACATTGATTAATGTATATTTGTAGTTAAAAAACAAACAAAAACCCACCTGCGCCAGCAGATGGGTCTATAATAAAGAGATTAATGTTTAATTACATAAATTAGCTTTCTTATCTCTTTCAGCAGTTTGGTTAAATAAAACATTACAAATGCTCCATATAGCAAATAAAATATTTTCATTTCGCGTGAAAATTAATTGTTAGACTTAATTGTTCTATCACTCAGAAACCGAAGTTACCGCTTCGGTTTTTGTTTTTGATGGAAGATAGATATTCCATCACTTTCATATTTCAAATTTAATCATAAGTATTCTACAACAAAAAGAATCTTATTAACATAAGTAAAAATCATTCGCCAAAATAAAAAAGCTAATTATTACAAAAATAAGTGATCTATTTTGTAAAAAGCCAACAATTAAAGAACATGTCTAAAATTTGGTTTTTATAAATGTTAATAAGTTTGACTTTTTAAAATCCGCAAAAACATCTCAGTTTACGAAATATCCAATCCCAACAAAGCAATTAGAAATAATCATAAAGTAAATTGAATTCTATATTTTTACATTTTAAATTCAATTTACACTTCAATGTCACAAAAACGTCTTTTTCTACTCGATGCCTATGCTTTAATTTTTAGAGGTTATTATGCCTTTATTAAAAATCCAAGAATCAACTCTAAGGGCATGGATACATCGGCCATTATGGGATTTATGAATTCACTGATGGATGTGATTAAGCGCGAAAAGCCGGATCATCTGGCGGTAGCTTTTGACAAAGGCGGCAGCGATTTGCGCAACGAATGGTTTCCAGAATACAAAGCCAATCGTGATGCGACACCCGAAGCCATCAAGATTGCCGTTCCTTATATCCAAGCCTTATTGAACGCTATGCACATTCCGATTATTGAAGTGCCGGGTTATGAAGCCGACGATTTAATTGGGACAATTGCCAAACAAGCTGAAAAAGAAAACTACAAAGTCTTTATGGTTACACCTGATAAGGATTTTGCCCAATTGGTTTCGGAAAACATTTTTATGTACAAACCCGCCCGTATGGGTAACGGAATCGAAATTTGGGGAATCCCTGAAGTATTGGAAAAATTTGAAATCGAAAGACCCGAGCAGGTTATTGACTACTTAGGAATGATGGGCGACTCGGCCGATAATATCCCTGGATTACCGGGTGTGGGAGAAAAAACAGCTAAAAAATTCCTTGCTGAATATGGCTCTATCGAAAATTTATTGGCTAACACCCACCAACTCAAAGGAGCCATCAAAGATAAAATTGAAGCCAATGCCGAACTGGGATTGTTGTCTAAAAAACTAGCGACTATTCTGCTGGATTGTCCAGTAACTTTTTGTGAAAAAGACTATGAACTTTCGACTCCTGATGTAGAAAAAACGGATGCTTTATTCAACGAACTCGAATTTAGAAGAATGGCCGAACAATTTGATGCCATTTTCAAACCAAAAGCTACTGGAGAAAGCAGCCCTCAAAGCACGGAACCTGACGCTAAACTATATAAAAAACCACAGCCTAAAAACGAAGACCAGTTTGATTTGTTTTCGGCCACCACTCCGGCGCAAGATACTGAAGTAACTCATCATCAGTTTTACAATACCCTGGAAAACACGCCGCATTCTTACCAAATCATTCAAGGCGATTTAGGAATTAAATTGTTATTGCAAAATTTACAAAAACAGACTTCCGTTTGCTTTGATACCGAAACAACAGGATTGGATGCTTTGCATGCAGAACTGGTTGGAATCTCATTTTCTTACGAAAAAGGAAAAGGATTTTACGTTCCCTTTCCCGAAAATCAGGACGAAGCCAAAGCTCTGGCAGAAAAATTCATTCCGTTTTTCGAAAATGCGGAAATTGAAAAAATTGGTCAAAACATCAAATACGATTTAAAAATACTGGCCAATTATAGCATTCGCGTAGCCGGAAAATTATTCGACACCATGATTGCGCATTATTTGATTAATCCTGATATGCGTCATAATATGGATATTTTATCGGAGACTTATTTGAAATATTCGCCAAAATCCATTGAAGATTTAATTGGTAAAAAAGGGAAGAATCAGAAATCGATGCGCGAAGTAGCTTTGGAAGATATCAAAGAATATGCTGCCGAAGATGCCGATGTTACCTTTCAATTGAAAGAATTATTTGCCGTAGAACTGGAAAAAACAGCCACTCAAAAACTATTTGACGAAATCGAAATTCCGTTAATTCCTGTTCTTGCAGCTATGGAAACCGAAGGAATCAAACTTGATGTTCCGTTTTTGAAAAGCATGTCAGTGGAAATGGCTGCCGAAAGCAATGCCCTGGAACAAAAAATATATGAAACTGCCGGTGAGAAATTCAATCTGGCTTCGCCAAAACAACTCGGCGATATTTTATTTGACAAATTAAAAATTGGCGGTGCCAAACAAAAGAAAACCAAAACAGGACAATATGCTACTGGCGAAGAGGTTTTATCTTATCTAGCCAATGACAACGAAATTGTACGTGACATTCTCGAATGGCGCCAAATGGTGAAATTACAAAGTACTTATATTGACGCTTTACCAAACCAGGTTGACACAAAAACAGGACGCGTGCATACCGATTATATGCAAACCGTAGCAGCAACAGGACGTTTGAGTTCTAATAATCCGAACTTACAAAACATTCCTATTCGTACTGAAAGAGGGCGATTGATTCGTAAAGCATTTATTGCTCGTGATGAAAATTACACCTTGGTTTCTGCGGATTATTCTCAAATAGAATTGCGTGTAATTGCTGCTTTGAGTGGCGAAGAAAACATGATTAAGGCTTTCCAAAACAATGAAGACATTCATAAATCGACTGCTTCTAAGGTTTTCAATGTGCCTTTAGAAGAAGTGACACGCGAACAACGTAGTCATGCTAAAACGGTTAACTTCGGGATTATTTATGGGGTTTCGGCTTTTGGACTTTCGAATCAGACGAATCTTTCCCGTTCTGAAAGCGCCGAACTGATTGAAGCTTATTACAAATCGTATCCAAGGTTGAAATCGTATATCGGCGATCAAATTGATTTTGCCCGAGATCATGGTTATGTGCAAACGGTTTTAGGACGTCGCAGGTATTTAAAAGACATCAATTCGCAAAATGCTATTGTTCGCGGTGGTGCCGAACGTAATGCAGTAAATGCACCTATTCAAGGTTCAGCGGCTGATATTATCAAAATTGCAATGATTAACATTCATAACAAGTTGACTTCGCCGAATCCCGATGGTTCGGGATGGAAATCGAAAATGTTATTGCAAGTACATGATGAACTTGTGTTTGATGTACACAACTCAGAATTAGAAAAAATCCAACCGATGATTAAAGCCGAAATGGAAAATGCTTTTAAATTAGAAGTTCCTCTAGTTGTCGATTTAGGAATGGGGAAAAACTGGCTGGAAGCGCATTAATATTTTAGATTGCAGAATTTAGAATGCAGTAGCAGTAATCCGGAATAGACTTTATTTCACTAAGAGGTACAAAAATATGCGAAATTTAGCGCACTTTTGTACCTCTTTGAGTATCTTCGTTAAGCCTATTCCTATTACAGAATGCAAGCTAACATTAGCAATCCTAAATTTATGAAGAAAATAATCCTGTGTTTTTTTGTATTTCAATCCATATTGGTGTTTTGTCAAAATCAAAGCTATTATTTAGAAGGTACTTTGGCAAAAAGTAAAATCTATATGAGTATAAATCTATTTGGCTCTACTACCGAGGAACCTAATACCAATGCTATTTATTTTTACCAAAACTCATTAAAAGACATTCCGCTAGAAGGATCTTTTAAGAACAATGAATTCACTTTAACAGTAAAGCACAATGATACAATCAGAGAAAAATTTATTCTAAAAAAAGTAGCTAACAATAATTTTGAAGGAATCTGGAGGGATGCCAAAGGAAAATCCTTTACCGTCAAGCTTTCTCCAATTGATTTTACCAATTACAAATCTGACTTATCAGAAAACTATATTGATGAAAAATTAAATCTTGTAAAATCGAAATTCCTTGAATTCAAGAAACAAAAAACTACTACTTATAAAAACAAAGTAATAGAGTGGTATTCAGAAAAACACTGTAACGTTCTCTTTTTTAGATTAGGAGATAATTTTCTTGAAAACAATAAAAACAAAGTCAATCCAGTTTTAGAAAAAATACATATTGAAAATATTCTAGACCAATTAAATTGTTCATCGAGTTTTGAATATAATACCGGAGAAGGTATAGCTTATGAAACCTCTTTAACTTTTTTAAACAGCAATTTATTAGGATTTAAAACAAGCATGAATTGGTTTTGCGGAGGGGCTTATCCTGATTATACAACTAGAGGTTTTTTAATTGATTTAAATACAGGGAAAAATTATGAAATAGATGATATAATCGCTTTTGACAAAAGTGTAACAACTGAAAAAGAAAGTGGTTTTGACAGCTACTCGAAGTACAGACATGATCATTTTGCACCTAAACTATTTTCCATAGTAAACGCTCAACAATATTTTAAAAAACCAAAAGATAATGAAGAAGAGCCTTGTGACATGACTGATTTGAACCGTTGGGATTTTTTAACTTGGATTTACTCTGAAAAAGGTATCGAATTTACCCCCTCTTTTCCACATGCAATGAAGGGATCTTGCGAAGAAACTTTCTTAGTTTCGTTTGAAAAATTGAAAAAATATAAAAATCCTAAATTTAAATACAGCTTTAATTAGAACATAAAAACATTCAAAACAAAAAATCCATTCTTATTTATTTTTAAGAATGGATTTTTTTTTCGTTTTAGAAGATTCTCTTTCTTTTAGATTGGTTTTGATAACCACCGTTTGATAAGGCAATTCGTTTTCTTCATCTGCTTCTAAGCGATCAATGAGTAATTTGGCTGCAACTTCTCCAATCTCAACTCCATGCTGACTTACCGTACTCAAGCTTGGTGTTAATCGTCTGGAAGCTAAAATTCCATCAGCAAAACCTATGATGGATAACTCTTCCGGAATTTTATATCCTTTTTTAATAGCAACTTTCAAAGCCGCAACCGAATCGCGTTCGTCTAAAGCAAAAACACCATCAATAGTATTGTTTTCAAAAATAGCTTCAATTCTTTTTTTCATATCATCTTCTGAATTGGTGCGAAGAATAATATTTTCGTTTACCGGAATTCCATTATCGGCCAGGGCTTTCAAATAACCTTCTGTTCTTAATTTCCCAACACTTAAATCATCTACAGAAGAAATCAATGCAATGTTTTTACACCCCGTATCGATTAATCTTTGCGTTACATTCAATGCCGAATCATAGTCATCTACCACTACTTTATCGCATTCGACTTCTTCAGCAATGCGGTCAAACATTACAATTGGCGTTCCTTCATTAATAATATCCGTAAAATGAGAATAGTCCTGGAGTTTTTGAGCTTCCTGTGAAACCGACAAGATAAAACCATCGGTAGTTCCATTACTCAACATTTCTAATGTATTGATTTCTTTTACTATCGATTCATTCGAAATACAGGTAATAACATTATACCCTTTTTCGTCAGCTACTTTTTCGATACCGCTAAATACTTTGGCAAAAAAAGAATTCAAAATATTCGGGATAATCACCCCTATGGTTTTAGTTTTTCTGTTTTTCAAGTTCAAACCTATAATATTAGGCTTGTAATTTTTGAGTTTAGCATACTCTTTAATCTTAACCTTAGTCTGACTACTAATCTCCGGACTATCATTCAGTGCTTTAGAAACCGTAGAAACAGAAACATTAAGTTCTTTGGCAATTTGTTTAAGTGTAGCTTTAACTTTCATATTAATAATATTGTCTTCGTTTTTAGAATAGATGCAATTAATAAAAAACACTAGATTAACTCTAAAAAATAAATCCTATTTCTCTTATTCCTCACATCGCAAGACTGCAAGATAATCAATTTATTTTTCAAATCAAATGTAAGATAATTTTAAAACCTGAGCCACCTACAGAAATACAAAAAAGAAGCAGCTCAGAGCACCACAAATATCCGATTGATTATCAGCCAGAAAACCTGAAAAAATTATTCATTTAAGGTATTTGTATTTAAAATAATTAATTGTACTTTTGCAACCCCTTTATTGGGGATGGAATGTTTAATTAAAAAATTTTTATTGTGAACGCATTAAGCTACAAGACAATTTCAGCTACAAAGGCAAACTCTACTAAAGAGTGGATCGTTGTAGATGCAGAGGGTCATAACTTAGGACGTCTTGCTTCTAAAGTCGCTATGATTTTAAGAGGAAAGTACAAGCCAAGCTATACCCCACACGTGGACTGTGGAGATAACGTAATTGTTATCAACGCAGAAAAAATCAACCTTACAGGTAACAAAATGGACGAGAAAATTTACATGCGTCACACAGGTTATCCAGGAGGACAAAGAACTTTAACTGCTAAAGTATTGCAAGCTAAAAACCCTGCAGCTTTAGTTGAAAAAGCAGTAAAAGGAATGTTACCTAAGAACAAATTAGGAGCTGAACTTTTCAGAAATTTAAATGTTGTTGTTGGTTCTGAGCACAAACAAGCGGCTCAAAAACCAAGAACTGTTAACCTAAACGATCTTAAGTAATGGGAGTTATTCACAAAATCGGTAGAAGAAAAACCGCTGTTGCACGTGTTTATGTTTCAGAAGGAACAGGAGTAATCACTGTTAACAAAAAAGAATTCGCAACTTATTTCCCTACAGCTACTTTACAGTACAAAGTATTGCAACCAATGTCTATGACAGAAAACGCATCTAACTTTGACGTAAAAGTAAATGTTTACGGAGGTGGTGTAACTGGTCAGGCAGAAGCT
Source organism: Flavobacterium commune (assembly GCF_001857965.1). Lineage (NCBI taxonomy): Bacteria > Pseudomonadati > Bacteroidota > Flavobacteriia > Flavobacteriales > Flavobacteriaceae > Flavobacterium > Flavobacterium commune. Next base: position 2,015,782 of record NZ_CP017774.1, on the reverse strand, counting down.
GTAAGAATGGCAATCGCTCGCGCAATGTGTGAAGTAAATGCTGAAAACAGAGGTGTTTTAAAACCAGAAGGTTTATTAACTAGAGACCCAAGAATGGTTGAACGTAAGAAATTCGGTCAGAAGAAAGCTCGTAAGAGATTCCAATTCTCTAAACGTTAATATTGCCTGTCTTGTTCACAGGAGCAAGACTTTATTGAATTTATTATTGAATTTAAACAATGTTGTTGTTGTCCCGATGCGTCGGGAAATTAGTTTAGCATCTAAATGTATTTAGCCGAAATTTCGCCATTTATACATTGCTTACTCAACAGAACGTAAACTAGTACAAAAATGTCAAACAAAGTAGAAGTAAAAGAATTACTAGAAGCAGGTGTTCACTTTGGACACATGACTAGAAAATGGGATCCAAACATGGCTCCTTACATTTATATGGAGCGTAATGGTATTCACATTATCAACCTATATAAAACTGCAGCTAAAATCGAAGAAGCTAACGAAGCTTTGAAAAAAATCGCTGCATCAGGTAGAAAAATATTATTTGTTGCTACCAAAAAACAAGCAAAAGACATCGTTGCTGATAAAGCAAAAGCTGCAAACATGCCTTACATCACTGAAAGATGGCCAGGTGGAATGTTAACAAACTTTGTTACTATCCGTAAAGCAGTTAAAAAAATGTCTTCTATTGATAAAATGAAGAAAGATGGTACTTTCAACACTCTATCTAAAAAAGAGCGTTTACAAGTAGATCGTCTTCGTGCTAAATTAGAAAAAAACTTAGGTTCAATCGCTGATATGTCTAGACTTCCAGCTGCATTGTTCGTAGTAGATATCAAAGCTGAGCACATCGCAATAAAAGAAGCACAAAAATTAAACATTCCAGTTTTCGCAATGGTTGATACTAACTCTGATCCACGTGAAGTAGATTACGTTATCCCAGCTAATGACGATGCTTCTAAATCAATTGAGAAAATTTTATCTTTAGTAACTGCATCAGTTATCGAAGGACTTTCTGAAAGAGGTTCTGAAAAAGAAGTTGAAGTAGCTGAAGAAGCTCCGGCTGCTGAAGCTGCTCCTGCAACTGAAGAATAAATAAACTTTTAAATTCCAAATTTTAAATTCCAAATTCCAAAATCAGATTTTTTAACCATCTGATAACGTTGGAATTTGGGATTTGAAGGTTGGAATTTTTACTTTTAACATTAAAACACAAGATATATTATGGCAACAATTACTGCTGCAGACGTAAATAAATTAAGACAAGCTACAGGTGCCGGAATGATGGACTGTAAAAAAGCTCTAGTTGAAGCGGAAGGAGATTTCGACAAAGCAATACAAAACCTTAGAGAAAAAGGACAAAAAGTTGCTGCTAACCGTTCTGACCGTGAGTCTTCTGAAGGAGCTGCTGTTTCTTTCATCAATGCTGACAACACTAAAGGAGCTATCATCACTTTAAACTGTGAGACAGACTTCGTAGGTAAAAACGAAGCTTTCGTAACTTTAGCTAAAGAACTAGTAGAAAAAGCAATTAACTTCTCTTCTAAAGAAGAATTCTTAGCTTCTGATTTCAACGGAATTACTGTTGCTGAGAAATTAATCGAGCAAACAGGTGTTATCGGTGAAAAAATCGAGATCGGTGGTTTCGAAATTTTAGAAGGTGCTTTCGTTGGATCTTATGTTCACGTTAACAAAATTGCTGCTTTAACAGCTATTTCTGCTCCAATCGCTAATGCTGAAGTTTTAACTAAAGACATCTCTATGCAAGTTGCTTCTATGGGAGCTGATACATTATCTTACAAAGATTTTGATCCAGCTTTCGTTGAATCTGAACTTGCTGCTCGTATTGCTGTTATAGAAAAAGACAATGAAGAAGCTGCACGTTTAGGAAAAACTTTGAAAAATGTTCCTAAATACATCTCTTTCTCTCAATTAACTCCTGAAGTTATCAAACAAGCTGAAGAAGATGCTAAAGCTGAATTAAAAGCTGAAGGTAAACCAGAGCAAATTTGGGACAAAATTATTCCTGGAAAAGTACAACGTTTCATTTCTGACAACACTACTTTAGACCAAGAAAAAGCGTTATTAGACCAAAACTTCATCAAAGATGATAGTAAAAAAGTTGGTGATTACGTTAAAGGATTCAATGTTGAAATTACAGGTTTCAAAAGAGTTACTTTAGGTTAATCTAACTAGATTTTATACTTATACAAAATCCCATCTCGTTTGAGAAAACGAAATGGGATTTTTTTTTGAATTTAACTTTTGTTCAAATCCTAAATTCAAAATAAAGAAACTAAATTTGGTTGAATCAAATCCCTAAATATGTTTCAATCCAAAAAAGACCTTGTTTACGTAATACTCGCCGGAATTTTTATCACCAATGCTGTTGTCGCCGAATTGATTGGCGGAAAACTCATTTACGTTGGCCCTTATTTGATGAGTATCGGAATTTTACCCTGGCCAGTTGTATTCCTTACCACCGACTTAATCAATGAATATTTTGGAAAAGATGGGGTTCGAAAACTTTCTTTAATTACCGCCTGCTTGATTTCGTATTGTTTTGTTTTATTGTTTTTTGCCTTAAAAATTCCAGCTGTCAAAGGCGATGGTTTAGTGACCGACGCACAATTTCACGCTGTTTTTGGGCAAAGTATGTGGATTATTGTCGGAAGCATTACTGCCTTTATGGTCTCGCAGTTAATCGACGTAACCATTTTTCATTTTTTCAAACAAAAAACAGGCAACAAAATGATTTGGCTCCGAAGTACCGGTTCCACTGTCATTTCCCAACTTTTCGATAGTTTTATCGTTTTGGGAATTGCCTTTTGGATGACCGGAAAAATCTCCACTCCCGACTATATAGCATCAGCATTTACAGGTTATTTCGTCAAACTAACAATCGCCATAGTATTGACACCGTTAATCTATTTAGGACATTCGATGATTGAAAAATACATTCATAGCAAATAATTATGGAAGCAAAAACACGTTGCGCCTGGTGCGAAAAAGACGATTTATACCGTAAATACCATGATGAAGAATGGGGAACACCTGTTTATGACGACCCAACTTTATTTGAATTTTTAATTTTGGAAACTTTTCAGGCGGGCTTAAGTTGGTATACTGTTTTGGCAAAAAGAGAAAATTTTCGCGAAGCTTTTGACCAATTTGACTATCAAAAAGTCGCTACTTATTCCGAGGAAAAAATTCAGGAACTCATGACCAATCCAGGGATTATCCGCAACCAGTTAAAAATCCGTGCTGCCGTTTCCAATGCCCTTGCCTTTATGAAAGTTCAGGAAGAATTTGGCAGTTTTTCCAAATACATCTGGGCTTTTACCGAAGGAAAACCTATCGACAACAACCCAAAATCACTCAAAGAAGTTCCCGCTACCACTCCCCTTTCAGATGCTATTAGCAAAGATTTAAAAAAACGCGGATTCAAGTTCGTAGGTTCCACCGTAGTCTACGCTCACATGCAGGCAACCGGAATGGTTAACGACCACATAGAAGAATGTTGGACAAGAAATCAGTAAGCAGTGTTCAGTTTTGATGTATTCAATGTAAAATTGTTAAACTTCTCTTTTCTAACTTCTCTTTTCTAACTTTTTAATTACATTTGTCACACACTTTAGGGGTGTCTGCATTAGCAGGCTGAGATTTTACCCTCTGAACCTGATCTAGTTCATACTAGCGTAGGGAAAAGTAAGATGACTTCCGTGGTCCCATTTTTTGGGCACTTTGTAGCCATTCCTAAAGTATTTTTTATTAAAAAAAATACGAGAATGGAACTAAAAATCAACAATCAAATCAAACAATTTCAAGCAGATGCGCTAAGCATTCAAGCCTTGCTCGATATTGAAATTCCCCAAAAACAAAATGGCATTGCTGTAGCCGTAAACAGTAACGTAATTCCAAAATCCAATTGGGACAGTCACCACTTATCCGAAACTGACGATATTTTAATTATTTCAGCTACACAGGGAGGATAATATTCAGTTTGCAGACTGCAGTAGTCGGTTTTCAGTCCTAAAGCTGGATAAATTCCAACTCAGGAACTAAAAACCCGTATCAATCTGTGTCTTCGCTTTAGCGAATCCGCCTTATCCGTGTGCCATTGACCATAACAAAATAGACTTTATAACATTAAGATTAAAAATATGACAAACGAAGAACAAATTTCCAGACAACCCTTCCCGAATTCGACCAAAGTGTACATAGATGGTGAAATCCACCCGATAAAAGTGGCTATGCGCGAAATCAAATTATCCGACACTAAACTTTCTAAAGGTGGTGTGGAGAAAAATCCTCCGGTAACAGTTTATGATACTTCAGGTCCTTATACCGATCCAAATATCGAAATTGATGTTCGCAAAGGATTACCTCGCATCCGTGAGCAATGGATTCTGGATCGTAATGATGTGGAAGAATTAACCGAAATTACTTCTAATTACGGTAAAGAACGTTTGAATGATGAAAAACTAAATCACCTTCGTTTTGAATATTTACACAAACCGATGCGTGCTAAAAAAGGAGCGAATGTTTCGCAATTGCATTATGCTAAAAAAGGAATTATCACTCCAGAAATGGAATACATTGCCATTCGTGAAAACCAACGCATCGAGCAATTAGAAACGGCACAAAAAGCAATGCAATGCCAACATGCAGGACATAGTTTTGGAGCCAATACTCCAAAAAGCAAAATCACTCCTGAATTTGTACGCTCTGAAATTGCAGCAGGACGTGCCATCATCCCTAACAACATCAACCACCCTGAAAGTGAGCCGATGATTGTGGGACGTAACTTCCTGGTAAAAATCAATGCTAATATCGGAAACAGTGCCGTTACTTCGTCTATCGAAGAAGAAGTAGAAAAAGCGGTTTGGGCTTGCCGTTGGGGAGCTGATACCATTATGGATTTATCAACTGGAAAAAACATCCACGAAACCAGAGAATGGATTATCCGTAACTCTCCGGTGCCAATTGGGACGGTGCCAATTTACCAGGCTTTGGAAAAAGTAAACGGTATTGCCGAAGATTTAACTTGGGAAATTTTCCGTGATACTTTGATTGAACAGGCTGAACAAGGAGTCTCTTATTTCACTATTCACGCAGGAGTACTGTTAAGATATATTCATTTAACAGCTAATCGTGTAACGGGAATTGTATCTCGTGGAGGTTCGATTATGGCTAAATGGTGTTTGTTTCATCACAAAGAAAACTTCTTGTACACGCATTTTGAAGAAATCTGCGAAATCATGAAACAATATGATGTGGCTTTCTCTCTTGGAGATGGTTTACGCCCGGGTTCTATTGCCGATGCGAATGATGCAGCACAATTTGCCGAATTGGAAACTTTAGGCGAACTGACAAAAATTGCCTGGAAACACGATGTTCAGGTATTTATTGAAGGACCGGGTCACGTACCAATGCACATGATTAAAGAGAATATGGACAAACAATTAGAGCACTGTTCTGAAGCGCCATTTTACACCCTTGGACCATTAACTACCGATATTGCTCCTGGTTATGACCACATCACTTCTGCCATTGGTGCGGCAATGATTGGCTGGTATGGCTGTGCAATGTTGTGTTATGTTACACCAAAAGAACACCTTGGCTTACCAAACAAAAAAGACGTAAAAGACGGAGTTATCACCTATAAAATCTCAGCTCACGCTGCTGACTTGGCTAAAGGACATCCTGGAGCACAATACCGCGACAATGCGTTGAGTAAAGCCCGTTTTGAATTCCGTTGGGAAGACCAATTCAACTTAGCTCTTGACCCTGATACAGCCCGTGAATTCCACGATGAAACCTTACCTGCTGACGGAGCTAAAGTAGCGCATTTCTGTTCTATGTGTGGCCCAAAATTCTGTTCAATGAAAATATCTCAGGAAATCCGCGATGTTGAAGAAGCTAAAAAAGGGATGCAGGAGAAATCAGAGGAGTTTATTGAGCAAGGAAAAGAAATCTATATCTAAAAAGAGGGAAGCTGGGAGTTGGAAGAGGGAAGTTAAAACTTCACTTCTAACTTCCCACCTCTAACTTCTAACTTAAAATGATAGTAATATCCAATCCAACAGCGATATCTAACGAAATCAATACCATCCATGCTCTTTTCGAGCGTGGATTGGAATTGTTTCATGTTCGAAAACCTGATTTTTCAGAGGAGGAAATGAAAGCTTTTGTAACTGCTATTGGATTAGAATATCGCAGCAAACTCGTTTTACACAGTCATCATCAATTGGCGGAAGATTTAGGAGTTATCCGGATTCATTTTCCTTCAACGAATAGACCTGACAGCTTTCAAAAATCTGAAGACTTTACAGTATCTACTTCAACACATTCTATCGAAGAATTTAATGTGTTGTCTGATGATTTTGATTATGCTTTTTTGAGTCCTGTTTTTCCTTCTATTTCAAAAGAAAACTATGTCCCAAAAACAAATTTATTCGAAGAAATTAAAAACAGAACTAATTTCAACACAAAAACAGTGGCTTTGGGAGGAATTTCGGCAGCAAATATTAAACAAACTCTAGAAAAAGGCTTTGATGATGTTGCTCTTTTAGGAAACATTTGGAACACGGAAAATCCAATTAAAAATTTTGAATCATGTCAACAAATCGTCCTTTCGTATTAAGCATTGCGGGTTTTGATCCTTCAGCCGGCGCAGGAGTTTTGGCAGATATCAAAACATTCGAACAACATCGGGTTTATGGATTTGCCATTAATACAGGCAATACCATTCAAACCGAGAGTGATTTTTTTGAAATGCAATGGACGGCTCTTGATTTTGTTTTGCGAAGTATTGAAGTATTATTCCAAAAATATCCTGTAAAAGCAGTAAAAATCGGAATTGTTCCTTCATTAGACTATTTAAAATCGATTGTTTTTTCGATAAAAAAGCTTTCGCCAAAAACCAAAATAGTGTGGGATACGGTTTTAAGATCTACTACTGAATTTGACTTTTTGACTATTGAAAATCAAAACGATTTGATTGCAGTGTTGAACGAAATAGAACTGATAACACCCAATTATTATGAAATTTTAAAATTGGATTCCAAGGAAAAATCAGTCGAACTTATTGCTGAAAAACTATCCAAAAACTGCTCTATTTTATTAAAAGGAGGACATCATCCCACGGAAGTTGGTACTGATTATTTGCATACACCAAATCAATCTTTCAGGCTTTCGCCAAAAAACACTGAAATATATCCAAAACACGGTTCGGGTTGTGTATTATCGGCAGCTATAACCGCTAATCTGGCCTTAGAACAAGAGCTTTTAACTGCCTGCAAAAACGGCAAAAATTATACGGAAAACTTTTTATTGTCAAACCCATCACAATTAGGACATCATTATGTATAAGCGTTTACAATACATATCGCAAGGAAACACAATTGAAGCACAATTGCACAACATTCAGCAAGCTTTAGAGCATGGCTGTCAATGGATTCAAATGCGTTTCAAAAATGCTACTTCAGAAGATACATTTACTTTGGCGGAAGCCGTAAAAATCTTGTGCAACCAATACTCAGCCACATTTATCATCAACGACAATGTACCACTAGTGCTGGAAATTGATGCCGACGGCGTTCATTTAGGACTAAGCGACATGAAAATAGCCAATGCAAGAGCAATTCTGGGTAACCAAAAAATCATTGGTGGCACAGCAAATACTTTTGAGGATATTCAAAAACACATCAATCAAGGTGCGGACTATATTGGCTTAGGTCCTTTTCGTTTCACAAAAACCAAAGAAAAATTAAGTCCGATTTTAGGATTAGAGGGCTACCAAAACATCCTGAGTCAGCTGCAAGAGCAACAAATAAAAACACCTATTTATGCTATTGGAGGCATCCTGACTGACGATGTGGAATCCATCATCAAAACAGGAATTCATGGTATTGCCGTTTCAGGTTTGATTACTGAAAGCGATAGCAAAACAAAATTAATAACTGAACTTAACGAAAAATTATATGGAAACGTCATTGTTTAAAATTGGCGATAAAGAACTGCAATCGCGCTTGTTTTTAGGAACAGGGAAATTTGGTTCGAATCTCCAAATGGAAGAAGCTATCTTGGCTTCTGGGAGCGAATTAGTTACGGTTGCCTTAAAACGTGTCGATTTAGAAACCGATACCGATGCTATTTTATCACATTTAAAACATCCCAGAATCAATTTATTACCCAATACTTCGGGAGCCAGAAATGCTAAGGAAGCCGTTTTTGCAGCACAATTGGCAAGAGAAGCACTGGAAACAAATTGGTTAAAACTCGAAATTCATCCCGACCCAAGATACCTGCTACCCGATCCAATCGAAACCTTGAAAGCCACCGAGGAGTTGGCCAAATTAGGATTTATCGTTTTGCCTTACATCCACGCCGATCCCGTTTTATGTAAAAGATTAGAAGATGCCGGAACAGCAGCTGTAATGCCTTTGGGATCACCAATAGGAAGCAACAAAGGACTAAAAACTATCGATTTCCTGGAAATTATCATCGAACAATCTAAGGTTCCTGTGATTATTGATGCGGGAATTGGAGCACCATCAGATGCTGCCAAAGCTATGGAACTGGGTGCCGATGCCGTTTTAGTAAACACCGCAATTGCAGTAGCCGGAAATCCAAAAATGATGGCTGAAGCATTCAAAGAAGCTGTAATTGCAGGAAGAAAAGCCTACGAAGCCAAACTGGGACAGCAATACTCGCATGCAATAGCATCAAGTCCATTGACGTCGTTTTTATATGAATAATTTTTCAACCGCAAAGTTCGCAAAGCAAAGCGCCAAGAACGCAAAGCTTAGTGAACTTTGCGTAAATCTTTGCGCCCTTTGCGGTTAAAAACTATGACAACATTTAAATCGGTTTTTGAACAATACAACTGGAACGAAATTCAATCCAAAATTTATACTACTACAGCCAGGCAAGTAGAACAATCATTGTCGAAATCAAAAAGAAATCTTGATGATTTTTTGACTTTAATTTCTCCTGCTGCTCAGCCGTATTTGGAACAAATGGCGCAATTAAGTCATGAATTGACCAAAAAAAGATTTGGTAAAACGATTCAGATGTATGCTCCGTTGTATCTAAGTAATGAATGCCAAAACATTTGCACCTATTGTGGTTTTAGTCTGGATAACAAAATCAAACGAAAAACCCTCACGGATTCGGAAATAAAAATCGAAGCCGAAGCCTTGAAAAAAGCAGGATTTGATCATGTTTTATTGGTTACCGGCGAAGCCAATTACACCGTAAACATCAATTACTTCCTGAATGCAATTGAACAAATAAGAGAACAATTCTCTATTATTTCTGTCGAAGTACAACCACTTTCACAGGAAGAATACGAGCGATTGCATGAAGCAGGAGTCTATTCGGTTTTAGTCTATCAGGAAACCTACCATCAGGAAGTATATAAAAAATACCATACCAAAGGCAAGAAATCAAATTTTGATTTCCGTCTTGACACTCCTGACCGAATTGGGAAAGCGGGTATTCACAAAATTGGATTGGGCGTTTTATTAGGTTTGGAAGATTGGCGCACTGACAGTTTCTTTAATGCCTTGCATTTGGATTATTTGCAAAAGACTTATTGGAGAACCAAATACGCAGTTTCGTTTCCAAGACTGCGTCCTGCCGAAGGAATTATCGAACCTAATTTTATCATGGACGATAAGGATTTAACCCAACTAATTTGTGCTTACCGTTTGTGGAATGAAGATGTGGAAATTTCAATTTCTACCCGCGAGAATGAAAAATTCAGAGATAACATTATTCCGATTGGAACTACCAGTATGAGTGCCGGTTCTAAAACTAATCCAGGAGGTTATGTGGTTGACCCACAATCATTAGAGCAATTTGAAATTAGTGATGAACGTTCTGTTGCAGAAATTGCAAAAATTATTACCGAAAGAGGATACGAATCTGTTTGGAAAGATTGGGATAGAACTTTTGATTTTAAATTTTAGATTAACGATTTTAGATTGCAGATGTGATGAGCTTAATACAAGATTTTTTAAGATACAATCGCCAGGTAATTTTACCTGAAATTGGAGAAGAAGGACAAGAAAAATTAAAAAATGCCAAAGTACTTGTTATTGGTGCCGGCGGTTTAGGCTGTCCTATTTTACAATATCTGGCTCCTGCAGGTGTTGGAACCATTGGCATTGTAGATTTTGACACTATCGAAATTCATAATCTTCACCGTCAAATTTTATATACCGAAGAGCAACTAGGATTAAGCAAAGCCAATACAGCAAAAGCGACTATCGAAAAACTAAATCCGTTAATTACAGTTTTGGCTTTCGAAGAAAAACTAACCGCTGAAAATGCTTCCAGAATTATTGCTGATTTTGATATCGTAGTCGATGGTTCTGATAATTTTAGTACCCGCTATTTAGTGAATGATAATTGCGTAACTTTAGGAAAACCTTTGGTTTATGGCAGTATTTTAGGTTTCGAAGGTCAGTTAGCTGTTTTTAATCATCAGGGAAGCAAAAATCTACGTGATTTATTTCCTGAACCTCCTAACCCTAAAGATGTACCTAATTGTAGTTTTAATGGCGTGCTTGGTACTTTACCGGGGATGATTGGCACCATGATGGCACACGAAACCTTGAAATTAATTATCGGTTTACCGGGTTTAAAAAATGAATTGGTCTTATATAAAACCCTGGATTGGAGTTTTACTAAATTAACTTTTTAAAATTGTCATAAACTCATCGCGTTCAATTTCGCGACAGCCTAAACTTTCAAGATGAGAATTATAAACCTGACAATCGAGGAGTTTGTAATTCTCATTTTTAAGTTTCTCAACTAAGGCTATAAAAGCTACTTTAGAAGCATTGGAAACCGAAGAAAACATACTTTCTCCACAAAAAATGTGTCCCAAATCGACTCCATATAAACCACCAACGAGTTCATCATTCTGCCAAACCTCAACCGATTTGGCTATTCCTAATTCATTGAGTTTACAATAGGCTTCAATCATGTCATTAGTAATCCAGGTTCCGTTTTGACCCTCCCGTTTTATGTTTTGACAATTAGAAATCACATCCCTGAAATTCTGATTGAAAGTCACTTTGAACATTTTCCTGTTCAGGATATTACGCATGCTTTTAGAAACTACCAATTCATCCAGAAACAAAACCATTCTGGGATTTGGCGACCACCAGGTAATAGGTTCCCCATCTTCAAACCAAGGAAAAATTCCGCTATGATAAGCCAATTGCAATCTCTCAGGAGACAAATCGCCACCTAAGCCTATAATTCCAGAGGAATGGGCTAAATGAACAGGCGGAAAAAATAAGTCTTGAGATAAATAATACATGCTTAAATTTCAAAAATCAATGGCAAAACAAAAAAGTCAGAAATTCAAGTAAACTCAAACTTCTGACTTCTCCCGATAGCTATCGGGACTTCTGACTTTTTTAATTCTTAGAACGGCAAATCGTCCGGTTCGTCTTCGTTTAAGTTGGTAGCTGGTGCAAATGCAGGAGCAGCAGGCATTGGCGCAGCAGCAGGAGCTTCTGCAGCCATTTTTTCGATTCTCCAACCTTGGATACTGTTAAAATATCTTGTTTCTCCTTGTGGATTTACCCATTCTCTACCTCTTAAATTGATAGATACTTTTACTGCTTCACCAATATTGTAATTGTTCAACAAATCACATTTATCTTGTGTAAACTCAATCATTATATGTTGAGGATATTGCTCCTCTGTAGTTACAACTACTTCTCTTTTTCTAAATGATGCACTAACTTGTTGCTCTGGATTAACAACTTTAATTTTCCCTGTAACTTCCATCTTCGTTATTTTAACTGTTATATAATATTATTTTTCAAAAGCATTCCTAAACCAGAAAACAAGCTTCCCATTCGAATTTTACAAGCTCAAAATCAATTGAATGCAAAAACACAATAGAAAAACATTTGATATACAAATATAATAACTTCTTCTATCTGACCACAATGTTTGTTTTACAATTTTAATTTTAATTTTTAATTCCTTGTCAAGCAATGAGATTTCGACTTTACTTATAATATTTTCTTAAGAAGAAACCACATAAAAAACTTTAAAGCGAACTAAAACAATAGTACGTATATTTCGTTATATTTATGGTTCAAAATATAGCGCATGCAATTTTCTGACAAAAGAAGTACCGGAAGATGGATACTTATTTTTACTTCATTTCTTATCATTTCCTTGATCCTATGGAATACCTATACTTTTTTTCAGATTTTTAAAAATGAAGAACGTCTCAAGATGAATCTTTTGGCCAAAGCCCAAAAAACACTCATCAACGCCGATGAAAATACCGATGTGGAACTTCCGCTTCAAATTTTTAAAAATAACACTTCTATTCCTGTCATTCTTACCGAAAATGACAGCATTATCAACACCATTAACATTGATGAAGCCATAGTAAAAAATAAATCGAAAGCTATGGATTTTTTATCCCAATTAAAGAAAGAAAATGACCCAATTATCATTGAATATGCGCCTAACAAATACCAGAAATGGTATTATGGAAACTCGGCTTTACTAAACAAACTAAAATATTACCCTATCGCCTTATTGCTGATTATTTTCTTATTCTCAGCTCTGATGTATTATTTTTATCGCAGTACTAAAATTGCCACTCAAAACAAACTTTGGGCGGGAATGGCAAAAGAAACTGCCCATCAAATAGGCACGCCCCTGTCTTCATTAATTGGCTGGGTCGAAATCTTAAAAACAGAGAATATTGACCCCACAACCACAATCGAAATCGAAAAAGATGTTGATCGATTGCAAACCATTACCGATCGTTTTTCAAAAATAGGCTCCGAACCAGTTCTAGAAAAAAGCAACATTATAGAAGAAACTTTAAAAACCTACAACTACCTACAATCCCGATTTTCTAAGCAAATTGAATTTTCTTTTGAAAGTCCGAAATCCGAAATCTACACCATGCTCAATCCTACTTTGCACAGCTGGACTATAGAAAATTTAATAAAAAATGCCATCGATGCGATGAAAGGAAAAGGAAAAATTGCCGTTTCCATAGAAGAAGAACCACTGTATGTAAGAATTAATGTTACTGATAGCGGCAGCGGAATCCCTAAAAATCAATTCAATACCATTTTCGAACCGGGATTTACCACTAAAAAAAGAGGCTGGGGATTAGGACTTTCTTTAACCAAACGAATCGTAAAAGAATACCACAAAGGAAACATCAAAGTTTTACATTCTGAAATTGGTAAAGGAACCACCATGCAGGTCAAATACAACAAAATCTAATTTATAACCCTGGATACAGGTCTCTTAACGACTGTATAAAACATTGTTTTTCTAACTAAGGCAGGCTTAGTAAGATATGAGTTAACAAATTTCAAATGTTCTTCTGAATTCTCCAGTCTTTTGGATATTGCCTGTTTTAAATCATCAATACTGCTTTTATTGAGATTATTTGCATTTTTTTCAAAATCCAAAAGAGTCTCCTGACATTTCATTAAATTATCTCTCGGCTCTTCAATCTTTCTTTTTATTTCTTCATCGGAAACTATCGGCTGAAATTTCTTATTCCTATAATTGATAAAATCGTTTAACTGCTTATTAGCTCTATTAAATTGATTTACAATTTCGGTAAATTTATTTCCTTTTTCACGTTCGCTTTCATTTCGCCAAGCTGTTTTTGCATGGACAAAAGCCTGAGAAATATGCTGATTTCTCATCCCTCCCTTTTCGATTCGGTCAGCAACTCCCTTTAATTGTTCTATCCTGGGCAATTTTTCGAATCTTATTATTTCATTGGCAAAATCAAACTTTTGCTTTGCATTATCTCCGGCATAAACTCCTTCAGTAAATTCCTGATTAGTTATTGGATAATCCCGCAGCTGCCATAAATAGTCAAATGGCATGTACGTATTTATCATCAATTCAGGATCTACCTTAAAGTGTTTGTCATCAAGTCTTCTGGTAAATATTCCATTAATAACATATCCTGAACCCCATGTTGGGTCAAACAAATACCATTTATTATCAATTCGGGAAGCATTCCAGGCATGAGATAAATTATCTACTTTTACTTTATTCCACTTTGTATATCCTGTAATCACCATTGATTTTACTCCAACTGAATTAGCCAATTGATTAAAAATACTGGCATAATCAAAACAAACTCCTTTTTTATCATTAAATGTCCTTTCAATTCGATCTTGTAATTTTTCATCAAATTTTACTTCGAACATATTATCAACATCATAACTAATTGTTTTAGCAACCCAATAATAAACCGCACGAATTTTATCATTTTCTGTTTGAAAATTGCTTTTGATATAAGAACTAATACTATCCATAGACTGATTGAAACCAAGCGGCATTTTATCCATTCTGTCATCAATTAAATCGTAATGTTTCTGGATTTTCTGTTTCTTTTGTGCCAAAACAGAAAAAGAACAAAAACAGGCTAATATCAAAAAAGTGTATCTCATAAAAATTTAAAAAGTACTAAACTACATCAAATATATAAAATAAGATTAATTCTACAAGATACGTCAATCTCATTTTTTTTAAACAAAAAAAATCGTTTAGAAATTACTCTCTAAACGATTTTTATAAATTGTATATTGTAAAAAACTACAAGTTAGCCCTAATTTCCTGAGCCAGTTTTTCAAATTCTTCTTTGCTTAAAGCTACTTTTTTCTGAAAACGTATATCCTCCATTGTATTTAATGGAATCAAATGTACATGAGCATGCGGCACTTCAATACCTATAACCGAAATTGCAATTCGATTACACGGAATAGTTTTTTCTAAGGCAACAGCCACCTTTCTCGAAAACTGCATTAATCCTAAATAAACGTCTTCGTCCAAATCAAAAATCTTATCGACTTCTACTTTTGGAATACACAAGGTGTGTCCTTTAGCATTTGGATTAATATCTAAAAAAGCGAAATAATTATCATCTTCAGCAATTTTATAACATGGAATATCTCCGTTTACTATTTTGGTGAATATAGAGCTCATATTTATACTTTTTAATGGTGAAATTTACTCTCTTGTGATTTCCAGAATTTCAAATTTCAAAACACCGTTAGGGACTTTAATTTCGGCTACTTCACCTATTGATTTTCCTAATAATCCTTTCCCGATTGGGGATGTAACAGATATTTTCCCGGTTTTTAAATCGGCTTCACTTTCAGCAACCAAGGTATATTTCATTTCCATACCATTAGCCTGATTTTTTATTTTCACGCTTGATAAAACCAAAACCTTAGACAAATCAAGATTTGACTCGTCAATTAAACGGGCATTAGCATGAATTTCTTCTAATTTGGCAATTTTCATTTCCAACATTCCTTGTGCTTCTTTAGCAGCATCGTATTCTGCATTTTCAGATAAATCTCCTTTATCTCTTGCATCGGCTATATCTTGAGATGCTTTAGGACGCATCACCGTTTTTAAATAATCTAATTCTTCTCTTAATTTTTTAAGTCCTTCTGCTGTGTAATAAGATACTGTACTCATAACTTCATCATTTTATAAAATAGAAAAAATCCCATCGCAACGGGATTTCTTTCCACAAAGATAATATATTTTTTTTTAGTCTATAATTATATGTTAACCATATGATATTTCAAATGTAAATAAATTAAATTTGTTTCACTAATACTTTTACAAAATTAAAAACATGAAAAAAATCATACCGCTTTTACTGATTAGTCTTTTGTTTTTTTCCTGTTCAGATAATGGCTTTAATAATAACAACCCCTACATACCCAACTATAATTTTTCGGTAGCATTCAACCTGAGTTTACCTCAATATTCGAATCTTAACTATGTAAGTAATGCTATTTATTATGCCGGTCCCGAAGTAGGACCAAGAGGAATTTATGTTTTCAATACTGGAGCCGGCTACAATGCTTTTGATGCCGCCTGCCCAAATCAGGCTCTGAGCAATTGTTCAACCTTAACACGCGATGGCATCAACTTAGTTTGCCCTTGTGATGATGAAGAATACAGCTTATTTACAGGTCAGGGAAAATTAAAATATCCCTTAAAACAATATCGTGCAGAACTAAACGGAAACATCCTTAGAGTATATAATTAAAATCAAAAAGCCTGAAAATTTTAAAATAAATTTTCAGGCTTTTTTAAATAAAAAAACTACAAATTAAAACTTCAATGTTAATCCCGCTAAGAAATTAGCTCCGGCTTGTGGATAATAATAAACATAGCCTCCACCATAATCAGCTCCATCCGAAACATAATGTCTATTAGCAATATTATTTGCCAATACACTTATTGTAATTGACTTAAAAACACTTTTAGGAAAAATAGTGTAAGTAGCATTAAAATCGTTTACAAAATAATCATTTAATTTTCCTTGTCCGTCATTGATATTGTTCAAATATTGACTTCCCACAAATTTAGACAACAGGTTCAGCTGCAAATTTGCTACAGGAGAAAACAAAAGACTGTTAGCCGCAATTAATTTAGGAGAAAAAGCAATATTAGTATTTCCCAAATTAGCTGTACCGCTTCCGCTATCCAGTACAAAATCAATATTTTTATTGTCACTCAAGGTAAAATTAGGTCGGATTGCCCATTTTTTATCTAATTGAAAACTGGCATCAACCTCTATTCCTAAGCGATAACTTTTCCCAACATTAGTTCGAACCGGATTTCCTACATCATCCAATTCACCTGTTAAAACCAACTGGTCTTTGTATTTCATGTAATAACCATTGATATTTATCTGTGTTTTTGGAGCCACAAATCGCCAACCCAATTCAAAATCATCCATTCTTTCCGGTTTCACATTTCCGCCTTCATAATCCGTTCTGTTAGGCTCACGATTAGCTCTGGCATATGAAACGTAAACAGCATTTTTATTACTTAGCGTAAAATTCAAACCCGCTTTAGGATTAAAGAAATTGAAATTATCATTTACCAATCCTGTTTCTGCACTATTAGCTTGATAGTGCACATTTCTCAGCTGTGCATCAACATAAACATTAACAAAAGATCCAATTTGATAATTGATTTTTGCAAAAACATTTCCATCCGTTTTTGAAGCAAAGTCGTCATAATAGCGATCTCCTAATTCACTTTGAGAAGCAAATCGTGCCCAAATTACCTTTCCAAAATGATCGCCTTCATATTTATTCCAGCCTCCGCCTAAAATAACATCAAGCGTTTCATTTTTATAATTTGCCGAAAAAGTAGTCCCGTAAAAATCATTATCCAACCATTTTTGACGCACTAAATCAGTTGTAACCTCTGATCCTACAGGATTTAAACCGTAATCGGAAAAATCAGCATCTTCTTTGTAATTTTCATAATAGCCTTTCCCTTTCGTATAATGAAAAGCCAAATTGGTATTCCAGTTAGAGGACAATTTTTCATTCCAATGCAACTGATAGTGGTCTTGTTGGTAATTATCGGTTTCGTTGTCATAAAAACGGGTATTACCCGATTCGTCTGTATAAATTCCACCAAAATTAAACGTTCTATCTGAGCCCAAAGTAGCAGCATCAATTCCGTTCCAGGCTTGATATGTTTTTTCAGTTCCTCCAAAAACTAAGGCTTTAACCAAAGTAGTTTTGCCCACATAAGTTCCCTGCAAGAAATACGATTTTAAATCCGAACTTCCTCTATCAACATAACCATCAGACTTTAAAGCCGACAAACGTCCTGCTAATTCAAAATGGTCGTTCATTAAACCGGAACTAAATTTTACAGTGTGCTTTCTGGTATTAAAACTTCCAAAAGAATTAGCAATTTCGCCGCTGCTCTTTTTGGAATAAGCATCGGTCAATAAGTTCAAACTTGCCCCAAAAGCACCCGATCCATTTGTTGAAGTTCCTACTCCACGTTGTAATTGCATGCTCTCTACAGAAGATGCAAAATCAGGCATATTTACCCAAAAAGTTCCGTGACTTTCCGAATCATTATAAGGAATTCCATTAACCGTAATATTCACACGGGTAGCATCGCTACCACGCACGCGAATTCCGGCATAACCAATTCCGTTTCCGGCATAAGAAGTACTCACCACCGATGGCATGTAATTCATCAAAGCCGGAATATCCTGGCCTAAATTGCGGGGAGCAATTTCTTTTTTGTTTAAATTAGAAAAACTAACCGGTGTTTTTGTGGTAACCCGAATGGCAGAAACCAATACTTCATCAAGTTGGGTAATTTTTGTAGTGTCTTTAACTTGAGAAAAGGAGAATAAAGAGAATAGAGAAAAGAAAAAAAACATCAAAAATTTTGAGCTTTGTGTCTTTGCGCCTTTACTGCGTCCGTTCGCTGTCGCTCGGTCGTGGCAAGAAAAAATAGTATTCATCCGTAATTGTTTTACGAATAAAAGGGGGAATTATTCTTTTTGTTTAATTAAAAATAGATTTGTTCAACCGAAATAAATCAATAGTTAGACTATTAATCTATCACATTTTCCCTTAGCAACATTACTCGCTCAGGTTCGTTGGGTATGATCTCAGCTCGTTATTTAGAGCACCCCTTTGAGACGGCGCAAAGGTAACACTAAAAAATCAAATCCCAAGGGACAAATTCTAAATTCCAAAAACTAGTCTTTAGACGATTTCTTATTGGAATTTTAATCTAAGTTTGGTTTTCTACGTGATTGCTTAATTTCAGATAAATTCTTTTTATCCTTAATTCGTTTTTTAATCACCGATTTTGGGACTTTTGTAGCCTTTCTGATTTTAGGAACATGGAGCCCTTTTTTAATCAGTTCCAAAAAACGTTTCGTGACAATTTCTTTATTTTTAAGTTGACTTCTGTCTTCATCACAATTCAGAATCAAAACTAAATCAGCAGTCAATCTTGAGGAAAGATTCGTTTCCAACAAGGCTTTTTCTTCCTCAGACAAAGCCTGAGAATTTTTCAAATCAAAAGACAACACCACTTTTGACGAAACCTTATTTACATTTTGTCCTCCGGCTCCACTGCTTCGAACCGCTTTATACTGTAATTCGGCTATGATTTTTTGAATTTCCATTTTTACAACGACTGATGGGCTTCTTTCAACAAATCATTTACGGTTTTCACCGGATTAAAAGTAATCAAAGGCACTTCGACAAAAACAGTCAGCCAATTAGCCATAGCTCCGTTCCACAAACCTGGTAATTCGTAGCCTTTGATATCTTTTCCCTGATAATTTTTCTCCACTATAAAACCGCTATTCTCATCCACAAACTGATGCAAATTAAACTTTTCATTTTTATAATTTTTAGTCGCACAAACTAAATCCACAGGATTAAAATGAGTGGCATTGGCCATAATTTTAACCTGCTTTTTATTGTTCAAATCCACTTGCGAAGATTCTACAATTTGTAACGAAATTTCTTTTTCTGCATTTTTCACCCAAAAAGGACCTCCTCCGGGCTCGCCTTCATTTTTTACCATCCCACAAACTCTGATAGGACGATCTAAGATGTTTTTGAGAAATTTTATTTTATTTTCGAAAGTATATAAATCAAAATCAGCCTTGATATCTACATTCAATTTTACTTTTAGGAAATTTTTAATCTCCTCAATTTGATTGTTCTCTGCCGTATAGCGGTCAATCAAATTCAAACAGGCAAAAATTTGCTGTTGCAATTCTAACAAAACACCGGCCAACGCTTTTTTATAAAGGGCAATTTTTTCATTATTGTGCAAAATAACATTATCAATATTTTTGATAAAAATAATATCGGCATCTAAACGATTCAAATTACCAATCAAAGCACCATGACCTCCTGGTCTGAAAAGTAATTTTCCATCCTCAGTTCTAAATGCTTTATCATTCATATTGACAGCAATGGTATCGGTACTTTTATCCTGATAAGAATAACTTACTTCAATACTCGTATGCGTTTCTTTTTCAACCTTATCCTTAACATTATTAATAATTTGCTCGAACTGTTCCTGATGCGACTCTGAAACCGTAAAATGCAAATAGGATTTATTGTTGGTACTGGAATAATAACCACATTCATACAAATGTTCTTCAATAGGTGTAGCAATTTTGCTAACATATTTATGAAAAGGCAAAATCCCTTTAGGCTTGGATGCAAAATCAAAATACTTCGAATCCAACATGAATTTTATAAAATAATAATTTTTATAATCACGGGACAAAGTGTCAAAATCGGGAAATTCCTCTTTTAATTTTGAGTAAATAACATCAAAAAAAGGCAACTTCTCCATTCCTACGATAAAAACAGGCAGTTTAGTATCTTTTTTTCTGTTGATATAGGCGTTAATAGTTTCTTTTTCGATATCAAACTCATTCAGAAAAGCCGTCAGAAATTTAAACATTCTACTGGCTGCTCCTGATGCCGGTACAAATTTCAACAACTTTAAATTAGATTTGTGTTCATCAAAAAAGTTCGCATTTTCTACAAATTCTTCTTCTGTTAATCTCAATATTCCATTACCAACAGTAGCCGGTTCCAGTAATTCCATCTTAGCAATTCCTTTCTTAAAAATAGCCAATTCTTTTTTGATATTTTCTAATGAAACTCCATGCTCTTTGATTTGTTCAAAATCTTGTTCTGACAATCCCATACTTTTAATTTTATTTAAATCATCAATTGATTTCGATTTTTCTATCACCAAATCTTTTACTTCACTCATGTAATTGCAATAAAATATTCTAAAATTACGACTCTAAAACTACTCTTTCATCGGTTTCCTTACGCTGGTTACTCAAAATTTTCTTCCATTCCAAATAACCATATATGGCAAGAATTGTAAAAATTAAATATTGCAAACTCGTAAAGGTATAACCCTTAAAAAAATACAAAGGTATCGAAATGAAATCTCCTACAATCCAAAAAATCCAGTTTTCAATTTTTCGTTTCGCCATCAACCACATTCCAACAAAAAACAGTGCTGTTAACAAGGTATCTACATAATTATACCAAGAAGTAAATTTATCAAAATACTGATAGACCAAAAACACAAAAACCAAAGTTATAACAAAAATCAATGCCGAAATTTTATGTTCTTTTTTTGTAGCAACAGCAACCGGAAATTCTTCAACTTCTCCTTTTTTTCTGGTCCAATGGTACCAACCGTAAAGACTCATTACAAAATAATATACATTAATCATCGAATCGCCTAACAATTCCCATTTCCAAAGTAAATAAGCATATATAGAAGTATTGACTAATCCTGTTGGAAAAACCCAAATATTATCTTTTTTGGCAAACCAAACACTCGCTAATCCAAAAAACACTCCTATTAATTCCAACACAATTTCCGATGTGGGATAATCAGCATATTGAGCAAAAAAGAAATCTATCATTTACTTTTTTTTTGAGTGTTAAAAAAATTAGCGTCTTTTTCAAAAGCCGTTCCTATCACAACCAAATCAGCTCCCGATTCATACGCTTTTTGAATTCCTTGTCCATCTACAATTCCGCCTCCTACAATTAATGGAATTTCAATATTTTGAGCAACTAACCGAATCATTTCTTGCGGAACTGCCTCTTGAGCACCACTTCCCGCTTCCAAATAAATTAATTTACTGCCTAACATTTCTCCTGCCTGAGCAGTTGCTAAAACCAAATCAAGATTGTCTCTTTCTAAAGGTTTGGTTTTACTCACCCTTTCAACAGCCGTTTCACTCCCACTTTCGATTAAAATATAACCGGTAGATAAAATTTCAAGTTGTGTTTGTTTTAAAATCGGTGCTGCATTCACCTGATGTCCTATTAAATAATCAGGATTTCGTCCGGACAATAAAGATAAAAACAAAATTCCGTCGGCATGATTCGAAATTTGAGAAGGATCGCCCGGAAAAAGAACTATTGGCAAAATACAATTCTGTTTAATTCTGACAATCAAATCGTCTAAAATTGTACTTTCAACAAGGCTTCCGCCAATAAAAACATGAGTTGCGGGAGATTGATTAATCTTGTAAATCAAATTTGCCAATGTATCCCAAACCACTTTATCCGGATCCAGAAGAATGGCCAATAATTTCCGGTTATTTGCCTTAGCAATTTGTATATCGTTGTAAATTGATGCTTTTTCCATGAGAAGGTAAAAGTAAAAAGTTTTTAGAGTACAGAAAACCATTTCGAAAGAATTATATTTGTTAACCCTTTAAAAATCCAAAATTCATTTCATCATGATTGCAATTGAATTGCTCGAAAAATACAACGGCATTATAAAAAACTACAAAAGCGGCTATACTATTTTTGAAGAAGGCAAACAGCCAACGCATTATTACCAAATCATTTCGGGCGAAGTAAAGATGAACAATTACAATGATGAGGGCAAAGAATTCATTCAGGGAATTTTCTATAAAAACCAGTGTTTTGGTGAACCACCTTTATTTATCGATCAGGTTTATCCGGCGAATGCTGTTGCTGTAACAGACTCCGAATTGATTATAATTACAAAAGATAAATTCTTTGAATTACTAAAAAACAATTCCGAAATCAGCTTGAACATCATCAAAAATCTTTCGCAACGGCTATATTACAAATCGGTTATGGCTGCCGAAATTTCCTCTCAGGATCCGGAGCACCGCGTACTGCGACTAATAGATTATTCAATCGAACAATTGAATTTTAAAAAAGAAGAAGCCGGTTTTCTAATCAATTTCACCCGACAACAAATAGGAGATTTAACTGGTTTAAGAGTCGAAACCGTTATACGGGCTATAAAATCTCTGGAAAAAAAAGGCGATTTAAAAATAATTAACCGAAAAGTATATCGCTAAAAAATAGTATTTCATATGATTTAAGTCATAAAATGCTGCTGTAGTGTCGTTGTAAATTTGTGGTATTAAAACAAATTATTATGACACTTTACAACACTACCTTCGAAAGATTCCATCAAAACTTTATCGGATCGGCCACTTTGAGCATTCTGGTACAAAGCTGTTTAGGCGGTGCAGCTGCCATGAGTATTTTAGCTAATGGCACCTCATTAATCCAAATGATACAACTGGCCATTATTGTATTTATCAGTATTATTGCAAACACCTCTATTCTGGCACAAATGACACACAAATTTATTTTTAACTGTGTGCTTTTAAGTACTGTTTCAAGCATCTTTTTTATTGTTATAAATCTTTTATAAAATGAAAAAAGACATCGAGAACAGAACCGATGTTAGTCTTTTGGTTCACACCTTTTATAATAAAATAAGGGCTGATAAAGAAATTAGCCCTTATTTTAATGAACTCATTCAGGACTGGGATTCGCATTTAGAAAAACTGACTGATTTTTGGGAAACCAATTTATTTGGTATTCGAAAATTCAAAGGCAATCCAATTGAAGTTCACAATAAAATGGACGAACATTTTAATGGTCAAATCAGCGCAAATGAATTTGGGATTTGGCTTAACTATTGGTTTCAAACCTTAGACTCACTTTTTGAGGGAGAAAATGTGGAAATCCTAAAACGCAGAGCCCGAAAAATGGGTAGTTTTCTCTATTTGAATATGTTCAAAAACAGAACGAAAAATACAGAAACACAGACCTGTCTGCCGACAGGCAGGCTAAAGAAATTATGTAAATCTTAAAAAATTTCTCTTCGTGTGACTTTGCGGTTCTCTTTGTAAATCTTTGCGAAAAAACTATGCTCTCCCTGCCTGTCGACAGACAGGTTTGCGGTTAAATGGAACACGGATAATACTGATTTAAACAGATTAACACCGTTTTTTTTTTTAGAAGAGAGATTAAAGAAATTCTATAAATCTTAAAAAATCTCTTAGTGTAACTTTTTATTCTCTTTGTGAATCTTTGCGAAAAAACTTTGCACTCCCTGCCTGTCGCCTGCCTGTCGGCAGACAGGTTTGCGGTTAAAACAAAACTATTTTTCCAAAACATACACTAAAGTAAAATGTTCTATTTCTTCAAAATAGACATTGAATTCTTTATGAACTCCATTAAAATGTAAGCTTGCTGTGGTTTCGGTTTGATTCAAATCAAATTCACTAACTGCAATATGGTCCTTAAAACTGATTCCTTTTTCGTTTCGGATTTTGAAAATCGCTTCTTTGGCTCCCCAAATTACCGTTAGTTTTTTAACATATTCCTCAGTTTTTTCACGATTCAGATATTGAAATTCGGCATCGCAAAATTTATCGGCAATACGTATAATTTTCTCTCTTTGCAATTCAATATCAATCCCTACCGTTTCATCACTAATAATTATTGACGAAAATTCATAAGAATGGGTTATTGAAATATGCCTTCCATCATGAAGATGTGGTTTTCCAAATTCGTCGTAATACAAGTCAAAATCAGTGTAACCCGCTTCATTCAAAAGTTTGCGTACACTTAGAAAACCACGTTGATGCAATTCAGATTTCATTCCTTCAATTCGAGATTGACATTTAGGATTGAGACTTACTTCTTCAAATAATTGTTCTAAGGGTTCGGCAATCTTCCAAACGTAGATAGCGGTTACGGAATTAAATTGTATTTTTTTAAATAAAGGCATAAAGATTCTGGATTTCAGATTTCAGACTTCAGATTTCAAATTTGGGTCACAACTAAATTTAAGAAATCCATTTTGCTTGGTTTTCATAAATCAAAAATCCTAAATCGTTAATCTACAATCTAAAATACTTTCGATTAGGAACTTAAACAAATCATAAATGTCCCCGAATGCTTTTTAAATAATAAGTTATTACGTAAATTTGCAAAAATTTTACAATACAAATATACTATAAATGAGTACAACGACTACGCCATATGTGGCTTTCAAAGTAAAAGACATTTCTCTAGCGGCTTGGGGAAGAAAAGAAATTGAACTAGCTGAAGCTGAAATGCCAGGTTTAATGGCCCTTCGCGCTGAATATAAAGACGAGCAACCGCTTAAAGGTGCTCGTATTGCAGGATGTTTACACATGACGATCCAGACTGCAGTTTTAATTGAAACTTTAATTGCTCTTGGTGCTGAAGTTACCTGGTCTTCTTGTAACATTTTCTCTACTCAGGATCAGGCTGCTGCTGCAATTGCTGCTGCCGGAATTTCAGTTTATGCATGGAAAGGTCTTAATGAAGAAGAATTTGACTGGTGTATTGAGCAAACTTTATTCTTTGGCGAAGATAGAAAACCATTGAACATGATTCTTGATGATGGTGGAGATTTAACTAATATGGTTATTGATCGTTACCCTGAATTAGTTCCTGGAATCAAAGGATTGTCTGAAGAAACTACAACAGGTGTTCACAGATTGTACGAAAGAGTAAAAGCCGGAACTTTACCAATGCCTGCAATCAACATTAACGATTCTGTTACTAAATCTAAATTTGATAACAAATACGGATGTAAAGAATCCGCTGTAGATGCCGTACGTCGTGCAACTGACTTAATGTTAGCTGGAAAAAGAGTTATCGTTTGCGGATACGGTGACGTTGGAAAAGGAACTGCTGCTTCTTTCAGAGGTGCTGGTTCTATTGTAACTGTTACTGAAATTGACCCAATTTGTGCTTTACAAGCTGCGATGGACGGTTATGAAGTTAAAAAATTAGATACTGTAATTGCTAATGCTGATATCATCATTACCACTACAGGAAATAAAGATATTGTTCTTGGACGTCATTTCGAACAAATGAAAGACAAAACTGTTGTTTGTAACATTGGTCACTTCGACAACGAAATTGATATGGCTTGGTTAAACAAAAACCACGGTGCTTCTAAAATCGAAATCAAACCTCAGGTTGACAAATATACTATCAACGGTAATGACATCATCATTTTGGCTGAAGGTCGTTTAGTAAACCTTGGTTGTGCTACAGGTCACCCAAGTTTTGTAATGTCTAACTCATTTACAAACCAAACTTTGGCTCAAATCGAATTATGGAATAACAGCGCTGCTTACAACAATGACGTTTACATGTTACCTAAACATTTAGATGAAAAAGTTGCTGCTTTGCACTTAGCTAAATTAGGAGTTGAATTGGAAGTTCTTCGCGAAGATCAAGCTGCTTACATTGGTGTTGATGTAAAAGGTCCTTTCAAACCGGAATATTACAGATACTAGATTTTAGATTGCTTATTAGCGATTTATGATTTCAGATTTAGAACCCTTGCAGAAATGTGAGGGTTTTTTGTTTAAACGCAAGCTACTTTTAAAAAAAATAAATATAAAATTCACACTTCTTGATTAAACCTTTTCGTTTAATTAACATCTTATGTTAAGTTTAACCAAATTATCATGAGTAAATACTTATCATTACTGTTCTTTTTTGCTTTTTCTTTTTATGCTACTGCGCAAAGCAATTATATCTTAAAAGGAAAAGTTCTAAACATTAACAACCAACTTCCTTTGGAATCGGCTACTGTGTATATCAGTACTGTTAAAGATTCTACTATTTTGGAATACACCTTAACAGACAAAAACGGAAATTTCAATTTTGCAGTTAAAAAAAATGAAAAACCCGTATTTTTAAAAGTAACCTATGTAGGATTTGAAACCTTTGCCGAAGAGCAAAAAGAAATCAATACCAACAAAGATTTCAACAACATTTACCTTGCCGAATCAGTAAACACACTTAAGGAAGTCACCATAAAAGGAGAAGATCCTCCAATCCGAATTAAAAATGACACTATTGAATTCAAAGCTAACTTATTCAAAGTTCGTCCAGACGCTAATGTGGAAACATTATTAAAACAACTTCCGGGAATGGAAGTGGATAGTGATGGAAAAATTACCGCTAATGGTAAAGAAGTGACTCAGGTATTAGTAAACGGAAAACCATTTTTTGACCGTGATGGTGCCATGGCCTTAAAAAACCTTCCTGCCGAAATCATTAATAAAGTTCAGGTTTCTGATTTCAAAACTAAAAAAGAAGAATATTCTAAAGACCAGGCAGCATCCGATAACGCCAGCATTAACCTGACAATTGACGAAGATAAAAACAAAGGTTATTTTGGTAAATTCCTTGGCGGATACGGTACTGACGACCGTTACGAATCCAGTTTTATTGTAAACTTTTTTAACAATAACAGAAAAATAAGCTTATTAGGATCTTCTAACAATATCAACGCTCCCGGATTCTCTATGGATGAAGTTTTTGATAATATGGGTGGAGGCCGAAACAACCAGGGTTCTACAATTAACAGAGGGCAAGCCAATGGCATTACAACATCTAATTTATTAGGAATAAACTATTCTGACGAATTATTTAAAGATTTTCAAACTACTGCCAGCTACGATTATTCTGATAGAAAAACAGAAAACAGGAACACAACTAACAAAGCCAATGTAGAATTGGAATACAAAATATCGCCTACGATGCGATTATTTGTCTCCCCAAGATTCAACTCTTCTATATCAGAAAATTTTTCAGATTCAAACAGAAGAAGTATCAATACAACAGATGACATAGTAACGAATGCTTTTACATCAGAATCAACTAATAAAAACGAATCCAACAGCTTTAGCAACTCGATCAACTTCAACAAATCCTTCGAGAAAAAAGCCCGAAATTTAAGCTTTGTATTTAACAACAATAACAACAGTTCCAATTCTAATGGTTTTGTGGATTCAAAAACATTTCGCAGCCGGGAAAACGACACTATTTTTAGAGACCAAAACACCCGAAACAAAGGGATTAATGATTCGTATTCAGCCGAAATTGAATTTACAGAACCCGTAACCGATTCGATTCGTTTTAGAATAGGTATGGAATACAATTTCCAAAATTCCATTAACGACAATAAAACCTTTGACAATACCGGAACAATTACTGATAAAATCTTTACTGATTTAAACGATGAACAAACCACTTACATTACTTCTAAACAAAGGAGCATCACACCAAAAGCCGGAATTCGATTTGAAAAAAATAAATTTACTTTCGACATTAATTCTTCTACCAATATCATACAGTACGACAACTATTCAGACTATCTGGGAGAAATAATCGATTTAAGAAAAAAATATGTTTTACCTAACGGTAGTGCCCAAATTAGATACCGAGCCGACAGATCTAAATTTTTCACTGTTAGATACAACTATAATCAGTCTCTGCCATCAGCCTCTCAATTGCTTCCTATACAAAACGTATCTAATACTTTAAATACCATCACAGGAAATCCAAATTTGAATCCTACAGAAGCCCACAGTGCTAATATCAACTATAGAAATTTTGATTTCCGCACCCGATCCGGCTACAATTTATACTTTAGAGCTAATTATTACAACAATGATATAATTGCGACTTCAAACTTTGATGAGAACAACATCAGAAGAACCAGCTATGAAAACGTATCCGGTATTTACTCTTTTTCAGGGGGAGGTAGCTGGAATAAATCCATCAAAAAAGAAGAAAACTTATTACGCTATGGACTAGCTTTAAACACCAGTTATTCCTACTCAAAAGAATTTACTAACAACATATTATATGGTGCAAAATCTACCGGAATTTCACCAAGAATTTACCTTAATTACGATTATGGTCAATTTTTCACTATTGCTCCTTCTTATAATTTCTCATACAATGAAACGCAATACGAACTTAGCACACTTAATTCCAGATCCAATGTAGTACACCGACTAAATCTTCAAACTACAAGTTACTGGCCAACTAATTGGATTTGGGGGAATGATTTTGGATACACTTACAATTCTATCAATCAGGAATTCTACTTGTGGAATACCAGCTTATCCTATACTTTCTTAGACAAAGCATTTGTAGCCAAAGTAAAAATATACGATGTTTTAAACCAAAACCAAAGCATTACCAGAAACATATCCTCTTCAGCAATTACCGATAGCGAGAATACTGTTCTAAGACGTTATGCTATGTTTTCTCTTACCTATAAAATCCAGAATTTCTCAGGAATGAAAAACCCTCCGGGAAGAAGAAACCGAAACATGGAAGGTATGGACAGAGGAGGCGAACGACCTGAAGGTTTTGGCGGCGGCTTTGGCGGTGGTGGCCAAAGAATGATGGATTAATCAAACACAATTATTAATTCAATTTAGACAACAAATCCCCTTACTTTTAAGAAGTAAGGGGATTTGTTATTTAAACAAAAACGCACAGACCAAATCAATTTACCATTTTAATTATTCTAATTCTCATAGAATATTATAGCGATTTATATTTGATAATTACTCAATAGAAAAGATGAATAGAATAGGGCTTTAGTCCTATTTTACGCAAATACAGATTCGGCTTTAGCCAAATGTAAAATACCATTTTGGCTAAAGCAGATTACATAATTATTTCAAACTTTATTAATCAATCTGTATCCTAAAATATCCATCACACTTTTTTAAACACAAAAAAACCTGTTAGCTTAGCTAACAGGTTTTTAAATAAATCGAGAAAATCAATTAAGCTTCTACTTCGAATGGAAGGATTGAAACATATGATTTATTATCTCTTTTCTTTTGGAACTTAACAATTCCATCTACTTTTGCATGTAGTGTGTGATCTTTACTAATGTAAACATTTTCACCTGGATTGTGTTTTGAACCTCTTTGTCTTACGATGATGTTCCCTGCGATAGCAGCTTGTCCTCCAAAAATCTTAACACCTAAACGTTTCGATTCTGATTCTCTACCATTCTTAGAACTACCGACACCTTTCTTGTGAGCCATGATGTTTTAGTTTTAATATTGTTATTACTCTTGAGTATCTTCTTTTTTAGCTTTAGCTACCTTTTTCTTTGGAGCTTCAACTTCTTCTGTAGTTGCTTCAACTGCTGCTTTCTTAGAAGCTGCTTTCTTAGCACCTGCTGCAGTAATACCTTCAATTACAATTTGAGTAAGATATTGTCTGTGACCATTTCTCTTTTTGTACCCTTTTCTTCTTTTCTTTTTGAAAACGATAACCTTGTCTCCTTTTAAGTGTTGTAACACTTTAGCTTCTACTGAAGCACCTTCTATAGCTGGGGCGCCCAAAGTTACATTCCCATTATCGTCTAACAAAAGAACTTTATCAAAAGAAACTTTTGATCCTTCTTCGCTAGCTAAACGGTGAACATAAACCTTTAAGTCTTTGCTTACTTTAAATTGTTGCCCTGCTATCTCTACGATTGCATACATACCAAATTGATTTATTGATTTTTAAGGATGCAAATATACAATTATTTTTTTACCACGCAATCACTAAATTTAAAAAAATATTTCTTCTCATTTTTACTTTATTTTCAATACTTTAGAAACCCAATTATAACTTATATTTTTGTTAAAAAAAGTTCGATTACCAAATCAATACTAAAAAAAAGTATTTTTGGATTAACAATATTACCTATTAAGTATTGCAACCTTATTTTTTACTAATCTTATATGAAAAAAACAATAATGGCAATTAGTACTGCACTTTTATTTGGCGGTGTCGCCACAGCCCAAAAAATAACTTTCGAAGAGTACGATTTAAACAATGGCATGCACGTTATCTTACATCAGGACAACAGCGCTCCTGTAGTTATTACTTCGGTAATGTATCATGTAGGCTCTAAAGACGAAAACCCAAACAAAACAGGTTTTGCCCATTTTTTTGAACACTTATTATTCGAAGGAACCCAAAACATCAAAAGAGGCGAATGGTTTAATATTGTTACGGCAAACGGCGGTGTAAACAACGCTAACACTTCAGACGACCGAACCTATTATTACGAAGTTTTCCCTTCTAACAATTTAGAACTGGCGCTTTGGATGGAATCCGAGAGATTAATGCACCCTGTAATTAACCAAATTGGGGTTGACACCCAAAAAGGAGTAATTAAGGAAGAGAAAAATTCGCGCTATGACAACCAGCCTTACGGCAAAATAATTGAAGCTGTTAAAGAAAATTTATTCACCAATCATCCTTACCGCTGGACAACTATAGGCTCTACGGAACATTTGAATTCCGCAAAACTGGAAGACTTTAAAGCTTTTAACGAAAAATTCTATGTACCAAACAACGCTGTTTTAGTTGTAGCAGGCGATTTCGAACAAGGACAAGCGAAAGAATGGATTCAGAAATATTTTGGACCAATTAAAAAAGGAGATGAAATAAAACGAGAAACTTTTATCGAAAAACCAATAACCGAAACTATCAAAGCAACTCACATCGACCCAAATATTCAAATCCCGATGCTGGTTGCTGCTTACCGAACTCCGTCAATGAAAACCAGAGATGCACGCATTTTGGATTTTATCTCTTCTTATCTGAGCGATGGAAAAAGTTCGAAATTGTATAAAAAAATTGTAGATGACAAGAAAAAAGCACTGCAAATTGGCGCCGTAGGTTTTAACCAGGAAGATTATGGCATGTACATATTATATGGCTTACCAATGACAAACTTCACCAACGAAGATTTACTTAGAGAAATTGACGAAGAAATTGTAAAAATTCAAACAGAATTAATTTCTGAAAAAGATTATCAAAAACTACTGAACCAATTTGAGAATCAATATGTAAATCAAAACTCAAGTGTAGAAGGAATTGCCGAAAATTTAGCCAAATATTACCTGCTTTATGGCGATGTAAATCTTATCAATACCGATATTGACATTTACCACTCTATTACCAGAGAAGAAATTAGAGCCGTTGCCCAAAAATACCTAAATCCAAACCAGCGATTAATATTGGATTACATTCCTAGCCCTGAAAAAAACGAAAACTAAGCTATTTCGAAACATGAAAAAATCAAGTATATTACTCATTCTAATACTAGTCTCAGCAATCATGCAAGCACAAGAACGCAAACAACCTATAGCCGGAAAACCACCAGTTGTCAATATCAAAAAACCACAAAGTTTTACCTTAGCTAACGGACTCACTGTAATGATTGTTGAAAACCACAAACTCCCTAAGGTCACTTACAACCTTACTATTGACAATCCACCATTTGCCGAAGGAAACAAAAAAGGAGTTGATGAATTATGCAGCAACCTTATAGGAAACGGCAGCACTAAAATATCCAAAGAAGACTTTAACGAAGAAATCGATTTTATGGGAGCCACAATAGATTTCAGCTCCAGCAGTGCCCATGCCAGCTCGCTTTCTAAATTCTCAAAACGCACCTTAGAACTTTTAGCCTATGGCGCTTTAGACCCTAATTTCACTCAGGAAGAACTTGATAAAGAAAAAGCCAAACTAATAGAAAGCTTACGCTCTCAGGAAAAAAGTGTTTCGTCCATTGCCAGCAGAATGGTTAATGCGCTTTCTTTTGGAAAAAATCATCCTTCAGGCGAATTCATCACCGAAGAAAGTTTATCCAATATCACCCTGGAAGATGTCATCAAAAACTACAACAACAATTTCGCCCCTCAAAACGCTTATTTAGCAATTGTTGGAGATATTAAATACAACGAAATCAAACCGATAATCGAAGAACTTTTTGGTTCCTGGAAAAAAACAGACATCTCTAAAAGCATCTATCCTGACCCGGTAAACGTACCAACAACTCAAATTAATTTTATCGATGTTCCTAATGCCGTTCAATCAGAAATCTCAGTAGTAAACACCTACAATTTAAGAATGAACCACAAAGATTTTTTCCCTGCGGTAATTGCCAGTTACATTCTGGGAGGAGGTTTCAACAGCTACCTAAACATGAATTTAAGAGAAGCTCATGGCTGGACTTATGGTGCCAGCACTAATATTGGGGCCGGGAAATATGTAACCAATATCAGATCGGCATCGGCAGTAAAAAACAATGTAACTGATAGTGCCGTTGTAGAATTTATCAAAGAAATCAAAAAAATAAGAACCGAAAAAGTAACTACCGAGCAGCTTAACAATGCAAAAGCAGGTTACATTGGCCGATTTGTAATGAAAGCCGAAAAACCGGAATCGGTTGCCAGATACGCTTTGAACACAAAAACAGAAGACTTAGCTGATGATTTTTATGAAAACTACATCAAAACCATTAACGCAGTCACTAAAGAAGATGTATTAGCTGCCGCAAACAAATATTTTTTAATAGACAATTCGCGAATAATTATTGTAGGTAAAGCCAAAGAAGTTATTCCCGGATTAGAAAAACTCAACATTCCTATTTCTTATTTTGACAAATATGGAAATCCTGTAGAAAAACCTCAATTCTAAATAGTAGAAAATGTTATGAGTTATGAGTTAAACCACGCAGTTTAACTTATAACTCATAACTTCTTACTTCTTCGCACTCAAATAAACACCGATTAAAATAACAAAAGCGCCAAAAAACTGAACGAGCGTTAGTATTTCATTATCCAATAATCCCCAAAACAGTGCTATAACAGGAATCAAATAAGTTACTGATGCAGCAAAAACAGGAGAAGCAATTTGTATTAATTTAAAGAAAAGAATATTAGCAATTCCAGTTCCTAAAACACCCAGAATCATTATAAAACAAGCTGCTTTTTGTGTTTTCTCCAAGTGAATTTGTTCCGGAAAACCTGAAAAAAGCAAAATAAGTATTGCCGGAATTAAAAGCACCACAAAATTCCCGGTCGTTATACTTACAGGACTTACGTCAGACAAATGTCTTTTTATCAAATTAACATTGGTAGCATAACTAAACGAAGCCATAATAATCAACAAAGCATAATAATAATTTTGTTCAGGATTATTTTGCGCACCGTTATAAACCAAAAGCAAACTCCCTAAAAGCCCAATTAACAATCCCCAAAGTTGTTTTCGTTGAAAATCGATCCCAAAAAACAACACTCCTATTGCCAATGTATTCAATGGCGTCAAAGAATTTAAAATTGAAGTTACTGAACTATCTAATTCCGTTTGAGCAATAGCAAACAGAAAAGCAGGAAAAAAAGTTCCGAAAAGAGCCGTAATAGCAATGTATTTCCACTTTAACTTCGGAATAAGCATTAGACTTTTAAACCCGATTAGCAACAGAAAAAAAGAAGCAAAAATAATTCGTAACGAACCTACCTGAATGGCTGATAATCCCAACAGTCCTTTTTTTATAAGGATAAACGAACTACCCCAAATTAAGGAAAGAACCAGCAAATAAAACCATTTTAGTTGTTTGGATTCCATATTATTTCCACTCCAGCGTTTCCATCAAACGCTGCATATCATTTTTGATATAACTGGCCGCTGGCATAATCGAATCAAAATTAGGTTTGGCATAAAAATAAACTGAAGCCGTTAAAAAATGCTTTGTACTGTCGGTAGCATAAAACTGTGAGTTAGTTGCAGCATTTCCATTTACCTGATAAAACATGCCGTAAACTTTCTTTTGTTGATTCAAATAGGGTTGTTCCAAAATATCATTTGCTTTTATTACGTGCTCAAAAGTCAGTTTTTGAGCATCACGCAATAATTTATTAATATCATTATTTACCGGTTTATAAGTCAGATAAATTGTTGCTTTCATCTTAGGATAAGAAATCGTAAAACCACAGTCTTTTTCGCCTTTTATGATTGCTTTAGAATTCATTTCAAAAGTAAACGGGCATTGATTTTCAAAATGCGCATATTCAGCCACAGGATAATCCAATCGCAAATAACCCGATGGCTTAGGCAACACTTCATCTTTACAACCTGAAAACAACAACAAACCCAAAACACCAATTACAAAAACCGCAGTATTATAATTATGTTTTTTAATGGCACATTTTAAATTAAACATCAATGGTAACTTTTATCTGTTTGATACGTTTTTTATCTACAACCTCAATAGTAAACAGGCAATTTTCAAAAGTAATTTTTTGTCCTTTGACTGGAAAATTACCTGAGATTTCTAAAATAAACCCCGCCAAGGTTTCCGCCTCTCCTTTATTTTCTTCGAATATCTCTTCGTTTACATCAACAATTCGATAGAAATCCTTCAAATTAATTTTCCCTTCAAAAAGATAATTTCTATCATCAATTTGAGAGAAATTAATATCCTCATCATCAAATTCATCACTAATATCCCCTACTATTTCTTCGATTACATCTTCGAGAGAAACTAAACCCGATGTCCCACCGTACTCATCCACCACAATAGCAAGATGACTTTTCATGGACTGAAAATCCTTTAATAAATTATCGAGCTTTTTATTCTCAGGCACAAAAAACGGTTCTCTTATCAAAGTTGTCCAGTCAAATTGCTCCTTATCAATATGAGGCAACAAATCTTTGATAAACAAAACCCCTTCAATCTGATCAATATTATCCCGATATACCGGAATTCTCGAATAGCCTTTTTCTAAAATCTTAGCATATATTTCGCTGAAAGAAGCTGTAATTTCCAAAGCAAAAATATCAATTCTAGGACTCATTACCTGCCTGGTATCGGTATTACCAAAAGACACGATTCCTTCCAATATTTTTTGTTCATCAGTCGAAGTCTCATCAGTTGAAGTCAATTCTAAGGCCTGAGACAATTGGTCAACCGAAAAATTAGTCTTTTGCTTCCCTAATTTATTATGCAAATAAACCGTTGCCCCGCGCATAGGAATACTAATTGGAGAAAGCAATCTATCCAAAATCGAGATAGGATAAGCGATACTTTTAGCAAACTTAACATTATTTCTACTGGCATACACTTTAGGCATCACCTCTCCAAAAAGCAACAATAAGAAAGTCACAACGATAACTTCAAAAATAAATTTCAATACAGGCGAAGTAACTGCCGCAAACAAATCGGAACCAATAAAAGAGAACAGAATAACAACTCCTATATTAATGAAGTTATTAGCTACTAGAAGCGTTGCTAATAGTTTTTTAGGCCTTTGCAAAAGCTCGGAAAGAATTTTTCCTGTCGAAAGATTTTCCTGAAGCGTATCATCAATATCTTTTTGCGACAGCGAAAACAAGGCTACTTCGGCTCCCGAAACTACTGCTGAACAAAACAGCAATACAAATATTCCGGCAAAACCGAACAATAGATCTAAATCTACTGTGTAAACGAAATTCAAACTGGGCTCTGGGTCCAAATTAAAAAAGATTAGTTAAACAATCAAAAAGGCAAGTCGTTGATAGGCAAACCTTTATTTGGCGTGTCAAAATTAGTGTTTTTTGTGGATTCTGAACCCTGATTTTGCTTATTGCCCTCAGTATCTTTTTTAGTTGTTAAAAAAGTAAATTCGGTCACTTGAATTTCAGTAGTATGCTTCATCGAACCATCTTCTGCCTGCCACTGACGGGATTTAATTCTTCCCTCCACATAAATTTTATCTCCTTTTGACAAATATTTTTCACATATTTCAGCCGCTTTATTACGCACCACTAAATTATGCCATTCAGTCGAAACAATTTTCTCATTGGTAGTCTTATTAATATACACCTCATTTGTTGCCAACTGAAATCTTCCGATACAATTGCCCGCCTCAAAATAGTGCAACTTAACATCGTCACCCAAATGACCTATTAGCATTACCTTATTTAGTGTTCCGTTCATAGTCGTATTTATATTATGGTATCTATCCCAAAGATACATTTTTTTGCACTGCAATTCTATTCCGATTCAATAAAATTATGAATCACAATTGGAAAAGGATATTGCCTTAACTGCTCTTTAGTAATCCCATTTTCGACCACTCCTTTCACATTTAGTTTCCAAAATTTAATATGTAAATGCTGGTGCGATAGTTTATGAACAATACTTTTCTCATTGCACGCTTGCATACTTATAATAGGATTAGTAAAAAACGATTCTTGCTGAACAGCATTCGATACAAACTCAAAATCTTCTTCCTGCAAAGTTTCAATCAAAGGAAACTCATATAAGTTATGCCAAATCCCTTTTGCCATTCGTTTCTGAATTAAAGTATTCTCCTCGGCATCCGAAAGCATCAAATAATTAAAGTATCTGTTTCGCACTTTCAACTTCTTTGATTTCACAGGCAATTGATCAACTTTCTTTTTTTGCAATGCTGCACAACTATCATTAAAAACACAATTCCCACAATCCGGATTTTTAGGAACGCATTGCAGCGCACCAAACTCCATTATGGCCTGATTAAAAATGGCTGGATTAGCTTCGCTCAGTTCGGCTCCGCCTCGGGTGTCTTTTGGCATTAATTCGAAAGCCAAAGCTGCGAATTCTTTTTTGGCCGAAGTCTGGGCAATATCGGTTTCTACATCAAAATAACGGGAAAGCACCCTGAACACATTTCCATCCACAACCGGCACAGCTTCATTATAGGAAAAAGAAGCAATTGCAGCCGCAGTATATTCACCTACTCCTTTTAATTGCAATAAGTCCTTATAGTTATCCGGAAAAACACCATTAAGTTCAGTTGCTATATATTGAGCGGTTTTATGCAAATTACGGGCACGGGAATAATAACCCAAACCCTGCCATAATTTTAATACCTTTTCTTCATCGGCATTTGCCAGGTCAAAAACCGTTGGAAAAGCCTCCATGAAAGAAAAAAAATAAGGCATTCCCTGAGCAACTCGCGTCTGTTGAAGCATGATTTCTGAGAGCCAAATATGGTAAGGATTGGTAGTATTTCTCCAAGGCAAATCGCGCTTGTTTTCTAAATACCACTTTATTAGAAAGTTATGAAAAATCATCATTAAATATTTGTTGACAAAAGTAAAAGTTTATGTAATTAAAATTTAATGAATTAGCTTGAATAATTGTTTTTTAAATTCATATATTTGCACACTCAAAAAAATTATTACAAAATAATAAATAAGGAAAGAAAATGACGAAAGCAGATATCGTAGCGAAAATTTCAGAAAAATTAGGTCTTGAAAAAGGTGATGTGCAAGCAACAGTAGAGACTTTTATGGAAGAAGTAAAAACTTCATTAGAAACTGGAGATAATGTATATTTAAGAGGTTTTGGTAGCTTTATCGTAAAGACAAGAGCAGAGAAAACAGGTAGAAATATCTCTAAAAACACTACAATTAAAATACCTGCACACAACATTCCAGCTTTCAAACCTGCAAAAGTTTTTGTAGAAGGAGTAAAAACAAATAACGAAGCAAAATAATATTATTAATCATAAAATCTAAAAGATTATGCCAAGTGGTAAAAAAAGAAAAAGACATAAGGTAGCTACGCACAAACGTAAAAAAAGAGCGAGAGCTAACCGTCACAAAAAGAAAAAGTAGTCTAGAACTACTTTTTTCTTTTTAAACGTTCATTGAAATTGAGATTTAAGATTGTAGATTACCGATTTAAGATTGCAGATTTAAAAAATCTAAAACCAAGAATCAAAATTCAGAAATCTAAAATCTCCCCGGGTTAATACCTGTTCAAAAATATTGTTTAATCCATCTGTAAATAAGATTTTAGATCTTAGATTTTAGACTTTAGACTTTCAAAGTCTTTACTCTTCTCTCTATGTTCTATTTTCTAAAAAACAGATAAAAATTTACAAATGAATAAAGAATTAATCATTCGATCTAGTTCTGATTCAGTAGATTTTGCCTTATTAAAAGATGGAAAACTAATTGAATTACACAAAGAAGAAGAGACAAGCAACTTTCAGGTAGGCGATATTTTTATTGCCAAAATCAGAAAACCTGTTGCCGGACTCAATGCTGCTTTTGTAAATGTAGGCTTCGAAAAAGATGCCTTTTTACATTATCACGACCTAGGTCCTAATCTAACTTCCCAACTGAAATTCATAAAACTTGTAAGCGCAGGTAAAATAAAAGATTTCTCCCTAAAAAACTTTCAGTTTGAAAAAGAGATAGACAAAGATGGGACCATTACTGATGTAATAAACGCCAATCAATCTATCTTAGTACAAGTTGTAAAAGAACCAATATCTACCAAAGGACCAAGAATTAGTGCTGAGCTTTCTCTTGCCGGACGTTTTATTGTTTTAGTTCCTTTCTCCGACCGTGTTTCTATTTCTCAAAAAATAGAAGACAAAAAAGAAAAAGACCGACTAAAAAAACTTGTACAATCCATCAAACCAAAAGGATTTGGTGTTATTGTTCGCACAGTAGCCGAAGGCAAAAATACAGCCGAATTAGAAAAAGATTTGCAGAACCTGCTAAGCAGATGGACTGCAATGTGTAAGAAATTACCAACTGCTCATCATCCCTCAAAAGTATTAGGCGAACTCAACCGAGCTTCCTCAATACTAAGAGACGTTTTCAACGATACCTTTACCAGTATCCAAATAGATGATGAAGAGTTGTACAACCAAACAAAGGATTACTTGCAAGAAATTGCTCCATCCAAACAATCTATTGTGAAGTTTTATCAATCAAACGACACGCCAATCTTCGAGAAATACAATATAGAGAGACAAATCAAAACTTCTTTTGGGAAAACCGTTTCCATGAGTAAAGGCGCTTATCTTATTATCGAACACACTGAAGCTCTACACGTAATTGATGTGAACAGCGGAAACCGTTCGAATAAAGCAACTAATCAGGAAGACACAGCCATGGAAGTCAATATGATTGCCGCAGCCGAAATAGCCAGACAATTGCGTTTGCGCGATATGGGCGGTATCATAGTAGTGGATTTTATCGATATGTCTAATCCCGAAAATCGCAAAGTCTTGTTCGACTTCCTGAGGGAAGAAATGAGCGACGATAAAGCAAAACACAAAATCTTACCTCCTAGTAAATTTGGATTAGTCCAAATTACCAGACAAAGAGTAAGACCAGAAAGAAATATTAAAACCAGAGAAGAAGACCCAAACAATGAAAATGGTGAAATCGAAGCACCAATACTAATCATTGACAAAATCAACGCCGACCTGGAAAGAATTTTAAAAACCCACAAAAAAGTAGTACTTAATGTACATCCGTTTGTGGCTGCTTACCTCAGCAAAGGTTTTCCATCATTACGTTCAAAATGGTTCCTTGAACATAAAAAATGGGTGAAAATTATACCACGTGACGCTTACACGTATTTAGAATATCATTTCTTTGACAATAAAGGAAATGCTATAAAAGACTAAACAAAAAACCGCTTTTCGTAAGATTGGCGGTTTTTTTGTGCGTCATTGCGAGGCACGAAGCAATCGCATAATTAAATTAATTTCAGTTTTACATAAAGCTATTTCCTGCTATCCGCTTCAATCTTTTTATTTTAAAAGAAAAATAAAAAGGATTTCCGCTACTATCAGGGCTAGGGATTTTGTTTTTAAAAGACTATCTCTTTTTGCAAAAATTCAATTTTCATTTTTATACGAATAAAATACTATATTTAGGTTTTATATCTTTCAAAGATACAAGTACACAAATATGCTTTTTTAGATAACAATCATTTTAATGACAGAGCACTTAACAACAATAACAACTGCAATAACTGGAGGAGTCATATGGGAGGGTTTTAAATTCTTACATCCTGAAGTGAAAAGATATTTTACCACAAGAAGAGAAGCCTCAAAAATATTTTATGAAAATCTTGATCCAATATTAAAATCGGCAAGCGAATTATATGGAAAACTAGAATCGTTAGCAAAAGAAGACTTTTCCTCCTTTATAAACCTTGATAATTCAAATTCAATCGACCCATTACATAACCAAAAATATGTCTTTTACTTGTTTGCACAATTTTGGGCTCAAATTGAATATTTAAGAT
This sequence comes from Flavobacterium commune, assembly GCF_001857965.1. Lineage (NCBI taxonomy): Bacteria > Pseudomonadati > Bacteroidota > Flavobacteriia > Flavobacteriales > Flavobacteriaceae > Flavobacterium > Flavobacterium commune. Next base: position 1,975,372 of record NZ_CP017774.1, on the reverse strand, counting down.
TAGAAAGTCAATATACAGACTTATCAAAAATTAAAAAAGGTAAAGAATTATTAAGATTTATTGAAACTATAGAATCTAGAAAGTTCAGAATTCTAGACCGATCAATACAAAGAATTCTTGGGGAATGTCTTATTAAAGAACAAGGGCATAGATTTAGAGTCATGTCTTTAAAAGAATTCACAGAAACCCTAGACACATCTAAATCAAAACTTTCCCAGTGGCTTGAAAATTTAAAGTCAACTTTATTTTCTACAAATAAAAAAGAAGCACGTCAATTAATATTACGATTTGGGGTAATAATAGCTATCTTAATTGACCATTTCGACCCTAATTACAAAACCGTAAGAAGAAGAGAAATCTACACTAATAAACTTTCCAAAAAGAGTAAAAGCATAATAAGAAACAACTTAACTAATCATTATTTATCTTTTATTTCCAAAAAAGACAGATATTATTAAAGATAAGAGCCCGCAGATTTTTTTCGTTTTATAAACTACTTAAATCGTTGGACTCTTCCGTTATTGTAAAGGAAATCTTTATATAATTGAAGTGTAAATATAGAAAAAAAACGTTTATAAACTAAAACAACTTCAATACTACTGAAAATATATCACATTTACATACAACAAAAAACCGCCTTTCGTAAGATCGGCGGTTTTTTTGTGTCTTATTATATCGACAAATTTCTTAGTGCTCTTTGCGTTTTTAAACTTTGTGCCTTTGTGCTAAAAAATTAAATCCTTTGCAACTTTAAAACACGTCTTTTTCTTTGTAAAAAGACTACCGTAAAAAGCACTCCCAGAATCGACATTGTGATACCAACTAAATTTGGCGAAGCATAACTAAATCCGGCAATTAAAGGCAATCCACCAAGGAAAGCCCCTAAAGCATTTCCTGTATTAAAAGCAGCTTGTATCGCTGCCGAAGCAATCATTTCGGCACCTACCGCAGTTTGTATCATCAAAGTTTGAATTGGCGCAGCCACAGCAAAAGCAATACAACCAGTAGAAAAAACCAATGCTAAACTCACATAAGGATTGGACGAAAAGAAAAACACCAACATCAAGTCAACTGCCATAACCGAAAGCAATACGATAATCGTCTTTTCGGCTGAGTAGCGATCGGCTAATTTTCCGCCAATAAAATTTCCTAAAACCATTCCCAAGCCAGCCAACATCATAATATAGGGCACATCACTAGCATCAAAGCCTGAAATATCCGTTAATAACGGAGCAATGTAACTAATCCAGCAAAACAAACCTCCTGCACCAATAGCGGTAATTAAAATAACCAGCCAGGCTTCGGCTTTCTTAAAAAACAACAACTGCGTTTTCATACCTTCTCTGGCTTTAGCCTCAATATTTGGCATCCAAAAATAAAGTGAACAAACCGTTAGAGTTCCAACAATGGCGATAATGATAAAAGTATAACGCCATGAAAAATGATGCCCGATATAAGTCCCTAAAGGAACACCCAAAAGATTAGCAATAGTTAAACCCGCAAACATGACCGATATGGCTTGAGCTTCTTTTCCTTTATCAGCAAGGCGACTGGCTACTACTGCTCCCACTCCAAAAAAAGCACCATGCGGCAATCCGGAAAGTAATCGAACAGCAAACAAAAACTCATAATTAGGTGCAATAATTGAAAGTGAATTAAAAGCAGTAATCATACTCGCCAGAATCAATAGTGTTTTTTTAGGCGGATAATTTCGCGTGATAATCACTAACAAAGGCGCACCAATAACTACTCCAAGCGCATAGGCCGAAATTAAATGTCCCGCAACTGGTATGCTAATATTCAAATTTTTAGCAATATCTGGCAATATCCCCATCATCACAAATTCGGTAATTCCTATCGTCAAACCACCCAAAGCGAGTGAAAGCAAACTTTTTTTCATTTTATTATAAAAGAGATTATTAACTAACATTGTGTCATTGAAACAGCAATGCTTATTTACTTTGCAAATTTATTGATAACTGCCACAAAGAAATTGTAATTTTACAATATAAACTTGCAAATTTAGGCTATGAAAAAATTAAATCAATTTGACACCTTAGTGATTGATGAATTTGAGGAAGACCAATATCATCTTCCCAGACACAGTCACACCTATTACGAGATTATTTACATCATCAAAGGGAGCGGGATTCATCAATTAAACAAAAACCTGCTCCCATATAAATCAGGGGATTTGTTTGTGCTTTCCACTGATGACGAACACTATTTTGACATTAAAAAGACAACCCGGTTTTTCTTTATAAAATTTACCGACACCTATTTTAATTCGAATAAAAAACTGGCTTGCGATGAATTCCTGCTCAACACTCCCGAGAATTTCATGCGCGACAAATCACTTAAAGAAAATGTACTGAAACTGGATCCAACTTGCGCCAGCATATTAAAAAACACTATTGACAATATCAGAGCTTACAATAGCAAAGCCAATATTTCTACTTCGCCAATTGCCTTTTACCAAATCTTATCCATCTTCGGACTGATAAAAGAAAGTTTACAACAACAGAATATAAAAATCACCGGCTCAGGAATAGACAACGACCAGATTATTTCCTATATCCATCAGAATATTTACAAACCAAAACTGGTTCAGATTAAAACCATTGCAGAACATTTTAATATCTCCCAGAGTTATTTTGGAACCTATTTCAAGCGCAATTTTTCAATAAGTTATCGGGAATATTGCAACAAACTAAGAACCCAGTTAATAGAAAAAAGGATTCTGAACAAGCAACTATCTATGAAACAAATTGCTTATGAATTTAGTTTCACTGATGAAAGTCACCTTTCTAATTATTTCAAAAAACAAAGAAATTTAAAACCAAGTGCGGTTAAGAAATTATAACACTATTTCCTCCTCGAAGCAAAAAACCGCTTCATCAGTTCAGCTGCCTCATCTGCCATTACTCCGGAAACAACAGTGGTTTTAGGATGTAGTTTAGTTCCCATTGTCATAAATCCGCGTTGCTCATCACTTGCCCCAAAAACAATTTTAGTAATTTGGCTCCAATACAAAGCACCTGCGCACATTTGGCAAGGTTCCAAAGTGACATAAAGCGTACAATCTTTCAGGTATTTTCCGCCTAAATAATTAGCCGCTGCTGTTATGGATTGCATTTCGGCATGGGCGGTAACATCATTCAGCATTTCGGTTAGATTATGACTGCGGGCAATAACGGTGTTGTTGACAACAACAACTGCACCTACAGGAATTTCGCCTTTTTCAAAAGCCATTTCGGCCTCCTGCAAAGCTTTCTTCATAAAAAAGTCATCGGTGAAAATATTTTCCATGCTGCAAAAATACAGCATTCAATTCGTACATTTGCGTCATGCCGGAAAATTTGCTTTCAAACATAAACAATCCAACCGATTTACGCCTGCTTGACGAAGCCCAACTTCCTCAAGTAGCACAGGAATTACGTGATTTCATTATCGATATTGTTTCGGTAAAAGAAGGTCATTTGGGAGCTAGTTTAGGTGTTGTCGAATTAACCATTGCTTTGCATTATGTATTCAACACACCCGATGATGCATTAATCTGGGATGTGGGTCATCAGGCTTACGGACATAAAATCCTGACGGGTCGCAGAGAAATTTTCCATACTAACCGCCAACTCAACGGAATTTCTGGTTTCCCTAAAAGAAGTGAAAGTGTATATGATGCTTTTGGCGTAGGCCACTCCTCTACTTCTATTTCGGCAGCCTTGGGAATGGCGATTGCATCCAATTTAAATGGTGATTTCAACAAACAACACATTGCAGTAATTGGCGATGCTTCGATAGCTTCGGGAATGGCTTTTGAAGGATTAAATCATGCCGGAGTAACCAATGCTAATTTATTGGTTATTCTAAATGATAATGCTATCGGGATTGACCCAAGTGTTGGTGCTTTAAAAAATTATCTTACCGCAGTAAAAGAAGGCAAAAACCCGAGACAAAATAATATGATTAAATCCCTGAATTTCAACTATTCGGGCCCCATTGACGGTAATGATATTTTTGCCGTTATCAAAGAACTAAAGCGTTTGCAAAAAATAAAAGGTCCTAAATTCCTCCATGTAATCACCACCAAAGGCAAAGGACTACAACAAGCCGAGGAAAATCAGGTGCAATACCACGCACCAGGAAAATTTGATGCTTCAACAGGCGAAATTATACCAAAATCAGAAGAAAATTTACCTCCAAAATATCAGGATGTTTTTGGACTGACCGTATTAGATTTGGCTCAAAAAAACAAAAAAATAGTAGGAATCACACCTGCCATGCCTACGGGAAGTTCATTGAAATTCATGATGGACGCCTTACCGGAACGTGCTTTTGATGTGGGTATTGCCGAGCAACACGCAGTAACCCTAGCCGCCGGAATGGCAACCCAGGGAATGACTGTTTTTTGCAATATCTATTCTACTTTTCTACAAAGAGCTTACGATCAGCTTATTCACGATGTGGCTTTACAAAAACTGCCAGTTATTTTCTGCCTCGATAGAGCCGGACTCGTTGGCGAAGACGGAGCCACACATCACGGCGTTTTCGATATTGCTTATTTGCGCTGCATTCCTAACCTTATAATTTATGCTCCTGCAAATGAAATTGCGCTACAAAACATTCTATATACTGCTCAACTAGGACTTGAATCTCCAATTGCTATCCGATATCCACGTGGTCGCGGCAATATTCCTAATTGGAAAAAAGAACATTTTGGTCATTATCAAAAAATAGAAATCGGCAAAGCAAATTGTATCAAAAACGGAACCGGAATAGCGGTTTTATCTAATGGAACAATCGGAAACAATGTTAGTTTAGCCTTAAACGAAATTGAAAATCCGGATACAATTGCACATTATGACTTCCCTTTTGTTAAACCATTGGACAAAAACCTGTTAGATGAAATTTTTAAAAAACACAAAAACATCATTACAATTGAAGATGGCACAATTATTGGAGGATTTGGAACTGCTATTTTAGAGTTTGCTGCCCAAAATAATTATCATTCCAATATTAAAACATTGGGAATTTCGGATGAATTTATTGAGCAAGGAACTATAAATCAGTTACAACAACTTTGCGGAATTGATGTTAACACACTAAAATCACTTTTTCGAAGTTATATAAACAAGTAATTTGCGCAACCCAAAATTTCAATTTACGAATGAAAGCACAAAATATCCGTTTCTTTATAATTACATTTTTATTTACAATTACTATTCCTGTTTTTTCACAATCGGTTAGTGACTCAACCCAAACAGATACGATAAAAAAGATTATTCTTCCGGTATTAAACGATAATTTTTACAGAAAACCGCCTCCGGCAAAACTAAAATACAGTTTTGCCCGAGAAGTTGCTCTGCCTGAGCCTGAAAAAAAACTCCCTTCTCATTGGACTAAGAAAAACATACTTGGATTTGACATTTCCGAAATAGCTTTTGTTAACTGGAGTGCCGGTGGAACTAGTTCCATTTCAGGATTGCTTAAAGGCGATTTTAACAGGACCTACGACAACAAATTAGTAAAATGGGTAAACGAGCTTAGTGTAAGATACGGAATGAACAAACAGGACGGAATTGAAGTTCGTAAAACAGATGATGCTTTCCAGTTCAACTCTACCTTTGGACACAGACATGATCCGGAGAGCAACTGGTTTCATTCGGCTAAGCTAAATTTCAACACCCAGTTGACCAATGGATACAAATATCCTAATAAAGAAAATCCTATTTCCAGACTTTTTGCTCCAGCTTATATGTTTCTTGGTTTTGGTGCTGAGAATAGTACAAAATCAAAAAGTCGTGTGATTTACTTCTCTCCTTTTACCTACAAAGCCACCTTAGTTTGGGATCAGGAATTAGCCGACAAAGGTGCTTTTGGTGTTGAAAAAGCCATTTATGACAGCGAAGGAAATATAATTACAAAAGGGAAAAGATCTAAAAACGAATTAGGTTTTTTAATTACCAATCGTTACAAAAAAGAGATTTACAAAAACGTAATCTTTGTAAACAGTTTAAGTCTGTACTCTGATTATGTAAACAAATTTGGTAACGTTGATGTGGATTGTGATTTAGCCTTAAATCTGGTTGTCAACCAATATGTAAAAGCCAATATCGGCACCCGAATTCTATACGACGACGATATCAAAAACAAAACCGAAGTAGCAGGAGTTCAGGTTACCGAAGGTCCTAAAGTGCAATTAAAACAAGTACTGGGCGTTGGGTTAACTTACGCTTTTTAAGACTTAACTTTTTTTGCTTCCGTTTATTGTTTTGTATAATTCCAGTGCATTTCCATCGGTAAGTAAAGAAACATAATGACAAATATGCAACAAACGATCGTAAAGATTTTCCTTTTCCAGATTGTGCTTTTCAGGTAATAATTTCAAAATTAGTTTATCATAATTAGAGGCCGTTTCATTGAATTTGTTGTCATAAGCCGTAATAAACTTATCCAATAATGTCTGAATAATTTGGTAGCCTACCAATTCTTTTTCAATCACTTCGCGGCTTTGGTATATCTTGTCGATACTAATTTTGATTATATCATCCATTTGCGCTTTATATTTGCTTTTATCCATCAAGGCAAAAGGAAATTTTCCTTGCAAAATAGCCTCTTCATTGGCAATAAATACTTTTACGGCATCATTTATCAAACTACTGATTGCCAAAGCCCTCAAATAACTGATTCGGTCTTCTTTAGTTTCTAAAGTTTTATATTTTGAAGTATTAATACTGTCTTTTACCAATTTAATCAGGTATTCCAAAGCAAAATCTTCGGAAACCAAACCTAAATTAATTCCGTCTTCAAAATCAATAATGGTATAACAAATATCATCTGCCGCTTCAACTAAATAAGCCAAAGGATGTCTTTCAAAACCAATATCATCCCCAGTTTTATTTGGAATCAACCCCATATCTTTTGCCGCTTCTTCAAAAAACGTCTTATCAGCCTGAAAGAATCCGTATTTTTTATCAGAGATATTTCGGGTTGGCTTTTTAGGCAAACTCTCTTTTGGGTATTTCATGAAAGCACCTAAGGTAGCATACGAAATTCGGAGTCCGCCTTCAATTCCGGGACGACTGGAGGTCATTACCGAAAAACCATTGGCATTCCCTTCAAAATCAATTAAATCCTGCCATTGTTTTGGACTCAGAAACTCTTTGTATTTCTGCCCTGCTCCTTTCGAAAAATATTCTCCAATAGCCTTTTCGCCCGAATGCCCAAAAGGCGGATTTCCTATATCATGTGCCAAAGATGCCGCCGCTACGATAGCCCCAAAATCATTCATGTGAAAACCATGAACTTCTTTTAGATAAGGATATTTCTCAATGATTTTTTTCCCAACCAAACGTCCTAAAGAACGTCCCACAACCGAAACTTCTAAACTATGTGTCAATCGGGTGTGAACAAAATCTGTTTTTGAAAGGGGAATAACCTGAGTTTTATCTTGTAAACTTCTAAAAGCAGCCGAGAAAATAATACGATCATAATCAACTTCAAAACCTAAACGGGTGTCATCCTGCTCTATTCTTAATCGTTTGCTTGTATCACCTTGTCGTTTTAAAGATAAAAGTTGTTCCCAGTTCATGTTGATTTCTGATTGAAGATTAACAAATTATAATTTCAGATTTAAAAACCCAAAAATACATTTTATTTTAAACAAAATGCTGGATTAACTGCGATACCATGAGACTTTAAAACATTTGATTTTACCATTAAGAAATTTAGAAAATTTAAGTTTAATAAACCTTAAATCCTTAATGGTTTAACCTTTAAATTTTAAAAACTCAATTCAGTACTATGTTTAATTTCGCCCATTACAAAAACACTTTGGGTATTCCCGATATTCTCAATGGTTGACAATTTATTCATTACAAAATCCTGATAGCTCGCCATATCGGCAACTAAAATCTTAAGCATAAAATCATAATCTCCTGCTATGTTATAACATTCTATGATTTCGGGAAGTGCCACAATATCTTTTACAAAATTAGCACCCACATTTTTAGCATGTTCTTTCAAACGCACATTGCAAAAAACGGTCATTCCTCGATTGAGCTTTTTCTTATCCAATAAAGCCACATATTTCATAATATAGCCTTCACGCTCCAATCTTTTGATACGCTCATAAACGGGAGTCGCTGTCAAAAACAATTTAGCGGCCAGGTCTTTTATGCTAATATTGGAGTCCTGTTGGAGCTGTTTTAATATCTGTAAATCGGTGTTGTCTAAATTTTCCATAGAATATTTTACTGCTAAAGTTGTGTTTGCGAATCATTAAAAGAACAAAAATCTAAAATAAAACACAAAAACAATTCATTTTACTTAATTAAAAACCAAATTTAAGTATTAAAATCTACAAACATAACTTTGTACAGTAATAAATACTGATAAAAATGAAAACAAATAATTTAGGTTATCCCAGAATTGGAAGCAATAGAGAATTAAAAAAATCCAGTGAACTTTACTGGGCCGGAAAAATTTCAGCCGAAGAACTATTGGCTACAGCCGCAACAATCAGAAAAGAAAATTGGCAATTACAGGCCAAAGCCGGAATTGATTTGATTCCGTCAAATGATTTTTCTTTTTACGATCAGGTTTTGGATTTAACTTTAACATTAGGAGCTATTCCCGGACGTTATGCTGAAATTGCTAAAACAAAACCGGCTTTAGACTTATACTTTGCTATGGCAAGAGGTTCGCAAAAAGATGGTCAAGACGTTGTTGCAATGGAAATGACCAAATGGTTTGACACCAATTACCACTACATCGTTCCTGAATTCACTAAAAACCAGCAGTTTTCATTGTTCTCAGAAAAGATAATCAACGAATTCATTGAAGCCAAGCAATTAGGAATCCATACAAAACCGGTTTTAATTGGGCCAATCAGCTATTTATTGCTGGGGAAAGAAAAAGAAGAAGGCTTTAACCGCATTGAGCTTATCGATGCTTTATTGCCTGTTTATTTCGAAATTTTAGAGAAATTAGAAGCACAAGGTGCAACTTACATCCAACTAGACGAACCTTTTCTTGCCCTTAATCTTACTGACAAAGAAAGAAACACCTACACAAAAGTATACAACGTAATCAACCAACGCTTTCCTAACTTAAAAGTGATTCTGGCTAATTATTTTGACTGTTTTGGAGAAAACTTAGAAACCGCTTTGGCTTTGCCTGTTGATACTTTACACTTGGATTTAGTGCGTTGCCCTTCGCAATTGGATGACATTTTAGAATCAGGGAAATTAGCTCCTAACGTAAAGCTTTCTTTAGGAGTTGTTGACGGTAGAAACATCTGGAAAAATGATTTCAAAAAATCTTTAGCTTTAATCGAAAAAGCGACTGCTGCAATAGGAAACGACCGTATTTTAATTGCACCTTCTTGTTCCTTAATCCACTCACCTTGCGATTTAGATTTGGAAACAAATGACAAAACGCTAACTCCGGAAATCAAACAATGGCTGGCTTTTGCCAAACAAAAAATTGAAGAAGTAGTGGTACTTCGCAATTTAGCTTCCGGAGAAATTACCGAAAACGACCAGGCTCATTATCAGGAAAACACTATCGCTAACGAGAACAGAAAAACTTCGAAATTAATTCACAACGAAGCGGTAAAAAATCGTGTTGCCAGCATTACAAGCGGAGACGATCAACGTAAAAATGTATTTGCTGTTCGAAGAGAAAAACAAATTGAAGCTTTAAAATTGCCGCTATTCCCAACAACAACTATTGGTTCTTTTCCACAAACTGCCGAAGTAAGAAGCTGGAGAGCTAAGTTTAAAAAAGGTGAATTATCACAATACGAATACGATACTTTATTGGAAAAAGAAACCGAAGAAACCATTCGTTTCCAGGAAGAATCCGGAATTGACGTTTTAGTTCATGGCGAATTTGAACGCAACGATATGGTGGAATATTTCGGAGAGCAATTAGACGGATTTGCCTTTACTAAAAACGGTTGGGTACAAAGTTATGGTAGCCGTTGCGTGAAACCGCCGGTTATTTATGGTGATGTTTCCCGTCCGAATCCGATGACTGTAAAATGGGCTGAATTTGCACAATCCTTAACTCCAAAATGGGTAAAAGGAATGTTGACAGGGCCAGTTACCATCTTACAATGGTCGTTTGTGCGTAACGATCAGGCACGTTCAGAAACCTGTACTCAAATTGCGCTAGCTATTCGTGATGAAGTAGTAGATTTAGAAAAAGCCGGAATTAAAATTATCCAAATTGACGAACCTGCCGTTAGAGAAGGATTGCCATTGCGAAAAGAAGAATGGGCAGCTTATTTGGATTGGGCTATTAAAGCTTTCAGAATTTCTGCCAGCGGAGTTGCCGATGACACTCAGATTCATACGCACATGTGCTACAGTGAATTCAACGATATTATTCAAAATATTGCCGATATGGATGCCGACGTAATTACCATCGAATGTTCGCGCTCACAAATGGAATTGCTGGATGCTTTTGCCGATTTTAAATATCCAAATGAAATTGGACCCGGAGTCTATGACATTCACTCACCACGTGTTCCATCAAGCAATGAAATGGTTCATTTACTGGAAAAAGCAGCAGCAGTAATTCCTGCCAATCAATTGTGGGTAAATCCTGATTGTGGTTTGAAAACCCGTCATTGGGACGAAACTAAAAAAGCTTTAATCGAAATGGTTTCAGCAGCTAAAAAAATGCGTGCTGTTGTAGAAAACACTGCAATTGCCTAATTAATTTTCTTTATTTACAAAGAAGCCTTCTCAAATTAAATTGAGAAGGCTTATTGCTTTTATGCTGTTCGAACGTGAAAAAAATCGTAAAGAGGAGTGATTTTATATATTATTTTATGTCAAGATGTGAGGATTAAAAGCTAAAATAAAACCCCAACCAGCTATATTAAACCCAAAAACAGCCATCAATAAAGAGATAATAAAACTTGAAGTTTTAGATGTTTCTCTAATGACTATTTCAACATTATTATTTGTGACTTGATTTTGGAATATTCTTTTTAACAATAACATTGATTTTTTTATTTCTAAATCAGCAATGTTTTTAAACTCAAACTTATGTTTACCAATACTTTCAACTTCAAATTGATAAAATTCTGTTGTCAATTGACCTTTGTGCTTGAATTTAAACTTCATTTGTTTTTCATAAACATCTAATTGAGTTCCATTATTAGAAATATATAAATCAAAATTTCCTTTATTATTTGCATAACCACCAACAAAACAAAGAGAATATGTACCGATTTTTTCAAAGTTTATTTCAGTTGGATTTTCTGAAAGATTTAATTGGGCAATAGCTTTATTAAAATAGATTTTGATTAAAGTCTTCATCCCTAAAAAAAACATTACTAATCCGAGTATACCAACTAATAAAAAAATTATTTGCATTTCTTTTGATTTAAATTATTTATGATTTGTTTACTTAAACACCTACTAACTCATTTACATACACTACAAACAACTCCCAAAAACTAAATAGTTTATCGAAATTCCCTCCATTTTAATTTCAAATATATTCATTTTTTTCTTACACCTATATTCTCAAAAATAAAAAAATAAAAAAGCCCTGATTGACTAAGTGTTCAACCAGAGCTTTTCGTTTTTAAAACAAATAATAACTAACTAATTTTTAAAGTGTTGCTGCTCCTCCGTCAAGTAATAATTCGCCTCCTATCATGAATTTAGAATCATCAGAAGCTAAATAAAGGAATCCTGCTGCCATTTCTTCTGAAGTTCCCAAACGTTTTGCCGGTATTCCTGAAGCATAATAGGCTTTTGTTCCGTTTGCTTCTTCTTCCGAAGCTCCTCCTCTTGAAAATATTGGCGTGTCAATTGGTCCAGGCGAAAGTACATTCACACGGATGTTTCTATCCAACAATTCTGCTGACAACGTTCTGGCTAACGAACGAACGGCTGCTTTGGAAGCAGAATAGGCTGCAGTAGTTGCAAAACCTTTGTGGACTACTGTAGATGCCGTAATGATAATTGAAGCGCCATCATTTAGATGCGGCAAAGATTTTTGAATAGTGAAGAAAACCCCTTTGAAATTGATATCGCTGGTTTGGTCGAACATTTCTTCGGTATAATCTGCTAAAGGTGCCGCAATAAATACACCGGCATTCACTACCAATACATCAATTTTGCCAAAAGTATCTTTAACTGTTCCGTAGGTGGTGTCAATATTGTTTATATCCGAAACATCGCTTACCAAACCGATCGAAGCATTCCCAATTTCGAAAACCGCTTCATCAATTGTCTTTTTATTACGGCCTGTTATCGCCACTTTGGCACCTTGTTCTGCAAATAATTTTGCTGTTGCCAATCCGATTCCGCTGTTTCCTCCTGTGACAACAGCTACTTTGTTTTCTAATTTTTTCATTTTTTTTATAATAGTTTAATTATTGCAAGTATTTAAATATCTAAATATTTCGATTTATTTAATTAAAAAAAAGGCTAAAAGCCTAAATTAGAAATATAACGACTATAAGCATCGCATATTTCTTTATTGATAACAAATTTCAAATTGCGTCCTTCCTTTTCAGATACTAATAATTCAGCTTCTACTAATTGTTTCAAATGGTGAGACATGGTAGATTGTGCCAAATTAAAACATTCTGAAACTTCACAACATTGCATAAAATCCTTTCGTTTACTAATCATATCCAATATCTTCAAACGATAGGGATCTCCTAGTGCTTTAGAAATTTTCTCAACTTGTTTTATGTTCAATTCGGTAATCATGAGGCAAAGATAAAAATATATTTTTAATATATCGAAATGTTTCGATTTATATTATAAATTTGTTACCTCTTTAATTCAAATCCAAATTTGAATTATCTCTCTAAAACATTCTCTATGAAAATTTTATACAGTTACATCAAAACACATAAGACACTTTTATATATTGCCTTACTTTTAGCCACCATCAACCAGTGTTTTTCTTTATACGATTCGATAATCATTGGTAAGTTATTAAATGAATGCGGCGTTGGGGTTGCCAATTTCAATCACAATCAGGGCAACTTTATCAAAGCGGTTTCGGGTTGGCTATTATTATCATTAGGAGCTGCAATGGCTTCCAGAATTGCCAAAAACTTTCAGGACTATTTTACCAATATCATCATTCAGCGAACAGGTGCTCAAATGTACACCGATGGAATTCAAAAAGCGCTTCAATTGCCTTTTCAGGACTTTGAAGACCAACGCAGCGGAGAAACCTTAGGTAAACTTCAAAAGGTAAAAATTGATTGCGAAAGATTCATCACTCTGGCCATTTCGTTGATTTTTCAATCAATAGTCGGTATTGTGTTTGTTGTGGTTTATGCCGCAAGTATTCATTGGCTTTTAGGCCCAATTTTCCTGGCAACTGTTCCTGTAATTGCTTATATCAGTTCGTTTTTAGGAAAAAGAATCAAGAAAGTTTCCAGAGAGATTTTGGGCGAAACGACCGCTTTAGCCGGAGCTACTACTGAATCTTTACGAAATATCGAATTGGTAAAAAGCTTAGGATTGACCGAACAGGAAGTCAACCGATTAAATGCTACTACCATTAAAATCCTTGGATTAGAACTCAAAAAAGTGCGTTTTATCCGTTCGTTGAGTTTTATACAAGGTACAACGGTGCATTTTATGAGAACCAGTCTGGTTTTTGCGCTTTATATGTTCATTTTTCAAGACATCATCAAACCCGGTGATCTGATTACTTTAATGTTCTTTTCATTCTTTTTGTTTAATCCGTTGCAGGAATTAGGAAATGTGATTGCAACTTATAACGAGACAAAAGCGTCTATGGATAATTTTGCTGATTTGATGAATTCTAAAAGTGAAGAAACTCCTGAAAACCCAAAAACGATCGGTGCTATCAATCATTTGAGTTTTCAAAATGTTTCTTTCAAACACCAAAGTGCGAATACTTATGCCGTGAAAAACATTTCATTTGAAGCCGAAGCCGGAGAAACCATAGCTTTTGTTGGTCCATCGGGAAGCGGAAAAACAACTTTGGTAAAAATGCTCGTTGGATTGTACAATCCTGCTGAAGGTGCTATTTTTTACAATGAAAAAAACGCCAAAGACATTGACCTAACCGAATTAAGACAACAATTAGGTTTTGTAACTCAGGATGCTCAATTATTTTCGGGAACGATAAAAGACAATTTACTATTTGTAAAACCAAATGCTACAGACGAAGAAATCAATGATGTTTTGCAAAAATCGGCTTGTCAGAATTTATTAAGCAGAGCCGAAAACGGCATCAACACCACTATTGGTGAAGGAGGTGTTAAAGTTTCCGGAGGAGAAAAACAACGTTTGTCTATTGCCAGAGCTTTACTTAGAAATCCGCATTTACTGCTTTTTGACGAAGCTACCTCAGCATTAGATTCGATTACCGAAGAAGAAATCACCAAAACAATCCGAAGTATTTCCTCTAAGCAAGATCAAATTACCGTATTGATTGCACATCGCTTGTCCACGATTATGCACGCTGACAAAATATTTGTTTTGGAACAGGGAGAAATTATCGAACAGGGGAAACACCTTGATTTATTAGAAGAAAAAGGCTTGTATTATGCCATGTGGAGACAGCAAATTGGTGAAAGAAAATAGTCCAACTAAGCTTCAACAGGATTGGTCAGCGTATTCAAATCTTTTTTCATTTTGTTCAACTTGCGTTTTTTAACCACATAGGTTTCCGAAAAAGAATCATGCCATCCTCTTGGAATTTCTCCAAAATAAGTAAAAGCTTCAAAAGGAATAAAACGGCAACAGGTTCTAATAAAAAAACGCTTTCCGGAAGGTTTAGAACCATCAGCATTAACAACGATAGTATGTGTGATTAACTTGGCAATAGTACGGGAAAAATACACTTCGGTAAAATAATAATACAAAAAGGCGACTATCGCTGAATAAAAACTAACTTCCAGAATAGCCATATTTTCTACCCAATTAGTAAGAGCAAAATTATTAGCCGACAAAGCCACTAAAATAATTGTGGTTCCTAAACTTAAAACAATGATATAAATAAACATTAAATCGATGCAAAGATTAAGAAAACGCTGAAATTGGGTGGCGTATAAATCATTGGTTATTGTAAATCCTTCGTTTTTCATGACTATCGTATTTAGTGTTAAAAAAGAATCTTTAAACAATATTAACTTACTCAAATATAAGGAATTATTAACTAAAACAGAAAGAAAGCGAGTTTTATGTTTTTCGATTAAAACCAAAAAAAACAGCTATCATTACGATAGCTGTTTTTCTTTGTTCTTTATTCTATTCTCTAAAAAATTACGCTCCACACATTTCGCAATCCTCCGGACCGCCTGCTTGGGCTTGTAAAATCATCTTTTTATAATCTTCAATATCAATCGCTTCTGTTTTTATTTCTTCAGCAACTGGCTGTTCTTTTTTATCGTTATTTAAAGTAAATTTAATTGCATCTACAGCCGATTTAGTTCTTAAATAATACATACCTGTTTTCAATCCAGATTGCCAAGCATAGAAGTGCATTGATGTTAATTTAGCATAATTAGCATCTTGCATAAACAAGTTCAATGATTGCGACTGGTCAATAAAATATCCTCTTTGACGAGACATATCAATAATATCCTTCATTGACATTTCCCAAACGGTTTTGTACAATTCTTTTAAGTCTTGCGGAATAATATCAATGTTTTGAACTGATCCATTATGACGCATAATTTCTTGTTTCAAACTTTCATTCCACAATCCGCGTTCTACTAAATCATGTAATAAATGTTTGTTTACTACAATAAATTCTCCTGATAACACACGACGGGTATAAATATTAGAAGTATATGGTTCGAAAGCTTCGTTGTTCCCTAAAATTTGAGAAGTAGAAGCAGTAGGCATTGGCGCTACTAATAAAGAGTTACGAACTCCGTGTTCCATCACTTCTTTTCTTAATGAAGCCCAGTCCCAACGACCTGATAATTCCTCATCTTTCAAGCCCCACATATTGTGCTGGAATTCTCCCTGAGAAATTGGAGAACCCGCATAAGTAGAGTATGGTCCTTCTTCTTTAGCCATTTCCATAGAAGCGGTAACAGCAGCGAAGTATAAGGTTTCAAAAATCTCCTGATTTAATTTTTTAGCTTCCTCACTTGTAAACGGCATACGCAACATAATGAAAGCATCGGCCAAACCTTGAACTCCTAAACCAACCGGTCTATGACGAAGGTTAGAATTTTCTGCTTCAGGAACCGGATAGTAATTTCTGTCGATAACCTTATTCAGGTTTCTGGTAACACGTTTCGTTACATTGAATAAAGCTTCGTGATTAAATGCGCCGTTTTCAACAAACATTGGCAATGAAAGCGAAGCCAAGTTACAAACTGCAATTTCATCCTTAGAAGTGTACTCCATAATCTCAGTACACAAGTTAGACGAACGAATAACTCCTAAATTCTTTTGGTTTGATTTACGGTTAACGGAGTCTTTGTACAACATGTATGGTGTCCCTGTCTCAATTTGAGATTCCAGGATTTTCTCCCATAATTCACGTGCTCTGATGGTTTTTCTACCTTTTCCACGGTTTTCATAGTCGATGTACATCGCTTCAAATTCGTCTCCATAAACATCATACAATCCCGGGCATTCGTTAGGACACATTAAAGTCCATTGTCCATCTTCCTGTACGCGTTTCATGAATAAATCAGAAGTCCACATGGCAAAAAATAAATCTCTTGCACGCATTTCTTCTTTTCCGGTATTCTTTTTCAAGTCTAAGAATTCGAAAATATCAGCATGCCAGGTTTCGATGTAAATAGCAAAACTACCTTTGCGCTTTCCTCCACCCTGATCTACGTAACGAGCTGTATCATTAAACACTCTCAACATCGGAACAATACCGTTTGAAGTTCCGTTAGTACCACGAATATAAGAACCTGTAGCACGAACATTATGAATAGAAAGTCCAATTCCTCCCGCTGATTGCGAAATTTTAGCCGTTTGTTTCAAAGTATCGTAAATACCGTCAATACTATCATCCTGCATTGCCAAAAGGAAACAAGAAGACATTTGAGGTTTTGGCGTACCTGCGTTAAACAAGGTAGGAGTTGCATGCGTAAAAAACTTTTTAGACATCAAGTCGTAAGTTTCTAAAACAGCCTGTAAATCATCTAAATGAATTCCAACTGCCACACGCATTAACATATGTTGTGGTCTTTCAACAATTTTCCCGTTTATTTTTAACAAATAAGAACGCTCTAAAGTTTTGAAACCAAAATAATCATAATTAAAATCTCTGGTATAAATAATATGAGAATCTAAGAAAGCTGCATTTTCCTGAATTACTTTGAATACTTCATCTGAAATTAACGGAGCTGCCTGACCATTTCTTGGATTCACATAGTGATACATTTCGGTCATTGTTTCCGAAAATGATTTTTTTGTATTCGAATGCAGGTTTGAAATTGCAATTCTAGCTGCCAACTGAGCATAATCCGGATGTGCAATAGTCATCGAAGCCGCAGTCTCAGCCGCTAAATTATCTAACTCTGACGTAGAAACTCCATCATATAATCCTTCTATCACGCGCATTGCCACTTTTACGGCATCCACTAAATCATTTAAACCATAGCAAAGTTTTTTAATTCTTTCTGTGATTTTGTCGAACATTACTGGCTCTTTGTGGCCGTCTCTTTTTACTACGTACATAAGTTTTGGGTTTTGTAAAACAGGGAATCCCTTCACTGTTTCTGGTTATTTGTAACATTTTTTTTTGCCGCTAAGGCGCTAAGACACAAAGTGCTTATTTTTTCCACTCACGAAACCAAGTCTTTTATTTGTGACTTAGTGCCTTTGTGGTGATTTTTTAAAAATCAGCGTCGAAAGAAATTTCCTGAGCATCAGAGTCATTAGCTTTCCCACTGTTTAAAACTCCTGCTTTTTGATATTCAGATACTTTTTTCTCGAAGAAATTAGTTTTTCCCTGAAGCGAAATCATATCCATAAAATCGAATGGATTTGAAGTATTGTAAACTCTTTCGCAACCTAATTCCACTAATAATCTATCGGTAACAAACTCTAAATATTGCGTCATCAAACTGGCATTCATTCCAATTAAACTTACCGGAAGTGACTCAGTGATAAACTCTCTTTCAATATCCAAAGCGTCAACGATAATCTCTTTGATTCTTTCTTTAGACACTTTATTCACCAGATGGTGGTTGTGTAAATGCACTGCAAAATCACAGTGTACACCTTCGTCACGAGAAATCAATTCGTTAGAAAAGGTCAATCCTGGCATTAAACCACGTTTTTTCAACCAATAAATAGAACAGAAAGCACCTGAGAAAAAGATTCCTTCTACAGCAGCAAAAGCAATTAATCTTTCAGCAAAAGAATCGGATTCTATCCATTTTAAAGCCCAGTCAGCTTTTTTTCTAATAGCAGGAAAAACATCTAAGGCATTAAATAATTCGTCTTTTTCTTTTTCGTCTTTTACATAAGTATCTATCAAAAGCGAATAAGTTTCACTATGAATATTTTCCATCATAATTTGGAAACCATAGAAAAATTTAGCTTCAGCATATTGTACCTCATTTACAAAATTCTCAGCTAAGTTTTCATTTACAATTCCGTCAGAAGCAGCGAAGAAGGCTAAAATATGTTTGATAAAATATTTCTCATCTGAATTCAACTTGTTGTTCCAGTCATGTAAGTCCTGAGACAAATCGATTTCCTCAGCTGTCCAAAAACTAGCCTCCATCTTTTTATACCATTCCCAAATATCATGGTGTTTTATAGGAAATATTACGAAACGATTTTTATTCTCTTGTAAAATGGGTTCTACTTGCGACATTGCTATTATTTTTATATGAGATTTAAGGATGTTTTTTGCTTTTTGAAGCTTTACAAAGATTATGAAATATTGCGGTAATTAAAAGTCAAACTTATTCACAATACACCCTAGTTTTTAACAAAGAAAGAAAAGACATTCAAATCCATTTTAAAAAACAAACCTTTATAAATCAATCATTTAAAAAACCGAAAACGTTATAAACAGGCGTAGAATATAGGATTTAAACAATACAAAACAAGAAAAAAATATTTTATTTTGACTTGACTTTTTTCCATTCCTGAGCTACTAATTCAAGCTCTAAATACCAATCTTCACCAAACCTTCTAATCAATGCTTCTTTGACGAATTTATACACCGGAACTTCCAACTCTTTACCTAAAGAGCAGGCATCATCACAAATATCCCATTTGTCATAATTAACCGCTGCAAACTCCGTGAAATCTTTTACACGAATAGGATACAAATGACAGGAAACTGGTTTTTTCCAATCTACAATTCCCTGATTATAGGCTTGCTCAATACCGCAAAGAGCAGTTTTTCCATCAAAAATTACATAAGCACAATCCTTATTATCAATTAATGGCGTTTCAAGGTCACCATCGGTACCTTTTACCCAGGTCCCCTGAGCCTCAATAGCCTCAATACCTTCTTTGCGTAAAAAAGGTTTTACTTTAGGAAATATTTCCTCTAAAATTTTAGTCTCCTCTTCATTTAAAGGCGCACCTGCATCACCATCAACACAGCAGGCTCCGTGACAGGCTGATAAATTACAAACAAATTCTTTTTCTAAAATGTCTTCCGAAACTATGGTTTTTCCTAACTGAAACATGGATTTACTTAGTATAATTTATAAAATGCAAAGATAATCATTCCTTATCGTACACTATCAAACAAGCTCTGTTTTATCCTGAACTTTAACTAAATTCAAGCCTATTTAAAATCAAAAAAAACAAGCACTAATCCGCAGTAAACCAAGGACTACAACAAAACCATAACTAATTAAAAACCAAAAACTTATGATTCTATTTTAACATATCGCTGTTAAATTATAAGCTTCTAATGTTAAAGGACTATTGCTCTAAACATTTTTTTTATAATTTTACCCCGTAATTTAGCCTGTAGAAACAACTTGAATTTCAATCTACAAGCCAACACTAATATCATGAAAATCTTTACTAACATCTTAGTGTTTCTAGCATCAGCACTGGTCATTTTTAACATCACTCAATTAGATTTCAATAATCTGTTTGGAGGAGATAACGCAGTTGCTTTTATTGGAATAGCTGCTTCTTGTTGCGCCATCTTAATTCTGGTGATTTTTAGATTATCTAAGAAAATAGATGACAAAATGAACGACAAACTATAAATTATATGTTTGACGTACTTATAATTGGCGGTGGAGTTTCGGGAATGTCGTGCGCTTTAGTTCTTGGCTCAGCCAAAAACAAAAGTTTTATGACCGAAAAGAGAATTGGCATTTTTACCCACCAGAAATCTTCTTCACTTCAGGACGCCTTATTTTATAACGCTTATGGTATCCCTGCCGGTAAATTAGGCTCGGAATTATTAACCGAAAGCAGTACTCACCTGGCTGAAACCTACCCGCATATTACACAAATTCAAAACGAAAAAGTCCTTCGTATTGAAGGTGAATATCCAAATTTTAATATAATTACCAACAAAAACAGCTACCAAACTAAAAAAATAGTAATCGGTATTGGTTCAGCAAATACTTTTGTTATTGAAGGATTAATGAATTATGTTATTCCGCACCAAAAAGCACTTCCTGAAAAACAAAGAATTCAATTAAAAAACACTGACCATAAAGTAGCCGAAGGCATTTATGTAATCGGGACATTAGCAGGATGGAGAAGCCAGCTTGCCATTGCCGCCGGAAGCGGAGCCGCTGTTGCCACAGACATTCTCACTTTATGGAATAACGGCATTCAAACTCACGCTCACGACAGCATTCGATAAATCAAAAAGTTTATTAAAAAATACCATTAAGAGATTAAGTTCATGAAGCGTACAGCTAAATTTCCTTAATCTCTTAATGGTTTTATAAATTTATTCAAGACCTAGTTGACCAAAACTATCTCGGTAACTTTTATATGTTTTTCCGTATCTGTTTTCCAGATCTCTCCTTTTAACACCACCTTATTTCCTGTCTTGAAAACTTTATAGTTTTGCTCAAGATTAACTCTACTTACAGTAGCTAAGTAAATTTGATTTTTATCCGTTTTGATTTTTGCAGTGTAGCCGTCCTTACCATATACAATTGACTCCACACTACCTTCAACCTGATTTTTATCTTTTAGCGAAGCACAAGAGAAAATCAAACCAACAAAAAACAACAGGCTCAAAAACTTTTTCATATTGCTATTTTTTACTTAAAACTTTTTTAATCATAACATCATCTTTCAAAACAATGTCATAATAGGCTTTTTCTCCGTACAATTGTCGGGCAAATTCGGCATTCAGATAACGTTTTACTACCCATTTACTTTTGCGTAACTGAATCCCTTTTACATGTTTAACCATAAAGTCTTCAAAAATATCAAAATAAACATCGGTAGCATTCATTTTATCTAAAAACTGTTCAAACGAAAGCCCTTTGAAAGCATTTCGATTTTTATCCAATTGTTCAAAAACAAAATTCCCCACAATTCCCGACTCCATCAGATAAACAGTTGCTTCATCGGCATTTTCATATTCGATTGGCACAAAAACATCGGGAACAATCCCGCCTCCTCCGTATACAATTTTCCCTTTTGGAGTCTTAAATTTCAAATTAGCAGCAACTTTTATGCTATCTTTTGCATATAATTCACCATTTTTAAAACGAGTTTCCGATTCCTCAAAATACTGCTCACTTCCTTTTTCATAAGGTTTTTGAATCGACCTTCCCGTAGGTGTATAATAGCGCGCTACCGTTAATCGCACCGCCGAACCATCTTTAAAATCCATTTCGCGCTGTACCAAGCCTTTTCCAAACGAACGACGCCCTACTATAGTTCCGCGATCATTATCCTGAACCGCACCGGCAAGAATTTCACTGGCCGAAGCCGAATTTTCATTAATCAGAACAAACAATCTGCCTTTTTCAAATTCACCTCTTTCGGTCGCATAGGTTTTCTCAACACGACCCTTTTTATTTTTAGTAAAGACTATTAATTTTCTGTTACCCAATAATTCATCGGCAATAGCAATAGCTTCTTCCATATAGCCGCCTCCATTATCCCTAAGATTAATCACCAGTGTTTTTGCGCCTTGTGCTTTCAATCGGAGCAAATTAGTTTTAAACTCTTCATAAGTAGTTTCGGCAAAACGATTGATTTTTATATAAGCCGTTGAAGGGTTCAGCATCAAAGCCACATCAACACTCTTTAACGGAATGACATCGCGTTTTATCTTAAATTCGATTTTTCTTTTCTCAGATTTTCTATAAACCGTAAGTACTACCTCAGTTCCTTCTTTGCCTTTGAGTTTGGCGAACAAACTATCCGTAGGTAATTTTCGTCCAAACAATTTTGTCCCATCGGCAAACAAAATTCGGTCTCCGGCTTTGATTCCTGCTTTTGCCGAAGGGCCATTTTCAATAGGCTGAACAATAGCAACCGTATCTTTATAAACATAAAATCGAACACCAATCCCCACAAAATCACCTTTCATATTCTCAGCTACCTCGGCCTGTTGTGTTGGCGGAACATAAACCGAATGCGGATCTAATTGAGCTAAAATATTATCTACGGTTCTGTCAACAATCGAATCGGTATCAATATCATCAACATATTCATTGTCGATGAAATCAATCAACTGATTGAGTTTTGCTTTCGAACTATTTGTGGGCGAAAGCTGATTTTCTGTTGAAAAATCCAACAAACCACCTATAAAAATTCCTATCGCCAGAATAGCGCTAATATAAATAGGAATGTATTTACTATCTATTTTCACTTTTAATCTTCTAATTCCGGAATATGATCCACAATTACACCTGCTTTCTTTAAAAACTGAATTCCCGAATCATCACGGTATCCGTTTTGATATACAACCCTCTTAATTCCGGATTGATGAATTAATTTACTGCATTCTTTACAAGGCGAAAGTGTGATATACAATGTAGCTCCTTCACAAGATTGTGTAGATCTTGCCACTTTTAGAATAGCATTGGCTTCGGCATGCAACACATCCCATCTGGTTAGACCTTCTTCGTCTTCACAACAATTATCAAAACCCGAAGGCGTACCATTGTAACCATCAGAAATAATCATTCTGTCTTTAACAATAATAGCTCCTACCTGTTTGCGTTTGCAATAAGATAAAAGCCCCCATTCCTTAGCAATTCGAAGATAAGCCTTATCGTATTTATTCAATTTCTTTTGTTCCATAATCTATCTTAACCAAATTTCATTACCAATAATAATTGGCAAAACTACTCCAATAATAAATGCCGACATAACCAAAGTCCAATCTCTTTTAGAAAACCGAAAAACAGTTTGCACTATATATGCCAAAATCAAAACAACCAGCATGACAACTAACTGAGCGGCTTCGATTCCCAACGCAAATTCTAAGATTGCTAACAACTTAGAAGTTGCACTTCCATGATGAATAGATTTAAAAGTATTCAAAAATCCTAAACCGTGGATAATCCCAAAGAAAAGTGTGATAAAGAAAACCAAATTAATACTTTCCTTTTTACCCGATTTTCCTGCTGTAAAAAGATGAAACAAGGCCACTATTAAAATTGTAATGGGAATCAACAATTCGATTACGGCTACTTTGACAGCTATAATTCCATAAATAGTTAACAATAATGCAATAGTATGACCTAAAGTAAATGTAGTCACTAAGAGTAAAATGCGTTTCCAGTCTTTAAAAGCAAGCGGAATTGCAAGGGCGATTAGAAACAAAATATGGTCGTAGGAATAGATATTTAAAATATGTTTTAATCCTAATTGAAAATAAATTAAAAATTGGGACATCGATTGCATTATTTGATTGATAAAGGGATTGTAAACTTACGATTAATTTTGAAACCCTCAATTCAATTGCAGAGCAAACGCATCAGTTTTATTTTTGCCACAAATCACACTAATTTGTAGCAATTTTAATGACTTAAAAAAAATTACACTAATTTTAAATCTGCCTTTAACAGATTCGTGTAATCAATAACATCACAATTTGTGTTATTTCGTGCAATCTGCCTGTCGGCAGACAGGTTCGTGGCTGTTTTTTTTATTACTAAAAGCAATGCGTTTGCCCTCAATTCAATTGCAAATTTCTTTAAAATAAAATTGATTCTAAATTAGATTCCCCATTAAATTAAAATTCAAAAGAAAATTAATAATTTAAAAATTGAAGTATATTTGTCTAATAAAAAAACACAGAAATTATGTCATTTTCAGATTTATTTGATAGCGAATTTAAACAAAGAAACAAAGGTCATTTTGCTGCAATTGTTCGTGTTGCTCTAGCTGACGGCATTGTTTCTGAGGAAGAAAAAGCGTTCATCAACAAACTAGCTACAAGACTTGAAATTGCTCCTTCAGAATACGAAGAGATTGTAGAAAATCCGGCAATTCACCCAATTAATCCCCCTTATTTATATTCTCAAAGACTGGAGCGTTTGTACGATTTAGCAAGAATGGTTCATGTTGATCACCAATTAGGAGACAAACAAGAAGTACTTTTGAGAAAAATAGGAATTGGCTTAGGTTTTACACCAAGCAACGTAAATCACATTATAGCAAAAGCCTTATCATTAGTTGACAAAAAAGTGGATTTTGATACTTTTGCCTACGAAATGCAAAACATGCACAAGTAATTTTACCTTTTTAAGTACATATAAAAAGCTCTTGATATTGAATTCAAGAGCTTTTTATATGATGTATTTATCTGAAAAACTATTATTTAGAAGCCTTCAACATAAACTCTTCTGCCTTAGTTACCATGTTATAACTTCCACAGAAAAACGGTACACGTTCATGTAATTCTGTTGGCTTAATTTCCATAATTCGTCTAAATCCATCCGAAGCTTTA
This sequence comes from Flavobacterium commune, assembly GCF_001857965.1. Taxonomy (NCBI): domain Bacteria; kingdom Pseudomonadati; phylum Bacteroidota; class Flavobacteriia; order Flavobacteriales; family Flavobacteriaceae; genus Flavobacterium; species Flavobacterium commune. The sequence continues at coordinate 1,950,505 of NZ_CP017774.1, read as the reverse complement.
CCACCGGCTTGTTCAGCAATAAAAGCCATTGGATTGCATTCGTACAGCAATCGCAATTTACCTTTAGGTGCCTTAGAACTTGTAGGATAAATATAAATCCCTCCCTTAATCATATTTCGGTGAATATCCGAAACTAAACTACCAATATATCTTGAAGTATAAGGCCTATCCCCTTCTTCGGATTGACAATATTTAATATAATCTTTAACTCCTTGAGGAAACTGAATATAATTCCCTTCATTGATAGAATAAATATGTCCGTCTTTAGTAAATTTCATATCAGGATGCGAAAGATAGAAAGTACCAATTGCAGGATTCAACGTAAAACCATTCACTCCATGACCAGTGGTATAAACCAGCATTGTCGATGTACCGTAAATTACATAACCCGCCGCTACCTGCATGGTTCCCGGTTGCAAAAAATCTTCTAAGGTAACAGGAGTTCCCACCGGAGTAACACGTCGGTAAACCGAGAAAACAGTTCCTACCGAAACATTCACATCAATATTAGAAGAACCATCCAAAGGATCCATTAAAACGACATATTTGTTTTTATGCCCTTTGTCTTTTCCTTCAACAGTTATAAAATCATCATTTTCTTCAGAGGCAATTCCGCAAACAATCTCGCGATTTTTTAAAGTTTGGATAAAAACCTCATTAGCATAAACATCTAATTTCTGCTGGTCTTCTCCTTGAATATTTTGTTCACCAGCCGCTCCGGTAATATCAATTAAACCCGCTTTATTTACTTTGTAACTTACTACTTTTGCAGCCAATCGGATTGAATTGATTATTCGGGATAATTCGCCAGATGAATATTGAAAGGCATTTTGATTTTCAATAATAAATTCTCCTAAGGTTTTAGTGCTTTCTTCCATTACGAAATCGATATAATTTGAATTTGAAGTCACAAATATCGTTTTTTTTGTGATAATGATTCAATAAAACTTACTTAGTTTGGCAGTATTGTATATTTGCTAATAATTAGCAGCCTATCAGTTTCCAGGAAAGCCTTATTGTTAAATTTTAATCCAAATAATACGAATATATGAATATTAGAGTAGGTAAAAAAGAAGACATGAAGGCGGTTCTTAGCCTAATTCAGGAGTTAGCCGAATTTGAAAAAGAACCCGATGCTGTCAAAGTTACAGAAGCCGATTTGATTAGGGATGGTTTTGGTGAAAAACCCCTGTTTCATGTTTTTGTTGCCGAAGTACAGCAGGAGATTGTTGGAATTGCGCTCTATTATTACCGATATTCAACCTGGAAAGGAAAAATAATCCATCTTGAAGATTTGGTAGTAAAAAACAGCATGCGCGGTCAAGGTGTAGGTTATGCACTTTATTCCGAAATTATCAGGCAGGCACAGAGAGACAAGGTCAGACGAATTGACTGGAATGTACTGGATTGGAATACACCGGCAATTGATTTTTACGAAAAAACAGGAGCCAAAGTACTCAATGAATGGTGCGTAGCTCAAATGGATGAAGACGGTATTGCCAATTTTATAGAAAAGAAATTAAAATAAAAAACATATAATAATGACTTTAAATTTTTCAGCGATAAATCTTAAGTCTTAAATCTTAATTTAAAATGAAAGTATTCAAATTTGGTGGAGCATCTGTAAAAGATGCTGCCGGTATAAGAAACGTATATGACGTTTTACAAAAAGCAGGTTACGAGGATGTATTATTAGTTGTTTCGGCAATGGGGAAAACTACCAATGCCTTAGAAGTAGTAATCAAAAATTATTTCGATAAATCACCTGAACTTAACGCTTCGGTTCAGGAAATTAAAAAATACCACAATCAGATTTTATTGGATTTATTCGAAGACGATAAACATGAGGTATTTGCTGCTGTACAAAATCATTTTACTGATTTAGAGTATTTCCTGGCTCATAACAAATCGCCTAACTACAACTTTGTTTACGACCAAATAGTAAGCATGGGAGAGATTATTTCGACAACTGTTTTGAGTTACTACATGAATTTCATGGGGATTGAAACCCAATGGATTGATGTTCGTAATTACATTAAAACAAACAACAATTACCGTGATGCCGAAGTTGACTGGGAATTAACTCAAAGCAACATCTCTAAAAACATCAAAACCAAAAGCTTAAACATCACTCAGGGATTCTTAGGTTCTGACGAAAATAACTTTACAACAACCTTAGGCCGTGAAGGTTCTGATTATACTGCCGCAATTTTTGCTTATTGCTTAAATGCCGAAAGTGTTACTATCTGGAAAGACGTTCCGGGAGTTATGAATGCCGACCCTAGATATTTTGAAAATGCAAGTTTGTTAAATCAAATTTCGTACAGAGAAGCTATCGAATTAGCTTTCTACGGAGCAACGGTTATTCACCCAAAAACATTACAACCATTGCAAAAAAAGGAAATTCCTTTACACGTAAAATCATTCATCAATCCTTTATTAAAAGGAACTGTTGTGAGCAAAGGAGCAACACTTGAGCCATTCATGCCTTGTTTCATTGTAAAAAGAGAACAATTATTAATTTCACTTTCTTCTATTGATTTTTCATTCATCATGGAAGAAAACATTAGTGAAATATTTGGTTTATTCCACGAATTTAAAATTAAGGTAAACTTAATTCAAAACTCGGCTATCAGTTTTTCTGTATGTGTTGAGGACAAATTTGGTAACTTTAAAGACCTTCTTGCTATTTTATCTAAAAAATTCAAAGTGGGTTACAACGAAGATGTTACTTTATACACGATTAGACATTTTAATGACGCTGCTGCTCAAACAGTAGTAGAAGGAAAAACGGTGCTATTGAAACAATTAGGTACTGAAACGATGCAAATTGTTACTAAAGAAGGCTAATCTTTTCGCTATAATTATACAAAAAGACACTGTTGTTTTGCAGTGTCTTTTTTTTTACAAATTCCTCATTTAATTGTTATTTTAGGAAATAAAAACTTAATAGTTTGATAATTCATAAGCAAGTTTACAAAAACTTTGTTTAAGTATTTTTATCATTAAAAATGATTTAAAAAAATGAATTTAAACTCTCCTAGCAAAAACATTTTAGTAGCTCCGTTAAACTGGGGCTTGGGACACGCAACACGCTGTATTCCTATTATTAAAGCCTTACAAGACAATAATTTCATACCAATTATTGCCTCAGACGGCATTGCTTTGGACTTATTAAAAAAAGAATTTCCCTATTTAAAATTTCTTGAACTACCTTCTTACCAAATAGAATATGCCAAAAACGGCAAGTATTTTAAATGGAAACTGCTCAAAAATTGCCCAAAAATGATTGAAGCCATTTTAGAAGAAAAAAGATTAGTAAAAAAATGGATTAAAAAACACGACATCGACGGAATTATCTCTGACAACAGACTTGGTGTATTTAACAAAAAAGTGCCTTCGGTATTTGTTACTCACCAACTCAATGTAATGACAGGAAATACTACCTGGTTGAGCAGCATTTTACATCAAAATATTATAAAAAAATATACCGAATGCTGGATTCCGGACACAGCAAGCACACCCAATTTAGCCGGCGAATTAAGTCATTTAAAAAATCATGATTTAAACATCAAATACATCGGGCCATTGAGTAGAATGCAGCAAAAAAAAGCAACTAAAAAATACGACTTGATGATTATACTTTCCGGCCCTGAACCGCAACGCGGAATGCTGGAAGAAAAATTGAAAAAAGAAATTACACTTTACAATGGTAACATTCTTTTTATAAAAGGAATTATAGAAAAAGAACAAAAAAAAGAGCAAATAGGTAGTATTACTTTTTATAACTTCATGCACAGCCGACAACTGGAACAAGCACTGAACGAAAGTGACATCATTCTTTGCCGCTCAGGATATACCTCGATTATGGATTTGGCAAAACTGAATAAAAAAGCCTTTTTTATTCCTACTCCCGGACAATACGAACAAGAATATTTAGCCAAAAAACTAAAAAAAGAAGCTCTTGTTCCTTTTACAAAACAAGAGCTTTTTACTATTAAAGATTTGGATCAAATTGACAACTACAAAGGGCTTTCTGAGATAAAATCAGATTTAAACTGGTCTGAAATTTTCAAAGTTTTTTCATTAAACGAACACTAATCGACCATTAAAAATGGTCAATTAGTGCGTTTAAAGTGTTATCCTATATAACCCCCGTTTATAGGATAACGAAACAAAAACTAACCTAACTAACTAGTTACTTTATTGAAACAATTACAAATTCACTTCGTCTATTGGCCTGGTGTTCATCTTCAGTACATTCAACACCATCGGCACATTTATTAACTAATTTTGACTCTCCGTAACCCACAGCGGTCAATCGGGAAACTTCAATTCCGTTTTGAATCAACCAGGCTTTAGTGGCAGCTGCTCTCCTTTCTGATAATTTCCAATTGTACATAGCTGTATTTCTACTATCGGTATGCGAACGAATATCAATTTTGATCGTTGGATTTTGCATCATTACATCTAAAATCTTAGACAATTCTAAAGCTGCATCAGCTCGGATATCGGATTTATTCAAATCAAAATAGATGATTTTTATCCCGAATACCTTAGCAATATCATCACCAACAGTTACTTTTTTCAAGGTTTTTTCTATGGTAACCGGAACAAAAGTTTTACCAGTATTATCAGCAATTGTTGTAGAGATTTCGTCGGTATTATAAGCTTCTTTTTCAGTTTTGATATAATATTTAGCCTCACATTCGACTTCTCCAAAATCAAACTCACCTTTGTCGTTAGTGGCCGATGATTTCAACAATTGATAACTACTGTTATACAAACTCACCTTAGCATTTGTAATCAATTGACTAGTCTCAACATCGGTCACTTTTCCTGCTAAAAACTGCTCGCATGGATATTCAATTGATCTGTTTTCTTTAACTTTATAGATATCGTCTCCTCCTAACCCCCCATCTCTGTTTGAAGTAACATAACCTATTTTAGTAGCAGGATTAATTAACAAAGCAAAATCATCCTTAGAACTATTCAAGGGTTCACCCACATTTAAAACTTCTTTAAAGCTTCCGTCCTGTCTGGCTTTTGCAACAAAAACATCCATTCCTCCCAAACCGGGATGACCATCTGAGGCAAAATAGAGTTCGTTTTTTTCGGTTACAAATGGAAAAGTTTCCCTGCCTTCGGTATTGATTCCTTTTCCTAAATTCTCAGGAGTTCCATAAGTTCCATCGTCATATATTTTCACCTTATAAAGATCGGACTGCCCTAAAGTTCCCGGCATATCCGAAGCAAAATACAAGGTCTTTTCGTCAAAACTCAAGGCTGGATGTGCCACACTGTAATTGTCATTATTAAAAGGTAATTCGGTCACATTCTCCCATTTTTCACCATTTAAAGTGGCTCTGTAAATTTTCAGTAAAGTAGTTTTATTGGCATCATTGCCACGCTTACCTGCATTATAATTGTTTCGGGTAAAGTATACCGTTTTAGCATCGGCAGTAAAAACAGGAGTTGACTCATGAAACTTGCTATTCAAATTTTCGAATGCTTTTTTTACATTACCCAACATGCCATCTGAATCAATGTTGGATTGGTACAAATTAGTAAAGCCCTCTCCTGTCCATGGATCCATTCGTTTTACAAAACTCCCAGTATCCCGAGCCGAAGTAAAGACCAGATTTCCTTTGTAATAAGAACTTCCATAATCGGAATATTTAGAGTTGATTCCGGCATTTTCAATGATATATCTTCCTGAATTTTTCTTAATAATATCAAGGTAGTTTTTTTGAGTTGAAGCGAGTTTTGCTCTTAAATCATTACCGTTTTCCTTGTTAAACTTAGCCATCATTTCATCGGCTTTTTCATACTCTTTAATCGACTTTAAAGATTGAGCAAATCGATAATAACATTCGGGAGTCACAATGGTTTCGGTTGCAAATAACTCTTTGTAATATTTAGCAGCGTTTTCTAAATCGCCACTGAAATAATAAGCATTAGCCAACTTTAGCAGCATATCCGGAGACTTATAGCCTCTGTCAAACATGCGTTCGTAGGTTTTAATCGCATCAATATAAGCGAATCTGTCATAATCTTTATCTGCCTTTGTATCTCTGGAACCTACCTGTGCTGAAAGTTGCAAAGCAAAAAAGCCAAACAACAATATGGATATGTAATACTTTTTCATAAAACTATTATTTAAAAGAATCTTGGAGTTATTATCCTTCTTTGAATGTTGAACAATTCGAAACGCAGGAAAATCTCATGAGAACCTGAGTTGTAATTTTCCAGACTTGTGGTATCAAAATCATAACTATAGCCTACCAGTAATCCATCGGTAATTTGGATCCCTGCCATAGCTGTTGCAGCAGCACTCCATCGATAAGCAAGTCCTAACGAAACCTTATCCTGCAATAAAACATTGGCAGACAAATCAACTTGTAATGGAGCTCCCGAAACTATTTTAGTCAAAACACTTGGTTTTAACTTCACCGACGGACTCAAATCAAAAACATAACCTCCCATTAAATAGTAATGCAATCGGTCTTTGACAGCAGCCGAAGCATTGTCATCAAAATGCCTTACATTTAAAAAATTGGGAACCGAAAAACCTAAATACAATTGATCCGAATGATAATAAACCCCAGCCCCAACATTGGGTGCAAACTCATTATCAATATTGTTTTGAAACAAGGGATTACTGGGATCATATCGATTTAATTTAGTGTAATCCACATTCAACAAATCAGCCGAAACTTTGATTCCAAAAGACAAATCATACTTCTCAGATGTTGGAATCGAGTATGACAAATCTGCTCCAATATTACTTTGATCTCCAGCTCCAATTTTGTCATTTACAAATGAAAGTCCAATCCCTAACCTTGAATTTTGTATCGGGGAATGAATTGAAAACGCATTTGTAGTAGGTGCTCCGTCTAAACCGACCCATTGTGTACGATGCAAACCAAAAATACTTGTTACACCACGGCTACCGGCATAAGCAGGATTAATAGTAATGGTATTATACATATAATGGGTGTATTGCGAATCTTGCTGTGCAAAACCAGGCACCATTGCTAACAACAGAAGTAGTATTATAGAATTTGTTTTCATATATGTAAATTTTATTTGTCAGAGGTCATAGCTGCTTGCTGACAGTCAGCTATGGTATCCCGATTTCATTCTATTATTTTAATTTATTTCGAAAGAAACTTCCTTGCGGCAAACTGGATTATTAATCATTAATTAAATGCAGATAACCTGATTTATCATGTCCTTTTCCTTCTATATCTACATATTTAAGGATGTAGAAATATGTTCCGTTTGGCAAACCTTTGGATTGACTTACCGTTGTTCTTCCTTCGGAAATTCCCCTAAACGCCTTATCCCTATTATTATAACCATCTACTTCATAGACTTTCACTCCCCAACGGTCAAATACCTGAACAGTATTATCAGGATAACAATCCAATCCTCTTATGTATAAAACCCTTTCATATACTGAACCTACATTTGGAGAAACGGCATTAAAAACCTCTACAACACAGCCTTCAATACCTATTACAGTGGAATCATCTTCTAACGGACTATCATCATCTGACAAATCCTGAACTACAACTCCCAGTGGACTTGTTCCAAATACTATTGCCTGATTGTGAACATTTCCTGCAATAATATCCTGCTGAGTAAGTGTATAAGTTGCTGTAAAAGTGGTATTATCCATAGCTCCAATAGGCATATTAATAGTGCCCGAATTCATATCAAGCCCAACCTTTGTATCCTGAATCCAAACATTAGACAATGGTACATTACCCATATTCATAATCGTGTAAGTATATTGGATTGTCTCTCCTATTTGTGCCTGATCATCATTATTCTCATCCTGAAATTCACCCACTAACATTAATGCTATCTTTGGAGATTGGGCTAATGGAGTAATCGTACATGTTGGACAATCCGGATTAACCGGACAACTAACACAAGGTGTAGGATCGGTTGATGTATTGGTTACTTCTGTTTCTTTAGGTGTAGTTGCTTTAACAAGAGCTAAATTATAAACTAAACCGGCATCAATATCAGCCTGAGTGATAACATAAGTTGCCGTAAAAGCGGTACTATTTGAAGTATTATAAGCCAAAGTTGGAATAGGACTTCCTACTATTGTAACTTTTTCATCAGTTACAACTACATCATAAAGTGTTGTATTTCCTGTATTTCTAACCACAAAAGTGTAATTAATATGATCTCCTACATTTGTTAATCCATCATTATTAGCATCAATATAAACACCGTCTTTAGTAACACTAATAGAAGGGTTTGCTGTAATTTCAGTAATTGTTGGATTATCATTAGTAATTGTTGTACCTGATATATCTTCAACATCATTCCCTTGCGGATCTTTAGCCACTACTAAGGCCGAATTTGTTATTTCACCGGCATCAACATCAGCCTGTGTTAAAACATAAGTCCCAACAATAGTATTATTAGTAGCCCCAGGAGCTAAGCTGGCTATTGGACTTCCTGAAATCACTAAACCAACCATTGGGTCAGTAACCACAACATTTGTCAAAGTAGTATTTCCTGTATTTCTTACTGCAAATGTATAAGTGATAACATTTCCTAAAACTCCTGTTCCTCCTACTACTGCGGTTTTCACCAAGGCAATAGCATGATTTTGGGCAAGCGGAGTTTCGGTAGTATCATTAGTGGTTTCTGTAGTTCCTGAAATATCCGTCACATTATTATTCTGTGGATCTTTAGCAGTTACTAAAGCCGAGTTGCTTACTTTTCCGGCATCAATATCGGCTTGAGTGATGGCGTAAGTCCCCGTAATACTTGTATTCGTAGCCCCAGGAGCTAAACTAGCTATTGGACTTCCTGAAATCACTAAACCAACCATTGGGTCAGTAACCACAACATTTGTCAAAGTAGTATTTCCTGTATTTCTTACTGCAAATGTATAAGTGATAACATTTCCTAAAACTCCTGTTCCTCCTACTACTGCGGTTTTCACTAAGGCAATAGCATGATTTTGGGTAAGCGGCGTTTCGGTACTATCATTAGTAGTTTCTGTAGTTCCTGAAATATCCGTTACATTATTATTTTGTGGATCCTTGGCTGTTACCAAAGCCGAGTTGCTTACTTTTCCGGCATCAATATCGGCTTGAGTGATGGTGTAAGTTCCCGTAATACTTGTATTGGTAGCTCCAGGAGCTAAGCTGGCTATTGGACTTCCTGAAATCACTAGACCAACCATTGGGTCAGTAACCACAACATTTGTCAAAGTAGTATTTCCTGTATTTCTTACTGCAAATGTATAAGTGATAACATTTCCTAAAACTCCTGTTCCTCCTACTACTGCGGTTTTCACCAAGGCAATAGCATGATTTTGGGCAAGCGGAGTTTCGGTAGTATCATTAGTGGTTTCTGTAGTTCCTGAAATATCCGTCACATTATTATTCTGTTGATCTTTAGCAGTTACTAAAGCCGAGTTGCTTACTTTTCCGGCATCAATATCGGCTTGAGTGATGGTGTAAGTTCCCGTAATACTTGTATTGGTAGCTCCAGGAGCTAAACTGGCTATTGGACTTCCTGAAATTACTAATCCTGGCATTGGATCAGTCACAACAACATTAGTCAAAGTAGTATTTCCTATATTTCTTACTGCAAATGTATAAGTGATAACATTTCCTAAAACTCCTGTTCCTCCTACTACTGCGGTTTTCACCAAGGCAATAGCATGATTTTGGGTAAGCGGAGTTTCGGTACTATCATTAGTGGTTTCTGTAGTTCCTGAAATATCCGTTACATTATTATTCTGTGGATCTTTAGCAGTTACTAAAGCCGAGTTGCTTACTTTTCCGGCATCAATATCGGCTTGGGTGATAGTGTAAGTTCCCGTAATACTTGTATTGGTAGCTCCAGGAGCTAAACTGGCTATTGGATTTCCTGTTATACTTAAACCCACCATCGGATCGGACACTAAAATATTCTTTAATGTTGTTGTTCCTGTATTTTTCACTGTAAATGTATAAGTAATAACATCCCCTAAAACTCCTGTTCCTCCTACTACTGCAGTTTTCACCAAGGCAATAGCATGATTTTGGGTAAGCGGAGTTTCGGTACTATCATTAGTGGTTTCTGTAGTTCCTGAAATATCCGTTACATTATTATTTTGAGGATCCTTGGCGGTTACCAAAGCCGAGTTGCTTACTTTTCCGGCATCAATATCGGCTTGGGTGATGGTGTAAGTTCCTGTAATACTTGTATTGGTAGCTCCAGGAGCTAAACTGGCTATTGGACTTCCTGAAATCACTAAACCAACCATTGGGTCAGTAACCACAACATTTGTCAAAGTAGTATTTCCTGTATTTCTTACTGCAAATGTATAAGTGATAACATTTCCTAAAACTCCTGTTCCTCCTACTACTGCAGTTTTCACCAAGGCAATAGCATGATTTTGGGTAAGCGGAGTTTCGGTAGTATCATTAGTGGTTTCTGTAGTTCCTGAAATATCCGTTACATTATTATTTTGTGAATCCTTGGCTGTTACCAAAGCCGAGTTGCTTACTTTTCCGGCATCAATATCGGCTTGAGTAATGGTGTAAGTCCCTGTAATACTTGTATTTGTAGCTCCAGGAGCTAAACTGGCTATTGGATTTCCTGTTATACTTAAACCCACCATCGGATCGGACACTAAAATATTCTTTAATGTTGTTGTTCCTGTATTTTTTACTGTAAATGTATAAGTAATAACATCCCCTAAAACTCCTGTTCCTCCTACTACTGCGGTTTTTACTAAAGTAATAGATGAAGTTTGTGTAACCGGAGTTTCGGTACTATTATTGGTTCCTATTGTAGTCCCTGAAATATCCGTTACATCATTATCCAATGGATCCTTAGCAGTTACCAAAGCGGAGTTAACAACTTTTCCTGCATCGACATCGGCTTGCGTAATAGTGTAAGTTCCTGTTATAGTTGTATCAGTAACCCCAGGTGCTAAACTTGCAATAGGGCTTCCTGAAATCAGCAATCCTGGCATTGGATCGGTTACTACAACATCAGTTAAAGTTGTTGTTCCTGTATTGGTTACTGCAAAAGTGTAAGTAATTGTATCTCCAAATTCTCTAACTGCTGCCACATTTGCTGTTTTAACCAATGCAATTGTTGATCTTTGCCCAACCGGAGTTTCGGTACTATCATCGGTAGTAACTGTTGTTCCTGAAACATCGGTTACATTATTATTCTGTGGATCTTTAGCAGTTACTAAAGCCGAATTAGTTACCATTCCTGCATCGACATCTGCTTGCGTAATGGTGTAAGTTCCAGTTACACTAATATCGGTAGCCCCTGGAGCTAAACTGGCTATTGGACTTCCTGAAATTACTAATCCTGGCATTGGATCAGTCACAACAACATTAGTCAAAGTTGTTGTTCCTGTATTGGTTACTGCAAAAGTGTAATTAACAGTATCTCCTAAACCTCCTGCGCCTACAACACTTGCTGTTTTAACTAAAGCAATCGAATTAGTCTGACTTACAGATGTTTCGGTACTATCATCCGTAGCCAATGTAGTTCCCGAAATATCAGTAACATCATTATTCTGGGGATCTTTGGCTGTTACTAATGCTGAGTTAGTTACCATACCTACATTAACATCAGCCTGAGTAATAATATAAATCCCTTTAACAGTAGCATTAGTTGCTCCCGGAGCTAAACTGGCTATCGGACTTCCTGAAATCACTAACCCTGCCATTGGATCAGTCACAACAACATTAGTCAAAGTAGTATTTCCTGTATTGGTAACAGCAAAAGTATAAGTAATAACATCACCTAAAACTCCTGTTCCTCCTACTACTGCGGTTTTCACCAAGCCAATAGAATTCGTTTGAGCTATTGGAGTAGCCGTACAATCCGGACAAGCTGGGTTTACCGGACAAGTTGTACATGGTGTTGGATCAGTTGAAGTTGCAGTAATAATTGTACCCAAATTAGTTGTGGCAGTAACCGTTGCTAAATTATAAACCACTCCGGCATCAATATCAGCCTGAGTTATCATATAAGTCGCTGTATATGAGGCTGTATCATTTCCAGCCGGAGCTAAAGTAGCTATTGGACTTCCGCTTACTGTGGCATTATTATCCGTTACAGTTACATTAGTTAAAGTTTTACTACCTGTATTTCTTACATCAAAAGCATAATCCACTCTATCACCGGCATTTACAATTCCGTCATTGTTAGCATCTACATAAGTCCCGTCTTTTGTTACTGAAATGGATGAAGAATTACAAGACAAATTTCCACTACCTTCATCATCACTTTCTGAAGTATTTACAAATGCTCCATATACATTTATAGAATTGATGACACTTGCTACAGAATTTAAAGTCAATTTAATTTCGTCAAAGGCTAAATTAGTTTTGAAACCAACATTATAAACTCCCGGAGTAGATCCTAAAACATCAATTCCTAAAAGAGATAAATCGATTAACTGAGCTGCTGATCTTGCTTCTTGCAAAATGCCATTGTTATAGGTGCTTATTGTCATCGATTGCAATAAATTTACCTGTGCTAATGTTCCTAAATCTCTAATAACAAAACCTGCAAAAGTTCCTTTAGGATAAGTAAACAAATGATCTTTTACCGCTACAGAACCCGAGCCTACTACTCCTGCAATCAAAGTAATATTGGCAAAATCAGTTTCGTCAGCTGTTAATAAATTATCGGTATCATTTACTGCACAGGCCACACAGGCCACGCCCTCAATACCGGTATTATCTCCATTTATTGTTACCGGAAAAGCCGGATTTGTCCAAAGATAATTTTGATTACATTCAACTATTGGATTACATAATCTTTGAAAAACCGCACTATATACTTTAACTTCTCCAAGATTTACTGCAACCAGATTTTGAAATGTAATTCGAACCTCATCAAAAAGCAATGTAGCAACAAAACCTATCGTCTGTTTTCCTGTTCCAACTAACAAATCAGTTCCAACAGCAACTAATGGTCCATTACCCGATTTTGATTCCTGTTGAACACCATCTAAATAAGTAGTTACCCTTACAGCTCCTAAAGCATCAACATTAAGCAAGGCTGGATTTTCTATAGTATAACCGGCAAATGTTCCTGCAGGATAATTAGTTATTTGGTCTTTTACAGACAGACTTCCTGTTGTTCCTACCCCTACAGATAAATTGACACTGGCATAATTACTAAGGTCAGCATCTATTAAATTATCCTGATTAGTTACCGTACACAATGCACACACTAAACCATTAATTCCCGAATTGACATTATTAATATATACCGGATATGCCGGTGTGTTCATTACTGTTTGCATATTACAAGTGAGCTCAGGTCCTGCACAGAATCTCTGAAAAACTGCTCCATATACTCTGGTAGTCCCCAGATTTAAACCTATTGTCTGATTAACGGACAGTTTTACTTCATCAAATGACTGATTCGCAACAAATCCCAGTTTAAAACGTCCTCCCGAAGCAAGCAATGAAGCATTAGCAACCAAATTAGTCCCTGAAAATTGTTCCCGAAGTACTCCGTCCAAATAAGTCGAAACCACAACATTTCCTAAAGCAGCTATACTTAAAAGATTCAAATTCTCAATTTCAACACCGGCATAAGTTCCGGCAGGATAATCAGTAATCATCTCTTTTATGGCTATACTTCCTGAAGCCAGCAAACCAACAGTTAAGTTAATAGTTGCATAATCAGTATCACTGGCACTAATTGCATTTTCAACATCGGTAACACTGCCCACGCTTACTCCTGACATTCCTGTATTAGCCTGACTAATAGCAACCGGATGAGTAGGCAAACTTAGTTTAGTAACTGTATTACAGTCTAAGGCAGGTCCGGCGCAATATTCCCTTATTACTGCATGGTAAATATCAGTAGAACTTAATAAAGACACTCCTCCATCTAATACTATTTCGACAGCATCAAATGTTAGAGCAGTATTAAACCCAACAATATAATCAGTTGGACTGGAAAGCAATGTTAATCCCAATAAAGAAGCTCCCGACATTGTTTCTCTTAAAACACCATCGTTATAAGTTCGTATCCTTATTCCGTTTAATAAATCCAAACTAAGCAGTCCTCCGGCAGGAGCTATCTTAAATCCGGCAAAAGTACCCGCTGCAAAAGTTGAATTCCCATCAGTTACACGCAACGAATGATTGGTACCAATACTTAGCACTCCAAAACTTGCCGTAGCAAAATCGGTCAAACTGGCATTGATTAAGCGGCTTTCATTAAATATCCCGCATCCTAAAAGCGAAATACATCCTCCACTGGTATTAGTACTTACTGATAAATCATCAAAATTAGCCGATACAAAAGGAGTTGGAGTTGCTACATTACATTGTCCAAAAGAATTAAAAGACACTATAAATAAACCTATAAACAAAAACAACTGATGCTGTATGTTTCTGAGTAGCGTATTTTTAATAACATTCTTATTAAATAAATCAAGGTAATTATTTCTCATAATCTAAAGAATTTGAATTTGATTTAAATCAATATTTTATAGGTTTAGTTTTGAGTAATTGACACTCAAAAAAGAGTTAAACCCAATAGCAGTAACGATTTATTTACAAAAATAAAGCATTGATTATGTAAATTGTGAGAATATACGCTGATATAAAACGATTTATAAGTAAAATAAAAACTACAAAAAAATTGATAAAATTCTATACCAAAACCGATTTATTCTTACAAAAATAACAGCAGCATATTTGATATATTTGTAGTACACGATAATCTAATTAAGATAAAAATCATCTTCAACGTCTTAGCCATTCTCAAATAGCAACAAAAAAATAACATACAAACCTCAATAGTTAAGATTTGAAACAAGCCAAAAGAAATACTATCACTTTTTTAGTTCTTATATTAACCGCATGTTCTATGTTAATAGTGATTAATTTTTACACCATAAAAACTTTATCAGCAACCAGAGCTTATGTAAATGGAGAATCCCGCTATTCAAAAGGACACAATGTGGCAACCCGCAATTTGATAAACTATCTTTATACAAACAAAGAAGAATATTGGATGAAGTTCAAATCCAATATCAGTATTCCTTTAGGTGATAAAAAAGCCCGAATAGCACTCATTAATAAATTAGATTCTGAAACCATCAAACAAGGCTTTAGAGAAGGTAAAAATCATGAAGAAGACTTAAACGATATGATTTGGCTCTTTAATAATTTTAAAAGTATCTGGTTTTTAAAAAATGCCATTGCCGAGTGGAAAGTGGGCGATTCGTTAAACACCGAGCTCAATAAATTAGGACTTAAGGTAAAGCAAAAAATAGATAATAATGAATTAGACCACAATGCCAAGATTAAAACACTACTGCAACTGGACGATTTGAATAAAAAAATAGGACTTAGTGAAGAACGCTTTTCTACTCTTTTGGGGGACGGAACACGTAAAACAAACTATTACCTTTTGTTGACTAACATCTTTTTTATATGTGTAATTATAGGTTCCATAAGCATTTACTACAGCACTATGCTCCAAAAGATATTAAAATCAAAACAAGAACTAAAACAACAAAAAGAGCAACTGGAAGCCATTATTAAAGATTTAGAAAAAACAAAGCAGGACTTACATACCGAAATCATTCAACACAAAAAAATAATTGGAACCATTAGTCACGACATCAGAAGTCCGCTAAAATACATTCAGCTTATTGCCAAACACCTAAGCATCAGCACTAAAAAAGCAAAAAATACCATTACCTATAAATATGCCGATTCTATCTACAAATCATCCTCCCAACTCTATAATTTTACAAAAACACTGATTGAATATTCTAAAATATACATCGAAGACAAAGATTACAATCAGAACTATTATTCGGTTCATGAATTAATTGAAAACAAAAAGATTTTTTTTGAAGAAATTGCCTTAAACAACAATACCCAAATTATAAATAATACTAAGAACAGTCTAAAATCAAATATAAACATCCGAATTATTTCGATAATCATCCACAATTTGATAGACAATGCTGTAAAAAACACCCAATCGGGAATTATAGAAATTGGCGCAAAGGCAAATACTGAAAAAATAAGCTATTGGATTAAAGACACAGGCAGCGGAATGAGTCAGGATATAATTGATTATTACACCAAATTATTCCAAAACAGAGACCCCGAAAAGCTAATTTTAAGCACCTATGGAATAGGCTTACATCTGGTACTCGAATTACTAATAATCCTAAAAGGGAATATCACATTTTCAAATCCTAATAACCAGGGAACAACAGTAACTATAGACATTAATCTAAAAGAAAATTTTTAATCTAAATATACAATCATGCAAAAAGAAATCCTTATCGTTGACGACCATCTAGTTGTAAGAACAGGTGTTTCCATAATTTTAGAAGAAAAAATTAAAAACGTTGCTATTTCAACCAAAGACAATTACAGCGGAACATTAGATTTTTTAAAAAAGAAAAAAATAGATTTAATCATACTGGACATCAATATTCCCGGGGGCAGAAATACCGCTATGATAGAAGAAATCAAAAACATTCAACCTGATGTCAAAATACTCATTTTTTCTGTTTATGAAGAAGAAACCCATGCCTGCCCTTATATTATTGCCGGAGCCAATGGTTATCTCAATAAATTAAGTGACAAAAAAATGCTTGTTAATGCTATTGACACAATCTTAAAAACAGGAAATTATTTAACTCCAAATATTGTAAACGAACTGGTAAAAGCTTCTACAAATAAAACCAGTAATGACCCATTAGAAAAGCTCTCCAAACGAGAAAGAGAAATTTCGGAGTTATTAGTCAAAGGCGACGGAAACATTGAAATTGCCAACAAACTGAGTATTCAACTCACTACAGTAAGCACTCATAAAAACAAAATATTCAACAAACTCAACATCAAAAACATAGTTGAACTCATTGGTCTTTTCAACAAAACCAACGGAATAAATATCTGATAAAAATATTTTTGAGCTTTTTAAAAAAAGCTCAAAAATATTTCAACATAACTTTTCAAAATTTTTCTATCGTAAAATTAAATCTCGTAAACTTTCCTACTTCAGATTCAACATCAATAGTACCACCTAAGGCCAGTACTAATTTTTTTACTGTTGCAAGACCAATTCCGTTTCCTGTTTCTCCATTATGGTCACAGGTATCCAAAACTTCAAAAATTTCAAAAATTTTATGCTGATTTTCTTTTGATATGCCGGGACCATTATCTGTTACCGAAATTCGATATTGTAAATCTTCTTCATTTACCATAATTTCAATTTGAGCTATTTCTTTGTCATTGTATTTGATGGCATTAGAAATAAGATTAATTAAAATTTGCTCTAAGGCTACCTTATTGATAATCAATTTAGAAACATTCGATTTTAAACTAATATCATATTTATTATTAAAACTAAATAGTCCTAAAATTTCTTTCTTTAGTATTTGTAAATCGATTTCAGCTTTCTCTTGCTCAATAATTTTATCGTATTTACTATACTCTAATAATTCATCAATAAGTCCTCTTAATTTAGCCGAAGACTGATGAATTAACGCTATAATTTCGGACGCCTCTTCTTCTAAATCTTCACAATAATGTTCTATAAAAAAATCTGTCAAAGCATTAATATTCCCTAATGGTGATTTTAAATCGTGAGCTGCTATATAAGCAAAGCGCTCTAATTCTTTGTTTTTGTTTTCAAATTCGAATAAATTTTTTTCGAGTTGTTTTTTTTTCTTTCTCAACTCTAACAACTTCATTGCCTGATTCGAAAGTGCTTTCAAGGATTTTATCTGATTCTCACTTAATTCATTAGGTTTATTATCAATAACACATAAAGTCCCAAGGGGTAAACCATTTTGACTAACCAACGGAGCTCCTGCATAAAAAACAACATTAGGTTCCTCAATTACAAGAGGATTATCATAGAAGCGATGATCATTTCTGGCATCCTGAACAATAAATACTTCATCAGGATTGAGTATTGCATGGGCACAAAAAGCAATTTCCTTAGAAGTTTCCATAACATCGGTACCATAATGTGATTTAAACCACTGTCTTTTATTGTCTAAAAGACTAATCAGTGAAATTGGAGTACCACATATTTGAGATGCTAAATAAGTTAACTCATCGTACTCATCTTCAGGCAGAGTATCTATAATAGCATAAGAATCTAAGTCTTTTAACCTCTCATTTTCCCATACAAACGTATCTGGTTTAATCATATATCTTTAGTATTATATCTCGTTATTTTTATTAAGTCAATTTAAAAAATATATTCATTACCCGCTATTGAAATTTAAAATATTTTATAAAATACAAAGAAAAAAACAGTCGTACTTAAATTGTCTTACCGGATTAATTGTTTTCAAAACTAAAAGGCACAAAAAAAGCCGGCTCTTTTATTGCAAAAAAACCAGCTTTTTTTTCATTAAAATATTCGATTACTGTTGCTTATCATCAAACTTTTCATGTTTGATAATCTTGGCTTTAATCATAAAATGGACGTGCTCGGCAATATTAGTACAATGTTCTGAAACGCGTTCTAAATGTTTTAAAACCATAACCAGATTCATTCCTGAAACTACAGCCTTAGAGTTCGATTTCATTTCGTTCATCAAGCTATGAATCATATCATCCGTTCCTTTTTTAATACTGTTATTGAGTACAAAAATTTCTCCAATAGTGGTTTCGCTTCTATCTAAGAAACACTGATTCATTTTTACCGTGATTTCCTCAACTTGTTTTGCCAATTCGGCTACATTGAATTTTACGATTAAATCGTGCTTGTCTTTAATGTTTTTCGAATTTTTGATAACACTCATTGCCAAATCGCCAATTCTTTCAATCTCATTACTGATTTGCATCGAAGCCATGATAAACCGCAAATCGGAAGCTACAGGCTGTTGCAAGGCAAAAATAGTTTGACAAATCTCATCGATTTTCACATCTAATCTATCTATTTTTTCTTCGGTTTTTTTCACCTCTTTCTTCTCTGCCATAGGCTCTGAAAGCAGTGCTTTTACCGCTTCAATTAATTGATTTTCGGCAAGAGTACCTATCTTGATTATTACGTTTTTAAGTTTATCTAATTCTATTTCGAAGTGTGATGCCATTTTTTTAATTTTAAAGTTATCCGATTACAAATTGGGAACAAATATCAGCCAAATCTTCCTGTTATATAATCCTCAGTTTGCTGTATTGCCGGTTTGGTAAAAATCGTTTTTGTCTTATCACATTCAATCAATTTTCCCATATAGAAAAAAGCCGTATTGTCGCTCACACGCGCTGCCTGCTGCATATTATGCGTCACAATAACAATAGTATATTGCTTTTTTAATTCGTGTACTAATTCTTCAATTTTTGAAGTCGAAATAGGATCTAATGCCGAAGTAGGCTCATCCATCAATAAAACCGAAGGCTGTATAGCCAGAGCACGGGCAATACACAAACGCTGTTGTTGTCCACCGGATAATTCAAATGCCGATTTTTTTAACTTGTCTTTTACCTCATCCCAGAGTGCCACCTGCTCAATGGAAGTAATCACTCTTTCTTCGATTAAATGTTTATCCTCAACTCCGTTCACTCTCAAACCATAGGCCACATTTTCATAGATTGTTTTAGGAAAAGGATTAGGTTTCTGGAACACCATTCCCACATTCTTTCTCAAATCATCAACATTAGTATTCTTTTGATAAATATCCTTTTGATCAATTAAAATACTTCCTTCCATTCGGGTGTTATCAATCAAATCATTCATTCGATTCAATAAACGCAAATAAGTTGACTTCCCACAACCTGATGGCCCAATAAGTGCCGTAACGGTATTCTCCTTCATCGATAACGAAATGTCGTGTAAGGCCTGGGTTTCTCCGTAAAAAAAATTTACGTTTCTGGATTCTATTTTGTGCATGTTATACTTTTTACTTTTACTTAATAAACCAACTTTAATGGCATTAATTCATTTTTACTTTTTTCCCGTAATATTTACGAAGTGCATTCGCCAATAAATTAGAGATTAATACAATTATAATTAAAATAAGTGCCGTTCCATAAGCCATTGCTCTCGATTTCTCAATATTAGTTCCACTGGTTGCAATTACATATAAATGATACGGCAAAGCCATAGCCTGATCAAAAATAGACGAAGGTAATTTAGGCAAAAAATAAGCGGCTACAGTAAATAAAATAGGAGCTGTTTCGCCGGAAACCCTTCCGATGGAAAGAATCAAACCGGTAATGATATTTGGAAAAGCGATTGGCAAAACTACTTTGCTTGTTGTTTGCCATTTAGAAGCTCCCAAACCTAAACTGGCCTGCCTGAAAGTAGAATCAACAGCTTTTAAAGATTCTTCAGTTGTTCTGATAACAACAGGAAGTACTAATAATCCCAGAGTTAATCCACCGGCTAAAATTGAATCGCCAAAACCCAGTTTATTGACAAACAACGACATCCCAAATAATCCAAAAACAATCGATGGAACTCCCGCCAGATTATTTGTCATCTGTTTGATTATCTTTTTAACCCAACCGTCTTTTACATATTCGTTCATGTAAATTGCAGCAAAAACACCCACCGGAAAAGCAAAAATCATACTTGCCAAAACCAAACAAAGCGTACCTATGATGGCTGGAAAAATTCCGCCTTCGGTCATTCCGTTACTTGGCATTGCTGTAATGAATTCCCAACTAATTACGCCGATTCCTTTGACCACAATAAATGCCAGAATAACAAATAAAAGGGCTACAATAGCATAACTTATTGCTGTAAAGATTCCAAAAGCAATGTTTTGGCTAATTCTCTTTTTACGGGCTAATTTATTTTGTGCTTTCATTATTAATGTTTTTTGTGTGCTTTTCTGTTAGTCACTAATTCGACTAACATATTGATCCCAAATGTGATTAGGAATAAAATACAACCCAAAGCAAATAAGGCTTCGTAATGCAAACCTCCGTTTGGTGCTTCACCCAGTTCGGCAGCAATGGTTGCCGGAATGGTTCTTACCGGAGCTAAAAGGGTATTAGGAATTACAGCAGCATTTCCGGTCACCATTAATACCGCCATGGTTTCGCCAATAGCCCTACCAATTCCTAAAATAGCTCCCGCAGTAATTCCCGAAGCCGAATAAGGCATGACCACCTTATAAATAGTTTGCCATTTGGATGCACCTAAAGCCAAACTGGCTTCTTTCATGGCACGTGGCGTATTGCGCATGGCATCTTCTGAAATAGTAATAATAGTTGGCAAAGCCATAATAGCTAAAACCACACTTCCTGCTAATCCGGTTTCGCCTACAGGCAAATTAAACATTTCCTGAATTAAAGGGACAATCACCACTAATCCAAAAAAACCATAAACTACCGATGGAATTCCGGCTAATAATTCGATTAAAGGTTTTAATAAACTTCGGGTTCTTTTTTGAGCAATTTCACTAAGATAAATTGCCGCCGCTAATCCAATAGGCAAAGCCAATAAAATAGCACCAAAACTTACCCACAGCGTTCCATAAATTAAAGGCTTTACTCCCATTTGAGCAATGGGTTGGGCTGTAGGAAACCATTCTTCACCTGATAAAAATTCCCAAACCTTAATTTTATCAATATCTAACTCTTTACCAACAAATTGATCCGACTTGTATTTATCTGAAAAAAAAGCAATAATGCCGGGTTGTTTCTGAATTAGTTCATTAATTTTTTCAGGAAAATGCTCAAAGTTAGCTCCTAATTCTTCCTCAGTATAATATTGGGTAATATCACTGGTTGTAAATAACACTATGGGCCTGTTCTCACCTCCGAGTTGGTTCCAATTGGTTATTTTTTTATCAAAAACATCTTTTACTTGCGAAGGCTGAAGTGTCTTTACTTTGTTAGTAGCATTAACCACTAACAAATAACCATCATCAATGGGTTTTCTATTAAAAACTCCAGCACCTTCAATAAATAGAAAAAAAACAATCAAAACTACGGTAATACTTGTGGCCGCACCACTTAGCATTAAAACGGCTTCGATAAGCTTCTCTTTCAGCTGTTTAAAATTTGTTTTCAAATCAGTATCTTTTATTTTTTTGCAAAATTACATCAGCCTGACTGACTGAATGTTCTGTAGTTATTACTATTGAGTTAACTTAATGTTAAGCCAATGTATTTTTGGGTATAAAAAAAGGTTATCGATAAAAAATGATAACCTTTTCAAGAACTTATAATAACCTTTAGAATTATTTTAATGGAATATAACCAATATCTGAAACTGTTTTTTGACCTACATCCGAAAGCGCATAATCAACTATTGATTTTACTTTGGCTGCATTTGTTTTATCATACATATAAAATAACGGTCTTGAAATTGGATAGCTTTTATCTTTAGCAGTTGCTATTGAAGGCTCAACAAAAGTCTTTCCCTGATCATAAGAAACCGCTAATTGTTTTACTTCTTTAGTTTCATAAGCCAATCCGATATAACCAATAGCTCCTTTTGTCTGACCTACTGCCTGAACAATTGCTCCTGTAGCCGGTAAGCTTAACACATCAGTTGCATAGTTTTTCTTAGCCATTACTTCTTCTTTAAAAAACTCATAAGTTCCTGAAGAAGATTCTCTGGAATAAGCCACAATTTTCTCATCGGCTCCACCTACTTCTTTCCAGTTTTTAATTGCTCCTGTAAAAATTCCTTCTAATTGCTCACGAGTTAATTTAGAAACTCCATTAGCCGGATTCACAATTACTGTTAAAGCATCAAATGCAATAACTACTTCTTCAATCTCTTTTTTAGCTTCCGAAAATTTTAATTTCTCTTCTGTTTTCAAATCTCTTGAAGCCATTGCAATATCAGTAGTTCCATCAATAAGAGCGGTAATACCTACTCCTGACCCTCCACCTACTACAGTAACACTGATGTTTTTGTCAGATTTCATTAAATCCTCAGCTTCTTTTTGAGCCAATGGCAAAACAGTATCACTTCCTTTGATAGTTACTGAAACAGCTGCTGCATTATCCTCAGAAGCCTTATCTTCTGTTTTAGCCTTACCACAACTCAACATACCTATTAAAGGTAAAATCAAAAATAATTTTGTTTTTTTCATTTTGTTATAAATTAATTGTTGCAAAAGTAAATCCTCAATATTAAGCCTGCGTTAATTCATCATTAAGCAATTGGACGCTTTTTTCAAGGAAAACTAATTTTTAAATATATTGTTTAGATTAGAATGAATTAAAAATTAAACTGCGCTTGTAATCGCAATAAATTACCACGTTGTCTGTTGACAGGCAATGCGCTGTCTTCAAAAGTACGATCGGCAATTACCCATTCGGCTACTAATTCAAAAGCTTTAAAAGGCTGCCATTCCAATCCTAATTCGTAATCTCTTACTACATAACTTCTGGCATCTTTTTCAAATTTCTTTCCTCCATCATAGTATTGGAATTTTGCAAAAGGATAAATCAAATGGTGCTTAGGCAAATCTAATTTGTAGTTCAGCAATACATAACCACCTTCTAAATGAGACACATCAACAGTATTTGTTGTTTTGTTATAACGAGGTCCTTTACCAATGTTGTATTCTGCCTGAATCCCGAATGGTTTTGGATACAATATAAAAGAAGCCGCCACACGTTGATCCAAGGTATTTTGTTTGTTAGCAGTGGTTACTCCTGTTGAAAGTTCACTACCAAAAGCCCATTTTCCGGTATAAGCCTGAATTCCCGGCTCGATAATTTGATTCCCTACTACAAACGGATAACTAAAACGGGTTACCACATGCAGGTTTCTATTTGCTTCTGATTTATTAGCCGTTTGACCGTTGTAAGCTCCAAAGGCAAATACTCCGTAATCCCCTGAACCTTTGTAACCGTCTTTAATTAACATTGCAAAACGCTCTCTAACCACAGCTGGTGCCCAGTAGAAAAAAGCTCCTAAATCACGCTCATTAACCACAGCACTGTTCAAACCGTCGTTTCGGTCTAATGTCAATCGGTTTTGACTCGATTGCATATTTTCAAAACCATAAGGCACTTTACTTTGCCCTAAACGCACTCTAAATTCTCTCTTTTTATCAAATGACAAATCAAAATACGCATCTCTTAATTGAGCAAAATGATTCACCCCAGAAGCTGGAGAACTGGCAAAATCCGGCTGAATATAAACATAAACATTAGGATGAATTTGCCCGGAAAACACCAAACGTGCACGTCTTATAAAAAGACCATTGTTTGATTTTGCATCCGGAGCAGTCGAAGTCGTTCCCCAGGATTTATCACATTGGTCACAAGCTACTTTATCATTTGTTGACAACAAGCCATTGTATCGTACCTGCACATAACCTCTTAAACCAATATTATCATACCAATGTTCTTTTTTCTCGGATTTCTCCGGTTTTTCAGTAAGCATTGGTTTTTCCTGTTCGCTCTGTTTTTGTTTGTTAGCCGAATTAATAGAATCTAAAATTCGAACTACTTCTTTTTTAATCTCGTCTTTCTTTACATCTTGCGCATTCATTAATGACGAAACCAACAGTAAACCTGTAAATAAAAATCTTTTCATTTTAAGTATAAATCAATATTACATTATTTTAACGCAAAACTAATATTAAACTTTTTATCCAATATTAAGCCTGAGTTACCATTTGAACACCACCGCATAAACATTTGTTTACATTAGCACTCTAATTCTACATTTAAACACATACGCAGAAATTAAAAAACCAATAAACACAGTACTTAAGAAGCTTTTGTTTGTTAACGTTTACTTAACATTGAGAAAAAACAGCATTCTATTTTTATCAAAAAAAATACTTTTCGGCTTCATATTTGAGGATATTTATTTACAATTCCAAAATTCGTTTATCTTAAAATTTCCATTTAAATACTAAAACGAAGCTCTAAATCTGATTTTTAAAACAACCAAACGACCTTCGTATCGC